>JAXMGO010000029.1:0-54643 GCA_046347255.1 Steroidobacteraceae bacterium
CCTGCGCCGGCGACACGCGCGTCACGCGCGTGGGTTCGTGGATCCGCCGCACGCGCATCGACGAGCTGCCGCAGCTGATCAACGTGCTGCGCGGTGACATGAGCCTGGTGGGCCCGCGGCCGGAGCAGCCCGAGTACGTGGCACGCCTGTCCGAGGAGATTCCCTACTACCGCGAGCGCCACTGCGTGCGGCCCGGCATCACCGGCTGGGCGCAGCTCTCGTATCCGTATGGCGCCTCGCAGCGCGATGCCGAGGAAAAGCTGCAGTACGACCTGTACTACATCCGGCACCAGTCGCTGTTCTTCGACGTGCTGATCCTGCTGCAGACGGTCGAGGTCGTGCTGTTCCGCAAGGGCGCGCGCTAGGCCCGGGTCGGGCCGGAGGGCGCGGCCGCACGGTGTCCCCGGCAGGCCAGGTGCGCCCGGCCGCCCGGCGCCGTCAGCCGGCCGGCGCCGACAATTCGATCGTGCAGCGCAGGCGCGTGTTGCCGCTGGTGCGGCCGCGCGCCACCAGGAGCGGTGCCGCCACCTTGTGGTGGTAGCCGCGGCTCACCCAGCCCTGGATCGGATCCTCGCTGCTCGGCAGCACCGCGAGCTCCAGCGACGGATCCACGGTCAGCGTCACGCGCTGCGCGCCCACGCGGATCACGCAGCGCTGCCCCACGGGGGGCTCGAGCTCGCAATGCTCGGCCAGGTGGAAATGCAGGGCCACCTGGTGCGCGCCGCCGGAGAGGATCTCGTCCTCGATGGCGAGCGTGCGCGTGGGCGCATCGAGCTGCAGCGTGCGCCGGTGCGTGGCGGGTGCGGGCAGGCGCGCGTAGCCATCGTGCTCGCCGCGCACGCTCACGCTCCCGGTCGCAGGCTGCCACTCGAGGCAGCGGCTGGTGGCGCGCTGGCCCCACATGAACGGCCCCAGCATCGTCGACTGGTCCAGGCCGTCGATCTCCACGGTGTTGTGCGCCCGCGTGCTGCGGAAGTAGCTGCGCCAGGCCGGGTAGGTGAAGTAGTCGTAGGTGCCGGGATCGACGAACACGTCGGTGCCGAAGGCGCGCAGCGCGAAGCCCAGCGAGTCGGCGTGGCCGTGCGCGGCGATCGAGCCCAGGCCGTGCTCGCCGCAGTCGAACAGCACGCTGATGCGATCCGCTCCGCCGCGCGAGCCGCACTGCAGCAGGTAATAGCCGGCGTCGGCGTAGGCGCGGCTCGCCAACGGGCCGGGCGGCACGGCCGCCAGCGATTCCCAGGTCGCGACGCCGTCGGCGCCGAACAGCCACCAGGCGGGCTCGCGCAGCGCTCCGGCCCAGGCCTTGAAATCGGCGCGCCTGAACAGGATGGCGCCGATCGACAGCAGGTCGCGCGGATCACGCGGGGTGCGCCCGAGGTTGAGCACGCAGCCGTCGTCGGCGTCGCCGAAGAAGGGCAGCGAATCGCCGCCCTCGAGCAACTCGCCGAGGAAGGCGATCATCTGCTCGATGCGCTGCCAGTATTCGGGCGGGAAGTCCTCGCCGCTCCAGCGGCCCACCAGGCCGCAGGCGACGTAGAACTCGAGCACGAACATCTGGTAGCCGATGGCCTGCTCGCGCGTGCAGCCGCTCGGGTAGCTCTGGCGCAGCAGTTCGCGGACCAGGATCGCGCGTGCCTCGCGGCGCCAGCGCGCCGCGCCCGGCATGTCGGGGAAGTAGGCGCAGGCCACGTAGACGCCGGCGGCTTCGCCGATCAGGTGGTTGTTCGACGAGGAGCCGCGCGAGTAGCTGCGCGCATTGGTCCAGCAGTGCAGGTAGACCGACTCGAGCAGCCGGCGCCGCAGGTCGGGTTCGATCGGTCCGGCGTCGCGCACCAGGTCGAGCGCCCACACCCAGTTGATCAGGCGGATGCCGAGCTCGAGGCTGCTGCGCCAGTTCATCCCGGCGCCGAATGGATTGGCGCGCAGCCACGATTCGAGCTGCGCCAGCACGGCGTCGGCGTAGCGGCGCTCGCCGGTGGCGCGCCAGGCGCGCGCCAGCACGACCAGCTGGTGGTGGCGGTTCGGTTCCCACACGAGCTTGCAGTCGCCGGCCTCGCGCGTGTCGCGGTAGTCGATCGCCGGTGCGTAGCCGACGGGTGCGCTCTTCTGCAGCCAGTGGTCGCGGTGCCAGTCGATCGGGTCGCCGAGGAACTGCGAGCGCAGGTTGAAGAAGCTCAGGCGGTTCGCCGCGATGTCGTCGGCGTCGGCGCGCAGGCGCGCGAGCCAGGCGCCCGCCAGCGGCGGTGGCGGCGCCGCGCCGGGGATGCGGAACGGCGGCGGGGCGTCGAGCGCCTGGCCGGCGGCGAAGCGGCGCGCGGCGCCGGGCTGCACGCCGAGCGCGAAGCGCGCATGGTCGAGCACGCCGCGGGCCGAGGTGGCGACGCGCCAGGCGATCTCCGCGGGGGACATGCTGCGCAGCCGGCGCACGTACCAATCGAATGTCTGCATCGCTCTTTAGGATCCGTCGCGGAAATGGCCATCGCGGCCGTTGCGCGCCGGAGTATGTCACGCGCTGCGGGCGCACCGACCGTGCATGGTTCGCCAGGCGGGCGGCCCGCGGTGGAGGCCCGCGGCGCGGCGGCGGTGTGATGGGCTTCCGCGGGCGGCCGTGGGGGTGTGGCCTGCATCACGAATCGTGCCGAGGCCGGAGGTGGTCGGTGGACAACCCGGACGGCCGCCGATACCTTTCCCCGAGCGCAAGTTATGACGCGCGATGGTGTTTTCGGGCGCCGGCGGACCCCTGTGCAGGGGCTCGGCCTGGGCGCCCCAAGGCATTGATTCACAACAGGTGACGGACGGCTCGACGGTACATGGGTTACGACCAAAAATCGCGCCAGGCAGGGCGCCTGCTGTTCGTGCTGGACCTGCTGCTCACGGCGTTCGTGTTCCTCATCGCCTTCGACGTGCGCACCTGGCTCGTCGCGCCGCCGCTCGACTTCTGGCGGCACATCGCGCTGCTGCCGCTGGTGCTCGGCCTGATGGCCCCGCTGCTGTGGACCAGCGGCGCCTACGAACGCATGCGCATGCGCTCGCTGTTCACCTACGGGTGGATCGTAGCGCGCGCGGTGCTGGTCACGCTGGTGCTGCTGTCGACGGTCCTGTTCCTGCTGAAGGCGGGCTCGATCAGCCGCACCGTGCTGCTGACCTTCGGCGCGCTGCTGGTCGTCGTGCTGGTATCGATGCGCACGGCGCTGGTGTGGTGGTACTTCCGTCGCGCGGTCGAGCGCAACGAGAACTACCTGAAGGTGGTGATCATCGGCACCGGCGAGCGCGCGCGGCGCCTGTCGGACAAGCTGCACCAGCACAGCGAGTGGGGCGTCGAGATCCTCGGCTACCTCGATCCGGAGGAGCGCCAGGTCGCCCCGGCCGTCAACGACGCGCCGGTGCTGGGCCGCGTCGGCGAGATCGCCCAGGTGCTGCAGAACGGCGTGGTCGACGAGGTGATCGTCGCGGTGCCGCGCTCGCTCCTCGGCGACGCGCAGGTGATCGCCGACGTCTGCGCCCAGGAAGGCGTGATGCTGCGCTTCATGGCCGACGTGTTCGACCTGCAGGTCTCGCGCATGAGCCTCGTCAACCTCGACGAGATCCCGTTGCTGACCTTCGAGCCGGTGGCGCAGGACGAGCGCAAGCTGATCCTCAAGCGCATCTTCGACCTGACCGTGACGCTGGCGGCGATGCCGGTGCTGCTGCCGGTCCTGCTGGCGGTGGCGGTCGCGGTGAAGTTCGATTCGCCGGGCCCGATCCTCTTCAAGCAGCCGCGCGTCGGGCTGCGCAAGCGCATCTTCCCGATGTACAAGTTCCGCTCGATGTACCGCGATGCCGAGCAGCGGCTCAAGGAGATCGAGCACCTCAACGAGGCCGCCGGGCCGATCTTCAAGATCGCCAACGACCCGCGCGTCACGCGCGTCGGACGCTTCATCCGCCGCACCAGCCTCGACGAGCTGCCGCAGCTGTTCAACGTCATCCGCGGCCACATGAGCCTGGTGGGCCCGCGGCCGATGTCGCTGCGCGACGTCGGGCTGTTCGACCAGAGCATCCAGCGGCGGCGCTTCAGCGTGCGGCCGGGGCTCACCTGCCTGTGGCAGATCTCGGGCCGCAGCAACCTGCCGTTCGAGAAGTGGCTGGCGCTCGACCTGGCGTACATCGACAACTGGTCGCTGGGCCTTGACCTGAAGATCCTGCTGAAGACCGTGCCGATCATCCTGAAGGGGACGGGAGCCGTATGAAGCAGGCGCTGGTGCGCACCGCCGCGAAGGTGTTCGATACCCTCGGCAACGGCCGCGGGCTCAGCGTGGTGACGTTCCACCGCTTCGGCGGCGGCACCGGCATCGGCCACGCGGAGATCCGCCACCACATCGAATACCTGGGCCGCCGCTGCGAGTTCATCGCGCCGGCGCGGTTGCGCGACCTGGCGGCGCCGGACCGCGTCGCGATGCTGACCGTGGACGATTGCCACCGCGACATCTACGACTACCTGTATCCGGCGGCGCTCGAGCACCGCGTGCCGATCGTGATCTGCGTGCCGACCGACTTCTACTTCCGCGGCGCCTGGCTGTGGTTCGACCGGTTGTACTGGCTGTGCGAGCGCGCGCCGCGCGACGCGCATCTGCAGGTGGCGGGGCGCGGCGTGCGCCTCGGCGTCACGGCCGAGCTCGACTGGCTCAAGCGGCACCTCAAGGGCCTGCTGCCCGAGCGGCGCGAGCCGTTGCTGGACGACATCGCCCGGCAGCTCGGCCTGCAGTGCCCGCCGGGCCCGCAGGACGGCTACGAGGCCGTCACGCAGCAGCAGATGCGCGAGATGCTGCAGTCGGGCCTGGTGGAGCTGTGCGCCCACACGGTCTCGCATACCATCGCGACGGTGCTGCCGGCGGCAAGCCTGGCCGCGGAGCTCGCCGCCAGCAAGCGCGAACTCGAGCAGCATGTCGGTCGCGAGATCGGCAGCTTCTGCTACCCCAATGGCGAGGCCGGCGACTTCGACGACGCCACGACGGCGGCCGTGCAGCAGGCAGGCTTCGATTGCGCCCTGACCAGCGTCGCGGGCCTGAACCGCCCGCCGGTGGACCGCTACCGCATCCGCCGCGTGCACGCGCACGCGCTGCGCGCCCGGTTCGAGAAGGATGCCTCCGGGCTCGGTGATTTTCAGAGGAGAGTCTTTGCATGAATCGAGCAAGCACCCAGGGCGCCGCCGTGGCGCGCCCGCCCGCCGGCAAGCCGCTGCAGCGCACGATCGCCGAGCTGCGGGGCCTGGCGATCCGCGGCCTGCCGCGCATGTACGTTCCGCAGGAGCGCGAGTTCTACTTCTGCCTGCGCCGCGGACCGAACGGCGTCGGCGCCGAGGGTCGCAGCCGCCGTTATGCCGGCATCACGCTGGTCGGGCTGGCGGGCGAGACGCCGCAGACGCAGGCCGCCGCGCTGGGTGGTCGTCCAGTGAGCGAGCCGATGGAGCGGCTGATGTCGGACGTCGGCACGGTGCAGAACCTGGGCGATGTCGCGCTGACGGCCTGGGCCGCGGCCGCGCTCGGCCACCCGCAGCGCGAGGCCGCCTGGCGCCGGATGCTCGAGCTCGACCCGGTCAACGCCCCGCACGCCACCGTGGAACTCTCGTGGGTGGTGTCGGCGGCGAGCCTCGATCCACAGTCGGACAAGACCGGGCTCGGCGCCAAGGTGGCGGCCCGCCTGCTCGCGGCCTACAACGCCAAGGGGCGCGTGTTCCCCCACGTGATCGGCGGCGGTGCCGCCCGTTCGCACATCGCCTGCTTCGCGGACATGGTCTACCCGATCCAGGCCTTGTCGTTCCACGCCCGCCGTACCGGCGACAAGTCGGCGCTGGCCGCGGCCGAAGGCTGCGCGGCGATGATCTGCGAGGCCCAGGGGCCGGACGGGCAGTGGTGGTGGCACTACGACTACCGCAGCGGTCGCGTGGTCGAGGGCTACCCGGTGTACGCCGTGCACCAGGACTCGATGGCGCCGATGGCGCTGTTCGCGCTGATGGAATCCGGCGGCACCGATCACTCCGACGCGATCCGCAAGGGCCTGGAGTGGCTGTGGCACTCGCCCGAGATCGACGCTTCGCTGATCGACCTGGAGGCGGATCTCATCTGGCGCAAGGTGGCGCGGCGCGAGCCGGGCAAGCTCTCGCGCTACGCGCAGGCCGCCGCGAGCCGGCTGCATCCGGCGCTGCGCGTGCCGGGGCTCGGTTCGCTCCTGCCGCCGGGCGCGATCGACTTCGAGGACCGGCCCTACCACCTGGGCTGGGTGCTGCTCGCCTTCCCGCCGCAGCGGGCGGCGAAATGGGACGCCGGCGGCAGCGGCGCATGAAGCGTTCCGAGGTCAGCCTGCCGCACGTCACGCTGTTCGGGGTGCGCGTGCACGTCGCCAGCATGGCGCAGGCACTGGACGTCGTCGATGCCGCCATCGCGCGCCGCGAGGCGCTGCAGATCGGCGTCGTCAACGCCGCCAAGGTCGTCAACATGCAGCGCCTGCCGATGCTGCGCGACGACGTGCTGGCCTCCGACCTGATCCTGGCTGACGGCATCGCGGTGGTCTGGGCCGGGCGCCTGCTCGGCCAGCGCCTGCCCGAGCGCGTCACCGGCATCGACCTGATGGCCGGCATGCTCGAGCGCGGGCGCAGCCGTGGCTACCGCGTCTACCTGCTGGGCGCGGAGGAGGAGGTCTCGGCGAAGGTCGAGGCGAAGATCCGCGAGCTGTATCCGGGCGTGCAGATCGCCGGCCGCCACCATGGCTACTTCAAGCCCGAGGAAGAGGAGCGGCTGGTCGATGCGATCGCGGCGACGCGTCCCGACATCCTGCTGGTGGCGATGACGTCGCCGAAGAAGGAGAAGTTCATGGCGCGCTGGGGCGAACGCCTCGGCATTCCCGTGTGCCACGGCGTCGGCGGCTCCTTCGACGTGCTGGCCGGCAAGGTCGAGCGCGCGCCGCCCTCCTGGCAGCGGCTCGGCCTCGAATGGGCCTACCGGCTCAAGCAGGAACCGGGCCGGCTGTGGAAGCGCTACCTGACGACCAACACGCTCTTCTGCGGCATGCTGCTGGCGGAGATGTGGCGGCGCCTGTGGCCGGGCGGGCCGCGCGGTTCGGGCCAGCGTGCATGATCCGGCTCGCGCTCCTCACGCTGTTCACGATCGTCTGCTCCGCCTACGCGTTCCGCGACTGGTTCAAGGCCCTGTGCGGCCTGATCCTGATGATGGCGGTGATCGAGCACCCCGACATGCCCAAGGGCATGCTCGGTATCCAGGGCCTGAATCCGTGGAACATCATCATGCTGTGCGTGCTGCTGGGCTGGCTCGCGCAGCGGCGCCGCGAGGGGCTGAGCTGGGACATGCCGGGCGGGATGAAATTCCTGCTGTGGGTCTACGTGCTGCTGGTCCTGGTGGGTGTCTGGCGGCTGCTGCAGGACTTTTCGGGTCTCGCGAACTAGGCGCTACTCAGGCAGGCCGATCCGCCCACGGTGGGCGGCCTGATCTCGGAGCTCATCGTCAACACGCTCAAGTGGATCATCCCGGCGCTGCTGCTGGTCGACGGCTGCCGCGACAACGGCCGGTTGCGCTGGGCGCTGACGGCGATCGCCGGCGTGTATTTCCTGCTGGCGGTCCAGGTCATCAAGTGGATGCCGCTGGCGTCGATCACCAGCGGTGCCGACCTGGGTGAGCGCAGTCTCAAGATCCTGATGAACGAGATCGGCTATCACCGCGTCAACATCGCGGTGATGCTCGCCGGCGGTGCCTGGGCGATCTTCGCGCTGCGTCCGATGGCGAGGAATCGCCGCGTCGCGTCGCTGGTGACCGTCGCCAGCGCGCTGACGCTCTTCGGCCTGGCGCTGACCGGCGGGCGCGCCGGGTATGCGACCTGGGCGGTGGTCGGACTGCTGATGGCGGTGATCCGCTGGCGCAAGTACCTGCTGATCGCGCCGGTCGCGGTGGCGCTGGTGATCGCCTTCGTGCCGGCGGTGCAGCAGCGCCTGATGCAGGGCTTCACGGCCGAGACGCGCGACAGCAACGTGGCGCTGAGCCGCACGGTGCAGATCCAGAGCAGCGGAGGTGCCGACGCCTACACGATCACTGCCGGGCGCAATGTCGCCTGGCCGCTGGTGCTCGAGAAGATCGGCCAGGCGCCCTGGCTCGGCTACGGGCGCGAGGCGATGCGCAGCCAGGGCATCTCCAGCTACCTGTGGGGCGAGCTGGGCGAGGACTTCGGCCACCCGCACAACGCCTACCTGCAGTGGCTGCTCGACAACGGCATCGTCGGCGCGGTACCGGTGTTCTTCCTGCTGCTGCTGATGCTCAAGCGCAGCATTTCGCTGTTCGCCGACTCGCGCAGCCCGGTGTTCATCGCCGTCGGCGGCATGGCGCTGGGCCTGCTGTTCGCGCAGCTGGTCGGCGCCCTCGGCAGCCAGACCTTCTACCCGGTGGAAGGCTCGGTGGGCATGTGGTGCGCGCTCGGGCTGATGTGGCGCGTGCACCTGGAGCGCCAGCGTGTCTACGAGCCGAAACCGGTATTCACGGAGCAGGGCATGGTGGCCGTCGCGCGCCCGGCGCATCCGCTGTGGGCGGAGGCCCCGGGCACATGAACACGAACGTACGCCACCGCGTCGCCTACATCCAGGCGGCGAGCCACTCGGGCTCGACGCTGACGGCGATGCTGCTGAACTCGCACCCGCAGGTGTGCACCGTCGGTGAACTGAAGATCACCGCGCTCGGCGACGTGCAGCGCTACCGCTGCTCCTGCGGCGAACTGATCCGGCAGTGCCCGTTCTGGAGCGGCGTGACCGCCGACCTGCGCGCCGCCGGCTTCGACTTCGACATCGGCCATCCCGGCACGCACTTCGGCGCCGTCGATTCGGCCCTGGCGCGCCGCCTGCTGCGGCCGCTGTACCGCGGCGGCGCGTTCGAGTGGCTGCGGGATGCGGCGCTGGCCTGCACGCCCGGCTGGCGCGGCTTCCTCGCCGCCACGCAGGCGCGCAACGCCGCGCTCGTCGGCAGCGTGCTGGCGCGCAGCGGCAAGCAGGTCATCGTCGATTCCTCCAAGATCGGCATGCGCCTCAGGTTCCTGCTGCGCAACCCGGCCCTCGACGTGCGCGTGGTGCGCGTCAAGCGCGACGGCCGCGCGGTGGCGCTGACCTACATGGATCCGGAGCATTTCGCGGACGCGAGCAATCCAGCGCTGCGTGGCGGCGGGTCGGGCGCGAGCCGCGACGCCGAGCGGCTCGACGCGGCGGCGGCGGCGCGCGAATGGCTGCGCAGCAACGAGGAGGCCGAGGCGCTACTGGCGGGCGTGCCGGCCGGGCGCCGCCTGGAGGTCAGCTACGAGGGCCTGTGCGCCGACACCGAGGCGACCCTGCGGCGCATCTTCGCCTTCCTCGGCGTCGATCCGGCCGCCGAGCGGCCGCCGTTCCGGGCTGCGGTCCACCACGTCGTCGGCAACGGCATGCGGCTCGACAGCAGCAGCGAGGTGCGCCTCGACGAGCGCTGGCGCACCGCGCTGACGGCCGCGGACCTGGCCGTGTTCGACGCCGTGGCCGGCGCCATGAACCGGCGGCTGGGCTATTCGTGAGCGACGCCGACGTGGGCGCAACCGACGCCAACGCACCCGGTGCGGGTGCGACGCAGGGCGAGGACCTGACCGGCCGGAAGCGGCTGGCGCGCAACGTCGTGTGGAGCTGGGCCGGCCACCTGGTGTTCGTGGTGTCCGGCTTCATCATGCCGCGCATGATCGACAGCCACATCGGCCAGCGCATGCTCGGCATCTGGGACCTGTCCTGGTCGCTGGTCAACTACATCGGGCTGGCGAGCTTCGGCATCGGTACCGCGGTGAACCGCAACGTGGCGCGCTACCGCGCCGCGGGTCAGATCGAAGAGCTGTGCCGGGCGATCTCCTCGGTGGTGGTGATCCAGGCGGTGGTCGGCGTCGTGGCGCTGGTGGCCGCCGCGGTGCTCGCCGGCATCGTGCCGGTGGCCTTCGCGGCGCGGCTTGGTCCGGATGCCCCGGACGCGCGCTGGGTCGTGCTGTTCCTCGGTGCGACGCTCGCGGTGCAGATCGGCCTGGATGCCTTCCGCGGCGTCATCACCGGCTGTCATCGCTGGGATCTGCACAACGGCATCCAGTCCGGCTCCTTCGCGGTGATCACCGTGGCGATGATCGTCTCGCTGGTCATGGGCGGCGGCATCGTCGGCCTGTCGGTGGTGTACTTCGTCGGCAACGTGCTCGGCGAGCTGCTGCGCATGCAGATGGCGCTGCGCGTCTGCCCGGAGCTGCGGATCCGCTGGCGCTACGCCGACTGGGAGTACGGCAAGCGTGTCACGGTGTTCGGCGGCAAGTCGCTGATCCTGTGGCTGCCGACGCTGGTGATCTCGCAGACGGTCAACGTCGCGCTGGCGGCCGCGATGGGGCCGGCGGCGCTGGCGGTGCTGTCGCGGCCGCTCGGCCTGGTGCGCCACGCCGAGACCTTCCTCAACAAGTTCACCTACATCCTCGGGCCGATGGTCGGCTCGCTGTACGGCGAGGACCGTTCCGGGGAGCGGCGCGCGTTGTTCATGAGCTCGACGCGCTGGTGCGTCGCCTTCACGCTGCCGATCATGCTCGGCCTGGCGCTGCTCGGTGACAGCGTGATCGTGCTGTGGATGGGTCCGCACTACGTGCACCCGTGGCTCACCGCGACGCTGGCGCTGGGAATGTTCCTGCCGGTCGCGCAGGGCCCCGCGGTGCAGATCCTCATCGGCCTGGATGCGCACGGTCGCGTCAGCCTGCTCAACCTCGTGCTGGTGGTCGTGGTGCTGACCGCCGGCACGGTCGCGCTCAACCACTTCGGCTGGTCGATCGTCGGCGCCGGCCTGCTGGTGGTCGCGAGCCAGGGCGTGCTGTACGGCATGATGCTGCCGGCCTTCGCCTGCGCGCGCGTGCACATCCCGCTGCGTCATTACCTGCGCGAGGCGTTCCTGGTGCCGCTGGCCTGCTGCCTGCCGTTCGCCGCGGTGCTGGGCGCCATCCGCTGGCGCTTCGCTCAACAGCCGCTGCTGGCGCTGGCGCTCGGCGCGCTCGCCGGCGGCGGCCTGCTCGGCGCGCTGTACTGGCGCTTCCTGCTGACCGAGGCGCAGCGCGTGCAGGTACGCGGCGTGGTCGCCGCGCGCCTCGGGCGCGCGGCCCGCGGAGGCGCGCCGGCATGAGCCCGCCGGCCACCGCCATCCAGCCGCGGCGCTGGCCCTGGCCCTACCGGGCCGCGCTCGCGATCTGCAGCGACCTGGACGAGACGCCGGACATCGACGTGTACCTGGAGTCGATGCGCTACCTGAACACGACGCGCACGACGCGCATGGGGCCGGGCGTCGGGCTCGAGGTCGGCAATTCGCTGTACTTCGACATGCCGGCCGGCCAGCTGTCGTACTGGGGAACCGGTGACGCCGGGCGGGCGGCGCTGCGCGAGCTGCTGCGCTCGGGGCACATCGACTGCCTGCACTCCTACGGCGACTTCGCCACGACGCGCGCGCACGCCGGGCGCGCGGTCGAGGAACTGGCGCGGCACGCTTGCCGGCCGCAGGTGTGGATCGACCATGCCACCGCCGTGACCAATTTCGGCGCCGACATCATGCAGGGGCAGGGCGACGTGCCCGGGGCGGCCGCCTACCATGCCGACCTCACCTGCGACCTGGGCGTGCGCTACGTGTGGCGCGGGCGCGTGACCAGCGTCATCGGCCAGGACGTGCCGCGCAGCCTCGGGGGCCTCTTCGATGGCGCGCACGCGGTACCGTCGGCGAAGACCTGGGCCAAGGAATGGACCAAGGGCGTGCTGGCGCGCGCCGGCAGCGCCAAGTACGCGCTGCATCCGCCGAACGCGCTGCTGCACCCGGCGCGACTGCGCGACGGCCGCGCGGTGCACGAATTCCTGCGTGCCAACCCGCATTGGGGCGGCGTCAGCAGCGCGGACAACGCCACCGGCCTGGCCGAGGTGCTGACGCCACGCATGCTCGACCGGCTCGAGGCGCGGGGCGGCGGCATGCTGCTGTACACCCACCTCGGCAAGATCCGTGATGCGCGCGAACCCTTCGCCGCGCCGACGCGGGCGGCGCTCGCCGGCCTGGCGGAGCGGCGGCGCGCGGGCCGCATCCTGGTGACGACGACGCGGCGCCTGCTGGGCTTCTGCCATGCGCGCGATGCCCTGCGCGCCCGCGCCAGCGCCGACGGCCGCGGCATCGAGGCCGAGGTCGACGGCGTGGACCCGCGGACCTCGCCGGGCTGTGCTTCCCGGTGGGCGACGCCGCGCGCGCCACCGTGCGCATCAATGGCCGCGACGTGCCGGAGCTGCTGCGCCATCCGGCCGGGGCCGGTGGCGGCGCGAGCGTCAGCATCCCGTGGCCGGCGCTGGAGTTCCCGGCATGAGCGGCGTCAACCGGCAGGTGCGCTTCATCGTGCGCAGCTTCATGCGCGTGCACGCCTTTACGACCGCGCTGTTCGCCCGGCTCGGACCCCGCCCGCGCGACCCCGGGCCGGAGGGCTGGGTGGTGCTGCTCACCGGCACCTTCTATTCGGACAACTGGATCAACGCGCACATCCGCCCGCTCGCGGCCTCGCGCCGCACCGCGATGGTGCATGTCGTCGCCACCTATCCGGTGCCGCAGGGCGGCAAGATCCGCCTGCACTCGCCGCCACGCTGGCTGGTGCGGCTCGGCGGCCCGGTGATCGCGCGGTTGCTGACCTTCCTGTGGCTCGGCCTGCGCCTGCGGCCGCACCTGGTCGGCGGCTTCCACCTGCTGTTCAACGGCCTGGTGGCGGCGACGCTGGCGCGCCTGGTGGGCGCGCGCAGCCTGTACTTCTGCGTCGGCGGTCCCGCGGAGGTCCTCAACGGCGGCCTGCAGTCGGAGAACCGCCTGTTCGAGAAGCTCGGTGCCCCCGATCCGGTGGTCGAGCGGCAGCTCATCCGCGCGGCCTGCCGCATCGACCTGATCGTCACCATGGGCAGCTCCGGGCGACGGTTCTTCCTGGAGCAGGGTGCGCCGGCGGTGGTCACCGTCTCCGGCGGACTGGATGCCGCGCTGTACGCGCCCGGCGGCACCGTGCCGGACTTCGACGTGATCTTCGTCGGGCGGCTCGCGCCCATCAAGCGCGTCGACCTGCTCATCGGCGCGATCGCGCTGGCGCGGGCGCGGCTGCCGGCGATCCGCGCCGTGATCGTCGGCGACGGCCCGGAGCGCGGCGCGCTCGAGGCGCAGGCGCGCGCGCTCGGCGTGCAGGATTGCGTGCAGTTCGCCGGCCAGCAGTCGCAGATCGCCGCGTGGCTGAAGCGGGCGCGGCTGTTCGTGATGTGCTCGGACACCGAAGGGCTGTCGCTGGCGTTGATGGAAGCCATGCTGTGCGGGCTGCCGGCGCTGGTGCCGGCGGTCGGCGACCTCGGCGACCTGGTCGCCAACGGCGAGAACGGCTACCTGGTGGTCGAGCGCACGCCGGACGCCTATGCGGCGCGGCTGCTCGAGCTGCTCGGCGATGGCGCGCGGCTGCAGCGCTTCGGCGCGGCGGCGCGCCGCCTGGCCGAGCCGTATGAATTCGGGGCGTGCGCGGCGCGCTGGGACGCCATCCTGGCGACGCCCGCGTTCCGCCCGCCGGAGACTTCGGGACGGGCTCTATGTGCGGAATAACCGGGTACGCGGGCTTCGATGATCCGGCGCTGCTGCGCACGATGTGCAGCCGGCTGCTGCATCGCGGTCCCGACGAGGACGGGCACTACACCGACGCCGGCATCGGCCTGGCGATGCGCCGCCTGTCGATCATCGACCTCAAGACCGGCACGCAGCCGATCGCCAACGAGACGCGCGACGTCTGGGTGGTGTTCAACGGCGAGATCTACAACTACCAGGAGCTGCGCGCGCGCCTGGTGGCACGGGGCCACACCTTCGCGACCAGCTCGGACACCGAGACGATCGTGCACCTGTACGAAGAGCACGGGCTCGACTTCGTCCAGCACCTGCGCGGCATGTTCGGCATCGCGCTGTGGGACGCGAAGCGCCGGCGCCTGGTGCTGGCGCGCGACCGCGTCGGCGAGAAGCCGCTGTTCTATGCCTGGGACGGCCGGCGGCTGCTGTTCGGCTCGGAGATCAAGGCGATCCTGCCGGGGCTCGGCAGCCGCAGCGTCAACCCGCGCGCGGTGCGCGAGTTCCTGGCCGCCGGCTACGTCGCCGGCGCCGACAGCTTCTACGGCGAGATCGCGCGCCTGCCGCCGGGACACATGCTGGTCTGGGAAGACGGCCAGGTCCGCGTGCAACGCTACTGGCGGCACGATCCGGCGGCCACGCTGGCGCTCGGCTACGATGCGGCGAAGCAGCGGCTCGAGGCGGAGCTCACCGACGCCATCCGCATGTGCCTCAAGAGCGACGTCGAGGTGGGCGCGTTCCTGAGCGGCGGCATCGATTCCTCGGTGATCTGCGCGCTGATGCGCCGGCAGGAGGCGCGCGTGCAGACCTTCTCGGTCGGCTACGGGGGCGAGGCCACCGGCTTCAACGAGCTCAGCCATGCGCGCCGCGTCGCCGAGCACCTGGGCACGCAGCACCACGAGCTGATCCTCGAGGCGAGCTCGAGCCTGCACCTGCTGCCGCGGATCATCTGGCACTACGACGAGCCGCACGGCGAGCCCACCTCGATCCTGGTGTACCTGCTGTGCGAGTTCGTGCAGAAGCGGCTGAAGGTGGCGCTCGGCGGTACCGGGGGCGATGAGCTGTTCTACGGCTACCCGCGCCACGTCGGCCTGCGTTACCTGGAGTACTACCGGCGGCTCCCGCGCTTCCTGCGCCGCCACGTCATCGAGCGCGCGCTGGCCGGCATACCCGAGTCGACGCGCGGCAGCCGGCTCGCCAAGCGCATCAACCGCTTCGTCGCCGGCGCCGGTGATTCGGCCGGCGAGGCCTATCTCAGCTGGGTCAGCCTGTTCAGCGCCGAGGTGCGCGCGCAGCTGGTGGCCGAGGGCCTGCGGGCACCGGCCGGGGAGTCGAACGGCGAGGCGTTCCTGCGGGCCCACCTGCTCGAGGAGACGCGGACCGGCGACATCTACCGGCTCGCGACCTCGCTCGACCTGGAGGGCTACCTGGCCGAGTACCAGCTGGCCTACATGGATCGCATGAGCATGGCGCACAGCCTGGAGGTGCGCTCGCCGCTGTGCGACTACCGGCTGCTCGAGTACGTGACGGCACTGCCGACCGCCTACCGCCTGCGCGGTTCGCGCACCAAGCACATCCTCAAGGACGTCGCGGCGCAGTGGCTGCCCGACTCGATCATCAACCGCCGCAAGGTCGGCTTCGATTCGCCGATCGGCCAGTGGTTCAAGGGCGAGCTGAAGGAGTTCACGCTGGCGTTCCTCGCGCCCGAGCAGGTGCGCCGCTCGGGCCTCCTCGACCCGGATGCCGTGCAGCGCCTGATCGCCGACCACATGGGCGGGCGGCGCGACTACTCGCTGCAGCTGTGGAGCCTGCTGGCGCTCGAGACCTGGTACCGCATGTACATCGAGGACCGCGTCGAGGACGCGCGCGACTATCGCGTGGCGGACCTGCGCGGCGCGCCGGCCGCGGCGCAGGCCCTGCCGGTCGCGGCGGCCGCGGTGGCCGGCCGATGAGGGCGAGCGCGCCATTGCGCCTGTGCGTGGTGGCCCACCACGCCTATGGAGCCATGACCGGCGGCAGCGCCGGCCATTTCGGTGGCGTCGAGCGCCAGACTTCGCTGCTGTGCCGCTGGCTGGCGGCGCGCGGGCACGCCGTGAGCCTGGTGACCTGGGACGAGGGGCAGGGCGACGATGCGATCGTCGAAGGCGTGCGGCTGGTCCGCGTCTGCCGGCGCGATGCGGGCCTGCCGGGACTGCGTTTCTTCGCGCCGCGCTGGACCAGCCTGCTGGCCGCGCTGCGCCGCGCCGACGCCGCGGTGTACTACCACAACTGCGCCGAGTACGTGACCGGCCAGGTGGCGCACTGGTGCCGGCGCAACGGCCGGCACTTCGTCTACTCGGTGGCGAGCGACATGGACGTCGACCCGGCGTTGCCGGACCTGCCGGCGCGGCGCGAGCGCATCCTGTACCGCTACGGACTCAGGGCCGCCGACCGGATCGTGCTGCAGACCGAAGCCCAGCGGCAGCGGCTGCAGCAGCATTTCGGGCTGGCCGGCACCGTGCTGCCGATGCCCTGCCCGGGTCCGGACGAGGCGAGCTACCAGGCGCCGCAGCCACTGGCCGCCGGCGCGGCGCGCGTGCTCTGGGCCGGGCGCATCGCGCCGGTGAAGCGCTTCGAGCTGCTGCTCGAGGTGGCGCGCGCCTGCCCGGAGATCGGCTTCGACGTGGCCGGCATGCTGGACGCGAACGACAGCTACCTGGCGCCGCTGCTCGCCGAGGCGCGCACGCTGCCGAACCTGGTGCTGCATGGCGCCGTGCCGCGCGAGCGGATGGCCGCGATGTACGGCAGGGCCGCGCTGCTGCTGTGCACCTCGCGCTACGAGGGCTTCCCCAACACCTTCATCGAGGCCTGGAGCATTGGCATCCCGGTGGTCTCCACCATCGACCCGGACGGCCTGATCGCGCGCCGCCAGCTCGGCGCCGTGGGCGAATCGGCCGCGGCCCTCGCCGCGGCGATCCGCGGCGTCATCGCCGAGCCGGGGCCCTGGCGGGCGATGTCGGCGCGCGCGCGTGACTACTTCGTGCGGCACCACGCGGTGGACCAGGCGATGGCGCAGTTCGAGAAGCTGTTCCGGGAAGTGGTGGGGTGAAGCGGTGCAGCGCCTGAAGCTCGCGATCGTGACGCAGTTTCCCGCCGATGCCGGCATGCCGCGCGGCGGCGTCGAGGCCGTCAGCGTCAACCTCGTGCGCGCGCTCGCGGCCACCGGCGAGCTCGACGTGCACGTCGTGACGCTCGACCCGGCCGTGTCCGCCGTGGCGACGGTCGAGTGGGCCGGTGCCCGCATCCATCGCCTGCCGCGCGGCGCGGGCAGCGAGCTCGGCAACGCGCTGGGCGCGGGCCGGCGCGCGATCCATGCCTGCCTGCGCGGGCTGGCGCCCGACATCGTGCATGCGCACGATACCTACGGGATGATGGTGCAGGGCCTGGCGCTGCCGCGCGTGTTCACGATCCACGGCTTCATCTACGGCGACACGCTGGTCTCGGGGCAGAAGTTCCCGTGGCTGCGCTCGAAGGTCTGGGAGCATTTCGAGAAGCGCGGCTGGGCCGACCAGCCGCACATCATCTCGATCAGCCCGTACGTGCGCGAACGCCTCGCCGGCGTGAGTGCCGCCGTCATCCACGACATCGACAACCCGATCGCGGCGGACTTCTTCGACATCGCGCGCGCCGAGCAGCCGGGCGTGGTGTTCTGCGCCGCGGCGATCTGCCCGCGCAAGAACCCGCTGGTGCTGGTCGAGGCCGCCGCGCGCCTGCGGCAGCGTGGCATCCCGGTCGAACTGCGCCTCGCCGGCGCCGTGACCGACGCGGGCTACGGCGAGCGCCTGCGGCAGGCCATCGCCGCGCACGGGCTCGATGCGCAGGTGCGCCTGCTCGGGCTCATCGGCACGGCGCAGGTGCGCACCGAGCTGGCGGAGGCGGCGGTGTTCGCGCTGGTCTCGCTGGAGGAGAATTCGCCGATGGGCATCGAGGAGGCGATGGCGGCGCGCGTGCCGGTGCTGACCTCGAACCGCTGCGGCATGCCCTACATGGTGCGGCACGGCGAGACCGGCTTCCTGGTCGATCCGCTGGACGTGGGCGACGTGGCGCGGCGGCTCGAGACGCTGCTGGCCGATGCACCACGGCGGGCGGCGATGGGGGACGCGGCGCGCGAGGTGGCCCTGGCACGCTTCCATCCGCAGGCGGTGGCCCGGCGCACGCTGGAGGTCTACCGCGAAATCGTGACTGCCGCCCGCGCCTGAATTCGTCAACTTGCGGAATATGTAGCGCTTGATACCACGATGACCATCGCATCGGTTATCGTGCCTTCGGACCGACGAGGCCTGCGGGCCTCCGGCAGGGAGTGAGTCGATGAGCACAATCACGGCGAGCCGGCCCCTTGTTGCAGGTGCCGCCGCCGAGGCCAGTGCGCTGCGCACGAGTGTCATTCGCAGCTGGCCCGAGATCGCCGCGCTGGGCGATGAGTGGAACGGGCTGCTGTCGCGTTCGCGCGGCAATGCGATCTTCCTGACGCGCGAATGGATCCAGTGCTGGCTGGACGTCGGCGGCCGGCAGATGCAGCCCTTCTACGTCGTCGTGCGCGAACCGGGCGGGCGCCTGGTGGGCGTCGCCCCTTTCTATGTCTGCCGCTACGACTTCTGCAAGGCGCTGCCGATGCGCATCCTGCGCATCGCGGCCGACTATCCCACGGGCGCCGACTACGGCGACTGGCTGGTCTCGGCCGATCGCGAGGAATGCGTGTGCCGCGCCATCGGCAAGGCCCTGGCCCGGCATGCCGGGGCCTGGGATGCCGTCTGGATGCCCAATGTCGCCGGCTGGACCGGGGCGCTCGATCGCGTGCGCCTGGCGGCCGATGCGGCCGGGCTGCGGATGCGCCAGCGGCGCATCGGTTTCGCCGCCATGCCGCTGGGCGCGAGCCTGGCGGCTTTCGACGAGCGCCTCTCCGGGCACCGGCGGCGCGAGCTGCGTCGCCAGCGCAAGCACCTGCAGGGGCAGGCCAGCGACCTGGCGATGAACCCGATCGGCGCCGATGAATCGCTCGACGCCTGGCTCGACGTGCTCTTCTCGCTGCACCATGAGCGCTGGATGACGCGCGGCGATGCCGGGGCCTTCGACCGCAAGCCGGTCGAGGCGGATTTCTACCGGCGCTTCGCGCCGCTGGCGCGCGAACGCGGCTGGCTGCGCCTGTACGCGCTGCGGGCCGAGGGCAAGGTGCGTGCGATGCAGGTCGGCTATCGCTACGGCGATGCCTTCCTCGCGTTGCAGGATGGCTTCGATCCGGACTACGTCGCCGGCGTGGGCAACGCGCTGCGCTACCACGTCATCGAGGCCAGCATCGCCGAGGGCGTGCGCGACTACGACTTCCTCGGCGTGATGAGCGAGCACAAGCGTCGCTGGGGCGCGGAGGCGCGCGACGGAGCCGACGTCTTCGTGCCCGGGCGGAGCCTGCGCGGCCTGCTGCTGCGCGCCTCGCGGCTCTGGCCCACCGGGCGCTACCTGCAGCGCCACCCCGACCCGCTGCATTCGGGCGAGGCGGCGCTCGCCACCGCCGACAGCCCCGGCAGCGAGACCCGCGGGTCGCGCAGCGGGGGGTCGGCGGAGCCCGCCGGCCCCGCGGGCCGGCCGCTTCCTAGTTCACCTGCAGCGCGCTCGGCGCGGAAGGGCGGATCCCCGAATAGGGAGATTCGATCGCCCCCAGGTCCCACTTGCCCTGCTGCGGCCGGACGTTGCCCTTCAGGTCCTTGCGGATGTCGATGCCGTAACGCGCCTGGAAGGCCGCGAACGCCGGGTCCTCCACCGTACTGCCACGGCCCACCGCCGGCGAGGAGGACTTCAGGCTGAAGTCGGTCCCCGGCGTGACGAACTGGGGATCGCCCACCACGCGATTCGTCTCCGTGCCCGGAGTGTAGGCCGAGCTGGAATACAGGTTGTAGTCGTGCGTCATCTGCGCCTCGGGGAAGCCGGCGCAGCTCGACTGCAGCGTGGCGAAGATGTTGTTGCGTACCGTCGCCGAGCCGCCGGGCGGATAGCCGCCGAAGAAATCGACGTTGTAGACGGTGTTGAAGGCCGCGGTGAAGGCGCCCGAGTTGCGGAAGGAGATCGCGCCGTAGTCGTAGGCGCCGCAGCTGTGGTTGGTGGTGGCGATGTTGTACGTCAGGTTGCCGATCGCGTACCACGGGCCGCCACCGCCATTGCCGGAGCCGGCGATGTGGATGCCGCCATTGCTGTCGTGGATCGTGTTGTTGATGAACCAGACGTACTGCGGGTCGTACTGGCCGCCGAGGCCGCCGCCCGGACCCGAGGCGGTGGTGCGCGTCAGGTTGTAGGCGGTGTTCTCGGAGAAGATCACGTCGGTGGCGTTCTTGACCCAGAAGCCGAACTGCAGGTTCTCGTAGGCGATGTTGCGCCCGACGTAGATGCGGTTGATGGCGCTGGCGGCGTTGTTCTGGTCGCCGATCTGCACGCCGTCGCCCTGGATGTGGAAGAACTGGCTGTCGACGATCCAGATGTCCGAGCCGCCGACCTTGATGCCGTGGCGGTCGATGTCGGCGCCGGTGTAGGTCCAGTCACCACTCTGCGAGACGACGTTCTTGTAGAAGATCACCTGCGAGCCGCCCATGCCGAAGGCCGAGCCGTTCGAGGTGCCATAGGTGTTCACCATGGTCGCGTTGCGCAGCATGACGTGGTCGCCGCGCAGGCCGACGCCGTCCTGGCTGTTCATGTTGAACGCGATGCTGTCGACGATGACGTAGGAGCCGCCGATGCTCCACGACGTCGTGATCGTCGGGCGGTTCGCCGGGTCCTTGCCCATCACCCACACGGGGCTGGTGGCGTTGCCGGTGTAGCCGATGGTCGCGCTGCGGCTGATCGTGCCGTCGAGGACGATCACGTCGCCCGGCGAGGCGGTGCCGGGCAGCGAACAGCGCGGCGCGGCGGGCGTGCCGTTGCCGTTGGAGTCCGAGCAGCCGGTGCCGGCGACGAAGTAGAAGCCGGCCTGGCTGGTGGTCCAGCCCGCCGGCAGCGCCGGGCGGGCGATGTCGAGGTCCGCCGGGAACGCGGGCTTGGGGATGCCCACCGGTGGCGTCCAGGCGAATGCCGTGGGCGCGGCCAGCAGGGCGAGCAGGGCGAGTTTGCTTCTTGGCATGGAATCGGCTCCGGCAGGGGTCGTTCGGGTAGGGGTCATTGCACGCGCAGGTTGGTCGGTGCGCCCGGCTGCACGCGCGCCAGGCCGCTCTCGTAGGCGCCGGGATCGGGCTTGCCGCCGCTGTAGGCGAGATGCAGTCCCTGGCCGGCGCTCCAGCTCAGGCTGGTATCGAGCGTCAGGGTGTTGGTCGCGTAGTTGATGGCGACGACGCGGGCCGCCTGCGCCTGGCCGTCGAGCTGCACCTGGTCGCCGAGCTCGCCGGCGATCTGGTAGCCGTCGTAGAACCAGCTGGCGTCCGCCACGGCCAGCGACGTGCCGCTGCCGGCGGCCGTGGCCGTGGTCGCGAAGGCGCCGGTGTCGACCAGGCTGCTGCCCGGCTGCAGGTGCAGGTCGCGCGTGGTCTCGTTCACGAACGGCGGCGCCGTGGTCACGATGGCGTTGTTGTCCAGGATGACGGCGCCACTGTTGCCGATGCCGGTCTGCGACGCCTCGCCGGCGCAGCCGACGTTCAGGTACAGCAGGTTGTCGCGTACGCGGTTGTCGCGGTACTGCGAGGAAGTCGCGCTGCCCGAGGCCGCGATGCCGTAGCAGTGGTTGTTGTAGAAGGTGTTGTTGTAGACGCGGTTGCCGTAGTTGTACAGCGACTCGTTCGAGTACACCTGGAAATTGATGCCGCCGCCCTGGTTGTCGTAGAAGACGTTGCGGCGGACGATGCCGTTCTGGCCGGCGTACTGGATGCCGTTGTAGTCGTAGTCCTTCGACGAGGCGTGCGTGTAGGTGAAGCGGTTGCCGTCGACCAGGTTGTGCTTGGTCGCGTCGTAGATGATCGGCGCGTCGCTGGTGCCCTCGCAGTCGTAGATCTCGCCGATCTTCTGCTCGGTGTTGGTGAAGGTGTTGTTGCGCAGTACGTTGTAGTTGCCGCAGCGCAGGCTGAAGATGCTGTGGCGGCCCTCGGTGATCGTGTTGCCGGCGACCAGGTTGTGGTCCGACTGCTGGATCGTGACGTCGTCGTTGCCGTCGTTGAGCACGCTGTCGAGCAGCTTGTTGTAGGTGGCGTTGTTGGCGAACTTGACGCCGCCGGTGGTGCCGCCGGCCGTGGCGCGCGTCAGGTGCAGGTTGCGCAGCACGTTGTGGCTGGAGTTGTCGATGCGCGCCCAGCCGACCGAGTTGTCGACCGCCAGGCCGTCGATCACCAGGTAGTTGACGTTGGCGAGGTAGATCGCGACGTCGCTGATGCCGCTGAGGGTCGGCGTCTCGCCGGCCTGGGCCGCTATCGTGATGGGTGCCGCCGCCGTGCCGGAGCGCGTCGGCACGAGGCGCTCCGACCAGGTGCCGCCGCGCACGCGCACCACGTCGCCGGCCTGGGCGGCGGCGAGCGCCGCGGCCAGCGTGCGGTAGCCGGCGGCGCTGCCCGAGCCGCACTTGCGGCCGGTCGCGTCATAGGTGGAGGCGCAGTCGGCACCCAGCGAGTTGTCGGCGTATAGCGTCACCGCGCGCGCCACGGCCGGCAGCAGCATGGCGGTGGCGAGCAGGGTGCCCAGGAAGCGGATCGGCGGTGACAGGCGCTGGTGCATGGACGATGACCCTCCGGTTCGCGGGCAGTCTGTCACCGGCGCTGCGGACGGGGCAATCTGTCGGCGCTTGCCAACAATCGCCGGATCGCCCGCCGGCGCGAACGCGACCTAGCGCACGAAACGCGGCATCGTCGTCGGCGCCTGTTGCCCGCTGCCGACGAGCGTGTACGAGAGGATGGCGCGCACGCGCGTCTCGTCGTAGGCGTTCGGGCCGAGGTTGGTGCGCCGTTCGGCGCGCATCGCGCTGAGGTTCAGCCCGAGGCGCGGGCCGAAGGCGAAGCCGACGAACGCGCCGTAGTACTGGTCGTCCGAATGGGCGTCGGCGCGGTTGACGAAGGTCTCGCGCCGGTACTCGCCGAACACGCCGGCGCCGATCATCGAGTTGAAGCGGTAGGTGAGGTCGACGTCGGCGCGCTGGTCGTTGCGGTCGTCCAGCGTGGTCTGGGCGTAGCGCTCGCGGCCGACCGAGCCGCGCACGTCCAGCACCAGCCGGCCGTTGTCGAGCTGGTAGCCGGCGCCGAGGTAGTCCATCTTGAAGGGGTCGGCGGTGATGCCGTAGCCCGACGTGGACTGGTCCCGGCCACCGAGGCTCTGGTCGAGGAAGATCGCGTCGGCCGCGCCGACCTGGGTGCGGGCGGCGTACAGGAAGGCGGTGGAGCGTGGCGAGATCTGGCGCGCGATGTTGAGGCGGAACAGCGGGCTGTTCACGCGGCTGGCGCCATCGGCGCGCGTGGTGGAATAGCCGGCGTCGGCGACCAGCGTGGTGCGGATGCCGGTCGCGACCCAGGACAGGAAGTAATCCTGGCCCTGGTAGTCCGGGTACGGCTGGTTGCCGGCGTACTTGACGTCGCGCACCGCGGCCGTCAGGTTCAGGGCGTGGCGGGCGTCCAGGCTGCGGCCGATCGAGAGCTGGCCGCGGATGGTGTCGCTGTCGAGCGGTGAATTGGCGAAGTCGGCACGCTCGTACAGGGCCTGCGCGAGCAGCAGGTTCTGCGCGCCGCCCGGATGCAGCTGCAGCTCCGGCCCGGCCGTGATGCGGTTGACGTTCTGGCGGTTGTCGGGCGTCACCGGCGCGAGCTCGTTGATGCGCGACTGCGTGAAGTTGTCCTGGGCGAGCAGGGTCAGCGCGCCGGGGATGACCTGGTAGGCGAGCGTCCCGAGCGCGTCACCGTTGACTTCCGGGTCGTAGAACTGGTTCTGGTAGTGGTAGTAGCCACCGGTGCCGGTGATCTCGGCGCTGAAGCGCGGGTGGTTGCCGGCGCTCCAGTGGAAATCGGTGACCGCGCCGGTGATCCAGGCGCTGTCGGCGCCGGAGTCGACGCGCGTGACGTTGTCGGTGTGCTCCTCGCTGAGGCCGAGGGTCAGGTAGTTGGCGACCGCGCTCTTCGATGGCGAGGTCATGATCGTCGGCGTCGCCGACGTGGCCGCGAATGCGGCGCCGGCCGCGCCGGCGCCCAGCAGGGGCAGCAATGCCCGGATGTGCATCTTCATGATCAGCCGCTCCCCTTTGGCTTGTCGCCGCCGTCCGCTCCGCGCTGGCCGTAGCCGTAACCGTAACCGTAGCCGTAGCCGTAGCCCTGGCCGATGCGCGGAGCCGCCTGGTTCAGCAGCAGCGACACCGGCCGCGAGGTGCCGAGCACGTGCAGCGCATCGGTGACCGACTGCTTCATGCTGACGCCCGCGTGCACGACCATGATGACCTGGCCGACCGCGGTGCGCAGCGCCGGCGCCTCGCTGGTCAGCAGCACCGGCGGCGAGTCGAACAGCATCAGCACCGACGGGAACTGCTGCAGCGTCTGCTCGATCAGCGTCCGCGTGCGCGCACTGCCCAGCAGTTCCGGTGCCGACGAGCGCGGCGCGCCGGCGGGCATGAACATCAGCCCCGGCTGGTCGGTGCGCAGCGTGCAGGCGTCGATGCCGAGCTGCGTATCGGCGATCAGGTCGAGCAGGCCCGCGTGCCCCGGCACGCCCAGGGCCGTCGTCAGGTCGCGCTTGGCGACGTCGCCATCGACCAGCAGCACCGTGAAGTCGCGCTCGAGCGCCAGGCTGAGCGCGAGGTTGAGGCTGGTGAAGGTCTTGCCGTCGCCCGGCAGCGCGCTGGTCACCATCAGCGCGCGGGCGCAGGAGCCGGGCGTTGCGTTCAGCTCCACGGTGCGGGAGATCAGCGGGCGCTTGACCTTGCGATACTGTTCGGCGATCAGCCGTTCGTGGTCCTCGGGCGGCAGCATGCCGAGGTCGCGCAGGCGCGAACGCGGCAGGACCAGCTCGGCCTGCGGCTGGATCATCGCCGGTGGCGCCGGCGGCGGCGGGGCCGCGACCGGGGTCGGCTCGGCGTGGGTGGCCACGGGCGCGCTCACGGCGAGCGGCGTGGGTTCGGGGTTGCGTCCGCGATTCTCGTGCAGGCGGGCCAGTGCTTTCTCGATCAGGCTCATGGGATTGCTCTAGGCCCCTCCAACCAGGTGGCGAACCGCGCTGACGACCGGCCCCTCGGTCAGCATGACGATGCCGGCCAGCACGACCAGGCCGCCGAAGGCATAGGCGACCTTGCGCGCGTCGCTGATCCATTGTTCCTTCCAGAACTCGGGCCGGGCGATCGCGATCGTGCCGAGCACCGGCAGGCCGGTGGCGAAGGCGAGGGCGCGCGCGCTCTGGAACACCGGCCGGATGAGGTGCATGACGTACGCGGCGCCACAGCCGGCGACGAGGCCGAGCAGCATGCCGACCAGCACCCACGCGCCGCGCTTGGGCGCGACCGGTTCGAGCTTGGCCACCGGCGGATCGATCACGTTGAACTTCACGGCGCCGGTCTCGTCGGCCTTGTCGGTGATGCGCGCCTGCTCGAGGCGCTCGACCATCGACTGGTACTGCGCCTTGGTGACGCCATAGTCGCGGTTCAGGCGGGCGTACTCGGCCTCGACCTCCGGCGCCGTGTCCGCGAGCTTGCGCAGCTCGCCCATGCGCCGCTGGTGCTGGCCCAGCTCGCCACGCAGTGCCGCGAGCTCGACGTTGGTCTCGTTGAGCGAGGTCTGGATGCGCTGGTACACCGGATTGAGGTAGGCCGCATGGCCGCCGGACTGGTCGAGCCGCCCCTGGCGCAGGGCCTCGAGCTCCTTCTGGCGGCGGGCGCGCAGTTCATCGATCTGGCCGCGCAGCGCGATGACCTCCGGGTGCCGGTCGGTGTAGCGCAGCAGCAGCTCCTGCAGCTTGGTTTCGGCTTCCTGCAGCTGCGCGGTGGTGTCGAGCGCGCCGCCCTCGCTGCGCGACGTCGCTGAGGAGTCGGCGACCGGCGTGTACGGCGTCTGGCCCTGCAGCTGGCTCACCAGTTCGGCGCGGCGCGTCTCGGCGACCTGCAGCGCGGTGCGCGCCTTCTCCGCGGCCTCGGACTCGGCCTGCAGTCGCGAGAAGAAGTCACCCTGCTCGCCGGGCACGAGGCCGAGGTTCTTCTTCTTGAAGGCGGCGAGGCGCGCCTCGGCTTCCGACAGGCGGCGCTCGTAGTCGCTGATCTGGGTCTGCAGGAACGCCTGGGCGCTCTCCTGGCCCATGCGCTTCTGCCCGAGCACGTTCTCGATGAAGGTGTCGAGCAGGTTGCGCGTGACCGCGACGCTGCGATCGCGGCTGCCGTTGCGGTAGGCGATGGTGTACAGGTAGTTGTCGCTGTCCTTGGCGAGCTCGACCGAGAGGTCGATGTTCTTCTTCAGAGCGTCGAGCGCCGCCTCGCGCGCCTGCGGCGTGGTGGCGTGGGCCAGCAGGCCGCCCTGTTCGGCGACCTTCTCGAGCGACGGCCGGCTCAGCAGTCCCTGGCGCACCAGGTCGAGCTGCGACTGCACGTTGGACTGCACGGCCAGGCCCTGCAGCAGCGGCCGCAGCGCGGTGCTGGTCTCGACGTAGACGCGCGTGCGGCCCTCGTAGACGTCCGGCAGCGTGCAGCTGATCGCCCAGATCAGCAGCGCCACCGCCCAGGCGGTGACCACGGCGATCCAGCGGAAGCGCCAGGAGCCGCGAATCTCGTCGCGGATCATCTCGAACTGTGAATCCATGGTGCTCATCAGAATCGCGACTCCGGAACGATGAGGGTGTCGCCGGGGCGCAGCGGCACGTTGGTGCTCAGGTCACCGCGTTCCACCATGTCCTTGATGCGCACCTTCACCTCGACGGTGCGGCCGTTCTCCTTGCGGATGATGCGGGCGCGGTTGCCGGCAGCGAAGTCGGTGAGGCCGCCACCGGCCAGCACCGCATCCAGCACGGTGAGTCCTTCGTGGAAGGCGACGCTCTGCGGGTTCTTGATCTGGCCGACGAGCTTGACGGCGCTGTAGAGGCTGCGTGGCACGGTGACGATGACGTTGACCTGCGGCGTGCGCACGTACTGCGCCAGCACCGCTTCGACGTCACGCGCCAGCTGCCCGGCGGTCTTGCCGGCGGCCTGCATGTCCTCGACCAGTGGCGTGGTGATGCGGCCATCGGGCTTGACCGGCACCGTGACCGAGAGGTCGGGGTTGCGCCACACGAACACCTGCAGGTCGTCGCCGGGACCGATGATGTACTGCGGATCGGCGGCCGCGCTGGCGGGCGCGGCAGGCGGCGCGGCGTCGCGCGCGGGGGCGGCGGCCGGTTCGGCCGGCATCGCCAGCAGCGGAACTGCGACGGCCGTCACGAAAATCCCGGCACGGAGTAAAGCCTGCACGCTCGCTCGCTTCATCGGATATCCCGCATTGGCCGGCAGCGGCCGCTGATTCCCGCAAGTTACCAGCCGGCATCGCGGTTGTGCAGGGGGCGCCGTCGCAAGTTGTGGAAACTGTTAACTGGCGCCGCAGCGGCGGTGGCGGCGCGTGAATTCAGCCGCGGTTCAGCCGCCGCCGGCACGCTGCCGCAGCGCCGCCACGCACCGCTCGGCCGTGCGGCCGTCCCACAGGGCCGGACGGCGCCCGGTGGTCCAGCGCCCGGCGAACACCTCCGCCACCGCACTGGACATATCCTCGGGGCGGACCAGGCGGTTCGAACCCTCGGTCACCGTGATCGGTCGCTCGGTGTTCTCGCGCAGCGTCAGGCAGGGGATGCCGAGGTAGGTGGTCTCCTCCTGGACGCCGCCCGAATCGGTGATGCAGGCGCGCGCACCGCTGACCAGGTTCATGAACTGGATGTAGCCGAGCGGCTCGGTGAGCCGGATGCCGCGCGCCGCCTCGAGCCGCGCCAGCAGGCCGAACTCCTGCAGGCGCTTGCGCGTGCGCGGATGCACCGCGAACACGAGCGGCAGCGTGGCGGAAATATCCAGCAGCTGCGCGATCAGGCCGCCGAGCGTCGCGGCATCGTCCACGTTCGAGGGCCGGTGCAGCGTCACGATGCCGTAGCCGCCGGCGTTCAGGCCCAGGGCGGCGCGCGTGCCGTCGGCCTCGATCTGCCCGCGCACCATCTCGTAGGAGTCGATCATGATGTTGCCGACGCGGTCGATGCGCTCGGCCGGCACGCCTTCGGCCAGCAGGTTCGCGTCGGCGTCGGGCGAGGGCGTCCACAGCACGTCGCAGATCGCGTCGGTGACCAGGCGGTTGATCTCCTCGGGCATGCGCCGGTCGCGGCTGCGCAGGCCGGCCTCGAGGTGCACCACCGGGATCCACTGCTTGGTGCCCACCAGCGCGCAGGCGGCGGTGGAGTTCACGTCGCCGACCACGACGATCCAGTCGGGGCGCGACTGCTGGCAGGCCTTCTCGTAGGCGATCATCACGCCGCCGGTCTGCTCGGCGTGGCTGCCACTGCCCACCTCCAGGTGCACGTGCGGGCGCGGCAGCCGGAGGTCGCGGAAGAACGCGTCGGACATGTTCGGGTCGTAGTGCTGGCCGGTGTGCACGATGCGCGGCTCGCACCAGTCCGCGCGCGCCAGCGCGTGGTACAGCGGCGCGATCTTCATGAAGTTCGGCCGTGCGGCGGCGATCAGGTGGACGACGGGCCTGGGGCGGTTTGTGCTCATCGGAAAAGCCTATGTCAATCGTGCCGCTGGGCGTGCGAGGCAGGTCTCAGTATAGGGTGCCGGCGCGGCCTGCCGCACGGTGGCCACCGCCGGCTTTTGTGTATCCTCCCGGCAGGCTGCCGAGGAAGCGCATGGTTTCGAGCGACATCACCGCGAACGTGCGGCGTGGACCGGTAGGGCTGGAGGCGTTGCGCGCATCCTGGGAAGACCTGCTGGCGCGCCAACCGCGCCGGCGCTTCTTCCACGAGTGGGGCTGGTACGAGGCCTGGCTGCGCGAGCTGGCGCCGCGGCCGCAGGACGTGCTGTTCGTCGAGCTGCGCCGCGATGCGCGTGCGCTCGCCATCGTGCCGCTGGTGCCCGGGACGCAGCGACGCGCGGGGCTGCGGTTGCGGGAGCTGCGGCTGCCCGAGCACGACCACCTGCCGCTCGCCGACATCGTCTGCGAGGCCGGGCTCGATGCCGCCCAGCTGCTGCCGGCGCTCAAGCGCGCGCTGGCGCGCGAACGCATCCGCTGGGACCTGCTGCGCTTCAGCATGGTGCTGGCCGAATCGCCACTGGCTCGCGGGCTGGAGGGCGCGCGGTTGCCGCGGCGCGTGGAGCCGATGAAGGTCTGCGAGCAGGTGGATTGCGGGTTGCCGTGGGAGCAGTTCGCGGCACGGCTGTCCGGCAACTTCCGCAGCAACCTCAACCGGGCGCGCTCGCGCCTGGCGCGCGAGAGCGACGTGCGCTGGCAGGTCGCGGCCACGCCGGCGGAAATCGACGCCAGCTTCGCCGCCTTCCTCGAGGTCGAGGCGTCGGGCTGGAAGGGGCGCGAGGGCACGGCGATTGCCTGTCGCCCGGAGCTGGTGCGCTTCTACCAGCGCCTCATCGGGCACTTCGCGCCGGCGGACCGGCTGCGGATCAACCTGCTGAGCGTCGGCGGGCGCACGATCGCCGCGCAATTCTGCCCGCTGGATGCCGACACCCTGTACGTCTACAAGCTCGGCTACGACGAGGAGTACAGCCGCCTCGCTCCCGGCAACGCGCTGATCGAGCAGATGGTCCGCGTCGGCGGCGAGCAGCGCCGCTACCGCTACATCAACCTCGTCGGCAATCCGCCGTGGTTCGCGAGCTGGCGGCCCGAGGGCACGCCGGTCCACCTGGTCATCCTCTACGCCCGGACCCTGCCGGCATTCGCCGTGCGCCTGCTGGGCGCCGTGCGCCGCTGGCGTCGGGCGCAGTCCCGGGCGCCGGATCCGGCGCCATCTCCATCGCCGGCACCGGCGGCCGCAGCCGAATCGACATAACCGGCAACATGACGCGGTCGTCATCCGCGTGATGTCACATGCTGCGCTGCGATGCCTGCGTCGGGTCCACAATCCGCTTGCCAGGGTCGCCGCCGACACGCTTCGCTCATGCCGCAGACGCGCGTTTCCGTCCTCATCCCGACCTATAACCGGGCCGCGCTGCTGCCGCGCGCGGTTGCCAGCGCGCTGGCGCAGCTCGAGGATGGCGACGAGATCATCATCGTCGACGACGGCTCGACGGACGACACGGCACGCATCGCACGCACGCTGGATGCGCGCGTGCGCTACCTGCCGGTGCCGCACGGTGGTGCGGGTGCCGCACGCAATGCCGGGATCGACAGTGCCCGCAACCCGCTGATCGCGTTCCTGGACTCCGATGACGAATGGCTGCCCGGCAAGCTCGCGCGGCAGCGCGAAGTCATGCAACGCTGGCCGGCGGTGCGCCTGTGCTTTTCGGACTTCCAGGTCCGCGCCCGGGAAGGTGCGCTGCACCGTCGCTACCTGCGCCGGTGGCACCACGCTTCGCGGCGCTGGAGCGAGGAGCTGGGGCCGGCGCAGCTGCTCGGTGGAGTGCGCGTGCACATCGGCAGCCTGTATGCGCCGCTGATGTCGCGGCTGTACGTGGCGACCTTCACCGCGATGGTGCGCGCCAACGCCGCGCTGCCGCTGCCGCGCTTTCCCACCGACCTGCCGACCTACGAGGACTGGGAGTTCTTCGGTCGCGTCGCCGCGCTCGGCCCGAGCGCGTTCGTCGATGTCGAGACCGCGGTCCAGCACGGGCACCACCTGCCGCGGCTGACCGATGCCGGGGTGTGCACGCAGGCCGAGGCGCGCATGCGGGTACTCGAGCGCGTGTGGGGGGGCGATCACGAATTCCTCCGCCAGCATCGTGCCGAGTACCAGCGCCTGCTCGAGGAGCAACGCGACCGCCGCCAGCTGGCGATCGCGCGCGATGTGCTCAAGGAGGGCGATACCGTCCGGGCGCGCATCCTGATGCGCGATACGCACGGTGGCGCGCGGCTGCAGCGCTGGGCGGCCTGGCTGCCGGGCGGGGTCGCGGCGGCGCTCCTCGACCTGCGCGACCGGCTGATGCCCTAGCGCCTCTGGCGGGACGCGACATAGCCCCTATAATCGCTGCCGCCGCGGCCACCGGCTGCGCGAGGAGCCCAGGGCAGTGACCGCGACCGCACCCGTCCAACCGCCGATGACCGTTCCGCTGCTCGACCTGAAGCTGCAGTACGCGCCATTGGCCGCCGAGATCACGGCCCGCATCGCCGAGCTGTGCGCCACCCAGCAGTTCGTCCTCGGCCGGCACGTGGCGGCCTTCGAGGCGGCGGCGGCGGCCTATTGCCGCGTGCCGCATGCGCTCGGCGTTTCCTCGGGCACCGACGCGCTGCTGCTCGCGCTGATGGGCCTGGGCATCGGCCCCGGCGACGAGGTGATCACCTCGCCGTACACGTTCTTCGCGACCGCCGGCACCATCGCGCGCGTGGGCGCGCGCCCGGTGTTCTGCGACATCGATCCGGAGACCTTCAACATCGACCCGGCCGCGGTGCGCGCCTTCCTCGAGCGGCACTGCGAGCGGCGCGGTGGCGTGCTGGTCCAGCGCGCCACCGGCGGGCGCGTGCGCGCGCTGATGCCCGTGCACCTCTACGGGCAGTGCGCCGACATGCAGGGCCTGCTGGCGCTGGCGCGCGAGTTCGACCTGCGCGTCATCGAGGACGCCGCGCAGGCGATCGGCGCCGACGACGCGCAGGGCCGGCGCGCCGGCAGCAGTGGCGACATCGGCTGCCTGTCCTTCTTCCCGACCAAGAACCTCGGCGCCTTCGGCGACGCCGGCATGTGCACGGCGCGCGATGCCGAGCTGGCGCACCGGCTGAGGATCCTGCGCGTCCACGGCGGCGAGCCCAAGTACTACCACGGCGTCATCGGCGGCAACTTCCGGCTCGACGAGATCCAGGCTGCCGTGCTCGCCATCAAGCTGCCGCACCTGGATGGCTGGACCGACGGCCGCGCACGCAATGCGGCGATCTACCGCACCGCGTTGACGGCCGCCGCGCTGCCCGGCGTCGTGGCGCCGGTCGCGCGCCCCGGCCGCCACACCTGGAACCAGTTCGTGGTCCGCGTGCCGCGCCGCGACGAGCTCAAGGCCTGGCTGGCCCGGCAGGGCATCGGTACCGAGATCTATTATCCAGTGCCGCTGCACATGCAACGCTGTTTCGATTACCTCGGGCATCGCGCCGGTGATTTCCCCGAGAGCGAGCGCGCGGCGGCGGAAACGCTGGCGCTGCCGATCTTCGCCGAGCTCCAGCCGGCGCAGCTGCATTACGTCGTGGAGCGCATCGCGGCCTTCTACGGCTGAGGCGGGCCGGCCTTGGGCCGGCGTGTGACGCAGTGCCCGGTGCGCCGGGGGCTGCTGCACAATACTGGCTCGCACAGCGCCAGCCAGCAGTCCTTCGTGCCGCCGAACTCACCTTCCCATTCGGTCCGTGTCGTCGCTCCGGAGCAGATCGGCGAACGCGACGTGCGTTCCTGGGTCGCGCTCGAGGCGCGCGCCCTCGAGCCGAACGCCTACCTGTCGCCGCACTACGTGCTGCCCCAGCTCCGCCATCTCGAGACGGGCCGCGCGCCGCAGGTGTTCCTCGTCGAGCGCCAGCTCCTGCACGCCCGCGAGCTGGTGGGCGTGGCGGTGCTGCGCGACGTGGCGCCGAACCTCGCCTTTCCGGTGCGGCGCCTGGTCGGCTACCACACCCACTTCATGACGCTCGGCGGCCTGCTGCTCGACCGCGAATGTGCACACGAGGCGCTGGCCGCGCTGCTGCACCACGTCCAGGGCCTGCACGGGCAATACGGCGCCCTGGAGTTGCCATTCATCTGGAGCGACGGGCCGCTGCCGCAGCTGGTGCGCACGCTGGTGGCCGACTCCGGCTTCGAACCCCAGCTGACGCATGCCGTGCCGCGCGCGGTCATGGTCCCGGCGCGGGCCGCGCAGACACTCCGCTCGCCGGCCCTGGCGCACCGGCTGCGCGACCTGGGGCGGCGCCAGCGCCGCCTGCAGGAGCGCGGGCAGGTCGCGTGGCGCCTGCTCGGTGCCGACGGCGTGCCGGACGGCGCGGTGGAATCGCTCCTGCGGCTCGAACACCTGGGCTGGAAGGGCAGCGGCGGTTCCTCGCTGCGTTCGCGGCCGGCGCAGGAGGCCTTCTTCCGCGAAGTGGTGGCGCGCTTCGCCGCCGAGCGGCGCGTGCAGTTCAGCGAGATCACGCTCGACGGAGCGGCGATCGCCTCGGCCTGCAACTTCCTCTCCGGGCGCATGGCCTTCGCCTTCAAGATCGGCTGGGATCCGCAGTTGCGGTGTTGCTCGCCCGGCTGGCTCAACGAGGTGGAGTACCTGCGGAACGCGGCTACGCACCTCGCCGGCATCGAGCTCGTGGACAGCGGCGCGGCCGAGGATTCCTACATCAATGACCTGTGGCTCGACCGGCGCACGATCGCCACGCTGACCGTCCCGCTGAGCTTCACGGGCCGGCTGGCGATGGGCGGCCTGACCTCGGTGCGCATGCTCAAGCGGCGCGTCACCGGGGCGGTCACCTGGATGTTCGCCAGCATGCTGCGCCGCCGGCGCGTGCTGGCCCCCGCGCGTTGAGGCCGCCGCCGTGACGGTTGCCACTGCCAGCCAGCCCCGCGTCGTCCGGCGTGGTGTCGACGCGGTGGCGCAGGTCGATACCGCGGAGGACTGGCGGCGCCTGTGCGGACGTCCCGGCCACCACAACGTCGCCCGCACCGAGACGCTCAAGTTCATCGTTGACCTGCGGGACGGCAACCGCACCTACTTCCTCAATTCATCGCGCTGGGTCACCCACTACGACTTCGTCCTGCGCTTCATCAATCCGAACGCCGACTACCAGCTGTTCCTGGTCGCCGAGTACAAGCGCGAGGACCGGCGCTTCCTCCTCGGCTCGGTGATGCACTACCTGGACGGCGATCACTGGACGCTCGAGCTCGACGCCGGTGACACGCTCGGTGGCGAGCGCATCGCCTGGATGTACCGGCACGTCGCGCCGTTGCTGGCCGTCGCCAGCGACCTGCGCTTCCGGCCGGTGTCGCCAGGGCAGATCAACGCAATCGAGCCACTGTCCGGCGCGCTGCCCAGCCTGTCGCGCGATGCCATCAACGCCAGCGTGCAGTACCAGCCGCTGGTGCTCGGCGTGGCCTACGGCTACCTGCGCCTGCTGCCCTGGCCGCTCGATGTCGCTGCGCTGCGGCCCTACGACATCGTCGTCACCGACCAGGTGCCCGAGGAGATCCCGCCGGTCGCGGCGCTGGTCACTGGCCAGCTGCAGGCGCCGCTGGCCCATGTCGCGGTGCTGAGCCGCAACCGCAACACGCCGGACATGGCGCTGCGCGGCGCCATGGACCTGCACCACTTCCGCGGGCTCGAAGGCGAGCTGGTGCGCCTCAGCGTGGCCTCGCAGGATTACTCGCTGGTGCGCGCCGAGCGAGCCGCGGCCGAGGCGGCCTGGCGCGACCGGCGCCCGGCGCGGGGCCTGCGGCCGGAGGCCGACTGCGCGACCGACGGCCTGCGCGACGTGACGACGCTGCCGGTCGGCGCGGCGCGGTTCGCCGGCGCCAAGGCGGCCCAGGTTGCCGAACTGGCGGCGCTCGAGGGCCTGGCGACGCCCGGGGGATTCGTGCTGCCGTTTGCCGCCTACGCCGCCCACCTGGCGCGCGCCGGCCTGGACGCGCGGATCGCGGCCATGCTCGCCGACGAGCGTTTCCGCGAGGACGGCGCGCAGCGCAGCCGCCAGCTCGCGGCGGTGCGCGCCACCATCGCCGCGCAGCCGGTGGAGCCCGCGCTGCTCGCGGAGTTCGGCGCCCGGCTGCGCGCGCTGGCCGGCGGCCGCCGCACCATCCTGCGCAGCAGCACCAACGCCGAGGACCTGGCCGGCTTCAACGGCGCGGGCCTGTACGAGAGCCTGGTCGTGCCCCCCGGCGCGAGCGACGCGCAGATCGCCGACACGCTGCGCTCGGTCTGGGCGAGCGTCTGGCTGCAGCGCGCCTTCGAGGAACGCGAGTGGTACCGGATCGAGCACCGCGCGGTCGCGATGGCGGTGCTGGCGCAGCCGTTCGTCGAGGAGGCGATCGCAACCGGCGTGGCGATCACCGGCAACCCGTTCAACGCGGCCGGGCAGGGCGTGTTCATCAACCTGCAGACCCTCGGCGGCACGGTCACCGGCGCGCTCGGCAACGTGCTGCCGGAGCAGTACCTGGTGGCCACCTGGGCCGGCGCGATCGAGCCGGAGCTGCTGAGCCGCAGCTCGCTGGCCGGCGGCGCGACGATCCTCGCCGAGCGCGACGTGACCGTGCTCACCGAGCAGCTGCTGCGCATCCACGCGGCGATGCTGCCGGCGCATGCCGGCAGCGCCAACGCGATGGACGTGGAGTTCGCCTTCCTCGGGCACGGGCGCTTCGTGATGCTGCAGGCGCGCCCCTACAACATCGTCTACAGCCTGGACCGCACGCGCGTGCATCGTCGCGAGACGCTGCTCGACCGGGCGGCGCACCGCGTCCGCCGGCTGCTGTTCCGGCTGGGCGGCCGGGCCGGCTAGGACGCCGGGCGCACCCGCGTATCAGCGCGCCTTGAAGTCGTCCGGCACCAGCTGGTGCCGTCCCAGCAGCTTGTAGAAGTCGGTGCGGTTGCGCTTGGCGAGGCGCGCCGCCTGGCTGACGTTGCCGCCGGTGATCTGCAGGATCTGCGACAGGTAGCTGCGCGTGAACTCGTCGCGCGCCTCGTCGAACGAGGGGAGCTTGCCCTGCGCGCCGCCCAGCGCCTGCTGCACCAGCTCGGCCGGGATGATCGGCGTCGAGGCGAGCGCGCAGTTCTGCCGCACCACGTTCTGCAGCTGGCGGATGTTGCCCGGCCAGTCGGTGGTGGCGAGCAGCTCGACGGCCTCGGGCGCGTAGATCTTGCGCCCGCCGCTCTCGCGGGCGATCTCGGCGAGGAAGTGCGCGACCAGCAGCGGGATGTCCTCGCGCCGCTTGCGCAGCGGCGGCAGGTCGATGTGCACGACGTTGAGGCGGTAATAAAGGTCCTCGCGGAACTGGCCGCCGGCCAGCAGCTGCTGCAGGTCGCGGTGCGTGGCGGAGACCACGCGCACGTTGACCGGCGTCGGATCGGTCGCGCCGAGCGGGCGGATGGCGTTCTCCTGCAGCACGCGCAGCAGCTTCACCTGCAGCCGCATCGGCATGTCGCCGATCTCGTCGAGCAGCAGCGTGCCGCCGTCGGCCGCCAGGAACAGGCCCTGGTGTTCCTTGGCCGCGCCCGGGAAGGCGCCCTTGGCGTGCCCGAACAGCTCGCTCTCGAGCAGGTTCTCCGCCATCGCGCTGCAGTTGATCACGACGCAGGGCTTGTTGCGGCGCGGGCTGGCCTTGTGGATGGCGCGCGCCAGGATCTCCTTGCCGGTGCCGCTCTCGCCGGTGATCAGCACGCGCGCCTCGGTGCCGGCCACCATGTGCGCCTGCGCCAGCTTCTCCTCCATCAGCGGGCTGCGCGTGATGATGTCGGCGCGCCAGTCCTCGGCGGTGTCGAGGAAGCCGGAGATCTTCAGCGCCTTCTGCACCTGGGAGAGCAGCTCCTGCTTCTCGACCGGCTTGGTGAGGAAGCCGAAGGCGCCCATCTGCGTGGCCTGCACCGCGTCGGGAATCGTGCCGTGCGCGGTCAGCATGATGACCTTGAGGCCCGGCCAGCGGTTCTGCAGTTCCTTGAGCAGCCCGATGCCGTCGAGCTGGTCCATGCGCAGGTCGGAGATCACCAGGTCGGGGCGGAAGCGGCTGGCGGCGGCGAGCGCCTGCACGCCGTTCTCGACCGCCTCGACGTCGTAGTTCTCGGCCCGCAGGCGGATGGTGAGCAGGCGCAGCAGCCCCGGATCGTCGTCGACGACCAGGATGCGGGCCTTGCGCTTCTGGGGCTGGTTCACGGCTTGCGTACCTCGGTGCTGCTCTTGCGCTCGGAGATGTTGCGCTCGATGTTGGCGATCGCGTCGAGCTTGGCCTGCGCCTCCTCGAGCTGGCGGCGCAGGCGGGCGTTCTCGTCGACCTCGGCCTGCAGGCGCCGCGCGGTGAGCGTATTGCGCTCGCGGTCGCTGCGCTGCAGCTCGCCCTGCAGGCGCTCGCTCTCGGCCTTGAGGCCCAGTTCGCGCTCGAGCTGGCCGAGCTCGACCAGGGTCAGCGCGCGCTCGGCCGGCTGCAGCGCCTCGGGCTGGGCGGCGAGCTCGCGCAACAGCGTGCGGGCGCGCTCGGCGTCGCGGCCGGGGTGGCCCGGGGTCGCGAGCACCAGAGCGTAGCGCAGCTGCGCGCCGCTGAGCGGCGCGCGCTCGTAGCCCGCGCGCGCGCTGGCGAGGATCTCGGCCTGCTCGGCCGGCGTGCCCTGCGTGAGCCGCTGCAGCGTCTGGATGGTGTTGGCGAGCAGCACGGCCACCGTCGTGTCGCGGTCGGGCGCCGGCTGCGCCTGGCGCGCGGCGTCGCCACGGCCGCCGCCGCCGAGCGCGGTGCAGCCGCCGAGCGCGGTGCAGGCGGCGAGCAGCAGCAGGCAGGCGCCGGCGAGGCTAGGCCGCGGCATCGGTGCGCTCCGGGAGCTCCGCCGCCGGCGCGACGCGCAGCGGCATGCGGATGCGGAAGTGGGCGCCGGCGAACTCGCCGTCGACGATCTCGATCGTGCCCTGGTGCACGTGCACGAACTCGTTGACGACCGAGAGGCCGATGCCGGTGCCCTTGACGTGGCCGCCGGGGGCGCGGCCGGTGTAGAAGGCGTCGAAGATGCGGGCGCGCTCCTCCTGCGGGATGCCGGCACCGGCGTCCGCGACCTCGAGGATGAACTCGCCGTCGCGCGAGCGTGCCCGCACGTGGATCACGCCGCCGCGCGGCGAGTACTTGATGGCGTTCGACAGCAGGTTCTCGAGGATCAGCCGCAGCTTGCCGCGGTCGGCGACCAGCGTGATGTCCTCGACGTTCACCTCGAGGCGGACGCGCTGCGAGACCAGGGTGAGCTGCTGGTTCTCGAGCACCTGCTTGATCAGCGGCCGGATGCGGAACTCGCTCGCCTCGACGCCGACGCTGTTGCTCTGCCAGGCGCTGAAGCTCAGCAGGTTCTCGATCAGGCGCTGCAGCTTGATGCCGTTCTCCTGCAGGATCGAGGTGACCTCGCGCTGCCCGGTGCCGAGCTCGCCGACCGCGCCATCCATCAGCAGCTCGGTGCCCTCGCGGATGTTGGCGAGCGGCGTCTTCAGTTCGTGCGACATGTGGCGCAGGAAGCGGTTGCGCTCCTGCGCGAGGTCGAGCAGGCGGTTGCGCAGCCACTCGAGCTGGCGGCCGAGGCGCTCGAGGTCCACCGGCCCGGACACCGCGATCGGCCGCGAGAACTTGCCGCTGCCCAGCTCGGTGATGGCGCGGTCGATCTGCCGCAGCGGCCGCCCCAGGCCGAGGGTGAACACCACCACCGCCAGCAGCACCAGTGGCACCAGCAGCGCGGCCTCGAGGAACAGCTTGCGCCGCTCGGCGTTGGCGCGCTCCTCGAGCGTGCGCAGCTCGGCGTCGATCTGGCGGTTGCTGAGGGCGGCGGCGCGCGTCGCAGTGTCGGCCAGCGCCAGCAGGCCGGTCTCCTGGGTGGCGCCGGTGTCGGCGGGTTGCTGCAGGACCGCGCCGACGTCCTGGCGCGCGCGTTCGACGGCCTCCACGGCGGCGAGCGCCTCGGGCCCGCGCAGCACGCCGCGCAGCTCGCGCAGCGTGTTGCCGAGCGCCGCGTCGTGTTCGCGGTAGGCGGCCAGCACCGTGGTGCCGCCCATCACCCGGTACAGCCGCGCGGCCCGGTCCAGCGAGGTGATGCGGCTGAACATCGCCTGCGTCAGGCGCGTGGTCTGGACGCTCTCGATGACCAGCCGCTGGCTCGCGAGCGTCAGGCGGCGCATCTGCACCGTGGCGTTGAGCATCGCCGCCAGCAGCGGCACGGCGATGATCGCCATGCCGAGCAGCATGAAGCCGTGCAGGGATTTGGGTCGGGGCCAGCGCATTCGCTACATTGTAAGACAACCCGGCGCGGGTCTGGCGCCGCAGCAGGCCGCCGCGGCGGCCTGTCGGCCGGCGGCGACAGGCGGGCGCCGCCCGGTCACCACGGCTGGCGCAGGAGCTTCTCTTCCCAGCGCAGCGCCGTGCGCACGATGGTGTCGAGGTCGTCGAGCCGCGGCTGCCAGCCGAGCTCGGCGCGGATGCGCCCGGCGAGCGCGACCAGGCTGGGCGGATCGCCCTCGCGGCGCGGCTCCTCGCGGATCACGAGCTGCCGGCCGGCGACCCGCTGCACGCTGTCGAGCACCTGGCGCACGCTGTAGCCGTGGCCGTAGCCGCAGTTGAAGATGCGCGCCACGCCGCCGCGCCGCAGGTAGTCGAGCGCGTCGAGGTGGGCGCGCGCCAGGTCCGCGACGTGGATGTAGTCGCGCACGCCGGTGCCGTCCGGGGTGGCGTAGTCGGTGCCGAAGATCGAGACGTGCGCTCGCTTGCCGACGATCGCCTCGCAGGCAACCTTGATCAGCAGCGTCGCCTTGGCGGTGGCCTGGCCGATGCGGCACTCGGGATCCGAGCCGGCGACGTTGAAGTAGCGCAGGCTGACGTAGCGGAAGTCGGTGACCGCCGCGAGGTCGCGCATCACCCACTCGGACATCAGCTTGGACGTGCCGTAGGGGTTGATCGGCGCCAGCGCCATGTCCTCGCTGGCCAGGCCCGACTCCGGGATGCCGTAGACGGCGGCCGTCGAGGAGAACACGAACTGGCGCACGCCGCCGCGCATGCAGGCTTCCAGCAGGTTGCGCGTCGCGCAGGTGTTGTTGCCGTAGTACTTCAGCGGGTCGCGGACCGATTCGGGCACGATGGTGTTGGCCGCGAAATGCATCACGGTGCCGACCTGGTGCTCCGCCAGCGTCCGCTCGACCAGCGCACGATCGCCGCAGTCGCCGACCACCAGCGGCGTGTCGCCGACCGCCTGGCGGAAGCCGGTCGAGAGGTTGTCCAGCACCACCACGCGTTCGCCGCGCTCGCGCAGCTGCAGCACGACGTGGCTGCCGATGTAGCCGGCGCCGCCGCTGACCAATACGGTGTCCCTGCTCATGCGAAGTCCTTGGGAATGTGCTTCCGGCGTCGCGAAGTCCCTGATTTCTGTAATCATAGCGATTATGTGCACCGCCACTGTGATGCAACCGTCAGGATCGGACTAGATGGGCGCCGGCCCGTCCGCGGAGGTTCCGTTCCAGGGGCTGACTCCCGACGCCATCCTGGACCTCGCCCTGCAGGCGGGCGTCGAGCCCGACGGCCGGCTGTTCCCGCTCAACAGCTACGAGAACCGCGTCTATCGCGTGGGCTGCGCCGACGGCGGTGCCGTGGTGCTCAAGGTTTACCGTCCCGGACGCTGGAGCGACGCGCAGATCGGCGAGGAGCACGAATTCGCCGCCGAGCTGGCGGCGCGCGACGTGCCGGTGGTGGCACCGCTGCGGCACGGCGGCCGGACGCTGCACCACCACCGCGGCTTCCGCTGCGCGCTGTTCCCGCTGCAGCCTGGCGCCGCTCCCGAACTCGATGCCGCCGGCGCGCTCGAGCTGCTCGGGCGCACGCTCGGGCGTCTGCACGCCGTCGGCGCGCTGCGGCCGTTCCGGGAGCGACCGCGCCTCGCGGCCGGCCGGCTCGGCGGCGATGCGCGCCGCCGCGTGCTCGACTCCGGCATGCTGCCCGCGCACGTCGAGGCGCGCTATGCGCATGTCAGCGCCGAGCTGGTGGTGCAGATCCGCACCGCGTTCGCGGCGGTGGAACCTGCGGCGATCCGCCTGCACGGCGACTGCCACCTCGGCAACATCCTCTGGCACCAGCAGGGGCCGATTTTCGTGGACCTGGACGACTGCCAGCAGGGCCCGCGCGTGCAGGACCTGTGGATGTTCCTGTCGGGCGACGCCGATGCGCAGCGCGGCCAATGGGCGCAGCTGCTGGCCGGCTACCTGCAGTTCAGCGAGCTGGACTACGGCGAGCTGCGCCTGATGGAGGCGCTGCGTGGCGCGCGCATGCTCAACCACGCCGCCTGGCTGGTCGAGCGCTGGGCGGATCCCGCCTTCCCGCGCGCTTTTCCCTGGGTGGCCGAGCCGCGCTACTGGGAGCGGCACGCCGATGATCTCGCGGAGCAGGCCGCCCTGGTGGGGGCGCCGCCGCTGCTGCAGGCCTAGGCCCGGCCCGCCGCCGGCAGCCGAGCGCCGGCCGGCAGGCCTGCGCCCGGTGCGGCGGGTCATTCACCGCCCGGCGCGACTCGTGCTACTGTCACGCGCCAAATGCGCACCTCAAGGAATGTCGCGGCCCAGGCCGCCACCCTCGGCATCGCCGTGCTCCTGCTGGCGGGGTGCGGAGCCGACCACGCCTCGGCACGGCGTGCGCGCGGTGGCGCGAATCCCGGCGCCGGCGTCGCGGCTCCCGGTGCCGCCGAGGATCCGGACCTCAATACGGCCGTGAGCCTCTCGCCGTCGGCGACGCTGTTCGGCCTGAAGTTCAAGCTGGCCGCCGCGCCGACGGTGGGCAAGCCGGGCGTCGTCTACCTGGTGCTGGTCCCGACGGGCAACGTGGCCTTCGACCGCGTCCACATGAGCCTGCGCCCGGGCGAGGGCCTGCGCCTGCTGTCCGACAGCAGCCTGGATTCGGCCGACACGACGGCCGGCGAGCCGGTGCGCTATGAAATCCAGGTCATGCCGGATGCCGCGGGGGTCCTGACGCTCGGCGTGACGCTGGTGGTGGACGCCGAGAACAACTCCCTGTCGCGCACCTACACGATCCCGCTGATCGCCGCAGCCGCCAAGGGCTGATCCGCCGGTCCCGGGACGCTCGTTCCGGGAAGCCGCTCACGCGCCGACCACGACCCGCTTCGTAAGATGCGGGCAGCCCTTCAGCCGCTGTCGCGCGTCTTATGTCAAAGCTCCTGCCGGAGGCCCGCTCCGTCCCGGTGCTGCAACCCGCACCCGGCTCCCGCCCCGGCTGGAGCGGCGATGAGCTGCACCCGCGGTTGCGGGCCCAGATCGAGTTGGCCGGCGGGGCCGGCGCCGACGCGCTCGGCGGGCTGCTGCCGGTCATCAGCGCCTACTACGAGCAGGTCGAGGAGGAGCGGCGCGGCTTCGTCCGCTCGATGCAGCTGATGGCCGACGAAGCGCGGGCCTTCGCCGCCGGCGCCGGTGCCGCGGAGGCCGGCCAGCTGCGCGCCATCCTCGATCACATCCGCGACGTGGTGGTCACCGTCGACGGCGAGGGTGCGATCCGCATGATCAACCCGACCGGCGAGGCGGTGTTCGGCTACGCGCAGGTCGAGCTGCTCGACCGGCCGCTGGTGCGGCTGCTGCCGGACCTGAACGTGCACGGCTCGGTGCGCGCGGGCCTGAAGGCGCTGGTGGTGCCGGCGCACGCCCCCGGCGGACTGCAGGCGCTGCGCCACACACGCGCGCGGCGCAAGAACGGCAGCGAGTTCGCCGCCGAGATCGTCGCCAGCAGCGTGCAGCTGTCGCGGCGCGACTGCTACGTCATCTGCCTGCGCGACCTGACCGAGCGCCACGAGGCCGAACGCGCGCTGCGCGACAGCGAGGCGCGCTACCGGACGCTGGTGGAGAGCGCGCCGGAGGTGATCGTGGTGATCGACGCGCGCAGCAGGCGCTGCGTCGACGCCAACGAGAACGCGCTCGGCTTCTTCGGCATCGACCGCGGGCAGCTCGGCGCCCTGCAGCTCGCCGGCCTCGACGGCGGCGGCATGATCGCGGCGGCGGCCGCGGCCGCCAGCGACGACGGCCCGCGCGTGTTCGAATGGACCTGCCCGCGCGCCGACGGACGCGCCATCGCCACCGAAGTGCGCCTGATGCGGCTGCCGGGCGAGGAACCGCTGGTGCGTGCCAGCATCACCGACATCTCGGCGCGCAAGCGCGCGGAGAACGTCACGGCCGGCGAGCGCGACGTGTTCGAGCGCATCGCGGCCGATGCGCCGCTGGTCGAGGTGCTGGACGCGATCGCGGCGCTGGTGGAGTCGGTGAATTCCAGCTACGTGGCGGCGATCAGCCACCTGGCGTCCGATGGCCTGGGGTTCTCCGAGGTGGTCGGCGGGCGGCTCTCGCCGCGCATGCGGGCGGTCGAGGAACGCACCGCCATCGACATGCGCAGCGGCTCGGCCGCCGCCGCCGCCTACCTCGGGCGCGCGGTGCTGGCCGCCGACGTCGCGACCGATCCCTTCTGGGAGCGGCGCCGCGAGCTCGCCGTGGCTAGCGGCTTCCGTGCCGCCTGGTCGATGCCGATCCGCGCCGCCGCGGGCCGGCTGCTCGGCGCCTTCACCGTCTACAGCCCGGCCGCGGGGCTCCCGCCGGCGGGCGATTTGGAACTGATCGCGCACGCCGCGCGGCTCGCCGGCATCGCGATCGAGCGGCGGCGCGCCGAGGAAGCGCTGCGCGCCAGCGAGGCGCGCTTCCGCGGCCTGTACGAGAGCGTGCTCGAGGGCGTCTACCAGTGCGCGCCGGACGGGCGGATCCTCGCCGCCAACCCCGCCTTCGTGAAGATGCTCGGCTACGCCAGTGCCGAGGAGATGTACGCGCTGCCCGGCGTGTCGATGCTCTACTGGAACCCGGCGGAGCGCGCCGGCTTCGAGCGGCGGCTGGACGCGGAGGGCGAGATCCACAACGCCGAGATGCAGCTGCGGCGGCGCGACGGCCAGCGCGTCGTGGTGCTGGAGAGCGCGCGCGTGCTGCGCGACGAGGAGCAGTGCATCGTCGCCTACGAGGGCACGATCGCCGACATCACCGCGCGCAAGCGCGCCGAGCAGGCGGTGTTCGCCGAGAAGGAGCGGCTGCAGGTCACGCTGCAGTCGATCGGCGACGCGGTGATCACCACCGACAGCGCCGGTCGCATCGACTACCTCAATCCGGTGGCCGAGGAGCTCACCGGCTGGAACAACGCCCAGGCGCACGGCGAGCCGATCGGCAACGTGCTGCGGCTGCTGGACGAGACCACCCGCCAGGAAGTGGACAATCCGCTGCTGCGGTGCCTGCGCGACGGCGGCGTGGGCAACTTCAGCGAGCACAGCGTGCTGGTCGGCCGCAACGACCAGGAGATCGCCATCCAGGACTCGGCCGCGCCGATCCGCGACCGCGCCGGGCAGATCATCGGCGCCGTGGTGGTGTTCCGCGACGTCACCAAGGAGCGGCGCCTCAAGCACGCGCTCTCCTACCAGGCGAGCCACGACGCGCTCACCGGCCTGATCAACCGCCGCGAATTCGACATCCGGCTCGAGGCCGCCGTGGGCAGCGCGCGCGCCGGGCGCGGCCCGCACGCGCTGCTGTACGTCGACCTGGACCAGTTCAAGGTGGTCAACGACACCTGCGGCCACACCGCCGGCGACCGGCTGCTGCGCGACGTGACCACGCTGCTGCAGCAGCAGGTGCGCGCCGGCGACACCATCGCGCGGCTCGGCGGCGACGAGTTCGGCATCCTGATGGAGCACTGCACCGCCGAGCAGGCCGGCCGCATCGCCGACAACATCCGCCTCGCGGTGCGCGAGTACCGCTTCACCTGGGAAGGTTCGGCCACCAGCATCGGCACCAGCATCGGCGTGGTCGAGATCAGCAGCGACTGCGAGAGCGTCGCGAGCCTGCTGAGCGCGGCCGACATCGCCTGCTATGCGGCCAAGGAGGCGGGCCGCAACCGCGTCCACCTGTACGACTCGGGCGAGGTCTCCGGCCGGCACCGCGAGATGTACTGGGTGAGCCGCGTGACGCGGGCGGTCGACGAGGGGCGGCTGGAGCTGTTCCACCAGCCGATCGCGCCGACCAGCGCGGCGGCGCCGGCCGTCCCGTCGTTCCACGAGCTGCTGGTACGGCTGCGCGGCGACGACGGCACGCTGGTGCTGCCCGGGGAGTTCATCCCGGCCGCCGAGCGCTACAACGTGGTCGTGCCGATCGACCGCTGGGTGGTCTCGCGCGCGGTGGAGCTGCTGCGCGCGCATGCCGTGCCCGGCGGCGCGCAGCCGTTCCTGCTGGCGCTGAACCTCTCGGGCAGCTCGCTCAGCGACCGGGCCTTCCACGAATACGTGCTCGGGCTGGTGGACGATCCGTACATCGCCGGCGGCCTGTGCTTCGAGATCACCGAGACGGCGATGATCACCAGCCTGTCGCAGGCGATCTACTTCATGCGCGAGCTCAAGCAGCGCGGCTGCCGCTTCGCGCTCGATGACTTCGGCAGCGGTCTGTCCTCGTTCCACTACCTGAAGGCGCTGCCGGTCGATTTCCTGAAGATCGACGGGCAGTTCAGCGCCAACGTGCTCGGCGATCCGGTGGACCGCAGCATGATCGAGGCGATCAGCGGCGTCGGCGCCGCGCTCGGCATCGCGACCATCGCCGAGAAGGTCGAGTCCGCCGAGGTGTTCGCGCTGCTGCCCAAGCTCGGCGTGCACTTCGGCCAGGGCTACTACCTGGCCCGGCCGGCCTCGATCGACACGCTGGTGCCGCCGGCGCGCACCTGAGCCGCGGCGGGCGCCGCGCGCCGCGCCTCAGGGCCCGTGGCGGCTCAGGCGCCGCGATTCAGCGCCGGCAGGAAGGCCTTCCAGTCCGCATAGCTGGCATGCGCCTCGCAGCTGGTGGGATCCATGATGGCCGGCAGGCGCGTGGCCTCGCGGGTGACGAAGTCGAAGGCGACGCGCTCGACGACGTACATGGAATGGCTGGCCGCCACGTCGACGAATCCGGCATAGCTCGCGAGCAGCGCGTCGCGGACCGCCGCGTCGCGCCCGATCGCGAGCGCGTCCTCGAGGCTGTCGAACCAGAATTCCTCCAGGCCGGCGTAGGCGTCGACGCCGCCCTTCTCGAACAGCGTGCCCTTGAACTGCGCCGGGTCGAGCCCGAGCTGGCGGTCGATCTCGTACTTGCGCAGGCCGCGCTCCTGCAGCAGCGCGGCGACCCGCGGCGCGTGCTCGCCGGCGAACCGGGCGTCGAAGTCGGCGCGCGTGAGACCCGGCCGCGCCTTGAGGTTGTGGATCAGCTTGACGCCGCCGGACTTGAAGCCGGCACGTTCGTGGATGGTCGTTCCCTGCAGCAGGTGCAGCTCCATGGCCGAGTCGCTGAAGCTGTGCGGGTGCATGCGGCCGCGGTAGTCCTCGCTGCTGACGGCCGGCGGGATGGCCTCGATGCCGTCGAGCCAGTGCTCGGCGAAGCTCTCCCAGGCCATGGCATGCTGCGGCAGCACGCGCGCCGCGGCCGGGATCTCCTGGTAGCCGTAGTGCTGCACGTAGCGGCGGAAGCAGCGGATCGTCGAGGCGTTGGTGAGCATCAGGGCCACGTGCAGGACCGCCCACTCGTAGTAGAAGCGCTCGGTCGTCATGCCGGGCTTGTGGCGGCTGGTGATGTTCCACTTGATCATCGGCGCTCTCCGTATCGATTGCGGCGGGCACGGTGCCCGCGCATATACTACAGGCGCCGGCTGCGACGCGGAGCGGTGGACCGCGACCGCCGGGCCGCTGGATGGAGGCGAGACGCTGAAGACCCGACGCCATCGTGCCGTACTCGTGCAGGCGCTGCTGGCGATGCTGCTGCTCGCGCAGGGCCTGGCGCAGGCGCACGCCTACGCGCACGTGCGCGCCGGCGTGCGCCAGGATGGCGCCGCTTCGGGCAGCCGGCTGTGCGCCGAATGCTGCCTGGCGGCGGCGCTGGCGCACGCGGTGGGCACGCACCTCGCCGACGCGCCCCGCGCGGCACCTTGCCGCCGGGGCTGCCGCCCGGCCTCGACGCCGCGCGCCCCGAACCCCGCGCCTTCACGGCCTTCCGCTCCCGCGCCCCGCCGACCGTTCCCTGACGTCCTGCGCGCGCCGCCCATCGGGGCCGCGTGATCGTGTCGCATCGTCGAGGGAAATCACCGTGTCCAGATCCGTGCCCGTGCTGGCCGCCTTCGCGGCGGCCCTGTCCATTGCGGCGCCGAGTCGTGCCGCCGAGGATGTCGCCGCGCTGCGCGCGGCGATCGAACAGATGAAGTCCGAGTACGCCGCGCGCGATCGCCGCGCTGGAACAGCGCCTCGCGCAGCTCGAGGCTGCGCCCGGCGCCGCCGCCGGAGAGCCGGTCGCAGCCCGCGCCGCCGCCGGTGCCCGGGCCCCGCCGCGGGCGGCGGCGCCGCGGCCTTCAATCCCGCCATCTCCGTCATCCTGGGCGGCACCTACGCCCACCTGTCGCAGGACCCGGCCCGCTACGCCATCGCCGGCTTCATGCCCAACGGCGGCGAGATCGGCCCGGGGCCGCGCGACTTCAGCCTGGGTGAGTCCGAGCTCACGCTGGCCGCCAGCGTCGATCCGTACTTCCACGGCAACCTCACTGTGTCCGTGGCGGCCGACAACACGGTCGCGGTGGAGGAGGCGTACCTGCGCACCAGCGCGCTGCCCCAGGGCTTCACGCTCAAGGGTGGCCGCTTCCTCTCGGCCGCCGGCTACCTGAATGAAGTCCATGCCCATGCCTGGGACTTCGTCGACCAGCCGCTCGTCTACCAGGCGATGTTCGGGCCCCAGCTGCGCCAAGACGGCCTGCAGCTCAAGTGGCTGGCGCCAACGCTGCTGTTCCTCGAGGTCGGCGCCGAGGCTGGCAACGGCGCGGCGTTTCCGGCGACCGCGCGCCCGGGCCACGGCGTCGACAGCCTGGCGCTGATCACGCATCTCGGTGGCGATGTGGGCGATGCGACCAGCTGGCGCGCCGGCCTGTCCTGGCTCGAGGCGCACGCCGAGGACCGCGCCTACGAGGACCTCGCGCCCACCGGCGCGAGCGTGGTCGATGCCTTCAGCGGCCGCTCGCGCACCTGGATCCTGGATGCGACGCTCAAGTGGGCGCCGCACGGGGATGCGACGCGTACGCAGCTCAAGCTCCAGGGCGAGTACCTGCGGCGCACCGAGACCGGGACGCTGGTGTACGACGCCGACGGCGCCGGCCTCGCCGGCGATTTCCACGGCGCGCAGGCCGGCTGGTACCTGCAGGGGGTGTACCAGTTCCGGCCGCGCTGGCGCATCGGCGCGCGCTTCGATGCACTCGATCCGGGCCGGCCCGCCATCGGCCTGGTGCGCAGCGGGCAGCTGCCGGCGAGCGCCTTCCCGGCGCTGCTCGGTGCGACGCCGCGGCGCTACACGCTCATGCTCGACTGGAGCCCGAGCGAGTTCTCGCGGCTGCGCGCGCAGTACGCGCTCGACGAGGCGCGGCTCGCGGGCCGCGACCGCGAGCTGCTGCTGCAGTACCTCATCAGCATCGGCGCGCACGGCGCGCACAAATTCTAGGAGACCCGGCATGAACCAACGCATCCACGCAACGCTCCTGGCGCTCGCCCTGGCGATCGCCGCGCCGGCGCACGCCGCGCTGAAGGTCCTCGCCACCACGCCGGAGTGGGGCGCGCTCGCCACCGAGATCGGCGGCGAGCAGGTGAACGTCTACACGGCGACCAGCGCCTTCCAGGACCCGCACCGGATCGACGCCAGGCCGAGCCTGATCGCGCGCGCGCGCTCCGCCGACCTGGTGGTGGCCGCCGGCGCCCAGCTGGAGATCGGCTGGCTGCCGGTGCTGCTGCAGGAATCGGGCAACGCCCGCATCCAGCCCGGCGCGCCGGGCTACTTCGAGGCCGACGCGCAGTTGCAGCTGCTCGAAGTGCCGGGCAGCGTCGATCGCTCGATGGGCGACGTGCATCCGCTCGGCAATCCGCACGCGCACCTCGATCCGCACAACGTCGCCACCGTCGCGCGCGCGCTGGCGGGGCGGCTCGCCGCCCTGGATGCCGCCCACGCCGCCTACTACCAGGCCCGGGTCGCGGACTTCCTCGCCCGCTGGCAGGCGGCGATCGGACGCTGGGAGTCGCAGGCCGCGCCGCTGCGCGGTGCCACGGTGGTCGTCCTGCATCGCGACCAGGTCTACCTGTGCCACTGGCTCGCTCTGGTGGAGGTCGCCGCCATCGAGCCCAAGCCCGGCATCCCGCCGAGCGCGGGTTACCTCGGGCAACTGGTCGCAAGGCTCGGCGCCGCCCCGCCGCGCCTGATCCTGCGCAGCGCCTACAGCGACGGGAAGGCGGCGGACTGGCTCGCCGAACGCGTGCACGCGCCGGTGGTCGTGCTGCCGTACACGGTCGGCGGCTCGAGCGCCGCCCGCGACCTGTTCGGCCTGTACGACGACACCATCGCCCGGCTGCTGGGAGCGGTGCGATGAGCGCGCTGCACGACGCGCTCGGCATCCTTTTGCCGGCGATGATCGCCGGCGTCCTCGTGGTGCTCTCGCACGTGCCGCTCGGCCTGCAGGTGCTCGCGCGCGGCATCGTGTTCATCGACCTCGCGGTGGCGCAGGTGGCGGGGCTCGGCGTGATCCTCGCGCATGCGCTGGGGCTGGCCGGCGAGGGCTGGGGCACGCAGGCCGCGGCGGTCGTGGCGGCGCTGCTCGGCTCGCTCCTGCTCACCTGGACCGAGCGCCGGCGGCCGGAAGTGCAGGAAGCGCTGATCGGCGTGCTGTTCGTGCTGGCCTCGACGGCGCAGATCCTGCTGCTCGCCAACGATCCGCACGGTGGCGAGGACCTGAAGGACCTGCTCGCGGGCCAGATCCTCTGGGTGTCGGCGTCGCAGCTGTGGCGGGCGGCCGCGCTCACGGCACTGTTCGTGCTGGTGTGGTGGCGCTGGCGCGAGCAGGTCGGGCGCGCGGGCTTCTATGTCCTGTTCGCGCTGGTGGTCACCGTCTCGGTGCAAATGGTGGGCGTCTACCTGGTGTTCTCGAGCCTCATCGTGCCGGCGCTGGCCGTCTACCGGTTCCCGGCGCGGCAACGCCTGGGGCTGGGCCTCGCGCTGAGCGTCGTGAGCTACGGCGCGGGGCTGCTGCTCTCCGCGCTGCTCGACCTGCCGGCGAGCCCGATGATCGTGTGGACGATGGCGCTGGCCGGCACCGCGATCCACCTGCTGGCACCGCGTCGGCAGGGAGAGCCGGTCCACGGCGTTGTATAGTCGCGAGCGCTGCACGCGGGGGCGGACGATGCACACGAGCGAGGCGGGCAAGGGTGTTGCGAGGCTGGTCGCGGCGATCGCCGCGGCGACGCTGCTGCGCGCGGCGACGGCGGGCGATGCGTCGCCGCCGCCGGCGGCGCCGCTGCACGGGCGGGTCCTCGACCTCGGTGGCCAGCCGCTGGCCGGCGCGATGCTCACGTGGGAGAAGCCGCCCGATGCCGCCGGGCCCACCGCGGTGACCGTGTTCACCGATGCCGCCGGCGAATTCCGCTTCCCGGCGGGCGTGGACGCGGGGCGGCCGCTCGTGCAGCGGCTCGGCTATCGCGCGCTCGAAGTGCAGCCACCGGCCGATGCCGCGGGGCTCACGATCCTGATGCGAGCCGAGGCCAACCAGGCCGGCGTCGCGCCGGCCTCGGCCTGGCTCGGCCGCGCCACCGACGGCGCCGCGCGCGAGCAGGTGGTGATGAACTGCGTCGGCTGCCACCAGCTGCCCGCGCCCGAGGTGCGCGCGTACGCGCGCAGCATGGCCGCGCTGCCGGGCGCGGATGCGGCCAGCGCCGAGCAGGGCTGGCGCGCGATCGTGCACTACATGAACTACCTCTCGGCCTGGGAGTTCGGCCGCGCCGGCGGTACCGCGCCCGATGCCGCGCGCGTGTACTCAGGCGGCGAGCCCGGGCCGATGGCGGCGGCGCTGGCGCGCACGCTCACCGGCTCGTTCGGCGAGATCGGCGGCTACCGCCACGGGGCGCCGCTGCTGGCCGATGCACGCACCGTGATCCGCGAGTACGCCGTGCCGCGGCCGAACGCGATCCGCGAAGCGGTGACGCTCGGGAGCCCGGACGCGCTGTGGGTGGCGGACGTGAGCAGCAACCGCGTGATCCGCATCGATGCCGGGAGCGGCGCGACGCGCGCTTTCGAGGTGCCGGTGCCGGGCGTGATGGGCCCGCACACGCTGGTGCCGGGGCGCGACGGCACGCTCTGGGTCACCTCGTTCTTCCCGGGAACGATCGCGCGACTCGATCCGGCGAAGGCCGAGTGGCGCACCTGGACGCTGCGCCGGCCGGATGGCCGCCTGATCGGCGTGCACGATCTCAGTTTCGATGCGAACCACGAGCTGCAGGCCGATCGCCACGGCCGCATCTGGTATTCGGACATCGGCGGCAATGGCGTCGGCTGGTTCGATCCGCGCAGCGGCAAGGCCGGCGTCCATCCGGCGCCGCCGGTGCCGGGCCGCAGCGGCAACGAGCAGCTCTACGGGCTTGCGATGAGCAGCGACCGCACGCACCTCTGGTACAGCCAGGTCGCCATCGGCTGCTTCGGCAGCTTCAACATCGAGACGGGAAGTTCGAGACGCTGGTGCAGCTGCCGGATGCCAGCGCCGGCCCGCGCCGCATGGCGATGAGCGATGGCGACATCCTCTACGTCGCGCTCTACGGCAGCGGGCAGCTCGCCGAATACGACACGCGCGCGCGCCGCATGATCGGCATATGACCTGCCCGATCGCGCCAGCGCACCGTACTCGACCACCTGGGACCCGCTGCGCAAGGTCGTGTGGATCGCGACCTCGAACGCCAACCTGCTGTACCGCTTCGACCCGCGCGACAAGTCCTTCGCGGTGCTGCCGCTGCCGCGCGAAGGGGCGTTCCTGCGCATGGTGGCGGTCGATCGCAGCAGTGGCGCGCTGGTGACTTCCTACTCCAACATCGTGCAGGACGTGCAGGGCCCGCGCATGGCGCTGCGCATCGACCTGGGCGATCGGCCGGCACACGGCGGCGAGCGGCCGTCGCGGGCCCGCGGCGCCGGATGTGCGCGGGGGCTCGCCGCACGCAGCGGACAGCACGCCCCTGGCGACCGCGGCGGCGGCAGGCGCCGACGCGCCGGCCGACGCGACGGCCACGGCGCCCGTCGACGCCCCCGCGCTGCTGCAGCGGCATCGCTGCGTGGCCTGCCACGACGCCGCCGGCACGCTCGTCGGGCCGCCGTACCAGGCCATCGCCGCGCGCCACGCCGGCGACGGCCTGGCCGTCGAGGCGCTGGCGCACAAGATCCTGCTCGGCGGCGGGGGCGCACTGGGGCGCGGTGCCGATGCCGCCGTCGCAGTCGCTGGGCCTGCCGGAGGCGCGCGCGCTGGCCGGCTGGGTGCTGGCGCAGGAAACCCTAGGGATGCGCGCCGGCGCCGGCGCCGGCGCCGGCGCCGACGGCGTCGGTGGCGGCCGCACGCGCCGGCAGCGTGACCGTCGCGCTGAAGCCGCGGCCGCCGGGACCGGCGTCGAACCGCAGGGTGCCGCCGTGCCATTCGGCGATGCGCCGCACGAGCGCGAGGCCGAGCCCGCTGCCCTCGGCCCGTGTGCCCTCGGGGCGATGGAAGCGTTCGCCGAGCTGGGCCAGCGCCTCCACGGCGACGCCGCGGCCGTCATCCTGGATGCGGATCGAGACCTGCCCGCCCTCGCGGCGCAGTGCCAGCTCGACGTGCAGCGGCGCGCCGCCGTGCAGCAGGGCGTTGTCGACGAGGTTGCGCAGCAGGACGGCGAGCAGTTCGGCGTGGCCGTCGATCTCGATCGCCGCCGGCGCGTCGAGCGCGATCTCCTGCCGCGCCGCCAGGGCGCGCGGCGCCGCCGCGGCGATGACCTCGCGCGCCAGGCTGTCGAGGCGGCAGGGTGCGCGCGGGCCGGGCTCCTCGTCGACGCGGGCCAGCACCAGGAGCTGCGCAACCAGGCGCGTCAGCCGGTCGCAGGCCGCGATGACCTGCCGCAGCGCGAGCGCGCCGCTGGCGGCATCGCCGGCCGACTGCGCGAGTTCGGCCTGGACGCGCAGCGCGGCGAGCGGCGTGCGCAGCTCGTGGGCGGCATTGGCGGTGAAGCGGCGTTCCTGGTCCATCGCATGGTGCACGCGGGCGAGCAGCGCGTTGAGGCTTCTCGATCAGCGGCCGGATCTCGCGCGGCACGCCGTCGGCCGGGATCGGCGCCAGGGTCGCCGCGCGGCGCTGCTGCACCTCGCGGCCGAGAGCCACCACCGGGCGCAGCGCGCGCGCCACCGCCCAGACCAGCGCCGCGGCGAGCAGCGGCAGGCCGAGCAGCAACGGCAGCGTGGCCTGCCAGGCGATGCGTGCCGCGATGCGGTCGCGCAGCGCGTGGTCCTCGGCCACCTGAACGAGGAACCGCTGGTCGCGGTCCCAGTCGCTGTAGACGCGCCAGCGCGTCGTACCAGTGGTGGCGTCGCTCAGGCCGCGCTCGGTGGCCGACAGGCGCCCGGCCGGCGCATCGGCCGACTTCAGCAGCAGCCGGCCGTCCGCGTCCCACACCTGGAACACGACCCGCTGGCGATAGGGCGCGAAGGCCTCGGTGAGGTCGAAATGCAGCTCCTCGAGCTCGTGCGCGGACTGCGCCGTCAGCAGGCTGGCCGACTGCGCCAGGTGCGCGTCCAGCAGCGACGCGAGTTCGCGCTGCGCATCGCGGTGGATGAGCGCCGCGGCGCTCACCCACAGTACGCCGGCCGTGCCGAGCAGCGTCAGCAGCAGCCGTCCGCGCAGGCTGGGCGCGGGCCGCGCCGGCGTCGCGCTCACGGCTCGCCGGCCGGTGCCGCGGCGCGCGGCATCAGGTAGCCGACCCCGCGGATCGTCGTGATGGCCTCCGGCGCGAGCTTGCGCCGCAGGTGGTGCACGTGCACCTCGATGGCGTTGCTCTCCAGGGCGCGGTCCCACTCGTACAGGCGCTCCTCGAGCTGCTCGCGCGTGAGCGCCCGGCCGGCGCTGCGCGCCAGGGCCTCGAGCACCGCGTACTCGCGCGGCGCGAGCTCGACGCGCGCGCCGCGCCAGCGGACCTCGCGGCTGGCCGGATCGATGGACAGCGCGCCCACCTGCAGGAGCGGCGCCGCCTCGCCCTGCGCGCGCCGCGCGAGCGCCCGCAGCCGCGCCGCGAGCTCGACCAGCGCCACGGGCTTGACCAGGTAGTCGTCGGCGCCGGCATCGAGCCGCGCCACGCGCTCGTCGAGCGCATCGCGCGCGGTGAGGACCAGCACCGGCGTGCGGTCGCCGCGCGCGCGCAGCCGGCGCAGCAGCTCGGCGCCGGCGATGCGCGGCAGGCCGAGGTCGAGCACCACGGCGTCGAAGCCGCCGGTCAGCAGGGCCTGCTCGGCCGTCGCGCCGTCGCGCGCCCAGTCGACGACGAAGCCGGCGCCGCGCAGCCCGGCGCGCAGGCCATCGCCGAGCTGCGGGTCATCCTCCGCGATCAGTACGCGCATTCAGTCGCCGTCGTGGTCGAGGTCCCCGTATTCTGCCCGATTGGCGCCGGCCGGGTCCGCGGACGCCGTGGCGGTGCCGCCGCCGAGCAGCAGCGCCGTCCAGAAGCCGAGCACGGCCAGCGCCACGGCGAGGCCGACGCCGACGCGAGCCGGGGTGCCCGCCACGCCGGCGACCAGCGGAGCGGCGACGCGCTTGTAGCCGCTGAGCATCGCGCGCACCAGGTTCTCGCGGTGCAGGACGCTGCTCGCCACCACGCCGCAGACGTGCACGATCACCAGGGCCAGCCAGCCGTTGGCCAGCACTTCGTGCAGTTCCTCGCTGGCGTCGCCGCCGATGCCGTTGAGCGTGCAATAGCCGCTCGCCCCGGTGAGCGCGCCGACCAGCAGCATGGCGTAGATCACGTAGCTGCCGGCGGGGTTGTGGCCGAGGTGCGGCTGCGGGTTCCCGCGCAGCAGGCCGCCGAGGTAGCGGCCCACCGCGGCGGGCGTGAACAGGAAGCTGGCGAAGCGCGCGTAGTGCGTGCCGATGAAGCCCCACAGCAGGCGGAAGGCGATCAACCCCAGCACCGTGTAGCCGAACATGGCGTGCACGCCGCGCCAGCGCTCGCTCTCGGAGAGCGTGTAGGCCGCGGCGAAGGAGCCGGCCAGCGCCCAGTGGAACACGCGCACCGGCAGGTCCCAGACGCGGACCGCGAGCTGCGCCGGCTCAGTCACGGTCGTGGCCCCAGCCGCCGTGCTCGTGGCGTTCGCCGCGCTCGCCGT
>JAXMGO010000003.1:0-234314 GCA_046347255.1 Steroidobacteraceae bacterium
ATCAGGCCCAGCAGCAGCAGCGCCGCCGGCTGGTCCGGCACCTGAGCCAGGGCCTGCCGGCAGGCGCGCTCCGCCGTGGCGAAGTCCTGCCGCGCGACGGCCTCCTCGGCGGCGCGGAGCAGCGGCGTGGTGTCGGCGGGCGGGGCGGTGGTCATGCGCGCCATGGTAACCACCCGGCCGCCCGGCCTCCACAAAAGAAAGGGGCCGCGCGGTTGCCCGCGCGGCCCCGGAACGGAACGTCGATCGTGGTCTAGAACTTCTGGGTGAAGGTCGCGAACCACTGCCGGCCGAGCAGATCGTACGTGGCAACGTCGGTGTTCGCATTGGTGACGTTGTTCATGTACAGGATCGGCGGCTGCTTGTCGGTCAGGTTGCGCACGCCCAGCTGGAACTTGGTGTTGGTCTTCTTGATCGAGTAGCCCAGCGTCAGGTCGAGGTAGACCATCTTCGGGACTTCCAGGTCGACGTTGTTCGGCACGAAGTCCGGGCAGAAGAACACGGCGCACTCGGTCGCCGGGTCATGCACGACCACGTTGTGGATGTAGCGGATCGCCATCAGGCCGTCGAAGTCGCCCAGCGCCCAGCCGACCGAGCCCGTGCCACGCCACTTGGCGTAGTTGCCGAACTGGCGGTCGTAGGTGCCGGCGACGTCGACCGCAGGAGCGCCGTGGCCCGGCAGGACCTCGTACTTCTGCGTGTAGGTCGCGTCCAGGCCGAAGCGGAACGAGCCGATGCGCGTATCCCGCAGGCCGTACTTGATCCCGATGTCGATGCCGCTGGTCTTGATCTCGCCGAGGTTGATCGTCGGCAGGTTGAAGACCTCGATCTGGCCCTGGTTGGTGCCGGCCGTGTAGCGCGTCAACAGGTTGCAGAACTCGTTGGCGCCGGTGGCGATGCACTGCTGGATGGCGAAGTTCGGATCCAGGGTCGTGATCAGGTTCTTGATGTCGTACCGCCAGCTGTCGACCGTCACCGACAGGTCCTCGACGTGCGGCACCTGCAGCACGAAGCCGTAGGTGATGACGTTGCCGCTCTCCGGCTTGAGGTCCGGATTGCTGAGGATCAGGCCGGTGATCTGGCTGGTGCCGTTGTACGAGAACGAACCGTCGAGCGCCGCACCCAGGCAGGCCTTGCCGAGGTTCGGGTTGCCGGCAACGTCGGCCGCGGTCACGCCGTAGCAGGGATCGGTGAACGTCGCGCTGGTGTTGGCCGGCGCGGCGTACAGGTCAGCCAGCGTCGGCACGCGGAACACCTGCTCGTAGCTGGCGCGGATCATCAGGTCCTTGATCGGCCGGTACTCGACCTTGAAGGAGCCCTTGGTCGTGTTGCCGAACTTGGAGTAGTCCGAGAAGCGCACGCTGGCGTCGAAGTCGAGCTGCTGGGCGCCCGGCATGTCCTTCAGGACCGGGACCAGCGCCTCGGCGTAGTACTCCTTGGAGCTGTACTCGCCGACTGTGTTGCCCGTGCAGGCCTCGTTCGAGATCAGGCACTTGAGGAACAGCGGCGGCTCGCCCTGCACCAGCTTCTCGGCGTCGTAGGTGGTCTCGAGCTTGCGGTATTCGAAGCCCACCGCGCCCTGCACCGCGCCGGCCGGCAGCTCGAACAGCTTGCCGTTGAGGTTCAGCGAGGCGCCCTTGGTCACGAACACGTTGTTCGTGTGGTAGCTGGTCGACATGCCGTTGAGGGCCGCGATGGTCGCCGGATCATCCTGGTTGAAGAAGTTGATCGGCGTGCAGCCCGCGATCTCGTGCGCCGCGTCGGTGCCGCAGTGCCAGACGCCAGCGCCGTCCTGGAAGGACGGGCCGACGGCGTTCTGCAGGGCCGGGAAGTACACGTAGCCTTCGACCCGCTGCGCCTGGTCGAGGCGGTTGTAGCTGAGGTTCGCGTCCCAGTCCCAGCCGGTGTTGAACAGGCTCCCGCGCAGGCCCGCGTTGAACATCTTCGTGTCGGTATCGGCCGAGCTGTGGCGCGTGCCGAGGCCGAGGAAACGGGTGCGGTAGTTCGGGTTGGTCGTTTCCAGGCCGCCGAAGTCGATGCCGAACGGGTTGAACTCGTTGGCCGCCGAGATGATCACGTCGTCGGCGGAGGCGTCGAACGGCAGCGGCGCGATCTCGAAGCCCGAGTGGGTCTTGTTGACCAGCGCCTCGGTGTAGGCCTCGATGTCGTCCGTGATCTTGTAGGTGCCGGTGGCGAACAGCGAGCCGCGCTCCGCCGGCGTCATCAGCAGGTTGTACGGCTGGTAGTTGAAGCTGCTGTGCAGGCAGGAGTAGTCGGACAGCGAGGTGCCGGCGGCGCCAGGGTTGCGCGTGACCTGCTGGTTACGGGCCGGGTTCGAGGTGCAACCGTAGAGCTGGCCGAAGGTCTGCGTCGTGCTGCCCGGGATCAGGTGGCTGCCCGGCAGCGTGGCGCGGCCCGACGGCACGCGGCTCGAGCCCGCCGAGAACGAGTAGCGGCCCGAGGAGCCGCTGTACAGGTACAGGGCGTCCTTGGAGAAGTTGCGGTCGGCGGCCGAGACCGCGTCCTGCTTGGTGTAGCTGCCCGCGAGCAGCATGCTGCCCTTCTCGCTGGACGTGCCCCACAGCATGTTGATCGACTCGTGTTTGCCGTCCGACTTGCCGGTGGCGCCGTATTCACCGCCGATCTCCAGGCCGTCGAAGTTCTTGCGCGTGATGAAGTTGACCACGCCCGCGATGGCGTCCGAGCCGTAGATGGCACCGGCGCCTTCCTTGAGGACGTCGACCTTCTCGATGATGTTCACCGGGATCTGGTTGACGTCGACGGCGCCGCTGGCGCCGACCAGGCCGACGCGGCGGCCGTTGAGCAGGATCAGCGTGCGCTTGGCGTCGAGGCCGCGCAGCTCGATGTTGGCCTCGCCGAAGCCGCCGCCGTTGTTGACCTGCGGGTTGGTCGCGGCACCCGACACGCTCGGGATCCGGGAGACCAGGTCGCCCGCGGTGGTGATGCCCGACTGCTCGATGATGTCCTTGTCGATCGTCAGTACCGGATTGGCGGTTTCGGCGTCCACGCGGCGGATGCGCGTGCCGGTGACGATGACTTCCTCGAGCCCCTGGGCGCCTGCTTCTTCCTCCGCGGCGACGGCCGGAGCGGAGTTGAAGGCCGCCGCAGCTCCAACGCCCGTTGCGAGCGCAAAGCGGATCGCGTTGCGCAGGTCCGGGCTGGCGGAGCTGGTGACTTCTCCGAAAGAGGTTTGCATTAAGTGGTCTCCCCTAAGAATTCAAGATTGGCGCAATACGGGAAAACCGAAGCCGCGTGAGTCCGGCCAAGCTTTCGCGTGAATTCCGCCCCGATCCAAACTGAAAAAACCGGCGCCCACCGGCCCGTTGCGAACGGGCGACGACGTCGGTTGATTCATTTGTGCGAAGCTAAACACAAATCGCTCTGCTTACACAACACCACAGGCAATTCCAGCATTGCGAAGCAAGAATCGCGCCGCAGCAATACCCGGGGAATTTGAGTGCTGCGACGCACTATTGTCGGACAATAATGCGCTTATGTTGCGTTGCTTCCGTGCAACATGAGCCACCGGAAATTGCTTCCGGTCAACCGCCGGGAAGTCCAAGTCCTTGGAACGCCGTGATTATGGCCCTACGCACAATTCCTTAAGGCGGGCCAATCAGCGCTGGAGAATCGCGACCCGGTCTCCCCGGTGCACGCCCCGCCTGCCGGCTTCCCCGGCGCCGATCTCGAGCACGCCGCTCACCGCAACGGGGCAGCCGATCAGCTCCAGCGACTGCGGCACGGTATGCGCGGCGATGCAGGCGACGCGGCCACGCGCGTCGACGAACAGCATGTCGAGCGGGATCAGCGTGTCCTTCATCCACATCTGCATGGGGCGCGGGCGCGGCTGCGGGAACCACATGCTCTCGTCGGCGTCCAGCGCGCCGACGAACATCAGGCCCTGTTCCTGGCGTGCCGGCGTGTCGGCGATCGTCGTGTTGAAGCGCAGCCGCGCCGCGCGCGTGCGGATCTCGATGACCGCGCGTGGCCAGCCGGCGAAGCCCGCGAGCGAGGTGGGCTACGCGGCGCGTGCGCCCGGCGCGGCCGCCAGCAGCAGCGCCAGCAGCATGGCGCGGCCGGCGCGCGCGCCGGCGCGGGCGCGCTCAGGTGCGCTGCGCGGGGACATGCAGGTCGGCGGCCTCGAGGTGGATGCGGCCGCGGAAGTCGAAGCGGCTCAGCAGCACGCGTTCGGCGCCATCGAGCGTGGCGGCCGGCTCCACGCAGAAGCCGCGTGCGCTCACCCAGTAGTCGCCGCCAGGGCGGAGCGGCGGCGCCGGTGGCACGCCCGCCGTCGCGGCGATCGGCCGCTGTTCCAGCGCGTCGACGCTGCACTTGTCGTCGCCGAGCGTGGCGTAGACGCGGTTCGCGCCTTCGATGATCAGCGTCAGGTTGGTGGGCACGGCGCGCGCGCTCGCCTGGCCCGGCGCCGCGGCGAGCCCGAACACCAGGCGGACACGCTGCCCGCCGACTAGGCTCCCGGCGAGGCTGACGCGGATGCCGCTGCCGTCGGGCCGCGCGCCGCCCTCGGAGCTCAGGCCCGGAGCGTTCCAGGCCAGGTCGGCATCGATGGCGCCGCGCAGCCGGGCGGTGAGGAATGAGGCGGGTTCGGCTCCCCGGGACGGTGCGGCCGGCCGCGGGCCGCAGCCCCACAGGAGTGCAGCGATCACACTCGCGCCGGCCACGGCGCCGCGCCACGCTGCAACTTCGAAGCTGGTCCGCATCATGCGTGGAGTCTAGCTGCTAGACTGCGCCCCCGCTCGAACCCCCGGATTCCCCAAGGCCCGCCGACGCAATCGCATGCCGCAGCTGCTCGAAATCACCTCCACGGTCCCATTCCCCATCGCGCGGCTCGCCGAGCTCGCGGCCAACCTCTTCTTCAGCTGGCATCGCCCGACGCGGGCGCTGTTCGAGGACCTGGACCCGGAGCTGTGGCCGCAGGTGAACGGCAACCCGCGCCTGATGCTGCGTTGCGTGGACCAGAAGCGGCTGGAGCGCGCCGCCGGCGATCCGGACTACCTCGCCCGCTATGCGCAGGTGTGCGCGGACTTCGACGCCTACCTGTCCGCGCCGCCGCCGCAGCCGGACGAACCGCTGGTGGCCTACTTCTGCGCCGAGTACGGCATCCACGAGAGCTTCCCGATCTACTCGGGCGGCCTCGGCATACTCGCCGGCGACCACTGCAAGGCGGCCAGCGACGAGCGGCTGAACTTCGTCGCCGTCGGCCTGCTGTACCGCCAGGGCTATTTCGTGCAGAAGGTGGACAGCGACGGCGTGCAGCACGCCGAGTACGCCGACACCGACCCGCGCGACCTGCCGGTCGAGCCGGTGCTGACGCCGGACGGCGCCTGGCTCAAGGTCGTGGTGCGTATCAGCGGCCGCGACGTGTACGCGCGGCTGTGGCGCGCGCAGGTCGGGCGCGTGAGCGTGTACCTGCTCGACACCAACTGCGCCGAGAACGCCGAGTACGACCGCGACATCACGCACCGGCTGTACGGGGGCGATGAGGGCGCGCGCATCCGCCAGGAGATGGTGCTCGGCATCGGCGGCCTGCGCGCGCTGCGTGCGCTCGGCCTCGCCCCGGGGATGTTCCACATCAACGAGGGCCACGCGGCTTTCCTGACGCTCGAGCTGCTGCGCGAGGGCGTGCGGCACGGGCTGGACTTCGACGCGGCGCTGGGGGCGGCGGCGGCGCAGTGCGCCTTCACCACGCATACGCCGGTCGCCGCCGGCCACGACGTCTTCAACGACGGGCTGTTCGCCGACTGCTTCGGCGAATTCGCGCTCGAGCTGGGCGTGCCGCTCGAGCGGCTGGCGCAGCTCGGCCGTGCGCCCAACGCCAACGGCGGCTTCAACATGACGCGCCTCGCGCTCAACGGCGCGCACCGGGTCAACGGCGTGAGCCGGATCCACGGGGCCGTCTCGGCCGAACTGGTCGCCGACCACTGGCGCGAGGTCGCGCCGGAGGAGAACCCGGTCGGCTACGTCACCAACGGCGTGCACGTGCCGACGTTCCTGGCGCAGAACTGGTGCCGCTTCTTCGACGCGCGCTTCGGCGCCGAGTGGCGCGAGCGCCTGTCCGAGGAGGACTACTGGCGTCAGCTCGAGCGCATCCCCGACGAGGAATGGTGGAGCGTGGCGCAGGACGCCAAGCGCCGCATGATCCGTGGCGTGCGCCAGCGGCTGGAGCGCGAGTACGCGCGCAAGGGCGGCCACACGGCGCAGCTGCGCCACGTGACGCGGCTGCTCGATCCGGATCGCCCCGACGTGCTCACGCTCGGCTTCGCGCGCCGCTTCGCGACCTACAAGCGCGCGGCGCTGCTGCTGCGCGACCGCGCGCGCCTGGCGCGGCTGATCGACGGCGGCGAGCGGCCGGTGCTGTTCCTGTTCGCCGGCAAGGCGCACCCGGCCGACGGCCCGGGACAGGCGGTGCTGCGCGAGATCAAGCAGATGATGCTGAGCCCGGAGTTCTCCGGCCACGTCGTGTTCCTCGAGGACTACGACATGCGCCTGGCGCGCTGGCTGGTGAGCGGCGTCGACGTGTGGCTCAACAACCCGGTCGCGCCGCTCGAGGCGAGCGGCACCTCGGGCATCAAGGCGGCGATCAACGGGCGCTTGAACCTCAGCGTCCTCGACGGCTGGTGGGCCGAAGGCTTCGATGGCGGCAACGGCTGGGGCATCCCGCCGGCGCAGGTGCAGGATGCCGAGCGGCGCGACGCGCTCGATGCCGACGCGATCCTCGACACACTCGAGGAGGAGGTCGTGCCGCTGTACTACGGCGCCGGCGCCGGGCGCTGCTCGGCCGAATGGGTGCGGCGCTGCAAGCGCGCGCAGATGACCGTGATCCCGCGCTTCAACATGCGGCGCGTGGTCAGCGACTACGCCTCCGGCGTCTACCGGCCGGCGGCCGCGCAGCACGCGCGGCTGGTCGCCGACGACGGCGCGCCGCTGCGCGCCTTTGCCCGCTGGCAGTCGCGGGTGCTCGCCGCCTGGGGCGGCGTGACGCTCGCGCGCCTGCAGGACGCGCCGCGCGAGATCGCGCGCGGCCGCACGCTGCGCATCCGCGTGGCGGTCGGGCTCAACGGGCTCGCGCCCGAGGACGTCGCGGTGGAATTCTGCGCGCAGCGCATGCTGCCGCGGCCGCAGCGCGAGCCGCCGCTGCTGGCCTCGTTCCGGCCCGGCGGCGACCAGGGCCGCTGGACCGAGACGCTCCGGCCCACCGGCGAGGTCGACGCCGAGGGCGCGCTCGTCTACGCGCTCGACGTCGAGCCGCCGGCCTCCGGCCAGTTCACCACCGAGATCCGCATCCGCCCGCAGCACGCGCTGCTGGCGCATCCGCTGCAGCTCGGGCTGCAGAAACGCCTGTAGTCCGGCGCGCGGCGGTCAGCCGCGCCTGAGCAGCAGCGCGCCGAGCGGTGGCAGCGTCAGCGCCAGCGAGGCGGGCTGGCCGTGCAGCGGCTCGGGCCGCGCCTCCAGCGGCAACCCGCTGCCGGTGTTGCTGCCGCCGTACCACTCCGAATCGGAGTTGAGGATCACCCGGTAGCGGCCCGGCTCCGGCACGCCGATGCGGTATTGGTCGCGCGGCACCGGCGTGAAGTTCAGCACCACCACCAGCCAGTCGCCGCCGGCGCGCCGCACGTAGCTCAGCACCGACTGCTCGCGGTCGCTGCAGTCGAGCCACTGGAAGCCCTGCGGCTCGAACTCGTGGGCGTGCAGCGCCGGCTCGGCCGCGTACAGGTGGTTGAGGTCGCGCACCAGCCGCTGCACGCCGGCGTGCTCGGCGTGCTGCAGCAGCCACCAGGGGAGCTCGGCGCGGAAGTTCCACTCCCACGGATCGCCGAACTCGCCTCCCATGAACAGCAGCTTCTTGCCCGGGAAGGTCCACTGGTAGGCATACAGCAGCCGCAGGTTGGCGAACTGCTGCCAGCGGTCGCCGTTCATCTTGCCGAGCAGCGAGCGCTTGAGGTGCACGACCTCGTCGTGCGAGAGCGGCAGCACGAAGTTCTCGCTCCAGGCGTACATCGCCGCGAAGGTCAGCTGGTCCTGGTGGTAGCGGCGGTGCACCGGGTCCTTGGCGAAGTAGCCGAGCGTGTCGTGCATCCAGCCCATGTTCCACTTCATGCTGAAGCCGAGGCCCCCGGCGTCGGTCGGGCGGCTGACCTGCGGCCAGTCGGTGGATTCCTCGGCGATCACGATCGTGCCCGGGTAGCGCGCGTGCGTGGCCGCATTGAGCGCGCGCAGGAAGTCGATGGCCTCGAGGTTCTCGCGGCCGCCGTGGCGGTTGGGCACGAAGTCGCCCTGCCGGCCGAAGTCGAGGAACAGCATCGAGGCGACGGCGTCGACGCGCAGGCCGTCGAAGTGGAATTCCTCCAGCCAGTAGCAGGCGCTCGAGAGCAGGAAGGCGCGCACCTCGTGGCGCTCGTAGTTGAAGATCAGCGTGCCCCAGTCGCGGTGCTCGGCCTTGCGCGGGTCCTGGTACTCGTACAGTGCCGTGCCGTCGAAGCGCGCCAGGCCGTGGGCGTCGCGCGGGAAGTGCCCGGGCACCCAGTCGAGCAGCACGCCGATCCCGGCCGCGTGGCAGGTGTCGATGAAATGGCGCAGGTCGTCCGGCGTGCCGAAGCGGCTGGTCGGCGCGAAGTAGCCGGTCGCCTGGTAGCCCCAGGAGTCGTCGAGCGGATGCTCGGTGATCGGCAGCAGCTCGATGTGCGTGAAGCCCTGCTCGCGCACGTAGGGCACGAGGTGCGCGGCGAGCTCGCCGTAGGAATAGAAGCGGCCGTCCGGATGCCGGCGCCAGGAGCCGGGATGCACCTCGTAGATGCTCAGCGGCGCGTGCAGCCAGTCGCGGCGGGCGCGGCGCTCGAGCCACGCGCCGTCGCCCCAGCGGTAGGTGCTGGCGTCGATGCGCGAGGCCGTGCCCGGGCGCGGCTCGGCCGCGCGCGCCAGCGGATCGCTCTTGAGGAAGACGCTGCCGTCGCGCGCGCGGACCTCGAACTTGTAGAACTCGCCGGCCGCGAGGCCCGGCACGAAGATCTCCCAGACGCCACTGCTTCCCAGTACGCGCAGCGGCAGCCGGCGGCCGTCCCAGTCGCAGAACGGCCCGACCACGCTGACGCGCTCGGCATTGGGCGCCCAGACGGCGAAGCGCGTGCCGGCGATGCCGTCGAGCTCCAGCGGCACCGCGCCGAGCACGCGCCACAGGTTGACGTGCGTGCCCTCGCCGAGCAGGTGCAGGTCGTCGGCGCCGATCGAGGGCGCGAAGCTGTAGGGATCGATGCCGGCGTGGCGGCCGCCGCCGCCGTCGAACCACTCGACCAGCGGGTGCGCCGGCAGCGCGTCCGGCGGGCCGCGCCATGACCAGGCGTCGCCGGCGCCAGCCCGGTGCATCTCGTGGCGGCCCTCGAGGCGCACGCGCGCCGCGCCCGGCCGGTACACCAGCACCTCGAGCGCGCCGTCGCGCCGGTGCGGCCCGAGGATGGCGTGCGGCTCGTGGTGGCGGCCGGCGCCGATGCGCTCGAGCCCCGCGGCGAATCTGCCAACCCAGTCGTGTCCGCTATCCGTCACAGCCCCGTACTATACTGATGATCATGGCCAGACATCAGCCGCGCGCCTCCTCCGGTCGCTACGTCAGCCGCCTCACCAGCGGCGCCCTCGCGGTGGTCATGGCCGGCGGCCGCGGCGAGCGGCTCAGGGACCTGACGCTGCATCGCTGCAAGCCGGCGACGCCCTTCGGCGGCAAGTTCCGCATCATCGACTTCGTGCTCTCCAACTGCGTCAACTCCGGCATCCGCCAGATCTACGTGATGACGCAGTACAAGTCGCAGTCGCTGATCCAGCACGTGCAGCGCGGCTGGAGCTACCTGCGCGGCGAGTTCGGCGAGTTCATCGACGTGGTGCCGGCGCAGCAGCAGGTCGGCCAGCACTGGTACCGCGGCACCGCCGACTGCGTCTACCAGAACCTCGACCTGATCCGCCACCACCACCCGAAGTACGTGCTGGTGCTCGCCGGCGACCACATCTACAAGATGGACTACGGTCCGATGATCGCCTCGCACGTCGAGAAGGGCGCGGACATCACCATCGGCGTGGTCGAGGTGCCGCGCGCGACGGCGCGCGAGTTCGGCGTGCTGTCGGTGACCGAGTGGAACCGGGTCACCAAGTTCACCGAGAAGCCGGCCGAGCCGGACACCATCCCGGGGCGCGACGACACCGCGCTCGCCTCGATGGGCATCTACGTGTTCAACGCCGCGCTGCTCGAGCAGCAGCTGGTGGCCGATGCTCACGACGAGGCCTCGGCGCACGATTTCGGCAAGAACATCATCCCCGGCGCGATCGACCGGCTGCAGGTGTTCGCCTATCCATTTACCGACGTCAAGACGCGCGCGCAGAGCTACTGGCGCGACGTCGGCACCGTCGACGCCTACTACGAGGCCAACATCGAGCTGGTGTACGTCGCGCCGGAGCTGAACCTGTACGACGAGGAATGGCCGATCTGGACCTACCAGGCGCACCTGCCGCCGGCCAAGTTCGTGCTCGACGAGGACGGGCGGCGCGGCATGGCGGTCAACTCGATGATCGCCGGCGGCTGCATCATCTCCGGCGCGGTCATCGACCAGTCGCTCCTGTACTCGAACGTGCGCGTCGACGAGCGTTCGTCCGTGCACCGCTCGGTGGTGCTGCCGAACGTCAAGATCGGCCGCGGCTGCACCATCCGCAACGCGATCCTCGACGAGGGCTGCGAGATCCCGAGCGGCGCGCAGATCGGCTGCGACCCGCGTGCCGACGCCGAGCGCTATTCGGTCACCGCGCGCGGCGTGGTGCTGGTGACGCCGGACATGCTGCACCGGAGCACGGTCGCGCACACATGAGCGGGGCCGAGCGGTTCCCGGTGGTGCTGCTGTGGCACATGCACCAGCCGCACTATCGCGATGCGCTCAGCGGGCGCTACATCCTGCCGTGGACCTACCTGCACGCCATCAAGGACTACGTCGACATGGCGGCGCACCTGGAGGCGAACCCCGGGGCGCGCGCGGTGGTCAACTTCGCGCCGGTGCTGCTCGAGCAGCTCGAGGAGCTGGCGGCGCGCGTGGCGGCGTACCTGGAGCGCGGCGAGCCGCTGCCCGACCCGGTGCTGGCGCTACTCGCCGACACGCCGCTCCCGCCCGGCGCCGAGGCGCGCCTCGCGCTGCTGCGCGCCTGCCTGCGCGCCGAGCGCACGCACCTGGTCGGCCGCTATCCCGCCTATGCCGAGCTCGCCGCGCTCGCCGAGGCGCTCGGCACGCCCGAGCGCATCGGCTACGCCTCCGAGCAGTACCTGCGCGACCTCGGCGTCTGGTACCACATCGCCTGGCTCGGCGAGACCGTCAAGCGCGCCGATGCGCGCGTCGCGACGCTGATCGACCGGGAGCGCGACTTCGACGCGACGCACCGGCGCACGCTGCTCGCCCTGGTCGGCGAGCTGCTCGCCGGGCTCCTGCCGCGCTACCGCCGGCTCGCCGAGCGCGGCCAGGTGGAACTCGCGGTCTCGCCGTACGCGCACCCGATCCTGCCGCTGCTGCTCGATTTCAACGCCGCGCGCGAGTCGAGTCCCGGCGCGCCCCTGCCGCGCGCGGCGCAGTACCCCGGCGGCGCGGAGCGCGCGGCCTGGCACCTGCGCGAGGCACTGCGCGTCTTCGAGCGCTGCTTCGGCATGCGCCCGGCGGGCTGCTGGCCCTCCGAGGGCGCGATCAGCGCGCCGGCGCTGCGGCTGATCGACGACTGCGGCTTCCGTTGGGCCGCGAGCAGCGCCAACGTGCTGCGCGGTTGCCTGGCGGCCAATGGCGCCGCGGGCGAGGGCGCGCCCGGCGAAGCCGCGGTGGCGAGCGTGAGCCGCGCCTGGCGGGTGGATGGCCAGCGGCTGCGCTGCGTGTTCCGCCACGACGAGCTCTCCGACCTCATCGGCTTCACCTACTCGAAGTGGCATGGCGACGACGCGGTCGCGCACTTCGTCGCCGAGCTCGAGCGCGTCGCGCGCCTCGAGGACGGGCGGCGCGGGCGCTTCGCGCTGGTGGCGCTCGATGGCGAGAACGCCTGGGAGCACTACCCGTTCAACGGCTACTACTTCCTGAACGGCCTGTACGCGGCGCTGGCCCGGCACCCGACGCTGCGCCTCGCGACGCTCGGCGAGCTCATGGACGCCGAGGTCGACACCGCGCCGCTGCCGCGCGTGGTCGCCGGCAGCTGGGTGCACGGGACGCTTGCGACCTGGATGGGCGATCGCGACAAGAACGCCGGCTGGGACCTGCTGGTCGAAGCCAAGCGCGCCGTCGATGCGGTGCTCGCCGATGGCGCGCTGGCGCCCGAACGGCGCGCGGCGATCGAGCACCAGCTGGCGCTGTGCGAGAGCTCCGACTGGTTCTGGTGGTTCGGCGACTACAACCCCTGCGAGGCGGTGCGCGACTTCGACGAGCTCTACCGCCACCAGCTCACCAGCCTCTACCGGCTGCTGGGGCGCGCGCCGCCGGCGGCGCGGGCGCATCCGATCTCGGTCGGCCGCGGTGCGCCGGAGGGCGGCGGTGTCATGCGCCGCGCGCACGAGCGATGAGGCGTCGCGACCGATGAGCGGCCTGGAGCGGCGGCGGGCCGGCGTGCTGCTGCATCCGACGGCGCTCGCCGGCGAGCACGGGGCGCTCGGCGCCGCGGCGCGCGCCACCATCGACTGGCTCGCGGCCGCGGGCTACTCGGTCTGGCAGGTGCTGCCGCTGGGCCCGACCGGCGCCGACGGCTCGCCCTACTGGGCGCGCTCCGACCATGCGGGCAACCCCGCGCTGATCGACTGGCGCGAGGCGCCGGATCCGCAGGCCGAGGGCGATGACTACGGCCGCTTCCGCGCGCACGCCGCGCCCTGGCTCGAGGACTACGCACTGTTCGAGGCGCTGGCCGAGTCGCACGGCGGCGCCGCCTGGTGGGACTGGCCGGCGGGCGAGCGCGACCGCGAGCCCGGCGCATTGGCGGCGGCGCGTGCCGCGCTCGGCGCGCGCATCGAGCAGCGGCGCCGCGAGCAGTGGATCTTCGAGCGCCAGTGGAACGCGCTGCGCAGCCATGCGCGCGAGCGCGGCGTGCTGCTGTTCGGCGACCTGCCGATCTACGTCGCCCCGGATTCGGCGGCCACCTGGGCCGATCGTGCGCAGTTCCAGCTCGACGAACGCGGCCGGCCGAGCGCACTCGCCGGCGTGCCGCCCGATTATTTTTCAGCCGATGGCCAGCTGTGGGGCAACCCGCTGTACGACTGGGAGCAGGCGCGGCGCGACGGCTTCGCCTTCTGGCGCGCGCGCGTGGCGCGCCAGCTCGAGCGCTTCGACCTGGTGCGCGTCGATCACTTCCGCGGCCTCGCCGCGCACTGGGCCGTGCCGGCCGGCGCCGCGAGCGCGCGCGAGGGCCGCTGGGTGCCGACGCCCGGGCCCGAGCTGCTCGCGGCGCTGCGCGGCGGCGCGGGCACGCTGCCGCTGGTCGCCGAGGACCTCGGCCTCATCACGCCGGACGTGGAGGCGCTGCGCCGCGACTTCGACCTGCCCGGCATGCGCGTGCTGCAGTTCGGCTTCGACGGATCCAGCGGCAATCCGCACCTGCCGCACAACTACGTGCGCCACACGGTCGCCTACACCGGCACGCACGACAACGACACGACGCTCGGCTGGTACCGCTCGCTCGATGCGGCCACGGCGGCGCGCGTCGACGACTACCTCGGCTGCCGCCCGGCCGACCTGCCGCTGGCGCTGGTGCGCGCGGTGCTCGCCTCGGTGGCCGCGCTGGCGATCGTGCCGGTGGCCGACGTGCTCGGCCTCGGCAGCGAGGCGCGCTTCAACACGCCGGGCACGGTGGGTGGCAACTGGCGCTGGCGCATGGCGCCCGGCGCGCTGGCGCCGGAGCTGGCGCAGCGGCACGCGCAGCTCAACCGGCAGTACGGCCGCGCCGGCTGACGCCGCGCGCGCGCGCGCGGACTCAGGCGAGGAACGCGTCCGGCGGTACTGCGGCACCGCGCCGGCGCGCGCGGCGACGTGCGCGGCGAGGCGCGCGGCCCGCGCCAGCGCCTCGGAGGGCGGTGAGCGCCGCAGCAGCTGCACGCACAGCATCGCCAGGAAGGCATCGCCGGCGCCGACGGTGTCGACGACCTCGGTCGGCACGCCCGGCGCATCGTGCCGCTTGCCGCCGTGGAACAGGATCGCGCCGGCGGCACCGCGCGTGATGCACAGCGAGCGCACGCCGAATCCGGTGCGCAGCGCCGAGTGCAGCGGCTCGGGCCCGGCGCCGCAGCCGATCCAGCCGCCGAAGACGCGGCATTCCTCCTCGTTGAGCTTGACGAGGTCGGCCTGCTCGAGCCCGGCGAGCGCCACGTCGCGGTCGACGTGCGGCGCGCGCAGGTTCGGGTCGTAGACGCGATGGCGCGCGGCGCCGACCAGCTTGCGGATCGAGGTGCGCGAGCGCTCGTCGCGCTGCGCCAGCGTGCCGTAGACGAAGGCATCGGCGCGCGCGACGGCCTCGAGCGCCGCCGGCGTGGCCTCGATGGCGTCCCAGGCCGCGGGGCCGAGGAAGCGGTAGCGCGCGTTGCCGGCGGCGTCGAGCCGCGCATGCGCCACGCCGGTGGGCAGCATCGCATCGGTCTGCAGCAGGGCGACGTCGATGCCGTTGCGGAACGCCATGCGGCGCGCGGCGCCGCCGCGCCGTCGTCGCCGACGCGACTCACCGCAGCGCGCGCGCAGGCCGAGGCGCGAGACGTGCGCCGCGACGTTGAACGGCGCGCCGCCGATGGATTCGCCGTCCGGCAGGCTGTCCCACAGCACCTCGCCGGCGCACACCACGGATTCCTTCGCCACGCTCCGCGCAGCTTCCTGCTCCGGCGTCCCAATGCGGCATCTACGGGCGAGGAGTGTAGTAGCCTTGGCACGCATGACCAAGCCATCGTTCATCCTGTCCGTCGCGGCGCTGCTGCTCGGCGGTTGCGCCGCGCTCGCGCCCAAGCTCGAGGCGCCGCGCCTCGAGGTGACGGAAGTGCGCTTCGTCGGCGGCGACCTGGCGCACCAGCAGATCGGTCTTAAGATCCACGTAAGCAATCCGAACGCGCGCGCGCTCGCCGTGCAGCGCATCGACTACGGCATCGCGCTCGCGGGCAGCGAATTCGCGCGCGGCACGACCGCGGCGCCGTTCACGCTGCCGGCCGCGGGCGAGACGGACTTCGAGCTCAAGCTCAACGCCGACATGCTGACGGCGCTCAAGGTGCTGGGCGCGCACCTGGGCGAGCGCGAGATTCCCTATCGCGTCAGCGGCACGGTGCACTTCGCCGCCGGCGTGCTGCGCGTGCTGCCCTTCGCGGGCGGCGGCAGCCTGGCGCTGCGCTGAGGGGCCGGGCGGTGGCGCGACGGCCGGTCGCGCGGCCGCGGCGACGCGGGCGCCGCCCTCAGCGCACCAGCCGCTCGTACTGCTCGACGTAGCGCTGCACCTGGCGGTGCCAGGAGAAATCCTGCGCCATGCCGTTCTGCACCAGCCGGCGCCACTGGCCCTTCTGCTGGTAGAGGTCGAGCGCGTGGTTCACGGCCCACTGCACGGCGGCGGCGTCGTAGTCGTTGAAGACGATGCCGGTGCCCTGGCCGGTGGCCGGGTCGAAGTGGCGCACCGAGTCGGCCAGGCCCCCGGTGCGACGCACGATCGGCACCGTGCCGTAGCGCAGGCTGTAGAGCTGGTTGAGGCCGCAGGGCTCGTAGCGCGAGGGCATCAGGAAGGCGTCGCTGGCGGCCTCGATCCAGTGCGACAGCGCCTCGTCGTAGCCGCGGTGGAACACGACGCGCCCGGGGTGCGCGCGCTGCAGCCCGGCGAAGAACGCCTCGTAGGCGGCCTCGCCGTTGCCGAGCACCACGAGGTTGAAGTCGCGCGTGGCCAGCAGCGCCGGCAGCGCCTGCATCAGCAGGTCGATGCCCTTCTGCGTCGCGAGCCGCGTGATGCTGCCGATCAGCGCGCGCCGCTCGCCGGGGATGAGCCCGAGGCGCGCGAGCAGTTCGTCCTTCAGGCCCGCCTTGACGCCGAGCTGGCTGGCGCCGTAGTGGCGCGGCAGGTAGCGGTCGACGCGCGGGTCCCACTCGTCGTAATCGACGCCGTTGAGGATGCCGAGGAGCGCGTCGCCGCGCTGGCGCAGCGTGTCCTCCAGGCCCATGCCGTACTCGGCGGTGCGGATCTCGCGCGCGTAGGTCGGGCTCACGGTGGTCACGAGGTCCGCGTACATGATGCCCTGGCGCAGCAGGTTGATGCGCCCGGCCTTCAGGTCCTGCTGGTGCAGCAGCGCCGCGTCGCCGGCCGGCAGCGCCTCCTCGCGCTGCGCGGCGCCGATCACGCCCTGGTAGCCGATGTTGTGGATGGTCAGCACGCTGCGCGTGGCGCGGAACAGCTCGTCCCAGGCGTACACCGAGCGCAGCCACAGCGCGCCGATCGCCGTGTGCCAGTCGTTGACGTGCAGGACCTGCGGCGCAAAGCCCATGCGCTGGCAGGCGAGGAACACCGCGTGGGTGAGCAGCAGGAAGCGCCGGTGCTCGTCGGGCGCATTGCCGTAGATCGTCGGGCGCGCGTACAGCTCCGGGCATTGCACCAGGTAGACGAAGGCCTGGGTGCCGGGCAGGCGCGCGGTCTCGACCGAGAAGCGGTACTGCTGCGTGCCGATGCGCACCGGCACGTCCTGGAGGAAATCCACCGGCCAGGACTCGAGCCCGGCGCGCGGGATGCTGTCGTAGGCGGGCAGGAACAGGCGGATGTCGTGGCCGGCGGCATGCAGGTACTTGACCAGCGCGCCCGAGACGTCGCCGAGGCCGCCGGCCTTGGCAAAAGGTGCCATTTCGGCCGTGGCGAAGCAGATCCGCAGTGGCATGCGATCGAGTCTACCTTATCATTGCGCGCATGCGCCGCCTCGCGGTCTACCTGACGTTGCTGTGCGTGTTCGCGCTCGCGTTCGCGATCGGCTGGGTGCTGTCCGACGCGCCGCACTGGTGCGCGCGCATCGGCTGGTGCGTGCCCTAGCGGCGCGCAACATCCGGGTGGCGGGCGCGACCGTGGGCGCTACGATGACGCGCATGCCATCCCCACCCAGCCAGCTCGACACGCGTGATTTCCAGCGCATCGCGCGCGCCATCGCCTACATCGATGCGCACTGGAGCGAGCAGCCCTCGCTCGCGGCACTGGCCCGCGCCGCCGGACTGTCGCGCTTCCATTTCAGCCGCCTGTTCCGCCGCTGGGCCGGCATCAGCCCGCGCCAGTACCTGCAGCACGTCACCGGCCTCGCCGCCAAGGCGCGCCTGCGCGGGCGCGCATCGGTGCTGGACGCCGCGCTCGAGGCGGGCCTGTCGGGCCCGGGGCGGCTGCACGACCTGATGGTGACGCTCGAGGCGATGAGCCCGGCGGAGTACGCGCGCGGCGGCGAGGGCGTGCGCATCGAGTGCGGCTTCGCGCCGACACCGTTCGGGCTGATGCTGTGCGGGCGCACGGCGCGCGGCATCTGCCACCTCGGCTTCGAGCCCGACGCGGACCGGGCCCGCGCCGAGCGGACGCTGCGCGGCGAATGGCCGCGGGCCACGCTGCACTGGTCCGATGCCGTGGCGGCCGAAGTCGCCGGACGCCTGTGGGCGCCGCGGCCCGCCGCCGGGCGCGCCCGGCGCGACCGCGCGGAGCCGCTGCGGCTGCACGTGCGCGGCACGAATTTCCAGCTGCGCGTCTGGCGCGCGTTGCTGCGGCTCGACACCGACACGCACAGCAGCTACGGGGTGCTGGCGCGGGAGCTGGGGCGGCCCGGTGCGGCGCGCGCGGTGGGGCAGGCCGTGGGGGCGAACCCGGTCGCGTGGATCATCCCCTGCCATCGGGTGCTGCGCGGCTCCGGCGCACTCGGCGGCTACCGCTGGGGACTGGAGCGCAAGCGCGCCATGCTGGCCTGGGAAGGGCTGCCGCGGCTGTCCGGCGCGCGCCCGGAACGCGCCATTTCCATAACTTCTTGAAAATAAAGCCCTATTGACTCGCGACGTTCGGCAGGACTCCGCTGCGGCTGCTAAGATCGTTCGACCGCCCATCGATGGCGGCTCGAATTATGTCAACAACACCCTACGCCCAGCTCGAACAGGAGTGGAAGCGCCTGCACGCCTTCCGCGGCGCGCTCTCGCTCCTGCGCTGGGACGCGGCCGTGATGATGCCGCGCGGCAGCGCCGAGGTGCGCGGCGAGCAGCTCGCGGCGCTGGAGACCGAGTACCACACGCTCCTCACGGCGCCGAAGATCACGCGGCTGCTGGACCGCGCCCAGGCGAATGCCGCGGGGCTCGAGGACTGGCAGGTCGCGAACCTGCGCGTGATGCGCCGGCAGCGCGACCATGCGATCGCGACGCCGGCGTCGCTGGTGTCGCGGCTGGCGCGCGCCACCGCGCGCGCCGAGGCCCACTGGCTCGAGGCGCGGCGCGAGAACGACTACGCGCGCTTCGCGCCGCACCTGGAGGAGGTGCTGCACCTGGTGCGCGACAAGGCGACGCTGCTCGGCCAGGCGCTCAACCTCGCGCCCTACGACGCGCTGCTCGATGAGTTCAGCCCCGGGGTGACGACGCCGGACATCGACGCGATCTTCAAGGCGCTCTCGCGCCGCCTGCCCGGCATGATCCGCGACGCGCTCGCCGCGCAGGAGGCCCGGCCGGCGCTGCCGGTCACGGGCCGCTTCAGCTCCGCGCGCCAGCGCGCGCTGGTGGTCGAGGTCATGAAGGCGATGGGCTTCCCCTTCGACCGCGGCCGGCTCGACGAGAGCGAGCATCCGTTCACCGAGGGCGTGCCGGGCGACATCCGCGTGACCACGCGCTTCGACCAGGCGGAGCCGTTCACCGGCCTGCTGGGCGCGCTGCACGAGACCGGGCACGCGATGTACGACCTCGGCATGCCGGCGGAGTGGCGCGACCAGCCGGTCGGCCGCGATCGCGGCATGGCCCTCGAGGAGAGCCAGTCGCTGCTGCTCGAGATGATCGTCGGGCGGAGCCTGGCGTTCACGCGCTACCTGCAGCCGCTGTTCCTGCGGCACTTCCAGGCGAGCGGGCCGGAGTGGGAGGTCGACAACCTGCACCGGCTGCTGACGCGCGTGCGCCGCGGGCTGATCCGCGTCGATGCCGACGAGATGACCTACCCGCTGCACATCATGCAGCGCTACGACCTGGAGAAGAAGCTGCTCGCCGGCACGCTCGCGGCGCGCGACCTGCCCGCGGCCTGGGATGCGGCGATGGAACAGCGCTTCGGCGCGCGGCCGGCGAACTTCTCCGAAGGCTGCCTGCAGGACGTGCACTGGGCGCTCGGCTCGCTCGGCTACTTCCCCTCCTATGCGCTCGGCGCGGTGATCGCCGCGCAGCTGTGGGAGAGCCTGCGCGCCGCGGTGCCCGACGTCGACGACCAGATCGGGCGCGGCGAGTTCGGCGGGCTGATTGGCTGGCTGCGCCAGCAGGTACACGCGTTCGGCGCCAAGGTGCCGGTAAAGGAATTGCTGCAGCAGGCGACCGGGCAGCCGCTGGGCGCGAGCGCGTTCCTGCGCTACCTCGACGCCCGCTACCTGGGGACGCGCGCTTGAACGTGCCGCTGGATGCACCGGCGCCGCCGTCGGCGCCCGCGGCGCCCGCGGCGCGCCGGCGCGAGTCGGCGACGCTCAAGGCGCTCGGCGCGCGGCTGCGCGGGCTGGTCGGCAAGGCGATCGCCGACTACAACATGATCGAGGCCGGCGACCGCGTCATGGTGTGCCTGTCGGGCGGCAAGGATTCCTACACGCTGCTCGACCTGCTGCTGTCCCTGCAGCGCAGCGCGCCGATCGACTTCGAGATCATCGCCGTCAACCTCGACCAGAAGCAGCCGGGCTTCCCGGCCGAGGTGCTGCCGCGCTACCTCGAGTCGATCGGCGTGCGCCACCACATCATCGAGCAGGACACCTACCGCGTGGTCCGGCGCGTCGTGCCGGAGGGCAAGACGCAGTGCTCGCTGTGCTCGCGGCTGCGGCGCGGCGCGCTGTACAACTACGCCGCCGCCAACGGCATCGGCAAGATCGCGCTCGGCCACCACCGCGACGACATCGTCGAGACGCTGTTCCTCAACCTGTTCCATGGCGGGCGGCTCAAGGCGATGGCGCCCAAGCTGCGCTCGGAGAACGGCCGGCACGTCGTCATCCGGCCGCTGGCCTACGCCAGCGAGCGCGACATTGCGCGCTACGCGCGCGGCAAGCGCTTCCCGCTGATCCCCTGCGACCTGTGCGGCTCGCAGCCCAACCTGCAGCGCGCGGCGATCAAGCGCATGCTGGCGGCGTGGGAGCGCGAGCAGCCCGGGCGCACCGAGTCGATCTTCTCGGCGCTGCGCCACGTCGAGCCCGAATGCCTGGCCGACCCGCGGCTGTTCGACTTCGCGAAGCTCGGCGCCTGATGGACCGGCCGCTTCCCAACAGCTACTGGGTCCTGCCCGGGCGTTTCCTCGCCGGCGAGTACCCGGCGGGCGGTGGCCGGCGCGGCACCGAGGAGCGGATCGGCGAGCTGCTGGCGGCCGGCATCGACCTGTTCCTCGACCTGACCGAGGCGGGCGAATGCCCGGCCTACGACGAGCTGCTGCCGGGCAACGTGGACTACCTGCGCCGGTCGATCCCGGACCACGACGTGCCGCGCGAGCCCGGGCACATGCGCGAGATCCAGGACGACATCGCGCGCGCCCTGTCCGGCGGCCGGCGCATCTACCTGCACTGCCGCGCCGGCATCGGCCGCACCGGCACGGCGGTGGGCTGCTTCCTGGTGGAGCAGGGGAGTGGCGGCGAGCAGGCGCTGGCCGAACTCAACCAGCTGTGGAAGCAGAGCGCGCGCTCGGGCAGCTGGCTGGAGGTGCCGCAGACGCCGGAGCAGCACGACTTCGTGCGCAGCTGGAGCGCGCGCGGCGCGGTGGGCGTCGCGGCGCGCGGCGCGGCCGGCGGCATTGCGCGCAGCGCGCCGGTGGCGGCCGTGCCGGCGGCGCGCGAGGACGCCGCGGCGGCGGCGCTGCGGCCGCTGCGCGAGCGCTTCGTCGGCGCGCTGCTGGGGCTCGCCGTGGGCGATGCGCTGGCCGCCGCCACGCAGTACCGGCGGCCGGGGAGCTTCACGCCGGTGGGCGACCTGATCGGTGGCGGTCCGTTCGAGCTGCCGCGCGGCGCCTGGAGCGATGATGCGGCGATGGCGCTGTGCCTGGCCGAGAGCCTCGCCGAGCTCGACCGCTTCGAGTCGCACGACCAGGTCGAGCGCTACCAGCGCTGGCGCCGCGCCGGCCACTGGTCGGCGACCGGGCAGTGCGTCGGCATCACCGCCGCGACGGCGCGCGCGCTGGCGCAGGCCGGCTGGCGCCGCCAGGCCTTCGCCGGCCCGCACGATCCGGCGCTGGTCGATCCCGAGCCGCTGTCGCGGGTCGCGCCGGCGGTGATGCACGGCTTCGCCGACCCGAAGCTCGCGGTGGAGCAGGCGGTCGACGCCGCGCGCACCACCTGCCAGTCGCCGCTGGTGCTCGACTGCTGCCGCGCGCTCGGGGCGATGCTGTACGCGGCGCTGCGCGGCGAGCCGCGCGCCGCGGTGCTCACGCCCGCGCCGGCGCTGTACGGCGCGCGGCCGCTGAAGACCGAGGTGGCGCAGCTGATGATGCTGGCGCCGGGTCCGGCGGCACCGTCGCATGCCGCCAACGGCGGCGTGCTCGGCGCGCTCGAGGCGGGGCGCTGGGCCTTCGCGCACGCCACTTCGTTCCGCGACGGCGCGCTGCGCGCGGTCAACCTCGGCGGCAACGCCGACGTCATCGGTGCCGTGTACGGGCAACTGGCCGGCGCGCACTACGGCGCCGCCGGCATCCCGCCGGCCTGGCTCGGCGCGCTGGCGCGCCGCGACGAGATCGTCACGCTGGCCGACCGGCTGCTGGCCCTGGCCGTCGTGCGGCTCGGGGGCGGCTAGCCCGTGGCGCGGCGTCGCTCGCGCCCGCACCGCTGGGAGCGGCTCGACGATGCCGCGCTGCTGCGCCTGCCGCTGCGCGCGCTCGGCCTGAGCGTGCAACGCAGCCCGGAGCTGCAGCGCTGCGTCGCGCGGCTGCACGCGGAGCTGGCGGCGCGCGGCATCCGCTTCCGGCCGCACGTCTGGCTCGCCGACGAGTGGTTCTCGCCGGACGGCGTGCCCGGCATCGCCATCCCGTTCTACCTGGCGCATCCGCGGCTGCGCGCGCTCGAGCGCCGCGTCACCCACGAGGTCGAGGGCTCGAACACGCGCTGGCTGATGCGGCTGCTGCGCCACGAGGCCGGCCACGCCATCGACAACGCCTACCGGCTGCGGCGCCGCGCCCGCTGGCGGGCGGTGTTCGGCCCGGCCTCGCAGCCCTACCGCGCCTGGTACCGCGCCCGGCCGGCGAGCCGCCACCATGTGCAGCACCTCGGCGACTGGTACGCGCAGAGCCATCCGACCGAGGACTTCGCCGAGACTTTCGCCACCTGGCTGCAGCCGCGCTCCGACTGGCGGCGCCGCTACGCCGGCTGGCCGGCGCTGCGCAAGCTGCGCTTCGTCGAGGAGATCGCGGCCGCGATCGGCGCGCGGCCGGCGCCGGTGCGCTCGCGTGCGCGCGTCGAGCCGCTGGCGGAGTCGCAACGCACGCTCGCCGACCACTACCGGCGCAAGCTCGCGTGGCTGGCGCGGCGGCGGCGCGCGCTGGCCGATGCGATCCTGCGGCGCGCGTTCCCGCCGCGCGAGCCGCCCGGCACGCTGGCGGTGGCGACGCTGTTGCGGACCCACAAGCAGGCCTTGGTGAGATCCCTGATGCGCAGCACCGGTTTCAACCGCTATAGCGTCTACCAGATCATGCGCATGGCCATCGAACGCAGCGAACGCCTGCAGCTGGTGACGCGGCCGCCGCGGCGCCTGGCGCTGCGGCGCGCCCGCGCCGCGCTCACGCACCTGGTGCACGCCTACGGGCGCTCCGAGGCGCTGCGGGTGACCGCATGAGGAAGCAGCGCGTCCTGGTGCTGGTGCACACCAGCCTGGTGCCGCCGGCGACGCTCGACGGCCACACGCAGAAGGAGATCGACGAGTGGCGTACCGAGTACGACGTCGTCGCCGAGCTCAAGGCCGCCGGGCATGAGGTGCAGATCCTCGGCGTGCTCGATTCGCTGACCGAGCTGCGCGCCGCGCTGCTCGACAACCGCCCGGACGTGGTCTTCAACCTGCTGGAGGAATTCAACGGCATCGTCACCTACGACCAGCACGTGGTGGCCTTCCTCGAGCTGATGCGCCAGCCCTACACCGGCTGCAATCCGCGCGGGCTGCTGCTGGCGCGCGACAAGGTGCTGTGCAAGCAGGTGCTCGCCTACCACCGGTTGCCGACGCCGCAGTTCGCGGTGTTCCGCCGCGGCCAGCAGTTCCGGCTGCCGCGGCGCCTGAAGTTCCCGCTGTTCGTCAAGTCGGCCACCGAGGACGCCTCGCTCGGCATCGCGCAGGCGAGCGTGGTCGATGACGCCGCGCGGCTGCGCGAACGCGTCGAGTTCATGCACGAGCAGATCGGCTCGGACGCGCTGGTCGAGGAGTACATCGAGGGGCGCGAGCTGTACGTCGGCGTGCTCGGCAACGAGCGCATCGCCACGCTCCCGGCCTGGCAGATGCACTTCGGCTCGCTCCCCGACTCGCTCCCGGCGATCGCGACACGCAAGGTCAAGTGGGACCGCAAGTACCAGCAGAAGTACGGCATCACCACCGGCAGCGCCGGCGAGCTCGAGCCCGCGGTGCGCCAGCGGCTCGACCGGCTGGCGCGGCGCATCTACCGCTCGCTCTACCTGTCGGGGTACGCGCGCATCGACTTCCGCGTGCGCGCCGATGGCTCGATCTACGTGCTCGAGGCGAATCCCAACCCGAACCTGGCGCGCGAGGAGGACTTCGCCGCCTCGGCGCGCGCCGCCGGGCTCGACTACCGGCGGCTGCTCGAGCGCATCATGACGCTCGGGCGTGGCTATCGCGCCGAATGGCGCGAGTTCTACGGCCAGGAGATCGTGCGATGAGCCGCGCGCGCCGTTGCCTGTGGCTGGCGGCGCTGCTGCTGCCGGTGGCCGCCGCGGCCCGCGGCCCGCGCCTCGATCCCGCGATGCTGGCCGCGTTGCTCGCCGGCCGATACGACAATGCCGCCCAGGCGCAGGCCGAAGCACGGGCGGGCGAGGCCGATGCGCATGCCGCGCTGGTGCTGGTGATCACGCCGGTGGCCGCGCCGCTGGTCGCGGACACCGTGCTGTTCGTGCAGGAGAGCGCCGCCGATGATCCGCGGCGCGTGTTCTCGCAGCGCATCTGGGTGGTCGGGAGCGATGCCCGCCATCACGTGATGCATGGCGTGTACCGCTTCGCCGAGCCGGAGCGCTGGCGCGCAGGCGCCGCCAGCCCGGAGCTGTTCCGCGCGCTGCTGGTGCGCGACCTGGAGCCGGTCGCCGGCTGCGATGTGCGCTGGAGCCGTGGCGAGCGCGGCCTGCGCGGCGCCAATGATCCGGCGCAGTGCCGCGTGGCCGGTCCGGACGGCGCCACGCTGGGGCTGGAGCAGGTGCTGGAATTCGATGGCACGACGCTCGCGTTCAGCGAGCGCACGCGCGACGAGCGGGGCGCGGCCGCAGGCGGACGCGGTCCGCAGTCTCCCTACCTGTTCCGGCGGCAGGAGCCGCCGGGCACCCGGCCGGCACTAGCCGCCGATGGCCGAGCGACCTCCTCGGACGCGATGCTCCAGGGCTCGGACCCGGCCGCCGCCATCCACTCGGCCAGCGGCGGGTCGGCGAGCACCGTGCCGAGGTACGTGGCGGCCGCGCCGCGCGCGCTGCGCGCCGTAGGTGCGCATCCGCAGCGCCACCGGCGCGTACATCGCGTCGGCCAGCGAGTAGTCGCCGAACAGCCAGGGGCCGCCGGCGCCATGCCGCCGCCGGCACGACTCCCACAGCGACTCGATGCGCGCGAGGTCGGCGTCCAGTTCGGCGCTGCGCGCGGTGCGGCGGCCGGTGGCGCGGGCGTTCATCGGCCACGCGCGCCGCAGCGCCATGAAGCCCGCGTGCATCTCGGCGGCGACCGCGCGCGCGACGGCGCGCGTCGAAGCGTCGCGCGGCAGCCCGGCGCCGGCGAGCTCGCAGGCGTACTCGCAGATCGCGATCGACTCCCACACGTCGAGCGTGCCGTGGCGCAGCAGCGGCAGCTTGCCGGCCGGATTCACGGCGAGGATGCGCGCGCGCGAGTCTGGCTGGTCGAGCGGGATCAGCTCGGCGTCGAACTCGATGCCGAGGTGGCGCAGCAGGATCCAGGGGCGGAGCGACCACGACGAGTAGTTGCGGTTGCCGATGAATAGCGTGATCGCTGCCATGTTTTCCGGCCTCCGTCAGCACTCGTCCGCCATGGCTGCCAGCGCGGCACGCTTCCTGCCGTCCGGAACTGTGATCGCGTCGTGCAGCGCCGCCGTGGACGCGTGGTCCACTGGATGCGCTGTCAGGGTTTCACATCCGGAGTGCGAAGTCATGCAGCAGGACGAATCTACGGGTCGGGTCGTGCCGGTGGCGAGCCTGCCGGAGTACTTCCGCGCTGCACTGCAAGGTGCGCTGGCGCACCAGCGCGTGGCGGTGGAGGGCCAGACCGAGCAGTACGTGGTCAACCTGCTGACGCTGTTCGCGCGTTCCGAGGACCTGTACGAGACCACGCCGGAGGGCGTGCGGCTGCGCCCGCTGGCGCACATGCTGGCCGCGGCGCTGGAGGCGCCGACGCCGGGCGAACGCGAGCGCTGCCTGCAGCGCCTCGGCGACGTCTCGCTGTTCATCGCCGGCTTCTTCGCGCACGGCTTCGCCCGCCGGCTCGTCGACGTCGACTACCACGTCGCGATGGGCGGGCGCGCCTACGGCACGCTGGCGCAGGCGCTGGCCGGCGGGCGGCGGCGCGTGCTGGGCGAGGTGTTCGCGGAGCTGGCGGCGAAGTTCCAGCCACTGGTCGATGCGCTGTGGGAGGTCAGCGACGCGGCGCGCGTCTATACGCAGGCCGACGTGCTGCGCCTGTACGAGATCTGGCTCAAGACCGGCAGCGCGCGCGCCCGCGCGCTGCTCGGCGGGTTGCGTGTCGGCGCGGTGCCGGTCGCGTTGCGCGCCCATTGAGGGAGCCGGGCCGATGCTGAGCGACCTGCAGTGCCTGCTCGCCGGCATCTACGACGTGCCCCTGTCGCTCGATGTCGCCGATTTCCTGCTGACCGACCGCAGCCAGTTGCCGCCGGGCCTGCGCGACACGCGCGCCGACGAGCAGGTCGTGGTGGTCGAGGAGGCCGACGCGGCCGCGATCGGCGTGTACGTCGATGCCGCGGTGCTCGCGCGGCTGCGGGACGCCGATCCGTTGCGCGCGCTGCACGGTGGCAACCTGGCCGACTACTGGACAGCCCTCGAGGGCGTGAGCCACTTCCTCTACCTCGCCTGGCACGGCGGCCACGATCGCGGCGTCTCGCTGCTGGAGCTGGAGCTGCAGGCCGAGATCGACAAGTACGTGAGCAGCGTCTGGCTGCTGCGCGCCCAAGACCCGGAGCGCTTCCCGGCCGAGGTGCACCGTCTGCTGTTCGAGCGCACGCGCCTCGACGCCGGGCTCACCGGCGAACGGCGTGCCCTGTACGCCGAGGCCAATCGCCAGGCCGCGCGCTTCTGCCGCCGCCTGGCGCAGGTGCTGCACCCGGCGCACCGCGCCCCGCCCAGGCAGGTGCTGGGCGAGCTGCGGCGCTTCTACCGCTACAGCCGCGAGACCAAGCTGCAGCACATCGCCCGCTGCGGCTGAGGCGGCGCCTCAGCGCAGGCGCGCGCGGGCGCGCAGCAGGCCCACGATCGTCTTGCCGTCGCTGATGCGGCCTTCGAGCGCGTCGCTGCAGGCCTGGTCGAGGTCGACCCAGTGCACCTCGATGAGCTCGCTCGCCTCGTGCGCCATCGGCGCGACCTGGAGGTCGCGCGCCAGGAACAGGTGCACCGTCTCGGTGAACACGCCGGGCGAGCTGACGTAGGGGCCGAGGTCCTCCCACTGCGCCGCGGCGGCGCCGGCTTCCTCGACCAGCTCGCGGCGCGCCGTCTCGAGCGGCGGCTCCTGCGGCTCGAGCTTGCCGGCGGGGAGCTCCCAGATCCACCCGCCCGCGGCATGGCGGAACTGGCGGATCAGGCAGACGCGCCCGGCGGCGTCGAGCGCGACGACTGCCGCCCCGCCCGGATGGTGGATGATCTCGAGCTCGGCGACGTGGTCGTTCGGCAGCCGCACCGTCTCGACGTTCACGGTGATCACGCGCCCGCGGAACACCGTCCTTACCCGTTCGATTCCCATGGAACGAAGCCTAGCGTCCCGCGCGCCGATGTGGAACGCTGTCGTCCTCGACATGGGCGCCCGACTGATCCTCGTGACCGGCTCGCCCGGCAGCGGCAAGAGCACGCTGGCGGCGCGGCTCGCCGCGCGCTACGGCTGCGCCGTGCTCGACAAGGACACGATCAAGGAAGCCCTGTTCGATGCCCTCGGGGCGGGGGCGGGGTCGGGGGGGGGGCCGGGGACGGGGACGGGGGCGGCCGGCGGCTCGCGCCGGCTGAGCGATGCGAGCTTCGCGGTGCAGTTCGCGCTGGCCGGCCCGCTGCTGGATTGCGGCGCGACGCTGGTGCTGGAGGGCAACTTCCGGCCCGGCGAGCACGAGGCGCCGCTCGCCCGGCTGCTGGCCGCGCGGCCGGTGCCCTTCGCCCAGGTGTTGCTCGAGGCGCCCGCCACGCTGCGCGCCGCGCAGCTCGCGGCGCGCGCCGCCGACCCCGCGCGCCATCCCGGCCACGCCGATGCCGCGGCGGCGGTGCCCGCGGCGGCGGCGGGCGCGCTCGCCCTGCCGGGGCCGCTGTGGCGGCTGGCCGGTGATGCGGGCGAGGCGGAGTTCGCGCGCCTGTGCGGCGCGCTGGATCAGTGGTGGTCGACCTCGTCGACGTCCGCCTGACCGGAGAGGGCGCGGCGGAGCGACGACCAGCACATGCCGATGCCGAGGATCAGGCCGGTGACCACCAGCGCGATCCAGGCGACCACGTGGCTGCCGCCGAGCGCGAGCCAGCCCCGGTCGACCGCGAACCACACCAGCGCCGCGAACAGCGCCAGCAGCAGCAGCACGCCCAGCGCCCCGAGCGAGCGCAGCGTCGCGGTCGCGTAGACCACCCAGCCGATCAGCAGCGCGATGCCGGCCACCGCCTGGGCGGCGCCCAGGTGCGGGAAGACCTGCGCCACCCAGTGCACGTACGAGTGCCCGCCGGGATTGAAGGTGGCCAGCACCAGCGCCAGCGCCGCCGCCACGCGCCAGGCAATGCCTCCGGGTCCGATTCCGTCCTTGGCCATGGACGCATGATTCCCGTCCGCGGCCGCCGCCGCAAGGGCCCGGTGGCACGGCCGGCCGCGGCTCCGTAGTATTCGCCGGCAGCATGAGCGCCACCGCCCACCTCGAGACCCTGAACGCGATGCAGCGCCGCGCCGTGACCTACGGCGAGACGCTGCCGGAGAAGGGCTTCCGCGCCGGGCCGCTGCTGGTGCTGGCCGGCGCCGGCACCGGCAAGACCAGCACCATCGCGCACCGCGTCGCGCACCTGGTCGTCAACGGCGTCGATCCGGCGCGCGTGCTGCTGCTGACCTTCACGCGCCGCGCCGCCCAGGAGATGCGCCGGCGCGCGCACGACCACATCAAGGCCGCGCTCGGCGACGCGCTCGGCAACAAGGCCGGCGCGGCTTTGCAGCGCCTCGCCTGGGCCGGCACCTTCCATTCGATCGGCAACCGCCTGCTGCGCCACTACGCGCGCCACGTCGGCCTCGACCCGGCCTTCACCGTCATCGACCGCGGCGATTCGGCCGACCTGTTCGACTCCCTGCGCCAGGAGCTGGGACTGGCGGCGAAGGAACAGCGTTTCCCGCGCAAGGACACCTGCCTCGCGATCTACTCCTGGCGCGTCAACACGCAGAAGTCGCTGCACGACACGCTCGAGCTGCAGTTCCCGTGGTTCGCCAGCTGGGAGGCGGAGCTCACGCGCCTGTGCCGCGCCTACGTCGAGCGCAAGCAGCGCTACGCGCTGCTCGACTACGACGACCTGCTGCTCTACTGGCACGGCATGATGGGCGACGCGCGCCTCGCGCAGCACGTCGGCGCGCACTTCGACCACGTCCTCGTCGACGAGTACCAGGACACCAACCGCCTGCAGGGCGAGATCCTGCAGGCGCTGCGCCCCGACGGCAGCGGCGTCACGGTGGTCGGCGACGACGCGCAGGCGATCTACTCGTTCCGCGCGGCGACGGTCGACAACATCCTCGAGTTCCCCAAGCGCTTCCAGCCGCCGGCCGAGATCGTCACGCTGGCGCAGAACTACCGCTCGACGCAGCCGGTGCTCGACGTCGCCAACGCGCTGATGGCCGAGGCGCCGCGCCAGCACCGCAAGCACCTGCTGAGCGTGCGCGGGGCGGGGCCGCGGCCGGTGTACGCCACGGTCGACGACCTGCAGTCGCAGGCCGAGTACGTCTGCCAGCAGGTGCTCAAGCGGCGCGAGATGCAGGTGAGCCTGCGCCGCCAGGCGGTGTTGTTCCGCAACGCCAGCGCCAGCGACGTGCTCGAGGTCGAGCTGATGCGGCGCAAGATCCCCTACGTGAAGTACGGCGGGCTGAAGTTCCTCGAGGCCGCGCACGTCAAGGACCTGCTCGCCGTGCTGCGCTGGGCGGACAACCCGCGCAACACGCTGGCGGCGTTCCGCGTGCTGCAGCTGCTGCCCGGCATGGGCCCGGCGAACGCGCGCAAGTGCGTCGACACGCTCGAGGCCAAGGGCGGGGTGTTCGCGGCGCTGGAGGCCTTCGCGCCGCCCTCCGGGAGCGGCCCCGACTACCAGCGGCTGCAGAAGCTGATGGTGGCGCTGGGCGATCCGCAGCGCCAGTGGCCGGGGCAGGTGCGCATGGTGCGCGACTGGTACCAGCCGCACCTCGAGCGCCTCTACGAGCAGTCGCACACGCGGCTCGGCGACCTCGACCAGCTCGACCAGCTCGCGACCCAGTACCCCTCGCGCGAGCGCTTCATCACCGAGCTCACGCTCGATCCGCCGCAGGCGAGCGGCGATCTCTCCGGCACGCCGCACCTGGACGAGGACTACCTGGTGCTCTCCACCGTGCACTCGGCCAAGGGCATGGAGTGGGACACGGTGTTCGTGCTGAACGTCGTCGACGGCAGCTTCCCCTCGAGTTCTCGACCGGCAAGCAGGAGCAGATCGACGAGGAGCGGCGACTGCTGTACGTGGCGATGACGCGCGCGCAACGAGCTGCACCTGTGCGTGCCGCTGAAGTTCCCGCTGACGCAGCAGCCGCGCCAGGGCGACGCCCACGTCTACGGCGGCCGCAGCCGCTTCATGAGCGAGAAGGTGCTCAAGTGCCTCGAGCCGCAGAGCTACTCGGGCGCCCACCTGAGCGAGGCGAAGCTCGGCGAGGCGCGCGCCGCCACGGTGGACGTCGGCGCGCGCCTCAAGGACATGTGGTAGCCGGCCGGCGCGCGCGCACCGCGCCGGCGCCCGCCGGCCTACGACACCAGCGCGCCGCGCCGGCAGGATCTCCGCCGCCAGCTCGCCGAAGCCGATGCGCGGCGGCGCCCGCGCGCGCGCACCAGGCGCGCATCACCACCGTCGCCGTCCTCGACGAAGCTGCGCGCGCTGCCGTCCGCCAGGCTGAGCGGCTGGCGCCCGCCCTGCGCCAGCTCGAGGAGCGAGCCGCCGGCGCCGGGTTCGGGCCCGGACTGCGTGCCGGTGCCGATCAGGTCGCCGCTGCGCAGGTTGCAGCCGTTCGCCGTGTGGTGCGCGACCAGCTGCGCCAGCGTCCAGTAGGCGTGCCGGTAGTTGCTGAGCGCCAGGCGCTGCGGCGGCTGGCGCGCGCGCGCATCGCCGCCGTCTGCAGCAGCACCTCGAGCTCGATGTCGCAGGCGGCGCTGGCGGCGTCCGCGCCGAGGTCGAGGTAGGCGAGCGGCGGCGGACCGCCGCTCGGCCGCTCCCACGGCACGCGGTAGGGCGCGAGCGCCTCGAGCGTGACCACCCAGGGCGAGACCGTGGTGGCGAAGTTCTTGCCGAGCAGCGGCCCGAGCGGGCGCTGCTCCCAGGCCTGGATGTCGCGCGCCGACCAGTCGTTGAGCAGGCCCAGGCCGAACAGGTGCGCCTCGGCCGAACCGACCCGCACCGGCTCGCCGCGCGGGTTGCCGACGCCGACCCAGGCGCCGAGCTCGAGCTCGAAGTCCAGCTGCCAGCTCGGGCCGAACACCGGCTGCCCGGCGCCCTTGGGCAGCACCTGGCCGTGCGGCCGCGGGATGCGCTGGCCGGACACGCCGATCGAGGAGGCGCGGCCGTGGTAGCCGAGCGGCGCCCAGCGGTAGCTCGCCGGCAGCGGCGCATCCGGGTTGTGCAGGCGCGCGGCCGCGGTGGCGTGGTGGATCGAGGAGAAGAAGTCGGTGAAGTCGCCGACCATCGCCGGCAGCGCGTACTCGGCCGCGGCCTGCGGCACGAGGCAGCCGCGCAGCGCGGCCGCGTCCTCGAGACCCCGCGGCCAGCGCCGCCGACAACGCGGCGCGCAGCCGCGACCACGCGCCGGGCCCGAGCCGCATCAGCGCATTGAGGGCCGGTGCGGCCGCCGCCGCCGCCGCCTGGGCTTCGGCGCCGCCGAACACGCAGGCCTCCGCCACCGCCGCGAGGTCGACGATCTGGTCGCCGATCGCCACGCCGCCGCGGAAGGCTTCCTCGCGCCCGCGCCGGCGGAAGACGCCGAAGGGCAGGTTCTGGATGGGGAAGTCGCTGCGCCCGTCGTTGGCGCTCGCGACCCAGCTGCGCAGGGCGGGATCGTGCGTGGCGTTCAGCGTGTTCATGGCTCGAGGTAGGCGTAGCCGTCGAGCTCGGACTCGTAGAAGCGCTTGAGCGCCTGGATCTCGCCCACCTGCATGCGCCCTCGCGCACCGCCTGCTCGCAGTCGCGCGCCAGCGCCGGCGCCAGCTCGGCCACGTCGTACTCCATGTACTCGAGCACGCGGTTGGCGGTGTCGCCCTTGACGATCTCCTCGATCCACCAGCCGCCCTCGTCGTGCAGGCGGATGTGCACCACGTGCGTGTCGCCGAACAGGTTGTGCAGGTCGCCGAGCGTCTCCTGGTAGGCGCCGACGAGGAAGGCGCCGAGGAAGTAGGCTCGCCGGGCACGAGCTCGTGCAGCTCGAGCGTCGCGCGCGCCCGCGCGGGCCGACGAAGCGGTCGATCTTGCCGTCCGAGTCGCAGGTGATGTCGGCCAGCGTCGCGTCGCGCGCCGGCGGCTCGTCCAGCCGGTGGATCGGCATGATCGGGAACAGCTGGTCGATCGCCCAGCTGTCGGGGAGCGACTGGAACACCGAGAAGTTGCAGAAGTAGATGTCCGGCGAGCGCGGTGTCGACCTCGGCCAGCTCCTTCGGCCGGCGCTTCAGGCCGCGGCAGACGTCGCGGATGCGGGCGCAGGCGGCCCAGTAGACGCGCTCGGCCAGCCCGCGCTGCTCGAGCGAGAGCACGCCGAGGTTGAACATCTGCATCGCCTGCTCGCGCGCGGTCTGGGCGTCGTGGTAGCACTCGACCAGGCGGCGCGCGTCGACCTCGATGCCGTGGAAGGCGTCGAACAGGTCCTGCACCGGCTGCGGCAGCGGCCCGCGCGCGCGCCAGCGCTCCTCCTCCCCGGGCGTGATCGCCAGGCGCTCGAGCACCGAGCTGCCGAGCACGTCGAACACCAGCACGCTGTGGTGCGCGGCGATCGCCCGGCCGGATTCGCTGACGATCTCCGGGTGCGGGATGCCCCGGGCGGTGCAGACGCTGCCGATGCGGTGCACGACGTCGCTGGCGTACTCGTCGAGCGTGTAGTTCATCGACGAGGCGGCGTTCGAGCCGCTGCCGTCGTAGTCGACGCCGAGGCCGCCGCCGACGTCGATGTACCTGAGGCCCGCGCCCATCTGCTTGAGCTCCGCATAGACGTGCGCCAGCTCGTTGATCGCGTCCTTGACGCGGTGGATGTCCTGCAGCTGGCTGCCCGGGTGGCAGTGCACCAGCTGCAGGCAGTCCTGCATGCCGCGCGCCGCGAGCTGCGCGTACAGCTCGAGGATCTCGGTGACGAACAGCCCGAACTTGCTCTTGGCGCCGGCCGAGTCGCGCCAGCGGCCCGAGCCCTCGCTCGCCAGCTTGACGCGCACGCCGATGCGCGGCCGCACGCCGTGGCGCTCGGCCGACTTGAGGATCAGCGCGAGCTCGTCGAAGTTCTCGACCACCGGGATGATGGTGCGGCCGAGCTTGGTGGCGAGGATCACCGCCTCGATGTAGCTCGAGTCCTTGAAGCCGTTGCAGATCACCAGCCGGTCGGGTGCGCTCGCGGTCATCGCCATGACCGCCAGCAGCTCGGGCTTGGAGCCGACCTCCAGGCCGAAGCCGAACTCGGCGCCGTAGCGGAACACCTCCTCGACCACCAGGCGCTGCTGGTTCACCTTGATCGGGAAGACGGCGCGGTAGCCGCCGCGGTAGTCGTTCTCGGCGATGGCGCGCGCGAAGGCGTCGTGCAGGTGCCGCAGGCGCGAGCGCAGGATGTCGGAGAAGCGGATGACCACCGGCGCGGCGAGGTCGCGCTGCGCCAGGCCCTGCACCACCTCGAACAGGTCGATCTCGCGCTCCGCGCCCGGCTCGGGCCGCACCACCACGTGGCCGGCGGCGTTGACCGAGAAGTACCCGGAGCCCCAGGCGCCGACGCTGTAGTGCTCGATGGCGTCGGCGACGCCCCAGGCGCCGGCGGCGCGGGTGCCGCGTGAATTGGGTTGCTGTGCCAAGCGGTGCGCGCCTCGCCCGCGCGGAGATCCGGAGGTTTTCGGGGTGGCCGGTGCGGACGGTAAGCAAAAGCGCCGCGCAAGTAAACGCCGGCTGCGGGTTCGCCACGCTGCGCCACGCCGTCCCGGAGGCTACAATCGCGCCGATGGCGATCGAACTCTACTGGGGCAGCGGCAGTCCGTACTGCTGGCGCGTGCAGCTCGCGCTGGAGTTCAAGGGCCTGCCGTACAGCAGCCACCTGCTGAAATTCGACCAGCAGGAGCACAAGGCGCCGCAGATGCTGGCGCTGAACCCGCGCGGCCGGCTGCCGGTCCTGAAGGACGGCGACTACGTCTGCTTCGAGTCGCTGGCCATCCTCTACTACCTCGACCTCAAGTACCCGGCACCGCCGATCTTCGGCCGCAGCCCCGAGGAGGCTGGCGTCATCATGCGCGTGATCTGCGAGTACCAGGCCTACGCCGAGCCGAGCGTGATGCGCATCGCCGATGCGCTGCTCTACGGCCGCGAGCCGCCGCCCGGCGAGCCGGTCGAGACGGCCCTGCACCGGGCGGCCGGCGAGGCGCGCACCATCGAGAAGCGCCTGTCGCAGTCCGAGTGGGTGGTGGGCGAGAGCTTCTCGGCCGCCGACATGGTGATCTACCCGGACGTCAGGCTGCTGCTGCGGGCGTTGCAGCGGCCAGCCGGCCAGGAACTGGCCTCGCGGCTGCTGCCGGTGGACACCAACTACCCGGCGATCGGCCGCTGGCTCAAGCGCGTGGCGGCGTTGCCCGGGCACGAGCGCACCTGGCCGCCCGGCTGGAAGACTTGAGATTCGGGTACTGGGAGCATTCATGAGCGAGCACAAGGTTCACGTCGACTTCCCCGGGCGCATCCTGATCGTCGGCTTCGGCAGCATCGGCCAGGGCGTGTTGCCGCTGATCCTGCGCCACGTCGGCATCGCCCCGCAGCGCATCACCATCGTCACGGCCGAGGAGGCCGGGCGCGCCGAGGCGGAGAAGTACGGCATCCGCTTCGTGCAGGAGCGCCTGACCCGCGAGAACCACCGGCGCGTGCTCGAGCCGCTGCTCGGCCGCGGCGACTTCCTGCTCAACGTCTCGGTCGACGTCTCCAGCATCGCGCTGGTGCGCTACTGCTGGGAGCGCGGCGCGATGTACCTGGACACCTGCATCGAGCCCTGGCCGGGCGGCTACACCGACCCGACCATCCCGGCGAGCCGCCGCACCAACTACGCGCTGCGCGAGGAGGCGCTGGCGCTGCGCAAGGACAAGGAGGCCGCCCGCCAGCCGACCGCGGTGCTGACCCACGGCGCCAACCCCGGCCTGGTCTCGCACTTCGTCAAGCAGGCGCTGCTGAACGTCGCCGGCGACACCGGTGTCGATGCCGGCAACCCGAAGACGCGCGCCGACTGGGCGGACCTGGCGCAGCGCACCGGCGTCAAGGTGATCCACATCGCCGAGCGCGACACGCAGGTGTCGAACGTGCCGAAGGACCCGGGCGAATTCGTCAACACCTGGTCGGTGGACGGTTTCGTCTCCGAGGGCTCGCAGCCGGCCGAGCTCGGCTGGGGCGCGCACGAGCGCAACTTCCCGCGCGACGGCAAGCGCCATGACTTCGGCTGCGGCTCGGCGATCTTCCTCAACCAGCCGGGCTGCTCGACGCGCGTGCGCACCTGGACGCCGAAGGCGGGCGCCTTCCACGGCTTCCTGATCACGCACGGCGAGGCGATCTCGATCTCCGACTACTACACGGTGAAGAAGGGCGAGGAGCTGCTCTACCGCCCGACCGTGCACTACGCCTACCACCCGAGCGACAGCGCGGTGTTGTCGGTGCACGAGTTCTGCGGCCGCAACTACGAGCTGCAGCCGCGCAAGCGCATCCTGATGGACGACATCACCAGGGGGATCGACGAGCTCGGCGTGCTGCTGGCCGGCCACCGCAGGAACGCCTACTGGTACGGCTCGCAGCTCGGGATCGAGGAAGCGCGCCGCCTGGCGCCCTACAACAGCGCGACCAGCCTGCAGGTCACGGTCGCGGTGCTCTCCGGGATGGTGTGGGCCATGGAGAACCCGAACCGCGGCGTGGTCGAGCCCGACGAGCTCGACTTCCGCCGCACCTCGAGGTCTGCATGCCTTATCTCGGCCCGGTGGTCGGCGAGTACACCGACTGGACGCCCCTGACCGATCGCGAACGCCTCTTCGCCGAGGACCTCGACAAGTCCGACCCCTGGCAGTTCAAGAACGTCAGGGTCCTGTGCTGACGGACACGCCGGGCCGCGATGTCGCCGGCGGGGTCGTTCAAAGGGGTCGATCAACAAAGCGATTATCGAGGAGCGACTTGATCGACCCCTTGAACGGCCCCTTCCAACGCCTCAGCCCGGCTGGTTCGGCGGGTACTCGATCGCGACGATCGTGTAGGTCACCGATCCGCTGGCGAGCTCAACGGTGACGTCCTCGTCGAGGCGCTTGCCGAGCAGGGCGCGGGCCAGGGGCGCGTCCATGCTGATGTAATCGGGCGCGGCGTCGAACTCGTCGGGGCCGACGATGCGGTGGCGGCGCTCCTCGCCGGTGGCGGTCTCGAGCGTGACGCGCGCGCCGAAGAACACGCGGCGCGGGTCCGAGGGCGGCTGGTCGACGATCACCATGCCGTCGAGCCGCCCGCGCAGGTGGCGCACGCGCCGGTCGATCTCGCGCAGCCGCCGCTTGCCGTAGGTGTACTCGGCGTTCTCCGAGCGATCGCCCTGCGCCGCTGCCGCCTGCACGGCCAGCGTGACCTGCGGGCGCTCCACCCGCCACAGCTGCTCGAGCTCGGCGCGCAGCCGGGCCGCCCCCGCCGGTGTGATGTACTTCGAACTTCGGGGGGCGGGCGGGCGGTAGCGTCCCATGGGGTCCTGCGGCGGGCGGGGCCGGTGCGGCGAATTGTGCAGCGTCTCACGGCGGCCGGGCGCGCCACGGGCCTAGGCTCGGGCCCCATGAGCAGCAAGTACTACGCGCATTTTACCGCGCCCGGGGCCCGGCCCCAGGTCCCCGGTGAATGGGCCGGCGTGGTGGAGCTGACCGCCCCGTTGCGCGGTGCGCGCGAGCGGCGCGAGCTCGAACTGGTGCTCGCCTGCAGCCTCGACCTCGAGGTCGACGACGTGCAGGTGCTGGAGTGGTCGCGACTGCACTAGCGGAGCCCCCCCCCGAATCCCCTGGCGGACTTGACTCCCCCTCATGCAAAGTCCGCTTTAAACACCCCGGGTAACCCCCGGGGTTTTTTTTGAGCTTGCCTCGCCCGGTCCGGCGTCGTGACAATGCCGGCCATGAAGTACTCCATCCCCCTGCTGGCGGCCGCAGTACTGGCCGCATGCGCCACCACCCGGGCCCCGGCGCCGGTCAGCGGCCTGGACCTGGCGGGCTTCGACCCCACCGTGCGCCCCCAGGACGACCTGTTCCGCCACGCCGGCGGCCGCTGGCTCGCGGCCACCACGATCCCGGCGGACCTCGCCAACTACGGCGCCTTCACCAAGCTCGACGAGGATGCGCGCGCCAACGTGCGCGCGCTCATCGAGGAGACCGCGCGCGCCCACCCGGCCGCGGGGAGCGAGGAGGCCAAGGTCGCCGACTACTACAACGCCTTCATGGACACGGCCACGGTCGAGGCGCGCGGCCTCGCGCCGCTGGCCGCGGAACTGGCGCGGATCGACGCGATCGCGACCGGCGGCGACCTCGCCGCCTACATCGGCCACAACCAGGTGATCGGCATCGCGGCGCCGCTGCAGTGGTACGTGCAGCAGGACGCGCGCGACGCGACCCGCTACATGACCTGGCTCGACCAGTCGGGGCTGACGATGCCCGACCGCGACTACTACCTGCGCACCGAGCCGAAGTACGCCGAGTACCGCGCGAAGCTGGGCGAGTACGCCGCGGCGCTGCTGGCCGCCGCCGGCGCGGCCCAGGACGTGGCGTCGGACGACGCCGCGCGCATCCTCGCGCTCGAAACCGCGCTGGCGCGTGCCAACTGGACCAAGGTGCAGAACCGCGATCCGGTGGCGACCTATAACAAGGTGGCGCTGGCCGATGCCGGCAAGCTCGCGCCGGGATTCGACTGGACGCGCTTCTTCGCCGAGACGGGCGCACCGGTCGATGCCTTTCTCGTCAGCCAGCCGAGCTACGTGACCGCGCTCGCCGGGCTCCTCGCCGCGCGGCCGCTCGCCGACTGGAAGGCCTACTTCCGCTTCCACCTGCTGGATGCCTATGCCGCCTACCTGCCGGCGCGCTTCGACGACCTGCAGTTCGGCTTCCACCAGGGCACCATCAACGGCGTCGCCGAGCAGAAGCCGCGCTGGAAGCGCGCGGTCATGGCGACCGACGGCGCGCTCGGCGAGATCACCGGCCGGCTGTACGTGGCGCGCTACTTCGGCCCGGCGGCGCGCCAGAGCGCGCGCGAGCTGGTCGCCAACCTGCTCGTGGCCTACCGCCAGTCGATCGACCAGCTCGACTGGATGGGCCCGGAGACGCGCGCGCGCGCGCAGGAGAAGCTCGCGAAGATCAGCGTCAAGATCGGCTACCCCGACAAGTGGCGCGACTATTCGGGCCTCGAGGTGCGCGCCGGCGACCTGGTCGGCAACCTGCTGCGCTCGGCGGCCTTCGAACACCAGCGCATGGTGCGCCGGCTCGGCGGCCCGGTCGATCGCGGCGAGTGGCTGATGACGCCGCAGACCGTCAACGCCTACTACAACCCGCTGATGAACGAGATCGTGTTCCCGGCGGCGATCCTGCAGCCGCCGTTCTTCAATGCCGCGGCCGACCCGGCCGTCAACTACGGCGGCATCGGCGCGGTGATCGGCCACGAGATCAGCCATGGCTTCGACGACCAGGGCCGGCAGTTCGACGGCGACGGGAACCTGCGCGACTGGTGGACCGCGGCCGACGGCGAGCGCTTCAAGCAGCGCACCGCCGCGCTGGTGCAGCAGTACAACGCCTGCCGGGTGCTCGACGACCAGCCGCTCAACGGCGAGCTCACCCTCGGCGAGAACATCGCCGACCTGAGCGGGCTGGCGATCGCCTACAAGGCCTACGTGATCTCGCTGCACGGGCGCAAGGCGCCGGTGATCGACGGCTACAGCGGCGCGCAGCGCCTGTTCCTTGGCTGGGGGCAGGTGTGGCGGCGCAAGTATCGCGACGACAATCTCCGGATGCGCCTTGCAGTCGACCCGCACAGCCCCAATGAATTCCGTGCGACGGTACCGGTCAGCAACATCGACGCCTTCTACGAGGCGTTCGACGTGCGGCCGGGCGACCGGGAATACCGCGCTCCGGCGGAGCGGGTGCGCATCTGGTGATCGGCAGTGTCCTCCAGGGGAGATGAGACCATGCGAATCATGAAGATCGTGGTGCTGGCGCTGGCGGGCCTCGCGCTCGGCGGCTGCGGCTACAACCGCATCCAGCAGCAGGACGAGGGCGTCAAGGCGGCCTGGTCCGAGGTCACCAACCAGTACCAGCGCCGGGCCGACCTGGTGCCGAACCTGGTCGCGACGGTGAAGGGCTTCGCGCAGCAGGAGCAGAAGGTGCTGATCGGCGTCACCGAGGCGCGCGCCAGGGTCGGCACGATCCAGGCGACGCCGGAGCTGGTCAACGACCCGGCGGCGTTCCAGAAGTTCCAGGCGGCGCAGGGCGAGCTGACCCAGGCGCTCAAGAGCCTGATCGCGGTCACCGAGAACTACCCCGAGCTCAAGTCGGACGCGAACTTCCGCGACCTGCAGGCGCAGCTCGAGGGCACCGAGAACCGCATCACCGTGGCGCGCAACCGCTACATCGAGTCGGTGCAGGGCTACAACACGACGATCCGGCAGTTCCCGGTGAACCTCACCGCGAAGATGTTCGGCTACGGGGTGAAGCCGAACTTCACGGTCGAGAACGAGGCGGCGATCAGCAAGCCGCCCACGGTCGACTTCGGCAAATGATGCGGCGCGCCGCCTGGCTGCTCGCGTTCGCGCTGCTCGGCGCGACGGGCGGCCATGCGGCCGGCCTGCAGCCGGTGCCGGCGCTCGGCGCGCGCGTCACCGACCTCACCGGCACGCTGACGGCCGTCGAGCAGTCGGCGCTCGAGCAGAAGCTCGCCGCCTTCCAGGCGCGCAAGGGCGCCGAGGTCGCGGTGCTGGTCGTGGCGACCACGGCACCCGAGGCCATCGAGCAGTACTCGATCCGCGTGGTCGAGGCCTGGAAGCTCGGCCGCGCGAAGCCCGATGACGGCGCGCTGCTGCTGCTGGCCAAGGACGACCACGCGCTGCGCATCGAGGTCGGGCGGGGCCTGGAAGGCGCGCTCACCGACGCGATGTCGAACCGCATCATCGAGGACACGATGGTGCCGCTGCTGCGCCAGGGCCAGTTCGCGACCGCGATCAACGCCGGCGTGGACCAGATGCTGCGCGTCATCGACGGCGAGGAGCTGCCGCCGCCGGAGCAGGCCTGGCAGCCTTCCGCGAACCTCATGAATGCGCTGCCGTTCCTGTTCGTGGCCTTCCTGGTCGGCTCGGCCATCCTGCGCGCGATCTTCGGGCGCACCGGCGGCGCGGCGCTGAGCGGCGGCCTGATGGGGCTGGCGGTCTACGTGCTCAGCAAGCTGCTGCCGATCGCGCTGGGCGCGGGCGTCGTGGCTTTCATCATCGCCCTCGTCATGGGACTGGGGCGCGGCGCCGGCTGGAGCAGCGGTCGCGCCGGTTTTGGCGGCGGCGGCCTGGGCGGCGGTTTCGGCGGGGGCTTCGGCGGCGGGGGCGGCGGTTTCAGTGGCGGTGGCGGCAGTTTCGGCGGCGGCGGCGCGTCGGGGCGGTGGTGAGGCCATGAACCTGGGTCGAATCGCGCGACATCTGCTCAGCGTGCCGGGCCGCGCCCGGCGCTGCTTCCCGCCCGAGGTGCTGGCGGAGATCGAGCGCGCGATCGTCGCCGCCGAGAAGAGCCACGCCGGCGAATTGTGCTTTGCGATCGAGAACGCGCTGCCGCTCGCCGAGCTGCGCGGCGGCGTGACGCCGCGCGAGCGCGCGTTGCACGTGTTCTCGCTCCTGCGCGTGTGGGACACGGCGGCCAACAACGGCGTGCTGGTCTACGTGCTGCTGGCCGATGGCGCCATCGAGCTGGTGGCCGACCGCGCCGTGGCCGTCCACATCGCGCAGCCCGAGTGGGACGAGCTCTGTCGCCGAATAGAGACGGAGTTCGCCGCCGGGCGCTACCGCGAGGGCGCGCTTGCCGCGGTGCAGGCCGTCGGCGCGCATCTGGCGCGGCACTTCCCGGCGCAGCGTGGCGAGAACGACGAACTGCCCAACCAGCCCATACTTCTCTAGAATCCCGGGCTCATGAGCATTGCCATCTCCGCCGCCCGCCCGGCCCTGGCGCTGGCCGCCTGCGCCGCGCTTGCCGGCTGTTCGCTGATCAAGGCGCCCTGGCACAAGGAGCCGCCGCCGCCGGTGGTGGTCGCGCCGCCGGCGCCGCCGCCGCTGCCCGAGCCGGTGGCGACCCACCGCTTCGAGCTCGTGGCCGCCGATGACGACGTCGTCGGCGCGCTGCAGGTCACGACGGCGAGCAAGGAGGACACGCTGCCGGACATCGCGCGGCGCTTCAACGTCGGCTACGAGGAGATCGTGCGCGCCAACCCCGGCGTGGATCCCTGGCTCCCGGGCGCCGACCGCCGCATCGTCGTGCCCTCGCAGTTCGTGCTGCCCAACGCGCCGCACGAAGGCATCGTCATCAACCTCGCGGCGATGCGCATCTTCTACTACCCGAAGCCGAAGAAGGGCGAGCCGCAGCTCGTCTACACGCACCCGATCGGCGTCGGCAAGGTCGGCTGGTCGACGCCCGAGGGCAGCACCAAGGTCATCGCGCGCGAGACCGATCCGATCTGGCGGCCCTCGGCCGCGGTGCGCAAGGAGCACGAGGAGAACGGCGATCCGGTCGAGAAGGTCGTGATGCCGGGCCCCGACAATCCACTCGGCAAGTACAAGTTCACGCTCGGCTGGCAGAGCTACCTGATCCACGGCACCAACAAGCCCTACGGCGTCGGGCTGCGCTCGAGCCACGGCTGCATCCGCCTCTACCCCGAGGACATCGAGAAGCTCTACCAGATGGTGCCGCTGGGCACGAAGGTCACCGTGGTGAACCAGCCGTTCGTGTTCGGCTGGCACCAGGGCCAGCTGCAGCTGCAGGCCTACACGGTGCTCGAGGACGATCCGCGCGACTGGAAGAAGGCGCAGAAGACGCTGCTGGCGAAGTCGCTCTCGCCGCGGCTGCAGAAGCTGGTCAAGTCGAGCGGCGGCAGCGTCGACTGGGCGGCGGTGGCCGCGGTCGCGCACCAGCCGCGTGGCGTGGTCGTGCCGGTCTCCGGCACGGCGGGCACGGCGGACGCCGTGATCGCCGCGGCGCCGCTGGTGCAGAACCGCATCCCGCGCGGCGCCAACTGGGACGGCATGGACGAGACGCCGCCCGACCAGCCCGGCTTCCAGGAGATTATGTCCGAGCGCGAGCCGAGCACGGCCAGCGCCGCGCCGGCGGCACCGGCCGCGCGCCGCGGGCCGCGCCGGCCATTCCTGCGCCCGCAGCGCGCCGCAGGCCAAGCCGCCGCCGCCACGCCGCAGGGCGTACTCGCGGGCCGCGCACGGCCCTGTGATACATTGCCGCCAATTCCAGGGCAGCAGGCGGATTCGCGGCGGTGCGGCAGTTCCCGGCTATCGAAGCCCGGCGCGAGGACGACGCAGCGCATCCGCTGCCGCCGATCGCGCGCGCCGACTCGGCGGTCACGGCCTTCGTCGGCCGCACGCTGAAGGGTCCGGTCAACGAGCCGGTCGCCATCGCGAGCTTCGCCGAGTTCCAGCTCGTCTTCGGCGGCCTGTGGCAGCCTTCGACGCTCTCCTACGCGATCGAGCAGTACTTCGAGAGCGGCGGGCGCGAGGCGCCTTCATCGTGCGCGTCGTCAACGGCGGCCGCGCCCCCTCGATCACGCTGCCGGCCGATGGCGGCGCGCTGCGCCTGCGCGGCTGCTGCCCGGGCACGCGCGAATACCTGCGCGCCTCGGTCGACTACGACGGCATCGCCGCGCACGAGGGCGACCGCTTCAACCTGGTGCTGCAGCGGGTGCGCGCGAGCGGCTCGGAGCTGATCGAGGACCAGGAGATCTTCCGCCGCGTGTCGGTGCGCGAGGGCGCGGAGCGCTGCGTCGCGACGCTCCTGGCCGAGTCGCGGCTGGCGCGCGTCGAGGGCGCGCTGCCGGCGGCCCGGCCGCCGCGCACGCCGGGCCGCACGCCGGGGGTGCCGGTGGGCTACGTCGCCTCCGAGGCCGACGGCGACGATGGCGACACGCTCACGGACTACGACCTGATCGGGGACGCCAGCGCGCGCACCGGGCTGTTCGCGCTCGAGCGCGTGCCCGCAGTTCAACCTGCTGTGCATCCCGCCGCGCGGCCGCGACCTCGACGTCGGCCTGACCACCTGGACGGTGGCGGCGCGCCTGTGCCGCAAGCGCCACGCGATGCTGATCGTCGATCCGCCCTCATCCTGGACCAGCGCCGAGGCCGCGCTGTGGGCGCTGCGCGACTGGCCGCTGCACTCCGAGGACGCGCTGATGTACTTCCCGCGCGTGCTGGCCCAGGACCGGCTGCGCGGCCGCGCCGAGGTGTTCGGCTGCGGCGCCGTGGCCGCCGGCATGATCGCGCGCTCGGACGCGGCCTGGCCGGTGTGGGCGGCCGCCGAAGGCGAGGAGGCCAACCTGCGGGCGGGACTCCGGCCCGCGATCACGGTCACCGAGGCCGATCGCGCGCGACTCGCGCACCACGGCGTCAACGTGCTGCAGTCGGGGCGGGCGCCGGCCCGCCTCGGGCTCGCGCCGCGCACGCTGGTGGAGGAGGCGCGCACCGCCTCCGACTGGCGCTTCCTGTCGGCGCGCCGCTTCGCGCTGTTCATCATGAACAGCGTGCTCGAGGGCACGCGCTGGGTGCTGTTCGAGCGCAACCGCCCGTGGCTGTGGGCGCGGGCGCGCGCGCAGGTCCAGCAGTTCCTCGACGCGCTCGAGCGCGAGGGCGCCTTCGTCGGCCGCAGCGCCGCCGAGAGCTGGTTCGTCATCTGCGACGAGCGCCTCAACGAGCCGGGCGAGCAGGCGCGCAACCGCTTCCGCCTGCTGTTCGGCTTCGCCGGGGCCCGCGCCGGCGAGTTCCATGCCTTCCTGCTGACGCACCAGGCGGGTGCGAGCTGCGTGCGCCCGGTGAGCGTCAACCGCCTGGCCACCTCGGGCGCCCGCGTCGAGGAGGAGATCGAAACCGCCATCCTGCGGGGCCTGAGCGTCGAGGCCTGACCCTCGAGGCCGCGGCACGCGCCCCGCGGGGCGTCGCGGTATCATGGCGGGATGATGACCGGCCGACGACGCTACGTGGTGTTCTCGCACGGCAAGGACAGCGAGCCGTGGGGCAGCAAGATCAGCCTGCTGGCCGAGACCGCCCGTGTCGAGGGCTACGAGGTCGACTCGGTCGACTACCGTGGCGTCGACGATCCGCTGGTGCGCGTCGCCCGGCTGGTGGAGGCCTGCCAGGGCCTGTCCGGCGACCTGGTGCTGGTCGGCTCGAGCCTCGGCGGCTACGTGGCGCTGGCGGCGGCGGCGCTGCTGCACGCGCGCGGCGTGTTCCTGATGGCGCCGGCGATCTACTTCGACGCGCTGCCGCCCCTGCGGCCCCGGCCGCTCGACTGCCCGGCGACCATCGTGCACGGCTGGCACGACGAGGTCGTGCCCTTCGAGCACAGCGTGCGCTTCGGCCGCGAGCACGGCGTGACGCTGCACCTGCTCAACGCCGACCACCGGATGCACTCGCAACTGCGCACCATCCAGCAGCTGTTCGAGCGCTTCATCATCGAGCTGGACCTGCCCGAACCGCGATGAGCGATGCGCTCGCCAGGCTGATCGGTCCGTGGGTGCGGGCCGGCCTGCATCCGGAGGATGCCGCCGCGCGCCTGGGCGAGCGCGCCGCGCCGGTCTGCTACGTGCTCGAGCAGGACCGCGGCACCGATCGCGCGGTGCTGCAGCAGGTCTGCCGCCGCCACCACCTGCCGCGCCCGCAGGCGCGGCTGCTGCCGCAGCTCGCCGGCGAGCGCCGCTCCTGGTGCGCGCTGGCGCGCCGCGTCGGCCTGTGGCGCACGCGCCTGGACCGGCGCGCGCCGGCCACGCTGCGCGCTGGTCGAGGCGTTGCGGCACGATCCGGCGCTGGACGTGCAGCTGGTGCCGGCCGCGGTCTTCTGGGGCCGCGCGCCGCAGAAGGAGCGCTCGCTCCTGCGCCTGCTGCTCGCCGAGAACTGGTCGCTCGGCAGCCGCCTGCGGCGGGTGTTCACGGTGCTGTTCAACGGCCGCAACACGCTGCTGCAGCTCGGCGAGCCAGTGTCGCTGCGCAGCCTGATCGACACGCACGCCGACACGCCGCTCAATGCGCGGCGCGTCGCGCGGGCGCTGCGCGCGCAGCTGGCGCGCATGCGCACGGCGCGCATCGGCCCGGACCTCTCGCACCGGCGCACGATCCTCGCCGAGCTGCTGCGCACGCGCGCGGTGCGCGCCGCGGTCGCGGCCATGGTGCGCGAGAAGCCCGGCACCACGCGGCGCGCGGCGCTGCTCGAGGCGCGGCGCTGCGGCGAGGAGATCGCCGCCAACTACTCGCACGCCTTCGTCGGCCTGATGTCGCGGCTGCTGCCGCGGCTGTGGACGCGGCTGTACGACGGCGTCGAGTTCGGCCACGTCGAGACGCTGCACGCCGTCATGGACGGCAGCGAGATCGTCTACGTGCCCTGCCACCGCAGCCACATGGACTACCTGCTCCTCTCCTACGCCATCTACCAGCGCGGCTACGCCATCCCGCACATCGCCGCCGGCGTGAACCTCAACCTGCCGGTGGTCGGGCGCTTCCTGCGCAAGGGCGGGGCGTTCTACGTGCGCCGGAGCTTCCGCGGCAGCTCGCTGTACACCGTGGTGTTCGTGCAGTACCTGGCCGCGATCATGGCGCGCGGCCATTCGATCGAGTACTTCATCGAGGGCGGCCGCAGCCGCACCGGCCGGCTGCTGGCGCCGATGACCGGCATGCTCTCGATGACGGTGCGCAGCCACGTGCGCGACCCGAAGCGCCCGGTGGTGTTCCTGCCGGTGTACTTCGGCTACGAGCGCGTGTTCGAGGGCCGCACCTACATCAGCGAGCTCTCCGGCAAGCCCAAGGAGAAGGAGAGCATCCTCGGGCTGCTGCGCGCCGTGCGGCGCCTGCTGCGCGGCCGCTTCGGACGCGTGCAGGTCAACCTCGGCGAGCCGGTGCGGCTCGACGAGCTGCTCGCGCGCCACGCGCCCGAGTGGCGCCGCGCCAGCCGCGAGGAGCTCGAGCGCCCGCGCTGGGTCAACCCGCTGGTCGACGAGCTGGCCGACACGATCCTGCGCAACATCAACGCCGCCGCCGCCGTCACGCCGGTGAACCTGGTGGCGCTGGCGCTGCTGGCGACGCCGCGGCACGCGATGCTGGAGGGCGACCTGGCGCGCCAGATCGGGCTGCTGCAGTCGCTCCTGCGCGCGCTCCCCTACGGCCCGCGCGTGAGCATCACCGCGAGCACCCCGCAGGAGATCATCGACTACACCGTCGGCATGAACCTGGTAGTACGCGAGCAGCAGCGCATCGGCACGCTGGTGCGCATGCCGCCGGAGGCGGCGGTGCTCGCCACCTATTACCGCAACAACGTGCTGCACCTGGTGGCGCTGCCCTCGCTGATCGCCTGCGGCTTCCTCGGCAACGCCGCGCTCGCCACCGAGGACATCCAGCGGCTCGCCTGGCGCATCTACCCCTACATCGCCCAGGAGCTGTACCTGCGCTGGAGCGAGCAGGAGCTGCCGCAGGTGGTCGAGGAGCAGCTGCAGGCGCTCGCCGGGCTCGGGCTGCTGCGCTTCGACGCCGAGCGCGGCGTGTGGCGCCGGCCGGCGCCGAGCTCGGTGCAGGCGATGCAGTTCTCGCAGCTCGCGCAGGCGACGCTGCAGACCATCGAGCGCTACTACCTCGCGGTGGCGCTGCTGGTGCGCGCCGGCAGCGGCCAGGTCACGCAGAAGGCGCTCGAGGAGCGCTGCCACACCATGGCGCAGCGCATGGCGCTGCTGTACGGCTTCAATTCGCCCGAGTTCTTCGACCGCTCGCTGTTCGGAAATTTCCTCGACCTGCTCCGCACCCGCAACGTGGTGCGGGTCGATGCCGAGGGGCGGCTCGCCTTCGACGACGTGCTGGTGCGGGTCGCGGCGGACGCCGAGTTCGTGCTGTCGGAGCAGATCCGGCACAGCATCCTGCAGGTCACGCACGACTGAGGCGGGTTGCCGCCGAGCGGGCCGAGTTGTGTTGCGCCATGGCAACACCTAACTCGGGGGTTGCGCTTGTTCGTGCGATCAACAGGCAGTTCGCTATCGGTTGACTGCAACATCCGTTACGGTCTAGTGGCCCGCCAGCCAGCTGCGCTCTACTGGCGGAGTTGTAGCAGATGGCAGTGATCCGTCTGGTCCTGCCGTGGGTGGCCGATGCCGTCCGCGGCCGGCGTTTTGCGGCAACTCATCATCCTTCAGGGGGAACGAATGAAACTGTCCTATCGCACCCAGCGCCAGCGCGCGCTGGTCGCGGCCATGGCGGCCACTGCAAGCGCCATGGCTGCCCTGCCGCTGTACGCGGCTGACCAGGCTGCCGGTGGCATCGAGGAAGTCGTGGTCACGGCGCAGTTCCGCGAGCAGAAGCTGCAGGACACGCCGATCGCCATCACCGCGGTGACGGCCGACACGCTCGAGGCGCGCAACCAGACGAGCCTTGCGGCCGTGGCCAGCAGGCGCCGAACGTGAACCTGCGCGAGACGGGCGGCGCCTTCGGCCCCGGCATGTCGGCGCGCATCCGCGGCGTCGGCCAGGCGGACTTCGATCCGGCCTCGAGCCCGGCGTCGGCATCTACATCGACGACGTCTACTACCCGAGCCTCACGGGCTCGAACTTCGACCTGCTGGACCTCGACCGCGTCGAGATCGCGCGCGGCCCGCAGGGCGTGCTGGGCGGCCGCAACTCCGAGGGCGGCTCGATCAAGCTGTTCTCGCAGAAGCCGAAGGGCGACGGCAGCGGCTCGATGCGCGCCACCTGGGGCGCGCAACCTGCTGGACATGCGCGCCGTGGGCGATTCGCGCTGGTGCCGGACACCCTGTCGGTCCGCATCTCCGGCGTCTCGCGCAAGCAGGACGGCTACGTGAGCCGCTACGACTACGGCTGCACGCACCCGGGCGTCCGGCGTTCCGGCCAACTCGACAGCAGAGTTCCTGCTGCCTCGGCCATGAGGGCGGCAAGGACTACTCGGCCGCGCGCGCGCCGTGCGCTGGACGCCGAACCGACGCCTTCGAAGCCAACCTGTCGGCCGACATGACGGTGGACAACTCGGAGACGGCGGCGATGACGTGCTGCAGGCCGAACCCGGCGGCAGGCGGTGCCGCGGTTCATCGCAGGACCTGCTTCCCGTCCGGCACCACGCGAACTGCGTGCCGTACACCTCCGCGTTCATCCCCTCGGACCCGTTCACGAGCTGGGCGAGCTTCTCGCGACCTACCGCAGACCAAGGGCCGCCGAATCGCTTCGCCGGCTCGACGATCAACTTCGACCCGACGACATACACGAAGGTCTGGGGCTCCAACCTGACGCTCGACTGGAAGCTTCCCGACAAGCTGGCGCTGAAGTCGATCACGGCCTATCGGCGTTTCGACAGCCGCTGGTCGAGGACAACGACGTGCCTCGCCGGTCCGATCGCTGGGCGCCGAGCACATCTACAACCATTCGTTCAGCGAGGAACTGCGCCTGAACGGCAAGGCCGGCAGTCCGGCTGGACTTCACGCTCGGCGGCCTACTACTTCGACCAGACCACCACGTATGCGACGCACCAGTTCCTGCCGTACGCGGGCCGGGCTTCGAGTTCTACGGCAACGATCCGGTCGATCGCCTCGAGCGTACGCGGGTTCCGCAACGCCGCATGGCACATGACCGACGCCCTGAACGTCAACGCCGGCGCGCGCTACACGCACGAGAAGAAGGACTACACCTATAGCCGGCTGCCGGTGGCACGCCCCACGCGTTCCTCGGCCTCGACTGACGGGCAACAGCACCGGGGCACTACGACGGTTCCAAGGTCGACTATCGCCTGAACGTCGACTACCGCTGGAACGACATGCTGATGACCTACGCCAGCGTCTCGACCGGCTTCAAGGGCGGCGGCACGAATCCGCGTCCCTTCTACCCGGCCAGGTCGCAGCCGTTCGACAAGGAGAACGTGACGGCCTACGAGGTCGGCTTCAAGTCGCGACTTCTCGATCGCCGCGTGCGCGTGAACGTCGCCGGCGTTCTTCAACAAGTACAAGGACATCCAGCTGACGCTGCTGCTGCCCGTCGCTGACGCCAGCGGCCGTGCGCGGCGCCTTCAACGCCGGCGATGCCGATATCAAGGGCGTCGAGGTCGAGGCCGAGCTGCACCCGACCGACGCGCTGTCGATCGACGCCTCGGTCAGCACGCTCTCGTTCAAGTACACGCGCATCTGACCGGCGCCCGAACATCACGCTGCCGTGGGCCGGAAGCGCCGGGCACGATCGCCATGGAGCGCCGGCATCCAGTACGACTGGCCTGCCGCGGCGGGTCCACCGTGACGCCGCGCTTCGACTACGAGCTTCCAGGGCGGCTTCAACACCAACGCGGTGTTCGCCGCCAGCAACCGCGTCGCGGCTACGGCCTCGGCACGGCGCGCATCACCTGGAAGTCGCCGGAGGACAAGTGGGAGGCGCGCTGATCGGATCGAACGTCTTCGACAAGGTGTATTACTTCTCGAACTTCGACCTGCTGATCAGCTCGGCGCGCAGTACGGCATGATCGGTGCGCCGCGCGAGTTCGCCTTCGAGCTCAAGAAGAAGTTCTGATCGACGCTCTCCGGGAACGTGCCGGGCACGGCAGCGATGGCCGCCCCTTTTACGCCAGCGGACGCCGTGACCGGTGCCGCCCGGGATTCCGCAATCGGCGCGTCCGACGGGCGGTGACGCCACATCCAAACGCAGCATGAGCCACGAAGCTTGCCGGTTCCATGAGCCGCCGCGAGGTGCTGCAGGGCGCCGGCTCGGCCGTCACGTTCGGCATGCTGGCCTCGGCCTTCGGCGCGGCGCTGCCGCGCGGCGTCAACGCCAAGCAGTCCGCGGCGCTGGTCGACTGCATGACGATCGTCTATCCGGCGGGCGAGGGCACGCTTCGACGCCGACTACTATCGCGACCACCACCTCAAGCTCATCATGGAGCTGTACGGCAAGTCGATCGCGCGCTTCGAGCTCCGGCCGGCGCTGCCGGCGCCGGCGGGCCAGCCGCAGGTCGCGTACGCGGCGGCGGTCAACATCTGGATCGCGGACTTCGCCGCGATGGGCGCCAACAACGAGAAGCCTTCAGCAAGCGCCTCATCGAGGACGTGCCGAACTTCACGCGATGCCGACGATCCAGTTCGACAAGATCCACGGCGAGGCGGGCGCGCGCCGCTCGGCGCCGAAGATCGGCGACACCTGAGCTTCCTCTACCCGAACCAGGAAGGCGTGTGGGACGTCGACTACTACGTCAAGCACCACATGCCGCTCATCATGAAGCTCTATGGACCGCGGCCATCAAGCGCTTCGAGCTGCGCAAGGGCGATGCCGCGCAGGCGGGCTGGCCGCCGCCGGAGAGCCGCATCGGCTCGATCAACATCTACATCGAGGACCACAAGGCCTTCGATGCGGCCGGCAAGAAGCACGGCCCGACGCTGGTGGCCGATGTGCCGAACTTCTCGAGCGTGATGCCGACGGCCTTCGAGACCAGGGTCTACGGCATCGGGTCGAGCTGAAGCCCATGCGCAACCTGCTCCCGCACGCGGCGCGGCCGTCCTGGCCTGCGTGGTCGGCCGGCGCCGCCCGTGCCGCCGAGACCGCCGACACGCTCAATCCCGGCGAGGCGATCTACAAGGCGCGCTGCGCGTTCCACGACAACGCCGTGGGCCGCATCCCAACACGGCGGCGCTGCGGGCGCGGCCGCCGGGCACCCTTCGCCGCGCTGCGCGACCGGCATCATGCGGCCGCAGTCCGAGGGCATCCCGGTCTACATCCTGCAAGTCGTGGTGCAGTACCTCACCGGCCGCGAGCCGCCGGAGGTCGCGACCAACGTGCCGGAGCCGAACACCTGCGCGACGCCGGCGCCGCCGCTCGCGATCGGCGCGAACGACTGGAACGGCTGGAGCCCGGACCGCGTCAACACGCGCTTCCAGCCGAACCCGGGCCTGAAGGTCTCCGACATCCCGCGCCTGCGGCTCAAGTGGGCCTTCGGCTACCGCGGCTCGTACGTGTACGGCGCGCCGGTGGCGGTGGGCGGGCGCGTGTTCGCGACCAGCTCCACCGGGCGCGTCTACTCGCTCGATGCGCGCAGCGGCTGCGTCCATTGGACCTACGACGGCGAGACCGCGCTGCGCTCGGCCGTGAACATCGCGCCGTTGCCGCAGGGCTCCAGGGCGCGCTACGCCGCCTACTTCGGCGACGACAGCGCCAACTACTACGCGGTCGATGCCGAGAGCGGGCAGCTCCTCTGGAAGACGCGCGTGCATCCGCACAAGTACGCGCGCATCACCGGCTCGGCCAAGGTCTACAACGGCGTGGTCTACGTGCCGGTCTCGGCGCTCGAGCTGGTGGTCGCCGCCGAGCGGACCTACGAGTGCTGCACCTTCAGCGGCGCGGTCGTGGCGCTGGATGCGCGCGACGGGCACATCCTCTGGTCGACGGCGGTGCTGCCGCCGGCGCAGCCGCTGCGCAAGAGCGACGTCGGCACGCAGCTCTACGGGCCGGCCGGCGCCTCGGTGTGGAACTCGCCGACCATCGACGAGAAGCTGCAGCGCCTGTACGTGGGCACCGGCAACTCCGAGACCGACGTCGAGGTGAGCGGGTCGGATGCGATCTTCGCGATGGACCTGCGCACCGGCGCGATCGTCTGGAGCCGCCAGATGCTCGCCGGCGACAACTTCAACATGGCCTGCGCGCGGCCCAATGCCTGCGCGCCGGGCCAGGCCTGCGACCTCTCGGGCGTCAACAACTGCCCCAAGGCGCCGGGGCCGGACGTCGACTTCGGCGCCGGCACGCTCCTGCGCACGCTGAAGAACGGCAAGCGCGTGCTGGTGGCGAGCCAGAAGTCGGGCATGATCTTCGGCCTGGATCCCGACCACGGCGGCAAGCTCCTGTGGCAGACGCGGGTCGGCGTCGGCAGCCCGCTCGGCGGCGTCGAGTGGGGCTCGGCGGCGAGCCCGACAACGGTGTTCGCGCCCAACAGCGACGCGCTGGTACCGCGCGACCAGGCCAAGCCGGGCCTGACGGCGCTCGACCTTGCGACCGGCGCGCCGCGCTGGCACGTCGACGCCCCGGTGGCGCACTGCAACTGGAGCGCGACCAACTGCCTGAACAGCTTCCAGCAGGCGGCCTCGGCCATGCCCGGGCTGGTGTTCTCGGGCTCGCACGACGGCTGGTTCCGCGCCTACGACGAGCGCGACGGGCGCCTCGTCTGGGAGATCGACACGGCGCAGCCGTACACGACCGTCAACGGCGTGCCGGCCACCGGCGGCTCGCTCGACATGGGCGGCGCCGTGGTGGTCGACGGCATGCTGTTCCTGAACTCAGGGTATGGCAGGCTGGTCGGCCGCCCGGGCAACGCGCTGCTGGCCTACAGCATCGACGGTCAGTAGCCGCTCACCCAGTCCGGCAGGATGACGTGGTTGTCGCGCGCGTAGGACCCCCACTGCGCGCGCAGCTCCGCGACCTTGTCGGGGCGCGCGGCGGCGAGGTCATGGCTCTCGGCGAGATCGGTGGCGAGGTCGTAGAGCTGCCAGTCGCCGTTGCCGTGCGGCGGCGGCATGTGCACCAGCTTCCATGAGCCGACGCGGATCGCGTACTTGCCCATGAGCTCCACGCCGTTCACCCGCCGTGGCAGCGCGCGTTCCTGCCCGCGCAGCAGCGGCAGGAGCGAGCGGCCGGTCATCGGCTCGATGGACGCATCGCCGCCATAGCCCGCGCCCTGCCAGGGCACGCCCGCGAACTCCAGCAGCGTCGGCGCGATGTCGCGGATCGAGACTTCGTCGTCCACCAGCCGCGCCTGCGGCAGCGCGCGCGGGTAGTACATGAAGGCGGCGACGCGGATGCCGCCCTCGGTGGGGAAACCCTTGTAGAGCCGCAGCGCCGGCGCGCCGCGCGCGCCAGTCGGGACCGTACAGCGTGTAGGACCCAGGCCGCCCCATGCGCTCGTAGCTGAAGTCGTGGGTGGCGTCGATGGTGGCGCGGATGTCGGGGAACAGCGCCGCCGGCCAGGTCTCGTCGAGGTCGTGGCCCTCGGCGCCGTTGTCGGAGACGAACACCACGATCGTGTCGTCGAGCAGGCCGTGGCCGCGCAGGTAGTCGAGCAGCCGCGCGGTGTTGCGGTCGAGCTCGTCGATCATCGCCGCGTACATCTCCATGCCACGTACCGCCGTGCGCCGCTCGGCGGCGCCGAGCGTGTCCCAGGGGCGGCCACGCGGCGCCCGGCCGGCGAGCGGGCCGAGGGCGGCACGATGCCGAGCTGCTTCTGCCGCGCCAGGCGTTGCTCGGCGAGCGCATCGTACCCCGGCGTCGTAGCGGCCGGCCTGGCGGGCGATGGCCTCGTCCGGCGCCTGCAGCGGCCAGTGCGGCGCGGTGAAGGCGAGGTAGGCGAAGAACGGCGCGCGCCGACCGCCGCGGTGCGGTCGGCGTCCAGGTACTCGATCAGCCGGTCGACGTAGAACTGCGAGGAGTAGTGGAACGTCGGGGGCAGGGCGTCGAGCCGGTGGCCGTCTTCCCAGTAGTTGGCCCTGGACTGCGGCGTCGGCGCGTAGGCCGGCTGCATGTCGGCGAAGTGGCTGGCTCCGCCGGAGGCGAGCAGGAAGGAGCGGTCGAAGCCGCGCGCCGCCGGCACGGAGGCGGGCGTGGCGCCGAGGTGCCACTTGCCGGTCATGAAGGTGTGGTAGCCGGCGTCCTTCAGCCGCTGCGCGAGCGTGACGACATGGCCGTTGAGCGCGCCCTCGTAGCCCGCCTGGCCCTTCTGGTTCGGCGCGAGCTCCTCGGCGAGGTTGCCGAGCCCGGTGAGGTGCGAGTCGGCGCCGGTGAGCAGCATCGCGCGGCTCGGCGAGCAGGCCGGCGCGGCGTGGAAGTCCGTGAAGCGCACGCCGGCGTAGGCGAGGCGGTCGAGGCTCGGGGTCGCGATCTCGCCGCCGAAGCTGCCGAGGTCCGCCTGGCCCATGTCGTCGGCGACGATCAGCAGGATGTTCGGATGGCGCACGCGCACGGCGCTGCGCGGGGCCGGCGCAGCCGCGGCCTCGCCGCGCGGCGGCGTCGTGGTCGGCGCGCAGGCCGCCAGCAGCAGGGCCAGCACGACGGCCAGCGGTCGCGCCGGCGGTGAAAAAAAGAGGCCGCATGCCTGCGCATGCGGCCTCTGTTCGCGACCCAGCGTCCTGAGCATCCCGCGATGCCTGGCGCTGGCTTCTACGTCAGAAGTGGTACGAGAGGTTCGCACCAAACGTGCGCGGCGGGCCGTAGAAGGCCGTCGCGCCGAGGATGCCGAGGTCCAGCGTATAGGTCTTGTAGGCCTGGTCGCCGAGGTTCTTCACCCAGGCGTCGATCTGGAAGTGGTCACCGGGCCCGGAGTAGTTCAGGTGGGCGTTGGTGATGCCGTAGGCCTTCTGGAACGAGGCGCCGCCGTTGGTGGCCTCGAGGTACTGGTCGGCGTAGTACACGCCGTCGAGCTGCACCGCCATCGTGCCGGCGAACATGTCCCAGTTGTAGCGCACCAGGTAGTTGACGCTGTAGTCCGGGGCGTTGGGCATCTTCGTGTCGTACACGTAGGCTTCCGGCCACGTGATGATCGGCAGCCCGGCGGGCGGAACCTGCGAGCCGGCCACTGGCACCGCATCGATCTTCGAGTCGAGGAACGAGGCGCCGAGCGACACGTCCCAGTGGCGGTTGGGCTTCAGGAAGAACTCGATCTCGCCGCCCTTGATGGTGGCGTCCGAATTGCGCACCTGCGGCTGGCCACCGACCAGCGCGAATACCTGGTAGTTCTTGTAGTCGTAGTAGAACGCCGTGGCGTTCAGGCGCGCCCTGCCGTCGAGGAAGGTGCTCTTGGCGCCGAGTTCGAAGGAGTGCAGCACTTCCTGGTCGTGCCGGACGTTGTCGAGCTGCACGTTGGCGGCGGTGTTGAAATTGCCGCCCTTGATGCCGCGGTTGTAGGAGCCGAACACCATCACGTCCTTGCTGAAGTGGTGGTCGAGTTCGAGGCGCGCGGCCCAGTCGCCGTAGTCGACGCGATCCTGGTCACCGTGGCCGGCCGCGGCGATCGCCTGCTGGAGATTGAAGCCATTCACGGTCTGCAGGCTGTCGCTGTACAGGCTGCGATACAGCAGGTGCTTGTTGTCCTGCGACCAGCGCAGGCCGGTGATCAGCGTGTTGTCGCCGGCGAAGTCGTACTCGGTCTGCGCGAACACCGACCAGTTCTTGGACTTCAGCGTGTAGATCTGGTCGACCGCGGGCAATTCGCCGATCTCGGTGATCGTGCCGTCCTCGATCAGGCTGTTCGCCAGGTTCAGCACCGGGGCGCCGACGGTCTTGGCCGACGCGTCGACGTTGATGTTGAGGTAGTAGGCGCCCGCCTGCCAGCGGAAGCGATCGGCGTCATGGGACAGCCGCAGTTCCTCGGAGTACTGCCGCATGTGGTTGATCGTCGTGAACTCGATCACCGTGACCGGCAGGCCGTCGCCGTCCTCGGAGTAGTCCTTGTCGAGCTTCATGAAGTTCGTGATCGATACGACGTCGAACAGCCCGGCATCCCAGTTCAGCTTCACCGTGCCGTTGTGGATCGTGCGGTTCATGTGGCCGTTGTAATCGGAGCGGTGCTGGAAGGGATGCGGGGAGTCGCCGCGGAAGGTGGTCAGGCCCGCGGCATTCGACGGCGCGAAGCAGGCGAGCTGGTCGGGGCAGAAGAAGATGTCCGCGGCCGCGTCGTGAAAGCTGGCATACGGGGAAGGATCGGACGAGCCCTCGAAGATCACGTTCTGCGTGAAGTCGATCCACTCGGTCGGGATGTAGGCTTTGCTGTTGTCGCCGTAGGGCATGAAGATGTACCCGCCGGTCGGCACGTCCGTGTCCTTCGAGTACTTGTACATCACGTCGATCTTGAACGTGTCCGTCGCGTCGATCTGCAGGTCGCCGCGCCCGGCCCAGCCGTTCGCACCGCCGACGTCGCGGCCGCCCGGCGTCACCGCCTTGACGTAGCCGTTGGCCTTCTCCCAGCGCCCGGCGATGCGTCCGCGGACGCGATCGCTGAAGCTGCCGCCGAGCGCGCCCTCGAGGCTGCGGCGGGCGTAGCTGGCGTAGCCGACCTCGACGTAGCCGTTGGTCTCGGACTCGTCGGCGCCGTGCGTCAGGAAGTGCACCAGGCCGCCGGTGGCATTGCGGCCGAACAGCGTGCCCTGCGGGCCGCGCAGCACCTCGACGCGCTTCATGTCGAACATCTGGCCGCTGATGGCGTTCATGCTCGAGACGTAGGCGTCGTCGATGTAGACGGCGACCGGGGCCTCGAGGTTGTCGGTGAAGCTGTTCTGCGAGACGCCGCGCAGGTTGAACACGGTCAGCACCGGCGACCAGGCGTTCATCTGCATGCTCGGGATCTGCTGCGTGATCGCCGTCGTGTCGCTGACGCCGAGGTCGGCAAGCTGATCGCCCGAGAACGCGGCGACCGAGATGCCGACGTCCTGCAGGTTCTGCTCGCGCTTCTGCGCGGTGACGACGACTTCCTCGAGACCGCCGGTGTCCTCGGCCGCCAGGGCGCTGGCGGTGGGCAGGGCGAGGGCGGTGACCACCGCGCCAATGGCGAGGCGGGTGCGGATCGACGCCAGGAACGTAGGCTGCATCGTTGCTCTCCTGAAGGGATAGTTGCCGGCTTCCCCCAGCCGGTCATTGCGGCCGATGATGGGGGCAGACTGTTTCGTTGTCAACAAAAGACAGGGCCCGGTGTCGGCCACCGCCCGGCGTGGCGTCGCCGCTACAGTTCCTGGCTGCGCTGCATCAGCTTGTCGAGGACGACGTCCAGCTGGCGGTGCTCGGCGTGCGTCAGCACCTGCAGGAACCAGTGCTCGCGCTCGGCCGCCTTGGGCAGGATGTCGGTGCACATCTTGCGGCCCTTGGCGGTCAGCGCCAGGATCAGCTTGCGCCGGTCGCCCGGGTCGCTGGTGGTGGCGATCAGCCCGACGTCGGCGAGCCGCTTCTGCGCCCGCGAGACGCGCGCCTTGTCCATGCTGGTGCGGTCGACGACCTCGTTGAACACCAGGCTGCCGTAGGCATACAGCGCCATCAGGATGCGCCACTCGGGGATCTGGATGTCGAACTCGGACTCGAACAGCTGCCCGATGGACTGCGACAGCCGGTTGGCGACCACCGCGAGCTTGTAGGGAATGAAATCCTCGAGGCGCCCGACCGGGCCGAGCGCGGCGCGCCCCTGCGGCGCACGGCGCGCGGGCGGCTTGCTTCCCTTTCCTGCGGCGGCGTTCATGCGGTCTCCCTCGCGTCGGCATAGTCTGCACGGGTAGCGCCCGCCGTCAACCACCGCGATACGATATTTTGAGTTTGTTGACAACGAAACAGACTGCGCGGAGGATGCCGCAATGGAGTATCCGAAGCCCGCGCTGCTCATCGACGGCGCCTGGATCGACCGCACCGCGGCCGGGAGCCTGCCGGTGCAGAACCCGGCCGATGGCAGCACGCTCGGCGAGCTGCCGGTCGCCGGCGCGCCCGAGCTGCAGGCGGCAGCTGCCGCGGCGCAGCGCGCCTTCCCGGCCTGGGCGGCGCTGCTGCCGCTCGAGCGGTGCCACATCATCACCCGGGCGACGCGCCTGATCCGCGAGCGCGCCGAGGCGATCGCGCGCGTGCTGACGCTCGAGCAGGGCAAGCCGCTGGCCGAGGCGACGCGCGAGGTCGCGCTGTCGGCCGACATCATCGACTTCCTGGCCGAGGAGGCCCGGCGCCTCGGCGGCCGCGGCGTGCCGCCGCGCCTGCCGACGATCCTCACGCAGACGGTGCAGCGCGTGCCGGTCGGGCCGGTGGCGGCGTTCACGCCCTGGAACTTCCCGGCCAACCTGCCGGCCCGCAAGATCGGCGGCGCCCTGGCCGCCGGCTGCACGGTGGTCATCAAGCCGGCCGAGGAAACGCCGGCCACCTGCCTCGAGCTGGCCCGCGCCTTCGTCGATGCCGGGCTGCCGTCGGGCGTGCTCAACGTCGTCGCCGGCAACCCGTCCTTCATCTCCGACACGCTGATCGCCGATCCGGCGATCGCCAAGGTGTCCTTCACCGGTTCGGTGCCGGTGGGCCGCCTGCTGGGCGAGAAGGCGGCGCGGCACCTCAAGCGCTACACCGCCGAACTCGGCGGCCATGCCCCGGTCATCGTCTGCGCCGATGCCGACCCAGTGGCGGCGGCGAAGCTCTCGGTCACCGGCAAGTTCCGCAACGCCGGGCAGGTGTGCGCCTCGCCGATCCGCTTCCTGGTGCAGCGCGGTATCTACGAACGCTTCCGCGAGGAATTCCTCGCCGGCACCGGCAAGCTGAAGGTCGGCTCCGGGCTGGAACCGGGCGTGCAGCTCGGGCCGCTGATCCACGAGCGGCGCATCAGCGCGATGCGCGAGTTCGTCGACGACGCCGTGGCCTGCGGCGCGCGCCTGCTGTGCGGCGGCCGGCGCATCCAGCGTCCCGGGTGCTTCTTCGAGCCGACCGTGCTCGAGGCCGCGCCGCCGGCGGCGCGCGTGCAGCGCGAGGAGCCCTTCGGCCCGATCGCGCTGCTCGACGTGTTCGATACGCTCGATGAGGCCATCGCGCGCGCCAACGCGCTGCCCTACGGCCTCGCCGCCTACGGCTTCACCCGCGACCTGAAGGTCGCGCACGAACTGGGCCAGCGCCTCAGGGCCGGCATGGTCGGCATCAATCACTTCGGCATCTCGCAGCCCGAGACACCGTTCGGCGGCGTCGGCGAGAGCGGCATGGGCTCGGAGAGCGGCCTCGAGGGCCTGCTCGCCTACACCGACGTCAAGCTGGTGAGCATCGGCGCATGAGCATCGCACCCCGCGACCTGGCCGCCGCCGCGCTGCCGCCCGCCGCCCGCCCGGCGGGCGCGCCGGCGATCGAGGCCGTGGCGCCGGCGGGCCGGCCGGCCGCGCTGCTGCTCGACTTCGGCAGCGTCATCAGCGTCTCGGTGTTCGAGCGGCACCGCGAGACCGAGCAGATCCTCGGCCTGCCGCCCGGCACGCTCACCTGGCTCGGGCCGCTCGCGCCCGCGACCGACGCGCTCTGGCAGTCGATGCTGCGCGGCGAGATCAGCGAGCGCGACTACTGGCACATCCGCGCGCGCGAGACCGGCGAGCGCATCGGCGAGGGCGACTGGGACATGCCGATGCTGCTCAAGCGCGTGCGCCAGACCGACCCGAACGCGGTGGTGCGCCCCGAGATCGACGCGCTGGTGTTCGCCGCGCGCGCCGCCGGCATCCGCGTCGGCATCCTCAGCAACGAGCTCGAGCTCTTCTACGGCAGCCACTTCCTCGCCGGCATGCACTTCCTCAAGGACCTCGACGTGATCATCGACGCGACGCACACCGGCATCCTCAAGCCCGATCCGCGCGCCTACCAGCTGGCGATCGACGCGCTGGCGCTGCCGCCGGAGTGCATCCTGTTCGTCGACGACCAGTTCCGCAACATCGCCGGCGCGGTCGACGTCGGCCTGCAGACCCAGTACTTCGACCTGCGCGACGTCCCGGGCAACATCGCGGCGGTGGCCGCGCGCCTCGGGGTGTTGCCGAGGAGCAGCGCATGACCCGTCTGACCGCCGACCAGCTCAAGCAGGCCAACGCCCGCCACCTGCTGCACCCGATGGCGCATCCGAAGCAGATGCAGGAATCGCCGCCCGACATCATCGTGCGCGGCGAGGGCAGCTGGATCTGGGACGTCGACGGCCACCGGCTGGTCGATGGCGTCGCCGGCCTGTGGAGCGTCAACCTCGGCTTCGGCCGCCGCGAGATCCGCGATGCGATCGTCGCGCAGCTCGACGAGCTCGCGTACTACAACATCTTCCGCGGCACCAGCCACGCGCGCGCGATCGAGCTCGCGGAGCGCGTGTGCGCGCTGATGCAGCCCGACGGCGTCGAGGCGGTGTACTTCAGCAGCGGCGGGTCGGACGCGGTCGAGAGTGCGCTCAAGCTCGCGCGCCAGTACTGGAAGATCAAGGGACAGCAGGATCGGACCAAGTTCATCGCGCTGCGCCAGGGCTACCACGGCGTGCACTTCGGCGGCATGAGCGTCAACGGCAACACCAACTTCCGCCGCGCCTACGAACCGCTGCTGCCCGGCTGCTTCCACGTCGACACGCCCTGGCTGTACCGCAACCCCTACACCGACGACCCGGTGCGCCTCGGCGAGATCTGCGCCGAGCTGCTCGAGCGCGAGATCGTGTTCCAGGGGCCGGATACGGTCGCCGCCTTCATCGCCGAGCCGGTGCAGGGCGCCGGCGGCGTCATCGTGCCGCCGCCGAACTACTGGCCGCTGGTGCGCAGGATCTGCGACAAGCACGGCGTGCTGCTGATCGCCGACGAAGTCGTCACCGGCTTCGGCCGCACCGGGCACCTGTTCGGCACGCGGCTGTGGGGCGTGCAGGCGGACATGTGGTGCCTCGCCAAGGGCATCTCCTCGGGCTACGTGCCGCTCGGCGCGACGGCCGTGTCGGGCAAGGTGGCGCGCGTGTTCAGCGAGGCCGATGCCGCGCTCGGCGCGATCGCCCATGGCCACACCTACAGCGGCCATCCGGTCGCGGCGGCGGCGGCACTCGCGGCGCTCGACATCATCGAGCGCGAGGACGTGGTCGGCAACGTCGCGCGCCTCGGGCCGCACTTCCTGCAGCGGCTCGAGGCGATGAAGGCGCGCCACGCGCTGATCGGCGACGTGCGCGGCGTGGGCCTCATGGTCTGCCTCGAGCTGGTCTCCGACCGCAAGACCCGGGCGACGCTGCCCCGCGGCGCCAAGCAGGTGACGCAGATAGCGCGCGAGGCCTACAAGCGCGGCGCGATGATCCGCACCTCCGGGGCGAACATCATCCTCTCGCCGGCGCTGACCATCGGCCGCGAGCAGCTCGACCTGCTGTGCGATGCGCTCGACGGCGCCTTCGCGGCGGTATCGGCGTGAGCACGGGGCCGCAGTCGGGGCTCGGGCCCTGGCAGCTGTTCGCCGCCGCGATCGGCGTCGCCGTCGCGCAGCTCGGCATGGTGGCGATGGGCCAGGGCATGGCGCTCGGCGGCTGGGGCTTCTTCGCCGCGCTCGGCATCATCTTCATGCTGACGCTCGCCAACGTGATGGCCTACGCCGAGATGGCGCTGATGATGCCGACGGCCGGGAGCATCTCCAGCTACGCCGAGGCGGCGCTGGGCAATTTCCCGGCGATCCTGCTGGTGTTCGCCGGCTACGTGACGCCGGCGCTGTTCGGCCTGCCGGTCGAGCTGATCCTCGCCAACGGGATCCTGCGCGACGTGCTGCCGATCGGCGTGCCGCTCTACACCTGGCCGGTGGTCATCGTGCTGCTGTTCCTCGTCCTCAACATCCTCGGCACCGACGTGTTCGCGCGCGTGCAGACGGCGCTGAGCTACAGCGTGCTGGTGTTCCTGCTGGTCACCGGCCTGGTCGCGTTCTCGGGGCATGCGGCCGCGCCGCTGCCGGTGGGGCCCGACACCGGCTGGGCCGCGCTCGGCGCGCAGACCGCGGTGACCGGCGTGCTGGCGCTCGGCTTCTGGACCTTCTGCGGCCTGGAGTTCGTCACGCCGCTGGTGGGCGAGGCGCGCAACCCGAACCGCGACCTGCCGCGCGCGATGATCGGCGGCCTCATCGCCATCTTCGTCGCCGAGCTGCTGTTCGCCGCCGGCTACCTGTTCTTCGTGCCGCGCGACACGGTGCTCGGTTCGGCGACGCCGCACCTCGCCTACGTGATGGGCGTCTTCGGCCCGTGGTCGCGCATCCCGTTCGCGGTGCTGGCGCTGATCGCCTCCTCGAGCCTCATCAACATGGTGATCGCGGGCGTGGCGCGCATGCTGTGGGGCATGGCGCAGAACGGCCAGGTGTTCCCGCTGTTCAAGTACCAGCACCCGCGCTTCGGTACGCCGGTGGTGGCGATGGTGTTCGTCGCCGCGCTGCCGCTGATCGGCGTCGTCTGGTCGGGCGGCGACCCGAACGCGATCCTCTCGCTGACCGTGGCGGCTTCCGTGGCCTGGATCCTCGCCTACGTGATGGCGCAGGTGTCGCTGGTCGTGCTGCGGCGCCGCTATCCGCGCATGCGCCGGCCGTACCGCATGCCGTTCGCGCCGGTGTTCCCGCTGCTGGCGATCGCCGGCATGCTCTACGTGGTGATCAACAGCGCGCCGACGCCGGAGCTCGCGCCGGTGATCTGGAAATCGCTGGGCGCCGTGCTGCTGGTGTTCGCGCTGGTCGACGCCTGGTGGGTCAGGTTCGTCATGAAGAAGGGGTGGTTCGAGCCGACGCTGCCGGAGGGCGCGCATGGCAGCGGCGGCTGACGGCACCGGCGTCGACGCCCGGGCCCTGCTGGCCGCCGAACAGCAGCGCTTCGCGGCGAACCACCCGCGCTCGCGCCAGGCCTTCGAGGCCGGCCAGCGCCACTACCTCTACGGCGCGCCCTCGCACTGGATGCGCCGCTGGCCCGGCGGCTTCCCGCTGACGACCGCGGCGGCGCAGGGTGCGCACCTGCGCTGCATCGACGGCCACGAGTACGTCGACTTCTGCCTCGGCGACACCGGTGCCATGTGCGGCCACGGCCCGCCCGCGGTGACCGCCGCGGTCAGCGCCCAACTCGCGCGCGGCGCCACGCTGATGCTGCCGACCGAGGATGCCGCGTGGGTTGGCGCCGAGCTGCAGCGGCGCTTCGGCCTGCCGTACTGGGGCTTCACGACCTCGGCCTCGGACGCCAACCGCGCCGCGATCCGCATCGCGCGCATGCTCACCGGGCGCGAGAAGGTGCTGGTGTTCAGCGGCTGCTACCACGGTTCGGTCGAGGAGGCGCACGTCGCGCTGCAGGACGGCCATGTCGTCATGCGCAACGGCATCCACCCGAACGCGGTCGACCACGCGCGCATCTCGAAGGTGGTCGAGTTCAACGACGTCGCGGCGCTCGAGGCAGCGCTCGCCGACCGCGACGTCGCCTGCGTGCTCGCCGAGCCGCTGATGACCAACTACGGCATGATCCTGCCGGACCCGGGCTTCCACGCCGCGCTGCGCGAGCTGACGCGCCGCAGCGGCACGCTGCTGGTGATCGACGAGACGCACACGCTGTCGAACGGCCCGGGCGGCTGCACGGCGCTGCAGCGGCTCGAGCCCGACCTGTTCGTCGTCGGCAAGGCGATCGGCGGCGGCATTCCCGTCGGCCTGTACGGCGCGAGCGAGGCGGTCGCGCAGCGCCTGTGGGCGCTGGTGCCGAAGGTGAACCCGGTCGAGGTGCGGCAGAGTTCGCACCTCGGATTCGGCGGCACGCTGGCGGGCTCGGCGCTGCAGGTGGCGGCGGTGCGCGCCGTGCTCGCCGAGGTGCTGACCGACGCGGCCTTCGAGCGCATGATCGGCCACGCCACCGACCTGGCGCGGCGCGCCCGCGCGCTGATCGGCGCGCAGGGCCTGCCGTGGCACGTCGAGCAGTCCGGCGCGCGGGTGGAGTTCCTGTTCGCGCCGCGGCCGCCGCGCAACGCGGCCGACGTGGCGCGCGACCGCAATGCGACGCTGGAGGCGCTGCTGCACGTGTACTTCATGAACCGCGGCGTGCTGATCACGCCGTTCCACTGCATGCTGCTGATGTGCCCGGCGAGCGCGGCGGGTGATGTCGACGCCTTCCTGAAAGTCCTGGGCGGGTTCTGCGCGACGCTGCGCGGAGCGCGTTCTTGAAGGCCTTCGACCTCGACGGCAAGGTGGCGCTGGTCACCGGCGCCGGCCGCGGCATCGGCCGCAGCATCGCCGCGGCCTTCGCCGCCGCCGGCGCGCGCGTGCTGCTCGCGAACCGCGCGCGCGGCGGCCGAGGCCGCCGCGCAGGAACTGCGCCGCGGCGGCTCGGCGGCGGTGGCCGCGGGCTTCGAGGCCGACGCGGCCGGCTGCCGGCGCGCGGTCGATGCGACCGTGGCCGCCTTCGGCGCGCTCGACATCGTCGTGCACAACGCCGGCGGCTGCCCGTGGACCTCGCTCGAGACGCTGTCGACCGAGGTGCTCGAGGACACGCTGCGCCTGAACCTCGAGTGCTGCTTCTGGCTGACGCAGGCGGCGCTGCCGCAGCTGCGCGCGCGCGGCGGCGGCCGCATCCTCATCACCTCCTCGGTGACCGGACCGCGCACCGCGATGGCCGGCGCCGTGCACTACGCCGCCGCCAAGGCCGGCGTCAACGGCTTCATCCGCTGCGCCGCGCTCGAGCTGGCACGCGAGCACATCACGGTGAATGGCGTCGAACCCGGCTTCATCGCCAAGGACCGCGGCCGCATGAGCCAGCCGGAGGCGCGCGCGCGCATCGAGCGCTACATCCCGCTGGGCACGATGGGTGCGCCCGAGGACATCGCGCATGCGATGCTGTATCTCGCGAGCGATGCGGCGCGCTGGGTCACCGGGCAGACGCTGGTGGTCGACGGTGGTGCGACGCTGCCGGAGACCGGCTACGCGATGGAACAGCTGCAGCCATGAGCAACCCGACCCGCATACTGATCGTCGGCACCGCCGACACCAAGGCCGACGAGCTGCTGTTCATGCAGCGCTGCGTGCAGCAGCAGGGCGGCGAGGCGCGCATCATGGACGTCGGCGTGCTCGGCACGCCGCCGTTCGCGCCGGCCTATCGCAACACCGACGTCGCCGCCGCCGCCGGCACGACGATCGAGGCGATCGCGGCGCTGGGCGACGAGAACGCGGCGATGACGAAGATGGCCGAGGGCGCCGTGGCGCTGGCGCTGCGGCTCTACGCCGCTGGCGAGGTGCACGGCCTGCTGGCGCTCGGCGGCACGATGGGCACCGACCTCGCGCTCGACGTGACGGCCGCGCTGCCGCTCGGCATGCCGAAGTTCATCGTCTCGACGGTGTCGTACTCGCACCTGATCCCGCCGGAGCGCCTGGCGCCCGACCTGATGATGGTGCTGTGGGCCGGCGGCCTCTACGGGCTCAACAGCATCTGCCAGTCGATCCTCAGCCAGGCGGCCGGCGCCGTGCTCGGGGCTTGCCGCGCCGTCGTCCCGCCGCGCAGCGACCGGCCCGCGGTTGCGATCACCTCGCTCGGCTCCTCGTGCCTGCGCTACATGATCCAGTTGAAGCCCGAGCTCGAGCGCCGCGGCTACGAGGCCGTCGTGTTCCACATGACCGGCATGGGCGGCCGGGCGATGGAGGCGCTGATCGGGCAGGGCCGCTTCGTCGCGGTGTTCGACCTCGCGCTGCAGGAGGTCGCCAACCAGGTCATGGGCTCGGTGGTCAACGCCGGCGCCACGCGGCTCGAGGCCGCCGGCCGCCGCGGCGTGCCGCAGATCGTCGCGCCCGGCGCGACCGACATGATCGACCTGCAGTCCTGGGCGCCGATGCCGCAGGCCTACGCGGGCCGGCCGTACCACGCGCACAACCGGCTGCTGGGCTCGGTGACCAACTCGGCCGAGGAGCGCCGCGCGGTCGCGCGCCACATCGGCGCGCGACTCGCCGCGGCCACCGGGCCGACCGCGTTCCTGCTGCCGCTGCGCGGCATCCAGGCCTGGGACCGCGAAGGTGAGGCGCTGCACGATCCACCGGGGCTCGCCGCGCTGGTCGACGAGTTCCGCCGCTGCATCCGTCCGCCGGTGCAGCTGCAGGAACTCGACCTGCACATCAACGACCCGGGCTTCGTCACCGCGGCGCTCGCGGTGTTCGACCGCTGGGTCGCCGAAGGGCACATACCGCCCGGCAAGCCCGCCGCGGCCTGAGGTTGCGCGGTGGCCCGATTCGTCGCACGTTGAACCGCATGAGCACACGTCTTGCCGACAAGGTCGCGCTGGTGATGGGGGCCGCCTCCGGCATGGGCGCGGCGATCGTGCGCCGCTTCGCCGCCGAGGGCGCGCGCGTGCACGCGGCGGGGCTGCAGCCCGAACTGCTCGCCGCGCTGGCGCGCGCGACCGGCGCCCACGCCACGCCCTGCGACGTCGGCGACGACGCCGCCGTGCGTGCCGTGGTCGACGCCGTGCTGCGCGCCGAGGGGCGCATCGACATCCTGGTGAACGCGGCCGGCATCGTGCACACGGACGATGGGGCGGATATCGACGACGCCGTGTGGCAGCGCACGCTGGACGTGAACCTCGGCGGCGCGATGCGCAGCTGCCGCGCGGTGCTGCCGGCGATGCGGCGCCAGCGCGCCGGCGCGATCCTCAACATCGCCTCGGTGGCCGCCTTCAACGCCTCGGCCGGCATGGCCTCCTATGCCGCGAGCAAGGCCGGCGTGGTTGCGTTCACGCGCGCGCTTGCCAACCGCTACGGCGCCGAGGGCATCCGCGCGAATTGCCTGGCCCCGGGCTGGGTGCGCACGCCGATGAGCGAGCAGGAGATGCGGGCCGCCGGCGCGGTGAGCGCCGCCGACATCGAGCAGTCGTTCGCGCAGCTCGCCGAGCGCATCGCGCTACGGCGCATCGGCACGGTGGAGGAGATGGCCGCCTGCGCACTGTTCCTCGCCTCCGACGAAGCGAGCTTCGTCACCGGCGCGGTGCTGGTCGCCGATGGCGGCACGCGCGTGCCGGCGGGCGCGCGCGCACCCTGATCAGCCCGCCGCCGCCGACGCGGAAGCGCCGCGCCGGCCGAGGCGCCAGGCGATCAGCGCGGCGGCCGCGGCCGCGAGCCCGCCACCCAGGTAGATGGCGGCGTAGCCGAAGCCGGCGGCGACCGCGCCGAGCAGCGGGCCGCTCAGTCCCATCGACAGGTTGAAGAACGAACCGTAGGCGCCGAGCGCCGCACCGCGACTCTGCGGCGGCACGCGGGCGATCGCGGCGACGCCCAGGCCCGGGTACATCATCGAGCAGCCGAGGCCCGCGAGCGCGAGCCCGACGAAGGCCAGCGCCGGGCCGGGTGCCATCCAGACCAGGAACTGCCCGAGTGCTTCGCAGGCGAGGCTCGCCGCGGCGACGCGCGCGCCGCCGGCGCGATCCGTGATGCCGGAGAAGAGGCTGCGCGGCAGCACGTAGGCGCAGGCGAACACCGTGAGCGCGAAGGCCGTGCCCGACCAGCCGCGCGTCACGAACAGCAGCGTTGCGAAGGTGGTGACGGCGGCGAAGCCGACGCTGCCGAGCGCGAGGCCCACGCCGGCGCGCCACACCTGGCCGAGGACCGCGCGGAACGGCAACCGCTGGCCCGCGTGCACCGCGGCGCGCGTGGTGCACGTGGCCACCAGCAGCGACACGAGCGGCAGCAGGACCACGAGCCAGGCGACGGCGGCGAAATCACGGACGTGCGCCAGTGCCAGGCCCGCCGGCGCGCCCGCGGCCACGGCGCCGTACATCGCGATGCCGTGCCAGGTCATCACGCGCCCGGAGTGCTGCGCACCGATCCGCGCGATGCCCCAGCTCAGCGCGCCGGTGACGACGAAGCTGTCGCCGACGCCGAGCACGATCCGGCCGAGCAGCAGCGTCGCGAGGCTCGCAACCGGATTGGCGGCGAGAGCGGCCGCGCCGAGATAGCACAGGCCCGAGAGCGTGCAGGCCGCCACCCCCAGCAGCATGCCGGCCTTGGGGCCGTGGTGGTCGATGCGCATGCCGGCCCAGGCGCGCGTCAGCACCGTCACCAGTGCCTGCGCGCCGATCGCGATGCCGACGATCACCGGCCCGAAGCCGAGCTCGTCGTGCACGAACAGCGGGATCACCGGGAGCGAGGCGCCGATGGTGAAGTAGCTGCAGAAGGTCGTCACGAACAGCGGCAGGAGGCCGGCAAGCAGGCCGTAGTGCGGCGCGACGGCGGGTTTCGTGGTGGTCGGATTCATCGAGCCGGCATGCTACCCTGAACCGGGCCACAGAAAACGGGGGGCGTCATGCCGGGGCCGGTCAACGTTCGCGCCATGCTCGGCGCGCTGCTGGTGTCGCTGGTCGGTGGGGTGGCGAGCGCCCACCATTCCTTCGCGATGTACGACAACGACCACCAGCTGAAGATGGTCGGCAGCGTGGCGCAGTTCCAGTGGACCAATCCGCACGTCTACATCGAGCTGCTGGTCGAACAGGCGGGCGGCGAACCGAAGCACTGGTCGATCGAGTGCGCGAATCCCGGAATCCTCAACCGCAATGGCTGGAAGTTCAACATGATCCATGAGGGCGACCGGCTCACCGTCATCGTCGCACCCCTCCGTACCGGCGAACCGGGCGCGCTGCTCAAGGAAGTCACGCTGCCGGATGGCCGCGTGTTCGGCAACGGCGGGCCGGCCGGGCCGGCGCTGATCCATTAGTCGCCATGCGTAGAGCCGCCATGCGTGCGCCGCACCGGGGAGGACGCGACATGCTCGGACGTGGTCACGCGAGGACGGCGTGGCCTGCGGCCGTCGTGCTGCTGGCCGGCATGCTCGGTTTTGTGGGCGCCAGTGCCGCGGGTGCCAGTGCCGCGGGCGAGTTCGATGCGCGCGCGCTCGACGGCGCCTGGAACCGCTACCCCGACGTCATGAACGGCGTCGATCCGACGGTGCGCCCGCCGCCACCGGACATCCCGCCGCCGCCGCTCAAGCCCGAATACCTCGCTCCCTGGCAGGAACACCAGAAGCAGGTGGCCGAGGCGAATCGGCGTGGCCAGCCACCGGTGACCGGCTACGTGCGCTGCCTGCCCGACGGCATGCCGGCGATGATGATGGCGATGTTCCCGCTCGAGGTGCTGCAGAGCCCGGGGCGCGTGACGATCATCGAGGAGGCCTACAACCAGGTGCGCCGCATCTACCTCGGCGAAGCGCAGGTGCCCATCGACGATGCCGAGCCCGGTTTCTGGGGCCACTCGGTCGGTCACTGGGAGGGCGACACGCTGGTCGTCGACACGGTCGGCATCAAGGAGAACGTGCGCTTCCGCGAAGTGCCGCACTCCGCGCAGCTGCGCATCAGCGAGCGCATCCGCCTGCTGTCGGCGGACTTCATGGAGGATCGCGTCACGGTCAGCGACCCGCAGTACCTGGCGGGCCCCTGGAGCTGGACCTGGGCCTACCAGCGCAAGCACGGCTACAAGCTGTACGAGTACGTCTGCGAGGACAACCGCGAGTACGCGGATCCGGACACCGGCGCGCAGCGACTGCGCATCCGGCCGATCGGCAGCGACAAGCCGGCCGGCAGCGACCAGCCAGCCGGCAGCGACAAGCCAGGCGGCAACGACAAGCCAGGCGGCAACGACAGGTAGCGGCGTCGGCGCGACCGGCGACGGCTGCGACAGCGTGGCAGGTCCCCGGGGAGGGCATTGCACATGGGCGAGCCCGAAGTACCCGTGCTCGTGGTGGGTGGCAGCCTCGTTGGGCTCACCGCCTCGGTGCTGCTCGCAGCGCGGCGCGTGCCGCACCTGCTCGTCGAGCGGCACCGCGGCACGGCGATCCATCCGCGCGCGGCCTCGTTCCACCAGCGCACGCTCGAGGTCTTCCGCGGCGTGGGCCTGCAGGCGGCGGTGGAGGCCGCCGCGGCGCGCGAGTTCGTGCAGAACGGCGCCCTCATCGCGGTCGATTCACTCGCCGGGCGCGAGCTCGCCTGCTTCTATCGTTCCTTCAACGAGGGCGTCGAGGCGCTGAGCCCGACGGCGCGGCTCTTCATCACGCAGGTCGGCCTCGAGCCGCTGCTGCGCACGCGGGCGCTCGAGCTCGGCGCCGAGCATTGCTACGCGACCGAGATGACGGGTTGCGAGCACTTGGGTGAGAGCGGGGGCGGGGGCGGGAGCGCGGGCGCGGGCGTGCGCGTGACGCTGCGCTCGCGCGACGGCGGCGCCGAGCGGAGCCTGCGGGCGCGCTACCTGATCGCCGCCGACGGCGCGCACAGTGGCGTGCGCCGCTGGTCCGGCATCGCCATGCAGGGGCGCGGGCGCTTCGCCGAGTGCCTCACGATCTACTTCCGCGCCGACGTGCGTGCGCTGCTCGGCGGCCGCAACCTCAGCGTCGTGTACGTCAACCAGCCGGGCCTGCTGGGCTTCTTCCGCTTCGCGATCGGCGGTGATGCCGGATTCCTCGCCGTGTTCGCGAGCTTCGATGCCGACGGTCGCCGCCAGGAGCCGGATGCGGCGCCGGCACGCTGTGCCGCGCTGGTGCGCGCGGCGCTGGGCGTGCCGCCGGACTTCGCGGTCACGATCGACGACGTGCAGCCCTGGACCGCCGCGGCCGCGACCGCCGGCGCGCTGCGCAGCGGCCCGGTGTTCCTCGCGGGCGATGCCGCGCACACCATGCCGCCGACCGGCGGTTTCGGCGGCAATACCGGTGTCGCCGACGTGCACAACCTCGCCTGGAAGCTGGCGCTGGTGCTCGCGGGCGCGGCCGGGGACGCGCTGCTGGATACCTACGACGCCGAGCGCCGGCCGCAGTGCCAGCTCACCGTCGAGCAGGCCTATGCGCGCTACGTCAAGCGCGTCGACGCTTCGCTCCCGGCCGCCGACCTGGCGCCGCTCCTCGATGACGCCAGCATCGAGCTCGGCGCGGTGTATCGCTCGGCCGCGGTGCTGGCGACGGGTGCCGGCGTCGACGCCGATACCGCGACGCCGCTGCTCGAGGATCCGCGCCACCCGAGCGGCCGGCCCGGGACGCGCGTGCCGCACCTGTGGCTGCGACGGCGCGGCGAGCCGGTCTCGACGCTGGACCTGCCCGACGGCGGGTTCGCCCTGGTGGCCGGTGCGGGCGGTGGCGCCTGGATCGCCGCCGCCGAGGCCCTCGGCGGCGCGGGCGCGGGCGGCGGTGCGGGCGCGAGCGGCGGCGCCGTGCCGCTGCGCACCTGCCGCGTGGCGCCGGGCGGCGAGTTCGAGGATCCCGCCGGCCGCCTCGAATCGCTGCTCGGCATCGGTCCCGAGGGCGCCGTCGTGCTGCGGCCCGACGGCGTCATCGGCTGGCGCGCGACCGCGGAGGATCCGGCGCCGCGCGACCGCCTGGCGGAGGTGCTGCGTCGCCTGAGCTGCCGCGGCGCCTGACCGACAGCGGGATCCAGAATCGGTGGCGGGGCCCCGCGGCTTCGCGGTTCGCGCACGACATAATGCAATTTGGGATCCCAAATTGACACGGCAGGATCCTATTGGCATCATGCCGCCCCCATGAACACCCAGCTCAGCCAGGCCATTGTCCGCATCCGCGAGATGATCCTCCGCGGCGAACTGGTGCCCGGCCAGCGCGTCGCCGAGGCGCCGCTCGCCGACCTGCTCGGCATGTCGCGCACGCCGCTGCGCCAGGCGCTGCCGCTGCTGGCGCAGGAGGGCCTGCTGGCCGAACACGAGACGCGCGGCTACGTGGTGCGCGCCTTCACGGCGGCCGATATCGTCGACGCGATCGACGTGCGTGCGGTGCTCGAGGGCCTCGCGGCGCGGCGCGTCGCCGAGAAGGGCGCCTCGAAGTCGCTGCTGCGCGAGCTGCGCGCCTGCCTCGAGGACGGCGACGCGCTGCTCGGCAAGCGCGCGCTGGTGGCCGACGACGAGGCGCGCTACGCCGAGATGAACGCGCGCTTCCACTCGCTGATCCTCGGCGAGGCCGGCAGCGCGATCGTCGGCGAGGCGCTGGAGCGCAACGCGCGCGTGCCGTTCGCCGGGCCGCAGGCGCTGGCCTTCGACAGCGGCCGGCTCGATGCGATGTACGACATGCTGCAGTACGCGCACCGCCAGCACCACGGCATCGTCGACGCGCTCGAGCGCGGCGAGGGCGCGCGCGTCGAGGCGCTGATGCGCGAGCACGCGATGGCCGTCAAGGAGAGCATCAACCTGGCCGCGCTGCCGGTCGCGGCCGCCGAATCCGCCGCGCGCCGAACGCCGGCGCGCTGAGCACACCGGCGGCCGTGGCGCACGCCATTCATCACCGCACCCCTCGATCTTCACCGCACGCTTCACCCATGGAGTCCCGATGAGCCACAAGAACCTCGAAGAGCTGCTGCGCGCCAACGGCGGAGCGGTCAACCACCTGCGCAATTCCCCGAGCGGCCCGAATCCGTACCCGGTCGTGCCGCCCGAGTACACCAACTGGCGCGACGAGCAGCACGCCTGGCAGCACGCCGCGATCCTGTTCAACCAGTCCTACCACATGAGCGACCTGTACGTGTCCGGCCCGGACGCGTTCAAGCTGCTCGAGGCCCTCGGCACCAACAGCTTCAAGGGCTTCACCGTCAACAAGGCCAAGCAGTACGCGCCGGTCAGCTGGGACGGCTACGTCATCGGCGACGTGATCCTGTTCTACCTCGACAAGGACCTGTTCAACCTCGTCGGCCGCCCGCCGGTGCTCAACTGGGTGCAGTACCACGGCACCACCGGCGGCTACGACGTCAAGTTCGAGCGCGACGAGCGCTCGGCCGCGCGCGTCAACCCGACCGCGCGCAAGACCTATCGCTACCAGATCCAGGGCCCGAATGCGATGCAGGTCATGCAGAAGGTGCTCGGCAAGACGCCGCCGGACCTGAAGTTCTTCAACATGTGCAACGTCTACATCGCCGGCAAGGAAGTGCGCGCGTTGCGCCACGGCATGGCCGGGCAGCCGGGCTTCGAGCTGTTCGGGCCGGTCGAGGACGGCGATGCGGTCAAGGACGCGCTGGTGTGGGCGGGCAGGGACCACGGCCTGCGCCTCTGCGGTGCGCGCGCCTACTCGTCGAACACGCTCGAGTCGGGCTGGATCCCCTCGCCGATGGCGGCGGTGTACTCGGGCGACGAGCGCATGCAGAAGTACCGCGAGTGGCTGCCGGCCAACGGCTTCGAGGGCAACGCCTCGCTCGGCGGCAGCTACTACTCGAACCGGATCGACGACTACTACCTGACGCCCTACGACCTGGGTTACGGCAGCTTCGTGAAGTTCGACCACGAGTTCATCGGCCGGGCGGCGCTCGAGAAGCTCGTGCAGAAGCCCAACCGCGTGAAGGTGACGCTCGAGCTCGACGACCAGGACGTCATGCGCACGATCGCCTCGCAGCTGGGCAAGGAGTACGAGCGCGCCAAGTACATCGACTTCCCCTCGGCCGTGTACTCGATGTACCCGTACGACCGCGTCATGAAGGACGGCAAGCTCGCCGGCGTGTCCACCTGGGTCGGCTACAGCTCGAACGAGCGCAAGATGCTGACCCTGGCGATGCTCGACCCGCAGTACGCCAAGCCTGGCACCGAAGTGACCTTCGTGTGGGGCGAGGAGGGCGGCGGCTCGAAGAAGCCGACGGTCGAATCGCACAAGCAGGTCGAGCTGCGCGCGACCGTGTGCCCGGTGCCGTACGTGGCCTCGGTGCGCTCGGGCTACGTCGACACCGGCTGGCGCCAGACCGGCAAGCTGTAACGCAGGAAGCGGGGCGGACGGGTGACCGTTCGCCTCGCCTTGCTTCGGCCGCGGGCGGCCGTCAGTATGACGGCAGTTCTCGGGGGGGCTTCCAGATGAACGCAGGCCACAGGCCCGCTGCGGGCAAGGGCACGGGCATGGGCGCGGGCTACCAGGTCATGCTGGTCGTCCTGCTCAGCATCCATTTCGGCATCGTGTTCTTCGACCGCCAGGCGCTGAACTTCCTGATGCCGGCGGTGCAGCCCGACCTGGGGCTCAACAACACCGAGGTCGGCCTGCTCGCCGGGCTGTTCTCCTTCGCCTGGGCGCTCGCCGCGCTCGCGATCGGCTACGTCTCCGACCGCACCGGCAGCCGCAAGGGCCTGCTGATCGGTGCGACGCTGGTGTTCTCGGTGTGCTCCTTCCTCTCCGGCCTCGCGCAGACCTTCATGATGATGCTGGGCGCGCGATTGCTGATGGGCATCGCCGAGGGCGGCATCATGCCGATCAGCCAGTCGCTTATCGTCTCCGAGGTGAGCGAGGAACGGCGCGGCCTCGCGCAGGGCTTCACGCAGAACTTCGGCTCGAACCTGCTCGGTTCCTTCGTCGCGCCGGTGCTGCTGGCGGTCTTCGTGACGAACTGGGGCTGGCGCAACGCGTTCTTCCTCGCCGGCATCCCCGGCCTCGTCGCCGCGCTGCTGATCTGGTGGCTGGTCAAGGAGCCGGCGCCGGCGGCGGCGGGCGGGTCCGGCGCCGGCCGCAAGCTCACTTTCCGCGAGGCCTTCGCCGAACGCAACGTGCTGCTGAGCGCCGTGATCGGCGTCATCATGGTCTCCTACTTCGTGGTCTGCTTCGCCTTCATGCCGCTGTACCTGGCGAACGTGCGGCACTTCGACAGCCAGGCGCAGGGCTGGCTGATGAGCGTGCTCGGCCTCTCGGCCACGGTCGGGTCGCTGGCGATCTCCGCTCTATCCGACCGCATCGGCCGGCGGCCGCTGATGATCATCATGCCGCTGATCGGCGTGATCCTGCCGCTGGGCGCGATGTACTTCCAGGGCTCGGTCTGGGGACTCGCGGCGATCTTCTTCGTCGGCTGGGGACTGGTCGGCATCTTCCCGCTGTTCATGGCGACGATCCCGTCCGAGAGCGTCGACCGCGACCATTCGGCAACGGTGATGGGTCTGTGCATGGGCGTTCCGGAAGTGCTCGGCGGCGCGCTCGCGCCGGCGATCGCCGGCTACGCGGCCGATCGCACCGGGAGCCTCACCACGCCGCTGTGGATCATGTTCGGCCTGACGATCGTCGGTGGCCTGCTGGGCTTCGGCATCCGCGAGACCGCGCCGCGCGTGCTGGCGCGGCGCGGCGCGGGCGCGTAGCGGCGCGGCGTCGCACGGCGTCGCACGGCGGCGCGGCGGCGGCCGCGCGGCCCGCTCCGATGGCTCAGTCGCGCGGCGTGACGTCGCGCGTGCGGATGAGCCAGTGGCCGTCGATGCGCACCAGTTCGTCGACGCTGCGGCCGGCCGCGGCGACGCGCGGCGGCGTCGCCTCGCCCTGGCCCTCGAACACCGTCATCCAGTAGGCGTCCTGGCGCGCGTGGTCGCGGTCGGCGAACACGATGTGGGTGTTGGTGATGACGTGGTGCATCGGCGGCGTCGCCGGCTCGCCGCGCGCGAGCCGGTCGGTGCGCGCCTGGCGGTAGTCGGCGATGATCTTCTTCAGGGCGTCGCTGCCCGCGGCCGTCATGGCGCCGGCGATGAAGCGGCCGTCGGCGGTGTAGGTGGCCGCGTACGCGTCCGGGTCGAGCGCGTCCAGCGCCCGCACGTAGCGCCACATCAGCGCCTCGATCGCGTTGCGGTCGCGCAGTTCGCGCACGACGTCGCCGTCGCGCCTGGCATCGCCGTCGCGCGCGCCGGCCGGCACAGCCGGGCATAGTGCAGCCAGCGTCGCGAGCAAGGTGAGCGTCGCACGGGCCAGCGTGCGGCGGCGGGTCGGCGTATTCATCGAGGTCATGCGATTCTCCCGGGGTTCAACCAAGTCAGCCGGCGTGGATGCGGCGCGCCAGCACGCGCGGCGCGGTCTCGCGCAGCAGCAGCGCGAACAGCGCGACCGCGAGGCTCAAGGCCACCATGATCCACAGCGGTGCCGTGAGTCCACTGCGGTCGGCAAACCAGCCGGCGACGATCGGCGCGCACACGCCACCGATGATCTCGCTCAGGCCCATCGTGAGGCTCAGCGTGGTGGCGGTGTGTGCCGGATCGACGATCTCCGAGGGGATCGTCGCCATCGCCAGCGGGAACACGCCGCTGAGGAGCGAGCCGAGCGCGAAGCTCAGGTACAGCGGCGCGGTGGCGCTGCCGTGCGTCAGCAGCACGCCGAGCGGCATGAACACGCCGAGGAAGCCGGCCACCACCGCCACCGGCTTGCGACCGAGGAAGTCCGAGGCGCCGGGGACCAGGATCGCGACCGCGATCGAGAACAGGCCGAAGGAGGAGAGCACGAAGCTCATGGTCTGCTTGTCGATGCCGCGTACCTGTACCAGGTAGAGCGGCATGAAGGCGGCGAACACCACCAGGTACGCGACCAGCAGGATCGAGATGAGGATGCACAGCAGGAGCGTGCGGTCGGCGAGCAGCGCGCGGGCGCCGCCGGCGCTCGCACCGCCAGCCGCCGCGCCCAGGCCGGCCCCTGCGCGGTCCGGCGCCGCCGGGCGCGCCGGCAACGGCGGATCGTGCACCAGCGCCGCGATCAGCGCGCCCATCACCAGGCCGGGGAGCGCCGCGAGGTAGAAGGCGTTGCGCCAGCCGACGGCGGTCGCGATCGCGACGATCACGATCGGCCCGAGGAAGTTGGCGAGGATGTTGGCGCCGAAGTTCTGCGTGATGCCCTGGGCGAGGCCGCGGCGCCCGGCGTCGACCTCGGCGACGATCAGCGTCTGGCTGATCGGCATGATGCCGCCCTCGGCCATGCCCATCAGCAGGCGCGCCGCGAGCAGCGCGAGGAAGCCGCCGGCGAGGCCGGAGAGCGCCGAGGCGAGCGAGAACACCAGCGTCGCCACCACCAGGATGATCTTGCGGCGGCCGAGGTAGTCCGACAGCCGTCCGACGCCGAGTCCGGCGAGCGCCCAGGTGAACGAGAACGCACCGGCGATCAGGCCGATCTGGAAGTTGCTCAGCCCCAGCTCGGGCTGGATGAAGGGCGTCAGGAAGCTGAAGGCGTTGCGATCGAAGAAGACGATGCCGAAGTTGAAGCTCAGCAGCAGGATCAGCGTCCACTGGTAGCGCTTGTTCTCAGCCACGCGGCGGCCCTCAGTGCCGGTCCCAGGCGGCCGAGGTCATGCCGTAGGGCACGCCGTTCAGCACCGCCTCGATCTGGTCGATCTGGCCGCGGTCGATCTGGAACAGCTCGGCGATCTCGAGCGTCGAAGGCGAACGCACCGGCGAAGGCACGACCTCGCCGGTGGTCAGGTGCAGCTGGTCGATGCGGCCGGCATGCTCGAAGAAGGCGAAGGCCAGCACCAGGCCGCGCTCGCGGTCGATCACCGGGAAGCGGCGGTCGCGGATGCGCGTCACGAAGGCGAAGTAACCGCTCTTCTGCTGCGCGTCGCAGGAGAGCGCCAGCATGTCCGGGCCCACGGTGCCGGGCTGCGGGTTGTGCGTGGTCTGCAGGCCGTTCTCGAGGCGCTCGCAGCTGGCGGCGAAGGGGGCGGTATTGCGCCCGCTGTTGGCGGTGAGCCCGGTGAAATAGGAGTTGGCGATCCGCGCCAGCTCGGCGCGCGTCATGCGCTCCTTGTCGGGCACCGTGCGCAGGAACTGCGGTCGCGGCTGGCCGCGTGCCTCGACGGCCGGCCCCGCGGCCGGGAGCGACGCGAGGAACTTGCCACGCGCGACGATCGTCTCGGCCTCGCTCACCGTCTGGTCCTCGACCTTCAGCCGCAGCGCTAGCAGCACCGGCGTGCCGTTCTCCATCATGGTGCCGATGAAGCCCACCTGGCCGTCCTCCGGATCGGCGACGTACAGCCGGTAATGCCCCGGCGCGCTCGCCGTGCCCCACAGGCCGTCGCCGGGCTGCAACGCCTGGCCGTTCTCCGTGAAGCGCGCGCCCAGCGCCCAGGGCAGCTGGCCCGGATCGTGCGCGACGAGTGCGCCGAGGTAGCGATCGACGTAGCCCTGCAGGCAGGCGCGGTCGCAGGCATCAGCCGCGACGGCCGCGGTGCCGAAGGCACAGCCGAGCGCCGCGATGAGCGTAGCGAAGCAGGCGCGAGTCATGGACATGGCAACCTCCGGGTGACGAACCAATGGCGGATGACGGACTAATGGCGGATGGTGCAGAGCGCGCCGCCGTCGATGGACCAGGCGGCGCCGGTGACGAAGCTCGCGGCATCGGACAGCAGGAACGCGACCACCTCGCCGATCTCCGCCGGCCGGCCGATGCGCTCCAGCGGCGCGATCTTGCCGAGGGTCTTCTTGCCGAGCGCGATGTCGCCGTTGAACAGCGGCCCGAGCACGCCTTCGAGCAGCGGCGTGTCGATCACGCCGGGCATCACGCAGTTGACGCGCAGGCCCTTCGGGCCGGCCTCGGCCGCGGCGGTGCGGGTGAGGCCCACGACCGCGTGCTTGCTGGCGTTGTAGGTGCAGGCGCCGGCGAGGCCGCGCTCGCTGCCGATGGACGCCGTGTTGACGATGCTGCCGCCGCCCTGCTTGATCATCACCGGCATGACGTGGCGCATGCCGAGGAACACGCCATTGACATTGACGCGCGTGACGCGGTCGAACTCCGCCTCGTCGTACTCCCAGGTCGGCGCGATGTGGCCCTCGATGCCGGCGTTGTTGAACAACCCGTCGATGCGGCCGTAGCGCTCGAGCGCCGCCGCGACGTAGGCCTGCACGTCGGCGCTGCGGCTGACGTCGGCGGCGCAGGCCGCGACCGCCGCGCCGCCGGCGGCCAGTTCGCGCGCGCGCGCCGCGAGGCGCTCGGCCTGCACGTCCACCAGCAGCAGCCGCGCGCCCTCGCGCGCCAGCACCTGTGCGGTCGCGTAGCCGATCGCGCCGGCCGCCCCCGTCACGATGATCGACTTGCCTGCCAGCGTTCCCATGTCAGCCTCCGAAGAGCGTCGCGACGTAGTGGCTGTCCATGTACTCGCGGATGCGGTACACGAGCCCGTCCCTGAGCTCGAGCGCCCAGGCGTAGCGGTTGTCGTAGGTGCGGCCATCGGCCAGCTTGCCCAGGCCGCGCGACTCGCACATGACGAAATCGCCGGCCGAGGCGATGGTGTTGACCGTGGTCTTCGGGTCGCCTGGCGCGAACATGCCGCGCACCGGCGCGAGGAAGGTGTCGATGATCACGTCGCGCGGGCCGTAGATGCCGGCGCCGGGGATGTTCTCCACCATCGGGCGCCACTCGGCGTCCGGGTGCAGCGTCCTGCGGATGGCCTCGAGGTCACCGGTGCTGAGGATCCGGAAGAAGTCGAGCACGACCTGTTCCTGCTGCGTGCGGGCGACGGCGGCCATGGCTCAGCCCTTCTTCGCGGCGGCCGCCGCGTCGACTTCGGCGAACGCCTCGCGCGCGATGCGCGTCGAGTCGATGCCGGCCGGGACGCCGCAGTACACCGCGACCTGCAGCAGGACCTCGCGGATCTGTTCGCGCGTGAGGCCATTGGTGAGCGCGGCCTTCACGTGCAGCTTGAGCTCGTGCGGGCGGTTCAGCGCGCTGATCATCGCCAGGTTGATGAGGCTGCGCTCGCGCAGCTCGAGCCCGGGCCGCGTCCACACGTAGCCCCAGCAGTACTCGGTCGAGAGCTCCTGCATCGGCCGGCTGAAATCGTCGGCGCTGGCCATGGACTTCTCGACGTACTCCGCGCCCAGCACCTGCTTGCGCAGCGCCAGGCCCTTCTCGAACCGATCCTGTCCCATCTCAGTTCTCCTTGCCGCCGATCGTGCAGCCGGCCCATTGTTCGACGACGCGGACCATCTCGGTGCAGTCCGCATCGGGTCCACGGACGTTGTGGGTGATCGAGAGCATCTGCCGCACCGCGGCGCCGACCACCATCGGCACGCCGAGCGCCTCGGCCTCGTCCAGGCACAGGCGCACGTCCTTGAAGGAGAGCGCGTTGGCGAAGCCGAAATCGAATTTCCGGTTGAGGACGTGCTTCGGGATCTTGTCCTGCGTCGCGCTGTTGCGGCCCGACGAGGCGTTGAGGATCTCGAGCATCACGCCCGCATCGACGCCGGCCTTGGCGCCCATCGCCAGCGCCTCGGCTGCGATCGCGAGCGACGCGGCGGACATCAGGTTGTTGGCGAGCTTCACGGTCTGGCCGAGCCCGGCCCGTTCGCCGACGACGAACACCTTGCCGAGCTCGGCGAGCAGCGGCCGCACGCGCTCGAGCGCCGCCGCCGGGCCCGAGGCCATGATCGCGAGCTTGCCATTGGCGGCGCCGGTGACGCCGCCGGAGACCGGCGCGTCGACCGCCGCGACGCCGCGCGCGCCGAGCAGCGCGGCGATGGCCTGCGCCGCGGCCGGGCCCGAGGTCGAGAGGTCGACGAACACCGCGAGATCCGGCGCGGCCGCGATGGCTTCGGCCGTGGCACGCGCGATGGCGGGCGTGGGCACGCTCGCCATGACGATCACCGCGGCGGCGACCTCGGCGGCGAGCCGGCTGCGCGCGCGCCCCGGGCGACCGCCGCCGCGACCGCGGCCGCGTTCGGGTCGTGCACCGTCACCGTGTGGCCCGCGGCCAGCAGCCGCCCGACCATCCCGGAGCCCATGCGGCCGACGCCGATGAACCCGATCTTCTCCCCCATGGCTCCCCCGTTCGAGTGACCCGCTCAGCTTAGCGGATCGAGATCCAGCCGGACGATGTCCGCGACGCCGGCGCGCGCCTCCGGGTAGCGCCGCAGCACCAGCGGATCGTGCCCGGGAATGACGTGCTGCGGCGAGCTCGCCAGCCGCTCGATCGTGCCGAGGGCCTCGAGGTAGGCGCTGACGTCGTCGACGATCGGGAACGGCCGGCGCTGCTGCCAGTTGGCATAGAAATGCGCCGCATCCGCGGCCAGCACCACCCAGCCGCGGCGCGTCTGCACCCGCACCACCTGCAGGCCGCGCGTGTGGCCGCCCACCCGGTGCAGCGTGATCCCGGGGGCGGGCTCGGACACGCCGTCGTGGAAGACGACCCGTCCGGCGTACAGCTTGCCGACCATCGCCTGCACGTCGCGCGCCTCGAAGGCGGCGCGTATCACGCCGTGACACATCGAGCGGCCGGTGCAGTAGGCCATCTCCGCGTCCTGCAGGTGGTAGCGCGCCTGCGGGAACAGGTCGTGGTTGCCGGCGTGGTCGTAGTGCATGTGGCTGACGATGACGTCGCGCACGCCGGTGGGGTCGATGTCCAGGGCCGCGAGCCCCGTGGCCACCGGTCGCACCAGGGTGCGGCCCCGGGCGGCGCCGGTCGCGGCGTCGAAGCCGGTGTCGAGCACGATCGTGCGCCCCGCGCCGACGATCGCCCAGACGTAGTAGTCGAGCGGCATCGGGCCGTCGTGCTCGTCGCCCCCGAGGAAGTTGTGGGTGGCGGTGCGCTCGAGGTGGCCGTAGCGGATCGCGTAGATCTCGTACACACTCGCATTTCATCACTGTCGGGGGTGGAACGCCATGACGAACGCGGCCGACATCATCGCCGTCGGGTCCGGGCACAACGGCCTGATCGCCGCCGCCTACCTCGCGGCCGCCGGGCGCAAGGTCATCGTGCTGGAGCGCAACGCCTGGTTCGGCGGCGGCGTGGTGTCGCGCGAACTCACGCTCCCGGGCTTCCGCCACGACCAGCACTCGATGAGCCACATCTTCATCCAGGCGAACCCGCTGCTGAAGAACGACGACCTGAAGCTCAAGGCGCGCCACGGGCTCGAGTACCTGTTCCCGGACGTGCCGATGATGTCGGTGTTCGAGGACGGCGCGACGCTCAAGCTCCATCGCGACCCGGCGAAGTCCGCCGCCAGCATCGCGAAGTTCTCGCGCCGGGACGCCGACGCGTTCCTCGAGGTGTCGCGGCAGGCAGCCGCCTGGCTGCCGATGATCGAGTCCTCGCTCTATTCGCCGCCGGCGCCGGTGGGCGCCACCAACGCCATGCTCGACTCGAGCCGCGAGGGCCGCGCGCTGTGGCGCGTCATGCAGATGAGCACGCACGACCACCTCGGCGAGCTGTTCGAGCACGAGCGCGTGCGCATGCACTTCGCGCGCGTCGCCGGCGAGAACCTCGTCTCGCCGGACGAGAAGGCCACGGCGATCGGCATGTACGTGTTCCTCGGCTTCCTCGAGGGCTACGGCTTCGGCGTGGCGCGCGGCGGCGCTGGCCGCCTCACCGACGCGCTGATCGCCTGCATCCAGGCCCACGGCGGCGAGGTCATCGCCAGTGCCGAGGTGGCCCGCATCAAGGTGAGCAACGGCCGCGCCACCGGCGTCGAGTGCGTCGACGGCCGCAGCTTCGCCGCGAAGGACGCGGTGATTGGCGCGATCCATCCGCACCTGCTGGGCAGGATGATCGATGGCATGGATGCGCAGGCGCGTGCCGACGCCGAGGCCACCCAGATCACCGACGCGGCCTGCATCACGGTGCACGCGGCGCTGGACGCGCCGCTCCGGTTCCGCAGCGCCGACACGGTCGACGCCGTGATGGTCGAGCTGCTGCCGACGAGCTACGAGACGCTGCGCCGCGATTTCGACGAGCTGCGCTACGGGCAGCTCTCGCCGTATCCGCTGCTGGGCCTGGGGTCGCTGTCGCAGTTCGACCCCTCGCGCGTGCCGCCGGGCAAGGCGATCCTGCACCTGTGGGACTACGTGCCGTACCACCGGCCGGACGGGCGCCACTGGGACGCGGCCAAGCAGGAGTATGCCGACCGCATGCTCGCGCACCTGTCGAAGTTCGTCGCCAACATCCCCGGAGCGGTGCTCGCGCGCCACGTCGACAGCCCCGTGGACATGGAGCGCACCTCGCCGAGCTTCCGCCGCGGCGATCTGCACGGCGTCGCAACCACGACCTACCAGTCGGGCGCGCACCGCCCGACGCCCGAGCTCGGCCAGTACACGATCCCGGGGCTCGAGGGCTTCTACCTCGTCGGCCCGTTCCAGCACCCGGGCGGCGGCGTGTTCGGCGCCGGACGCGCCACGGCGATGAAGGTGTTCGAGGCACTGGGCCTGGACTTCGAGCGCCAGGGCCGGGTGCGCTGAGGTCGCCGCCTCATGAACGCCGCCAGCGCCGATCGTTTCGACTACATCGTGGTGGGTGCGGGCACTGCGGGCTGCGTGCTGGCGGCGCGCTTGTCCGAGGACCCCGCCGTGCGCGTCTGCCTCATCGAGGCCGGCGGCTGGGACTCGCATCCCTTCATCCACGTGCCGGCGCTGGTGGGCGCGGCGATCTCCCGCGCCGCGCTCAACTGGCGCTTCACGACCGAGCCGCAGGCCGCGCTCGACCACCGCCGCATCCCGCTGCCGCGCGGCCGCGTGGTCGGCGGCTCCGGCTCGATCAACGGCATGGTGTACTTCCGCGGCCAGCCGCAGGACTACGACGAGTGGGCCGCGGCCGGGAACCCCGGCTGGAGCTGGCGCGAAGTGCTGCCGTACTTCGTGCGCTCGGAGGACAACCCCGAGTACCGCGACTCGCCGTACCACGGCCAGGGCGGACCGATCCGCGTCGCGTTCATCCCGAAGCCCAATCCACTGAACCGCGTGTTCCAGGACGCGTTTGCCGAGGTCGGTGGCTATCCGGCCTGCAAGGATTTCAGCGGTCCGGCGCCCGAGGGCTATGGCTTTCGCCAGGGCACGATCCGCGACGGGCGGCGCGATTCGAGCGCGGCGGCGTACCTCCGGCCGGCGCGCGCGCGCGCCAATCTCACGGTGCTGACGCGGGCGCGGGTCGCGCGCGTGCTGATCGAGAAGGGGCGGGCGGAAGGGGTCGAGGCGATCATCGGTGGCGAGCGGCTCGGTGGCGAGCGCCGGCGCATCCTCGCCGCGCGCGAGACCGTGCTCAGCGCCGGCTCGATCCAGTCGCCGCAGATCCTGATGCTCTCAGGTATAGGGCCGCCGGAGGAACTGCGCCGCCACGGCATCGAACAGCGCGCAGCGCTGCCCGGCGTCGGCGCGGACTACCGCGACCACCTCTCGGTCCCGGTGGTGATGGAGACCTCGGACACGCGTTCCTACGGGCTCTCGCTCCGCACGCTGCCGCGCGCGGCGCTGAACCTCGCGCAGTACGTCTTCGGCCGCGGCGGGCCGCTCGCCAGCAACGTGTTCGAATCCACCGCCTTCATCCGCAGCGGCCCCGCGGCCGCGCGGCCCGACCTGCAGATGGTCTTCCAGCCGGCGCGCCGCAACCGCGGCACCTTCCCGCTGCCGCTCGGCCACGGCTTCGTGATCAACTCGGTCGGGCTCTATCCGCGCAGCCGCGGGCGCATCGTGCTCGCGAGCGCCGATCCGCTCGCGGCGCCGCGCGTCGAGGCCAACCTGCTCGGCGATGCGGCCGACATGGCACCGCTCCTCGCCGGGCTGAAGCTCGCGCGCCGGCTGTTCGCCGCGCCGGCCTTCGCGCCGCTGCGGCCGGTCGAGGTCTTCCCGGGGCCCAACGTGCGCAGCGATGCGGAACTGGACGCCTACGTGCGGCGCATGGCCGTGACCGTGCACCATCCGTTGAGCACCTGCCGCATGGGCACGGACGAGGGCGCGGTGGTCGACGCCGAGCTGCGCGTGCGCGGCGTCGCAGCGCTCCGCGTGGTGGACGGCTCCATATTCCCGGTCACGGTCGGCGGCAACACCAACGCGCCGATCGTCATGGTGGCGGAGAAGGCGGCGGACCTGATGCGGGGCCGGCCACCGCCGGCGCCGGTCGCGGGAACCTGACGGGCATAGACGGAGGGGAAGTCATGGCAGCGGAACACATCCGGCACTGGCGCGTCGGCGACGTCGAGATCGCGCGCATCGTCGAGGTCAACGCCTGGGAAGACGACATCGCGATGCTGCTGCCGAACGCGAAGCCCGAGCTGGTGCAGAAGTACGCCTGGCTCCGGCCGCACTTCGCCACGCCCGACGGCCGCATGATCCTCTCGTTCCAGTGCTTCGTGCTGCGCTCGCGCGGCAACGCGGTGATGATCGACACCTGCATCGGCAACGATCGCCAGCGCGAGTTCGACGTTTTCACGAACATGCGCACCACCTTCCTCGACGACCTGCGTACGGCCGGTTTCCCGCGGGAAGAGATGCACGCCGTGCTGTGCACGCACCTGCACTTCGACCACGTCGGCTGGAACACCATGAAGGTGGACGGCAAGTGGGTGCCGACCTTCCCGCAGGCGCGCTACCTGTTCGGGCGGCGCGAGTACCAGCACTGGCAGCACCTCGAGGCCACCGGTGGCTACCATCACATGGCGCACCTCGCCGATTCGATCGAGCCGATCGTGGCGGCGGGGCTGGCCGAGTTCATCGACCCGGACTTCCAGCTCACTGATGAGATTTCGCTGATCCCGACGCCAGGCCACACGCCCGGGCACGTGAGCGTCCTCATCCGCTCGCGCGGCGAGGAGGCGGTGATCACCGGCGATCTCATGCACCACCCGATCCAGCTCGCGCTGCCGACGACGCCCGGCAACTTCGACATGGACAGGGAACAGGGCGCGCGCACGCGGCTCGAGTTCGTGCGGCGCTTCGCCGACCGGCCGGCGCTGGTGATCGGCAGCCATTTCTCTGACCCGACGGCCGGGCACATCGTCAGCGACGGCGAAGCCTGGAAGCTTGCGACCTGAAGCCCTGAAGCCCTGAGGCCCACGAGCTCTGCGAGGCGCCCATGCCACGACCGGACCTGTCCGAGCACTCCATCCTGATCACCGGCGCCGGCCGCGGGCTCGGCCGCTCGATGGCCGGGAAGCTCGCCGACTGCGGCGCCCGCGTCGGCGTCGTCGACGTGGACGCGGCAAACTGCGCGGCCGTGGCCGCGGAGATCCGCGCGCGCGGCGGGCGGGCCGAGGCCTTGCCGGCCGACGTCGCCGATCGCGAGGCATTGCACGCGGTCGCGGCGCGCTTCGCCGCCGGCACTGGCCGCATCGACGCCGTCATCAACAACGCGATGCTGCTGCGCTACGAGCCGCTGGAGAACATCACGGCGGAAACGCTGCAGCGCATGGTGTCCATCGGGATCCACGGGAGCGTGTGGGGCGCTCAGGCGCTGCTCAAGCACTACGACGCGCAGCGCGGCGGCGCGCTCATCAACATGGCCTCGCCGGTCGCCGAGCGCGGCTTCCCCAACACCGCGGCCTACAGCCTGGTGAAGGGCGCGATCGTGACGCTCACCAAGGTGCTGGCAGCCGAACTCGGCCCGAAGGGTATCCGCGTCAACGCACTGGCGCCCGGCTCGGTGCCGACGCCGGGCGCGCTCGGCCTCAACGACAAGGCCGAGTACGAGCGCCGTTCGCGCACCATTCCCCTGCGGCGCCTGGGGAGCGAAGCCGACAACGCCGAGGCCTGCGCGTTCCTGTTGAGCCCCGAGGCGGCGTTCATCAACGGCGAGATCCTGCACGTGGACGGAGGCATCGCGGCGGCCGGGTGAACCCTGGGCGACCCGCCCGGCGGATCACGCCGTGCAACGGCGGCAAATAACGGTTGCAAGTCAGTTGCACTGTCCTCGCCTGTAATTGCGCCTGCGCAACAGCCATCAGCCGACCGGGCATGCCCGGGGAGGGTTGCGAGAGCTTGCGGCGGTGCTGGCGACGCAGATTGCATGACAGGGCGCATTCACGTCACAATGTATCGGGCGCACAACAACAGTCCTGCAACCACGATTGGGGGGTATACAGTGAACTCGTATGGCACCAAGCTGCCTTTGCTGGCGGCGGCCTTGCTCTTTGCCCTGCCGGCAGCCGCGCAACAGGCTGCCAAGTCAGGCAGCGACACGATCGAAGAGGTAGTCGTCACCGCGCAGTTCCGCGAGCAGAAGCTGCAGGACACGCCGATCGCGATCACGGCGGTCAACGCCGCGATGCTCGAGGCGCGAGGCCAGACCAACATCGCGGAAGTTGCCGCACAAGCCCCGAACGTGTCGCTGCGGCCGCAGCCGCAGAACGGCGGCTCGGGCCTGATCGCCTTCATCCGCGGCGTCGGCCAGACCGACTTCAACTACGCAGTCGATCCGGGCGTCGGCCTTTATGTCGATGACGTCTACATCCCGACGCTGTCGAGCTCGCTGCTCGAACTCATCGACCTCGATCGCATCGAGATCCTGCGCGGCCCCCAGGGCACGCTGGCAGGCAAGAACTCGATCGGCGGCGCGATCAAGCTCTTCAGCGCCAAGCCCAAGGGCGATGACTCCGGATCGTTCCGCCTGTCGTATGGCAAGTTCAACGAAGTCACGGCCCGCGCGATGGCCGATATCGGGCTCAGCGACACCGTGGCACTGCGCGTATCGGGCATGAGCCGCTCGCGCGACGGCTATGTCGCCATGCTCGATTACGGCCAGACCCATCCCGGTTCGAACGTGCCGCAGAACAATACGCGCGGCCGCGGGAATTCCGACTACCAGACGATGGGCGGCCAGAACATCGTTGCCGGCCGTGCGGCCCTGCGCATCACGCCGAACGACAAGTTCGAGGTCAACCTGTCGGCCGACTACACGCGCGAGAATTCCGAAGCGATCCCGACGGTCCTGATCGCCGCGGGCGCGATTGCTCCGGCCGGTCCCGGTCTTCCGCCGTTCGATCCCCATTCGGTCGGCGCCTCGAATTCCTTCGGCAATCCCTGGCTCCGCGGCAAGGACGGCAACGCGGTCAACATGTCCTGCGCCTTCGTTCCGGCGGGTGCGTACAGCTGCGACACGGGCGGCAACCTGCACGGCTGGGACCCGCGCTTCGTCAGCTATTCGAACTTCCTCGACGCCATGGATCCGACCTCCCAGGCGCCCTTCAAGCCCTACTTCTCGGTGCCGGTCACCAGGTTCCAGGGCTCGGGATTCATGGGCAACCTGAGCTACCACTTCAATGACAATTTCGAGCTGGTGTACATCGGGTCGTATCGCCAGTACACCTCGAAGTTCGGCCAGGACCAGGACGCCACGCCGCTCGCGGTCGCGCAGCTGGACAACGAGCTGAACCACCACGCGTTCACTTCGGAACTCCGCCTCAACTTCAAGACCGGCAGTTTCCTCGAAGGCACCGTCGGCGCGTTCTACCTCGACCAGAAGGGCACCTACACCGCCCGCGTCGACCTGAACTACGTGTCGTTCCCCATCGACTTCCTGCACGGCCCCGACGCCACGCCCAGCAACACCAAGGCGGTCTTCGGCACGGCGACGGTGCACCCGATGGAGGCGCTGAGCATCACGGGTGGCGTGCGTTACACCAAGGACGCGAAGGACTACACGTACTTCCGCTCCAATCCGGACAGCACCGTTCCGAACCCGGCGAATTGTCTGCCGCCCAACCTGGGTCCTGATTGGTTCGTCAATCCGAATTGCCTGCTTGCCGGCATCTACGACATCACCGGCAGCTTCCGCGGCACGCGTACGGACTGGCGCCTCGTGGCCGACTACCGCTTCTCGCCGGGTTTCCTGGCCTATGCCTCGGTCTCGACCGGCTTCAAGGGCGGTGGCGTGAATCCGCGGCCGTTCTTCGTGACGCAGCGGCTGCCGTTCGGCCCGGAAACCCTCACCACGTACGAGGCCGGGTTCAAGTCCGACTTCTTCGACCGCCGCATGCGTTTGAACGGCGCGATCTTCCTGAACAAGTACAAGGACATCCAGCTCAGCAAGCAGGTGTGCCCGGAATCGGCCCCGTATCCGGCCACGCCGTGCCTGCGGCCCGCCAACATCGGCAAGGCGGACGTCAAGGGCGCCGAACTCGAGGCCTCGATCTATCCGGTCGAGGGACTGTCGTTCGATGGCAGCATCAGCTACCTCGACTTCGGTTACACGTCGCCGCGCGACGCGGCCGGCAACCTCGCCAATACGAGCATCCCGGCGAACGCCATCACGCCCTATACGCCGGAACTGGCCTATTCGGCGGGCGGTCAGTACGACTACAAGCTGGATGCCGCCACGCTCAGCTTCCGCCTGGACGGTTCGTACCAGGGCAAGCTGTACACGACGGCCGAGAACTCCTCCTGGTCGAAGGTTGACGGTCGCTTCCTTGCCAATGCCCGGATCAGCTGGGTCAAGGAAGACAAGTGGAAGGTGTCGCTCGATATCCAGAACCTGTTCGACAAGTACTACTACCAGTCGGTCAGTGATGCGTCGACCTCGCTCGGCGTGGTCACCGGCGTGCCCGGCCTGCCGCGCACCTGGTCGGTGTCGGTCGAACGCAAGTTCAGGTAGCGCTTGCGGGCTCCGGTGGATACCGGAGCTGTCGAATGAAGGGGCCGGCTGGCAACAGCCGGCCCTTTCTCATTCCGGCGGGATTCAGGCGAACTGCAACCTTGCCGGCGACTTGCCCGCCCCCTCACCGGTACCGATGGCCGTCCGCTACGGCCGCTACAGCACCGCCGAATGCACGATGTCACCGAGCCGCTGGAAGCGCTCGGTGTTGCCGTTGTGCTCCATCAGGCCCGCCGAGAGGAACACGAAGCTGAGGTCGCGCACCGGATCGACCCACCAGAGCGTGGTGCCGGCGCCGTAATTGCCGAAGGTGCCGGGCGAGGCGAGCGAGCCGAACATGTGGTGCATGATCTGCTCGCCGCGCAGCGAGAACCCCAGGCCGATGTAGGCCGGATAGGGGTCCCAGCCGCGCTCGCGGCCGCGCAGCGCGTACAGCTCGTTGGGCCGGTCGCCGGTCCAGCAGCGGCGCGCGAGCGCGAGCGTGGCCGGCGAGAGCAGGCGCGCGCCATCGAGCGTGCCGCCGCGACGGAACATCTCGACGAAGCGGAACATGTCCGGGGTGGTGGAGACGATGCCGACCCACGGCATCTCGGCGGTCTCGTCCTCGAAGGCACCGTTCGCTCCCGGCGTGGTGCGGCTCTTGTGGCCGATCGGGTAGTTGTTGCGGAAGTCGGGCACGACCTTGCGCGGCTTGAGGTCGGCGCGCACGCCCACGGCGGTGTCGCGCATCTTCAGCGGATCGAGGATCTCCTCCTGCACGCGCTGGCGGTAGCTGCGCTTCTGCGGATCGGTGCGCAGCAGCGCCGCCGCCATCAGCACGTGGTTGACGAGCGGCGAATAGGACACCTTCGCGCACGGCGCGTCGACCGGCTTGACGTGCTCGATGACCGTGGCCGCGACCTCGGCGAAGTCGTTGATGTACCAGCCGGGCACGACCTCGAAGAGGATCGGGAAGCCCGCCTGGTGCGAGAGCAGGTGCCACACCTGGATCTTCTCGCGGCCGTGCCCCTTGAACTCCGGGATCAGCTCGGAGATCGAGCTGGTCAGCGCGAAGTCGCCGCGCTCGATCGCGCGCAGCACCAGCACGTTGGTGAAGGCCTTGGTGATCGAGAACAGGTTGAACACCGAGTCGCGCCTGAGCGGCTGCTTCTGCTCCGCATCGGCCGAGCCGATGGTCGCGTCCAGCACCAGTTCGCCGCCGCGGGCGACCTGCACCACGGCGCCGTGGTACAGCCCGCGGGCGATGTCCGAGCGGATGACCGCCTGCAGGTGCTCGAGCTTCTCCCGGTCCATCGTCGCCGTTCCCATGTGCCTCACTCCCCCGCTTGTGCCAGGCCACCACCCTGGGGCCCAACGATAGAGGCCGGAGTGTTGCCTGCCAACACCTGGGCGCGAAAGCGGCATAATCGGCCGGTTCACCCCGTGCTGGTACGGTATCGAGCATGCAGCAACCCTCTGCCGGGCAGGACCCGGCTCCCCTGGCCGACGACCCGGCAGCCCGCGCGCGGCTGCTCGCGGCGCTGGCGCGCGTGGTGCCGGCCGCGGCGCTGCTCGCCGAGCCGGAGCAGCTCAAGCCCTACGAATGCGACGGCCTGTCGGCCTACCGGCAGCTGCCGCTGGCAGTGGTCCTGGCGGCCAGCGAGGCCGAGGCCGCCGCCGTGCTGCGCGTGTGCGCCGGCCTCGGCGTGCCGGTGGTGCCCCGCGGCGCCGGCACGGGCCTCTCGGGCGGGGCGCTGCCGCACGCCGGCGGCGTGCTGCTCTCGCTCGCGCGGCTGAACCGCATCCTCGCGCTGGACCCGCTGGCGCGGACGGCGGTGGTGCAGCCGGGCGTGCGGAACCTGGCGATCTCCGAGGCGGCGGCCGCGCACGGCCTCTACTACGCGCCCGACCCGAGCTCGCAGATCGCCTGCACCATCGGCGGCAACGTTGCCGAGAATTCCGGCGGCGTGCACTGCCTCAAGTACGGGCTCACCGTGCACAACGTGCTGCGCGTGCGCGGCCTCACGATGGCAGGCGAGGCGGTCGAGTTCGGCGGCCACGCCCTCGATGCGCCGGGCTACGACCTGCTCGCGCTGGTGCACGGTTCCGAGGGCCTGCTGGCCCTCATCACCGAGGTCACCGTGCGGCTGCTGCCGCGGCCCGAGACGGCGCAGGTGATCATGGCGAGCTTCGCCCAGGTCGAGCACGCCTGCGCCTCGGTCGCCGCGATCATCGCCGCCGGCATCGTGCCGGCGGGGCTCGAGTTGATGGACCGGCCGGCGGTGGCCGCGGTCGAGCCCTTCGTGCGGGCCGGCTACGACCTCGAGGCCGCGGCGATCCTGCTGTGCGAATCCGACGGCACCGCGGCCGAGGTGGCCGAGGAGATCGCGGCGATGCGCGCCGTGCTCGAGGCGGGCGGCGCCACGGGCGTGCGCGTCTCCGGCTCGGAGGCCGAGCGCCAGCGCTTCTGGGCGGGGCGCAAGGCGGCGTTCCCGGCCGTCGGCCGGCTCTCGCCCGACTACTACTGCATGGACGGGACGATTCCGCGCCGCCACCTCGGCCAGATGCTGCGCGCGATCGCACAGATGGAACACCGGCATGGCCTGCGCTGCGCCAACGTGTTCCACGCCGGCGACGGCAACCTGCACCCGCTGATCATGTACGACGCCAACGTGCCAGGGGAGCTCGCGCGTGCCGAGGCCTTCGGCGCGGAGATCCTCGAACTCTCGGTGCAGCTCGGCGGCACCATCACTGGCGAGCACGGCGTCGGGCACGAGAAGCTCGATTCGATGTGCGTGCAGTTCGGCGCCGACGAGCTGGAGATGTTCCACCGGATCAAGGCGGCCTTCGATCCTGCCGGGCTGCTCAATCCCGGCAAGGCCGTGCCGACGCTGCACCGCTGTGCCGAGTACGGGCGCATGCACGTGCACCGCGGCGCGCTCAGCTTTCCCGAGCTGGAGCGGTTCTGATGCTCGAGACGTTCCGCGCGCGCATCCTCGAGCGCCGGCCGCTGCGCCTCCGCGGTGGCGGCAGCAAGGACTTCTACGGCGAGGGGGTGGGCAGCGGGTTGCCGGCCGGCGAGCCGCTCGACACGCGCGGCCATGCCGGCATCGTCGAGTACGAGCCGAGCGAGCTGGTCGTGACCGCCCGCTGCGGCACGCCGCTGGCCGAGCTCGAGGCTCTGCTGGCGACACGCGGACAGATGCTGGCCTGCGAGCCGCCGGCCTTCGGCGGCGCCGCGACGGTGGGCGGCATGGTCGCGGCGGGGCTCTCCGGCCCGCGCCGGGCCACTGCGGGCGCGGTGCGCGACTTCGTGCTCGGCGTGCAGCTGCTCGACGGCGAGGGCCGGCTGCTGCGCTTCGGCGGCCAGGTGATGAAGAACGTGGCTGGCTACGACGTCGCGCGGCTGATGGCCGGGAGCCTCGGCACGCTCGGGCTCATCGTCGAAGTGTCGCTGAAGGTGCTGCCGCGGCCGGCGGCGGAGGCGACGCTGCGGCTGGAGTCACCGCAGGCCGAGGCCATCGAGCGCATGAACCGCTGGGCCGGGCGGCCGCTGCCGCTCTCCGCCACCTGCTGGCATGCGGGCGTGCTCAGCGTGCGGCTCTCGGGTGCGCGGGCGGCGGTGGCCGGCGCGGTCGCAGCGCTCGGTGGCGAGCGGGTGGAGGAGGCGCAGGCGCAGGCATTCTGGAGCGCGTTGCGTGACCAGCGCCACGCGTTCTTCGCAGGCACGGGCGCAGGCGCGGGGGCCGATGCCGCTACATTCGCCCGGCCGGCGCGCCCCCTGTGGCGCCTGTCGGTACCGGCCACCGCGGCGCCCCTGCCGCTGCCCGGCGCGACGTTGCTCGAGTGGGGTGGGGCGCAGCGCTGGTGGTGCGGCGGCGCCGAATCGGGCGCCGACGCCGGCGCCAAACCCGCGGCGGAGGCTGCGGCCGCGCGCGCGGCGGCGCAGGCCGCCGGCGGGTACGCCACGCTGTTCCGTGGCAGCGCCGAAGCGCGGCGCGCGGCCGGCGGCGCGTTCCAGCCGCTGGCGCCGGAGCTCTTGCGCATCCACCGCGAACTCAAGCGCGCCTTCGATCCGCACGGCGTATTCAATCCCGGCCGCCTGCATGCGGGCCTGTAGCGTGGGCCTGTAGGTGGAGACGCATCTCGCCGCGTTCCTGCGCGACACGCCCGCGGGCCGCGAGGCCGAGGCGATCCTGCGTCGCTGCGTGCACTGCGGCTTCTGCACGGCGACCTGCCCGACCTACCAGCTCACCGGCGACGAGCTCGACGGCCCGCGCGGGCGCATCTACCTCATCAAGCAGCTGCTCGAGACCGGCACGGCCGGCGCGCCGACGCGGCGCCACCTCGATCGCTGCCTGCAATGCCGCTCCTGCGAGACCACCTGTCCCTCGGGCGTGGAGTACGGCCGGCTGCTCGACATCGCGCAGGGCGTGCTGGCGGAGCGCGCGCCACGCCAGGGCGGTGCCCGCCTCGCGCGCACTGCGCTGCGGGCGTTCCTGTCACGCCCGCGGATATTCGGCGCCGCGCTCGCGGCCGGACGACTGCTGCGTCCGCTGCTGCCGCGCGGACTGCGCGCGCGCGTACCGGAGCAGCGCGCGGCTGGCGTACGGCCGCCGCCGCGGCATCCGCGCCAGGTGCTGCTGCTCGAAGGCTGTGTGCAGCCTTCACTCCTGCCCGGGATCAATGCGGCGACGGTACGTGTGCTGGACCGGATCGGCATCGGCGTGCAGGCGGTGCCGGCGCGAGCGGGCGCGGGCTGTTGCGGAGCCCTGCGCCAGCACCTCGATGATGCCGCGGGTGCGCGCGCCGCCGCCCGCCGCAACATCGATGCCTGGTGGCCGGCGATCGAGGCGGGCGCCGAGGCCATCGTGATCACGGCCTCGGGCTGCGGCGTGCAGGTCAAGAACTACGGCCGATTGCTGGCCGACGACGCGCGCTACGCCGAACGCGCCGCGCGCGTGGCCGCGCTGGCGCGCGACGTGTCGGAAGTCGTGGTGGCCGAGCGGGCGGCGCTCGAGGCCCGCCTGCGAGAAGCGCCGCACGCGCGCGTCGCCTTCCAGGCGCCCTGCACGCTGCAGCACGGCCAACGCATCCGCGGCGTCGTCGAGTCGCTGCTGGCCGCGGCCGGCTTCGAGCTGGTGCCGGTACCTGACGGGCACCTGTGCTGCGGATCCGCCGGCGCGTATTCGCTGCTGCAGCCGGAGCTGTCGACGGCCTTGCGCACCGCGCGCCTCGCGGCGTTGCACTCGGGCGCGCCGCAGGTCATCGCCAGCGCCAACGTCGGCTGCATTGCGCACCTGCAGGCGGGCTCAGACACTCCGGTGCGTCATTGGGTCGAACTATTCGACGAACGCATGCGCGACTGAAGACGCAGGGTGGCCAACGCCGCTCTGACTGGATCATCTCATCGTCGCCGGTGGGTAATGCACGAGCACGGCCGAACGCGGGCTCCCGTGAAAGCTCGCTATTCCATGGTGCCCAGCCGGGCGTCGTGGGGCTATTCGAACAACTCGGAATGCGTGCCCGCGCGCACAAAGACGATCTGCTCGACCGAACCGCGAGTTTCCAGTCGGTAGACCAGCAGGAAGTCACCGCCAATGTGGCATTCCCGATGGTCAGCCCAATCGCCCGTCAGGGGGTGATCCTTCCACTCCGGCCCGAGCGGCTCGTCGTTGGCGATCAATAGCAGCATCGCCTCCTTCAACTGGCGCATGTTGTAGCGCCCGGAGTGCGTCAGCCGGGTCCAATCGCGAAGGAACGACTTCGTGAAGTCAGACGGGCGCGGTAGAGGCGCTCGACTACCGCTTGCCATCGGAGGCAAGTTCTTCCATCAGCGCCTCGGCGTTCGTGAAGCGGGCACGTCCCATCGCCCGCGCCTCCGCCATAGCGGCGCGGGTCTCCTGATTGGGGACCTTGAGGTCGAAGGGCAGTTCCTTGTCCGCCGCGACCCGGGTCAGGAACACACGCACCGCGTCCGACACGGAGAGGCCCATGGCCGTGAGGGCCTTGGTCGCCTGCCTCTTGGTCTTCTCGTCCAGTCGGACGTGAACCATGGTGGTCGATGCCATATCCTGCTCCAGGAAGCCGTGAGATACATTGTATCGCAGCGGGTCGTGCAGTCAAGTGAGGCAGTTCGCTGGCGGAGGACGCACGCCACCTCGGCGTTGATGACGCATCGGCGGGATGCTATGGCAGTCCGCGGCGGAATCACCCGGGCGGAAGTCGTGCTACCGGGTCATTTGCCAGCACGCCAAGCGAAGCATAGTGCCTGACGTTGCGGCTCAGAATCACGAGACCGTGATGCTTCGCGATCGCAGCGATGGCAAGGTCGGCGAACCCCGGGGTGTGCCCGTGGCCTCGCGCTGCATCCGCAAGCGACCCGGCGATGCACGCTGCTGCGAGATCGAACGGCAGTATTCGCGCGCTGTAAAGATGGACCAGTGTTTCCAGCCAATCCCGCAGGCCTGCAGCCTTCCGGTTCGCTCCTTCGCGCGCCGACTTGGCAATACCGTCTTCGATCTCGGCAATCGTGACCACCGATATATAGAGCCTGCCGGAGTTGCGGTCCATCCACTCGGCGAGTTGAGCAATGGGCTGCGCCTTGGAAGGCGCCCCGGTTGAAAGCACGTCCGTATCGACGAGGAAGCGCGTGCTCACAGCCCCGTATCGCGCAGCGGCGCGCCCGAGCGGCGCGGGACGTCGTCCTTCCCGAGCGGTGCCGACATGAGCAGGCGGCCAAACGAGGGAATCTGCGACAGCCGCAGCCATTCCTCGTACGAAAGGAGCACGGCCTCCCGCTTCCCATGACGGGTGATGACCGATGGCTTGCCCCGGACCGCGTCATCGACGACCGTCGAGAACCTGGCCTTGGCATCCTTCAGCTGGATCTTGCGCATACCATGTCTCATATGACCACTCTAGTCATATATTGGCCATTGGTCCAGCGGGCCGGCGCCCGTAGATCACGTAGTACACCAGCGCCACCAGCACGCTGCCGCCGACCAGGTTGCCGGCGATCACCGGCACGAGGTTGTGCCACAGCCAGCCGAACTCTGCGGGCTGGTCGGCCTGCGCCTGCAGCAGCATCGCCAGCGGGAAGAAGTACATGTTGGCGATCGAGTGCTCGAAGCCGGCGGCGACGAAGGCGCTGATCGGCAGCAGGATCGCGACGAACTTGTCGGTGACGCTGCGGCCGGCGAGCGTCATCCACACCGCCATGCAGACCAGCACGTTGCACAGCACGCCGCGGCAGAACGCCTGCATGAAGGGCAGGGCGGCCTTGGCGGCTGCGATCTGCAGGTACGTCCGGCCGATGGCGCCGCCGTTCATGTCCGCGTGCCCCGAGAGAAACACCAGGAGCGCCAGTCCCGCGGCGCCGGCGAAATTCGCCACGCAGACCACGCTCCAGTTCCGGAGCAGCTCGCGCGTCGGCAGGCAGCCATCCGCCCAGGCCATCGCCAGCAGGTTGTTGCCGGTGAACAGTTCGGCGCCGGCGACCACCACCAGCAGCAATCCGAGTGAAAATACCGCCCCCGCGGCCAGGCGCTGCGCGGCGAAGCCGAGCGAGGCATCGGACAGCACGATGACCGAGAACAGCGCGCCGAGGCCGATGAAGGCGCCGGCGAGCAGGCCCAGCATCACCAGTTGCAGCAGCGGCGTCCGCGCTTTCGCCAGGCAGACCTCCTGGACGCGCTGCGCGATCTCGCGCGGGGCATAGGCGTCGAAGCCGGTGATCATGCCGGCCGCTCCGCGGCGGGGCGGTGCCCGAGCCGCGCCGAGAGCGCGGCGGCGCAGCGCCGCACGGTGCCGACGTGGGGGCCGCCGGGTGCGAGGTCGAGCATCGCGCTGTAGCCGAGCGCCACCAGCGCGAGCTGCAGCTCGCCGCCGTGGCCGAACACCGGCGCGGCGATGCCGCTGATGCCGGGAATGAAATGGCTGGTGCGCGCGAGGCCGTGGCGGTGCGCATCGGCCACGGCGCGCTCCACCGCGGCGAGCGTGGTCGGCTCGAGCCCGAGGCGGCGGTTCGACTCGAGTTCGGCACGCAGCATCGCGCGGGTCTGTGCCTCCGGCAGCCAGGCGAGAAAGGCACGACCGGTGGCCGAGCGCGTCAGCGGCATCACCGAGCCGACGCGCAGGCTCGCCGCCACCGGCGCGTCGGCGCCGAGCCAGCGCACGATCGTGGGGCCGTGGTTGGCCCACACTGCCAGCGCCACGGTCTGGCCGATGGCGTCGCGCAGCTCGCGCAGCACCGGTTCGGCGAGCTGCAGCGGTTCGAGGCGCGCGAGCGCGCCCAGGCCCAGCTCGAGCGCAAAGGGGCCGAGGTCGTAGTGCCCCGAGGGTTCCTGCTGCTCCACCAGGCCGAGGCGGGCGTAGCTCGCGAGGTAGCGGTGCGCCTTGGCAGGCGGCATGCCGGCGGCGGCTGCGATGTCGCGCAGCATCATCGGTCCGCGGGCCGCAGCCAGCACGCGCAGCAGGCGGCCGCCCACTTCGATGGACTGCACGCCCTGGCTGTCCGGATCCATGGGCTTGACCTGGGCCATGCTGCAAATTACTCTAAACGTAACTAGTTACGCAATACGTAATTTCCGCAGAGCGGCAAAGGGCCGTCACCGAGGTACCCATGGACAGCGTCTCCCGACTGGAAATCACCGCGAAGAGCCCGGGCGCGCGCCGCGGCGCGCAGGTCCTGCAGCGCCTGCGCGAGCAGCCGCCGAACCTCTGGTATCGCGGCGAGCAGGTCAAGGACGTGACCGCGCACCCGGCGCTGCGCGGCGGCGTGCACACGCTCGCCGCGCTCTATGACCTGCAGTGGCAGCATGCCGACGTTACGCTGTTCGACTCGCCGACCACCGGCCGCAAGGTGGCGCGTTCGTTCCTGATCCCGCGCACGCAGGCGGAGCTGCGCAGCATCACCGCGGCGATGCGCGTCTGGCAGGACCACACGCACGGCATGATGGGCCGCTCGCCCGACTACATCAGTCGCGCCATGACCGGCTTCGCCGCCGCCGCCGACTTCCTCGCCGCCGCCGACGCGCGTTTCGGCCTCAACGCACGTCGCTACCACGAGTACCTGCGCGAGAACGACCTGTGCCTCACGCACACGCTGGCGACGCCGCAGGCCAACCGCGCCGCCAGCTCCGCGCAGCAGGCCGACCCGTTCCTCGCGGCGCGCATCAAGGAGGAGACCGACGCGGGCCTGGTGATCCGCGGCGCGCGCATGCTGGCGACGCTCCCGGTGTCGGACGAGATCATGGTGTTCCCCTCCACCGTGCTGCGCTCTTCCGAGGAGGACGCGCCCTACGCCTTCGCCTTCTCGATCCCGAGCAACACGCCGGGGCTGCGCTTCATCTGCCGCGAGAGCGTCGATCACGGCCGCTCGCACTACGACCATCCGCTCGGTTCGCGCTTCGAGGAGATGGACGCGCTGGTGGTGTTCGACGACGTGCGCGTGCCGTGGGAGAACGTGCTGCTGCACCGGGACGTCGAGCGCTGCAACCAGGCCTACGCGCGCACCGGCGCCGTGGTGCACATGACGCACCAGGTGGTGGTGAAGAACATCGCCAAGTCGGAGTTCCTGCTCGGGCTCGCCTCGCTCCTGGTGTCGACCATAGGCGCGGAGAACTTCCAGCACATCCAGGAGAAGCTCGCGGAGATCTGGGTCGGCATGGAGGCAATGAAGGCCTTCCTGCGCGCCGCCGAGGCCGACGCGGCGCTGGACGAGTGGGGCGTCATGCGGCCCGCCTGGAACCCGCTCGACGCTGCGCGCAACCTCTATCCGCGCCTGTATCCGCGCATGGTCGAGATCATCCAGCAGATCGGCGCCAGCGGCCTCGTGACCATGCCGACCGAGGACGACGTCCGCGGCCCGCTGGCGGCCGATATCCGCAAGTACTACCAGGCGGCGCGTGCCGAGGCGCACGATCGCATCCCGCTGTTCCGGCTCGCCTGGGACGTGGCGCTCTCGGCCTTCGGCTCGCGCCAGGTGCTGTACGAGCGCTTCTTCTTCGGCGACCCGGTGCGCATGGCCGGCGCGCTGGTGGCCGGACACAACGGCGAGATCCAGCGCCACGCCGAACAGGTGCGCGAGTTCGTGCGCCAGGGGCGCGACGCGGCCTTCGCCAGCGCGGCGAGCGCCTGAAGACCGGCGCGCCATGCCATACTCGCCGCGTTCCGCCGTTGCATCGGAGGGGGGGGACTGCATGGCGCTCGATCCCAGGGCCTATCGCGACACCATCGGGCTGTTCGCCACCGGCGTCGCCGTGATCGCAGCGCACGTCGGGAGCGAAGTGCACGCGATGACCGCCAACGCCGTGAGTTCGCTGTCGCTCGAGCCGCTGCGGTTGCTGTTCTGTCCGGGCAAGAAGGCGCGCTTCGCGCAGTACCTGGCGCCGGGCCTCGCCTTCAGCGTCAACTTCCTGCGCGCCGAGCAGCAGGCGCTGTCGACCTACTTCGCCGGTGGCTGGAAGCAGGCCGATCCGCCGCCGTTCCGCTTCGTGCCGCTGGGCGAGGCGCCGCGCCTCGAGGGGAGCCTCGCCTCGATCGGCTGCGTCGCCGAACAGCTCATCGACGGCGGCGATCACTGGATCGTGATCGGCACGGTGCAGGACCTCAAGGCCGGCGTCGGCCCGCAGCAGCCGCTGCTGTTCTTCCGCGGCCGCTACCATGCGATCGACTTCGCGGCTGGCGCGCAGGCGCCGGACCTCGCCGCGGTCAGCGACGAGCCGGCGCACGTCTACTACGACGCCGGGCGCTGAGTCCGCCGCGCGGCGCGTTCCGCGCGACCGCGCTCAGGCCTCGCGGCCGCGCTCAGTCCTCGCCGCGCACCCGGCCGCGCAGCCGCTTGGTCTGCTGCGAGCGCGCCTTGCCCTCGAGCCGCCGCTGCTGCGAGGCGCGCGTCGGCCGCGTCGCCCGGCGCAGCTTGGGTTCGATCGAGGCGCGCGCGATCAGCTGCTCGAGCCGCTCGAGCGCCTCGCGGCGGTTGCCTTCCTGGGTGCGATGGTTGCGCGCGATGATGAGGATCGCGCCCTCGGCGGTCAGGCGCTGGCCGGCGAGCGCGCGCAGCCGCGCCTTGACGGGCGCGGCCAGGGCCTGCGTGCCGGCGAGGTCGAAGCGCAGCTGGGCGGCGCTCGCCACCTTGTTGACGTTCTGGCCGCCGGGTCCGGCCGCGCGCACGAAGCTGAAGGCGAGATCACCCGGCGGGATGCGGTCGACGTGGCTCACCGCGCGGCGTCGCCCGGACGCATGAGGATCTCGCGCTGCGCGACCGGGATCGTGATGCCGACCTCGCGGAACAGCTTCCAGATCGCGCGGTTGACGTCGGAGCGCACGTTGTTGACGCCGTTCTGCGGGTCGGCGATCCAGAAGCGCAGCTCCAGGTCCATGCCGGAGTCCGAGAACTGCATCAGGCGCGACACCGGCGCCGGGTCGTGCAGCACGCGCGGGTGCCCGGCGGTGGCGCGCAGCAGCGTCTCGAGCGCCAGCTCCGGGTCGTCGCGGTAGCTGATGCGTACCGGGAGCTTGAGGCGCACGCGCCGGTCGGAGTAGCTCCAGTTGATCACCGGGTTGGTGATCAGGTGCTGGTTCGGCACCAGCGTCTCGACGCCGTCGCGGTCGCGGACCACGACGTAGCGGCCGCGCAGCTCCTGCACCCAGCCGAAGTTCTCGGTGCTGGTGCCGGTGTGGCCGGTGAAGCTGATGACGTCGCCGGGCTTGATCGACTTGTCCATCAGCAGCACGAAGCCGCTGACGAAGTTGCTGGCGATCGACTGCAGGCCGAAGCCGAGGCCGAGGCCGATGGCGCCGGTGAGCACGGTGAGCGCCGTGAGGTCGACGCCGGCGGCGTTGACGCCGAGCAGGACGCCGAGCCCGACCAGGAAGAAGTAGGTGAACTTGGTGATGCCGATGCGGGTCGAGACCGCGACGTTCTCGAGCCGCATCACGCGCTGCTCGATGGCGCGCGCGACCACCGAGGCGATCACGACGAAGCCGCCGATCACCACCAGGCCCTTGAGCAGCGCCCACAGGCTGAACTCGGCCTTGCCGGGCAGCAGGTCGATGCCGTCGAGCAGGCTCTCGAACGAGTCGAACCAGCCGACCAGCTCGAAGGCGATCACCAGCCACAGGATCAGCGTCGCGCGCTGCTCCCAGCTGCGCACCCAGCCGCGGTCGCCGAGCAGCAGCCGCAGCAGGTAGACGCCGAGCCGCACCAGCATCAGCGCCGCGAGCAGCTCGAGCGCGGTGTCGAGCACGCCGGTGTCCAGGTCGCGCGTGGCGAGCACCGCGCGCGCGGCAAGCATCAGCACCAGCGCGGCGAGGAAGCCGGCCTGCATGATCATGCCTTCCACCAGGTGCGCGCGCCACGGCGTCGGCCGGGGCTCGCCGGCGGCGCGCGGATGCCAGCGGTGCGCGGCGTGCGAGGTGAACAGCACGGCCACCACGGCCACGACCAGCACCACGAGCTGCGCGAGCACGATCGGCTCGGTCCAGCGGTCGAAGAAATCCTGCAGCGTGCCGGTGTCGGCGTTCATCGGGCGCCAGGCATCGAGGTACGGCTAGGCATTGAGGTCCGGAATCAGCTCGCTCTCCAGCCGCTCGATCTGGTCCTTGAGGGCGAGCTTGCGCTTCTTCAGCCGCTTGACCTGCAGCTGGTCGACGTTGAGATCGAGCGACAGGCGCGAGATGACCTCGTCGAGGTCGCGGTGCTCGATGCGCAGCGCCCGCAGCTTCTCGATGTTGCGGAACAGTTCGCGGTCGACGTTGTCGGGTGAGTCGGTCATGGCGCCTGCGGGCGGAGGCGTTCGCTCAGGGGGACGATGCCGTCGGGTAGCTTAGCGAAGCGCCCCAGCGGGCGCCACGGGAGGCCGGGTTCGTGGAAGTCCGAGCCCACCGAGCCCGCGAGGCCGCAGCGGCGTGCCAGCGAGGCGGCGCGGCTGGCGTCGTTCGGACCCATCCCGGCGAGGCTGACCTCGACCGCGACGCCGCCGGCCGCCTGGAACGCCGCGCCCAGCTCGCGCAGCGCGCCGTTGGAGAGCTTGTAGTGGTGCGGGTGGGCGAGCACCGCGTGGCCGCCGGCGGCCACGATGCACTCGACCGTGGCCTCGAGGCCGGGCCACTCGGCCGGCGCATAGCCAGGCCGCCCCTGCGCCAGCCAGCGCTCGAAGGCGCCGGCCAGGTCGGTGGCATGGCCCCGGCGCACGAGCTCGCGCGCGACGTCGGTGCGCGTCGGCACCGGCTTGGCGGCAGCCACGCTCGCGGCGATGCCGGCGCCGTCGAGTCCGGCGCGCGCGAGGCGTCCGCCGATCGCCGCGAGCCGCTGCTGGCGCCGCTGCGCCAGGTCGGCGAGCCGCGCCACGAAATCGGGCGCCTGCGCGTCCACGGCCAGTCCGACCACGTGGATCTCGCGTCCGCGCCATTCGCAGGTGAGCTCGGCGCCCGCCACGAAGCGGATGCCGTGCGCGGCGCAGGCCGCTGCCGCGGCGGCGCAGCCGGCGGTGGTGTCGTGGTCGGTGAGCGCCAGCAGGCTCACGCCGCGCTGCGCCGCCAGCGCCACCAGCTCGGTCGGGGACAAGAGCCCGTCGGAGTGGTGGCTGTGGGTGTGCAGGTCGATGCGCTCAGGGTCCACGGGTGATCGCCAGCCAATCGCGCCCATCGTCGGCCCAGGCTGCGAACGAGGGATTGAGCAGCGTGTCGCGCGCGTTGTAGGTGAGCGGCCGGCCGGCGAGGTCGACGACGCGCGCGCCGGCTTCCGTGGCGATGGCCTGGCCGGCGGCCGTGTCCCACTCCGAGGTCGGGCCGTCGCGCAGGTACAGGTCGACCGCGCCCTCGGCCAGCAGGCCGAACTTGAGCGCGCTGCCGATGCTGACGAGCTCGTGCGCCCCGAGCCGCCCGAGCGCCGCGTCGAGCCCGCCGCCGCGGTGCGAGCGGCTGCCGGCGACGCGCGGCACCGCCGCGGCCGGCACGCGCGCGCGGATCGGCGTCGCGACGCCGTCGGCACCGGTACGCGTCGCGCCGCAGCCGCGGGCGGCGGTGTACAGCACCGCGCGCGCCGGGGCGTAGATGACACCGAGCACCGGCTCGTGGCCGTCGATCAGCGCGATGTTGACCGTGAACTCGCCGTTGCGCTTGACGAACTCGCGCGTGCCGTCGAGCGGATCGACCAGCCACAGCCGCGGCCAGCCGCGGCGCCGGCCCTCGGTCGCGGCCGCGGATTCCTCGCCGAGCATCGGGATCTCGGGGGTGAGCGCGGCGAGGCCGGCGGCGATGCAGCGCTCGGCGGCGAGGTCGGCCTCGGTGAGCGGCGAGCGGTCGTCCTTGTGGCTGACGGCGAAATCGGACTGGTAGACGCGCAGGATCTCCGCGCCCGCCGCGCGGGCGATGCCCGCCACGGGCGGCAGCAGGTCGGCCAGGCGTTCGCGTGTCAGGGACATTTCACTATGATAGCCGACCGATGCCGCCGTCCGCTCCGCAGTCCGCCCCGCCGCCCGCCCTCGATGCCGCCGCCTGGTCGCGCATCGACACCGTGATGCTGGACCTGGACGGCACGCTGCTCGATCTCTGCTATGACAACCACTTCTGGAACGTCATGGTGCCGGAGGAGTGGGCGCGGGCGAACGGCGTGACGCTCGAGGCGGCGCAGCAGCGCCTGCGGCCGGTCCTCGCCGAACGCCGCGGCACGCTCGACTGGTACTGCATCGACTACTGGAGCCGCGCGTTCGGGCTCGACATCCCGGCGATGAAGGTGGCCGACGCGCACCGCGTGCGCTGGCTCCCCGGCGCGCCGGAGTTCCTCGGGCGCGTGCGCGCGCTCGGCAAGCGCCTGGTGCTGCTCACCAACGCGCACCCGGCGACGCTCGCGATCAAGGACAGCCGCGTGCGCGTGACGCACTACTTCGACGCGAGCTTCAGCTCGCAGGTGGTGGGTGCGCCGAAGGAGGACGCGCGCTTCTGGCCCGCCCTCGCGCTGCTCGAGCCCTACGTGCCGGAGCGCTGCCTGTTCGTCGACGATTCGCTCCCGGTGCTGCGCACCGCGCAGGCGGCCGGCATCGGCACGCTGTTCGTCGTGCGCCATCCGGATACCACGCGCGCGCCGCACGTGCACGCCGAGTTTCCGGCGATCGACCGGGTGGAGGAGCTGCTGCCGGGCTGAGCGGCTGGCCGGCACGAGTATAGACCGCCAGCAATTTTACCGTCATAATGCTGGCGATGTATACACGGCGCCTCGAGCTTCCGACGCGCTCCTTCCTGCTGCTCGGCCCGCGCGGCACCGGGAAGACAACCTGGTTGCGCGCCCACCTCGCCGGTGCCCGCTGGTACAACCTCCTGCTCGACCGCGAGCACCTGCGCCTGCTGCGCGACCCGGGGTTGTTTCGCAGGGAAATCGCTGCCCTGCCAGCGGGTGCCTGGGTCGTCGTGGACGAAGTGCAGAGACTGCCCGCACTGCTGAACGAAGTGCACGATGCCCTCGCCGCGGCCCCGAGGCGCTGGCGCTTCGCGCTCACCGGCTCGTCGGCGCGCCGACTGCGCCGCGGCAACGCCAATCTCCTCGCTGGCCGCGTCATCAGCCGCCAGATGTACCCGCTCACGCTGGCCGAGCTGCGGTCGCGGCCGCCGGTCGACGACCTGCTGCGTTTTGGCGGGCTGCCGCTGGTGCGGACGGAGCGGGCGCTCGCCACACGTATCGATCTGCTCGAGGCCTATGTCGACACGTACCTGACGCAGGAAGTGCGCGCCGAGGCGCTGGTGCGCAGCCTCGAGTCCTTCACGCGGTTCCTGGAAGTGGCCGCGCTCGCCAACGGACAGGTGACCAATGTCACCGGGCTGGCGCGCGATGCGGCCGTGGCGCGTCCCACGGTGCAGGGGTACTTCGAGGTGCTCACCGATACCCTGCTGGGCACCTGGCTGCCGGCGTGGCGGCCACGAGCCAAGGTGAAGGAAGCCCAACACCCCAAGTTCTACCTGTTCGACTGCGGAGTGGTTCGGGCCTTGTCGCGCCGGCTCCGCGAACCCGTGGAAGGCGCGGAGCGCGGCAACCTGCTGGAAACCCTGGTGCTCAACGAGCTGCGCGCGCACATGACGTATGCGGGCTGCGGCGGTGCCTTGTCCTACTATCGTACGCCGTCAGGTACCGAAGTGGACTTCATCTGGACGCGCGGCCGGCACAGCATCGGCATCGAGGTGAAGGCCAGTCGGCAATGGAGGCCGGAGTACGGGCGCGCGCTGCGCGAGCTGCGCGCGAGCGAGACGCTGACGCAGTGCCACGCCGTCTATCTCGGGGATACGCCGCAGCAGCACGGGTCGGTGAGCGTGCGGCCGCTGTTCGCGTTTCTCGATGCACTGTCGGCCGGGCGCATTCTTCCGTCTGCACCGCTCACGCGCCGCCAGCGACCGCCGGCAGCACCGTGAACCCCTCGCGCCGCGCGGCCGAAGCCAGGCGCTCATCGAGGCTTACGAACTCGAGTGCTGCTGGCTCGCCTCCGGCCGCGGCAATCGCCGCGGCAAGCTGCAGGCTGTCGGCCGTGCGCAACCCATGCGCGCGCAGCAGGCGGACAGCCGTGCTGCGCACTGCGTCGCTCGGCGCAACTTCTTCCCAGGACTGCGCCAGCCGCTGCAGGCCGGCATAGGCCGCGGTGGACTCGGCGGAGCCGAGCAGGCCCGCGCGCTCGCGGCGTGCAAGCGCCGAGGCCATCTCCACTTGGCTGGACCACCAGGCGAGGACCAGCGGGTCCTCGGCCAGCAGCTCGCGCAGCTGCGCGCCCCGCGGCTCGTCGACCAGCAGCGGCAGCAGCGCCGAGCTGTCCCAGAACCTCACCGCTCCTCCGCGCGTTCCTCGAGCAGCGCCTCGAGCAACCGGGCGCGCCGCGGGACCAGCGGAGCCAGTGCTGCGAGTTCCTTGCCGGTGAGGGGTTTCGACGGCGGGCGCGTGATGCCGGCGGCACGCAGGCGCGCCAGCAGATCGCGGTCGCGACCGGCGGACTCGATGCGCTCGATGCGCGCGATCGGCACGTCGCGGTCGTAGATGATGACCGAGTGCCCGGCGCGCACCTTGCGCAGGTACTCGCTCAGGCCATTCTTGAGAGCGGAGACCGATGCCCGGATCATGTGGCTATTATAGCCACTTTTACCTGCGGCCGCGAGAGCCGCCGCCGCGCGGGCCGCCGCGCCCGCCGCCCGATCGGCCACCACTACCACCGCGACGCCCGCCACCGCCGCCACGCCCGCCGCCGCCGCCACCGCGCCCGCCATGCGGCCGGCCGCCGTGGCCGTGGCTGGGCGTGTGCGGCGCATGCTCGATCTTCGGCAGCATTTCCGGGTTGATGGTCTCCACCGGGATCTTGTGGCCGATGTAGGCCTCGATGTCCGGCAGCGAGATCGCGTATTCCTCGCAGCCGAAGCTGATGGCGTCGCCGTCGGCGCCGGCGCGCGCGGTACGGCCGATGCGGTGCACGTAGTCGGCGGCGTCCTGCGGCAGGTCGAAGTTGAAGATGTGCGTGACGTCCGGGATGTGCAGGCCGCGCGAGGCGACGTCGGTCGCGATCAGCACGGCGAGCTCGCCTTCGTGGAAGGCGCGCAGGAACTTCAGCCGCTTGGGCTGCGGCACGTCGCCGGAGAGCGCCTGGGCGTTGAAGCCGTTGGCGCGCAGCGCCGCCTCGAGCCGCTCGCACATGCGCCGCGTGTTGACGAACACCATCGTGCGGTGCGCCTCGGCGGCGCGCAGCAGCATCACCAGCAGCGGGATCTTCTCCTGCATCGAGGGGAAGTAGATCACCTGGCGGATGCGGTCGATCGTCACCTTGTCGGGCTCGATGCGCACCAGCTCGGGCTCGTTCATGTGCTCATAGGCGAGCTCGAGCACGCGCTGGCTCAGCGTCGCCGAGAACAGCATCGACTGGCGGTGCGCCGGGTCGGGCAGGCGGCGCAGGAGGTAGCGGATGTCGGCGATGAAGCCGAGGTCGAACATGCGGTCGGCCTCGTCCAGTACCAGCACCTGGGCGTGCCGGAGCTCGTACACACCCTGCTTGAGGTAGTCGATCAGGCGGCCGGGCGTGCCGATCAGCACGTCGACGCCGTCCTCGAGCTGCTTGCGCTGCTTGTCGTAGTCGGTGCCGCCGAAGACCACCGCGAGCTTCAGGCCCGTGTGGCGGCCGAGCACCTCGGCATCCTTGTGGATCTGCACGGCGAGTTCGCGCGTCGGCGCCACCACCAGGGCGCGTACCGCGGTGGGCTTGCGCTGGCCGTGCGGCGGCTCGCTCAGCAGCTTCTGGAACAGCGCGACCAGGAAGGCGGCGGTCTTGCCGGTACCGGTCTGGGCCTGGCCGGCGATGTCGCGGCCGGTGAGCGCCACCGGCAGGGTCTGCGCCTGGATCGGCGTGCAGTGGCTGAAGCCGGCGTCGCTGATTCCCTGCGCCACGCTCGGGGCCAGCGGCAGGCTGCTGAAGGCGAGGGTACTGAGATGGTCATCACTCATTGCGCTGATCTCGGGCTTTTGAGGTTGAGCGGGAAGGTCGAGCGGGTGGCGGGAGCTTGCAAATGCGGGCGGAACCGGCTACAAATAACGCCATCGGCGGCTCCTCTGCCCCGCACCATCCAACGCCAGTCCAGACGCCAGTGTAACCTGCCAGACGGCATTCCGTGGCATATGGGCCGCACGGCCCGCCGCAACACTCAACCATACCCCCCTACACCCACCGACATTTCTCCCCGCCCGCGGTCCATCCTCCCGGGCCCGACTCAACCCATACCTCAACTGGAGGCGCATTCGCGTGAGCAACGAGCACATCGTCCACACCTCGGACGCCAACTTCGACAAGGACATCCTCAAGTCGGACCAGCCCGTGCTGCTGGATTTCTGGGCCGAGTGGTGCGGCCCCTGCAAGATGATCGCCCCGATCCTCGATGAGGTCGCCAAGGAATATCACGGGCGGCTGAAGATCGCGAAGCTCAACATCGACCAGAACCCGCAGACGCCGCCGAAGTTCGGCATCCGCGGCATCCCGACGCTGCTGCTCTTCAAGGACGGCACGGTGCACGCGCAGAAGGTCGGCGCGGTCTCCAGGTCCCAGCTCGCCGCCTTCCTGGAACAGCACCTGTGAGGGGCTACCTCGGCAACCCGGGTCGCAACCGGCAGAAGGGCCCGCGCCACGGCCGCGACGGCAACCGTGACGGCAACCGCGGCAACGTCGGCGGGCGCCCGGACGACTACCTGCCGGATCTCGAACCGATCGGCGAGGACGACGCCGAGGTCATCAGCCCGGCGGAACTGGAGCAGTCGCGCAACTCGATGAACCTCACCACGCTCAAGGCGAAACCCGTCCATGAGCTGGTGAAGATGGCCGAGTCGATGGGCCTCGAGAGCCTGGCGCGCTCGCGCAAGCAGGACATCATCTTCTCGATCCTCAAGGCGCACGCGCGCCAGGGCGAGAACATCTTCGGCGACGGCGTGCTCGAGATCCTGCAGGACGGCTTCGGCTTCCTGCGCTCGGCCGACGGCAGCTACCTCGCCGGGCCGGACGACATCTACATCAGCCCGAGCCAGATCCGCCGCTTCAACCTGCGCACCGGCGACACGATCTCGGGGCTCATCCGCCCGCCGAAGGACGGCGAGCGCTACTTCGCGCTGCTGAAGGTCGGGCAGATCAACTTCGACACGCCGGACAGCTCGCGCACCAAGGTGCTGTTCGAGAACCTGACGCCGTTCCACCCGACCAAGCGCTTGAAGCTCGAGCGCGGCAACGGTTCGACCGAGGACCTGACGGCGCGCATGATCGACCTGGTCGCGCCGATCGGCAAGGGCCAGCGCGGCCTGATCGTCTCGCCGCCGAAGGCCGGCAAGACGATGCTGCTGCAGAACATCGCCACCTCGCTCACCTGGAACCATCCCGAGGTGTACCTGATCGTGCTGCTCATCGACGAGCGGCCCGAGGAGGTCACCGAGATGCAGCGCACCGTCAAGGGCGAGGTGGTCTCCTCGACCTTCGACGAGCCGGCGGCGCGCCACGTGCAGGTCGCCGAGATGGTGATCGAGAAGGCCAAGCGGCTGGTCGAGCACAAGAAGGACGTGGTGATCCTGCTCGATTCGATCACGCGCCTGGCGCGCGCCTACAACACCGTGGTGCCGAGTTCCGGCAAGGTGCTGACCGGCGGCGTCGATGCCAACGCGCTGCAGCGCCCGAAGCGCTTCTTCGGCGCCGCGCGCAACATCGAGGAGGGCGGCTCGCTCACCATCCTCGCCACCGCGCTGATCGACACCGGCTCGAAGATGGACGACGTCATCTACGAGGAGTTCAAGGGCACCGGCAACAGCGAGATCCACCTCGACCGGCGCATCGCCGAGAAGCGCGTCTTCCCGGCGGTCAACATCAACCGCTCGGGCACGCGCAAGGAAGAGCTGATCACCGAGCCGTCGGAACTCGCCAAGATGTGGATCCTGCGCAAGCTCCTGCACCCGATGGACGAACTCGCCGCGGTCGAGTTCCTGCTCGACAAGATGAAGGACACCAAGACCAACTCGGAGTTCTTCGAGGCGATGAAGCGCTGAGGCGCGCCGGCCGTGCGCAACAGCCAGGCGGGCGCCGCATGAGCGGCGCGCGGCGCGAGGTCCTCGCCGACGCCGACGCGGTGGCGGTGCGCGCGGCCGAGCTGCTGACGGCGACGCTGGCCGCGACCCGCGGGCCGGCGGCCGTGTGCCTCTCGGGCGGCTCCACGCCGAAGCGCCTGTACACGCTGCTCGCCACGCCGGCCTGGCGCGCGCGCATCCCCTGGGAGCGCGTGCACTGGTTCTGGGGCGACGAGCGCTGCGTGCCGCACGACCACCCGGACAGCAACTTCCGGATGACGCGTGCGGCCATGCTGGATTCTGTCAACGCGCCGCCCGCGAACGTGCATCCGGTGCCGACCGGCGGGCTCGCGCCGGACGCGGCGGCGGCCGCTTATGCCAGCGAGCTGCAGGGCTGGTACGGTGCGGCCCGGCTCGATCCCGCAAGGCCGCTGTTCGCCGTGAACCTGCTGGGCCTGGGCGAGGACGGCCATACCGCCTCGCTGTTCCCCGGCACCGCGGCGCTGGAGGAGCGGCACCGCTGGGCGGTCGCCGTGACCGGCGCGCGGCCCGAGCCGCGCGTCAGCCTCACCTACCCGGTTCTCGAATCCGCGCGCCTCACGCTGCTGCTGGTGACCGGCGCGGCCAAGCGCGCCGTGCTCGAGCAGCTCGCGACGCCGGCGGGCGCCGCGCTGCCGGCCGCGCGGCTGCGGCCCGCCGGGGCCTGCAGCTGGCTGCTGGACCGCGCCGCCGCCGAATAAACTGATCACAGATCCGTGCGGGGGGGCTCCCCTATACTCGCCGGATGCAGCCCACGACCGAACGACTCACGCACCTGCAGCGCCTCGAGGCCGAGAGCATCGAGATCCTGCGCGAGGTGGTCGGCGAGTGCGACAAGCCGGTGATGCTCTATTCCATCGGCAAGGACAGCTCGGTGATGCTGCACCTCGCCATGAAGGCCTTCCACCCGGCGAAGCCGCCGTTCCCGCTGCTGCACGTCGACACCACGTGGAAGTTCCGCGAGATGATCCGCTTCCGGGACGAGACCGCGCGGCGGCTCGGCCTCGAGCTGCTGGTGCACGTCAACCCGGAGGGGCTGGCACGCGGCATCGGCCCGTTCACGCACGGCTCGGCCGTGCACACCGACGTCATGAAGACCCAGGCGCTCAAGCAGGCGCTCGATCACTACGGCTTCGACGCCGCCTTCGGCGGCGCGCGGCGCGACGAGGAGAAGTCGCGCGCCAAGGAGCGCATCCTCTCGTTCCGCTCCGCCCAGCACCGCTGGGACCCCAAGCGCCAGCGGCCCGAGCTGTGGAAGCTCTACAACGCGCGCAAGCACAAGGGCGAGAGTTTCCGCGTCTTCCCGCTGTCGAACTGGACCGAGCTCGACATCTGGCAGTACATCCACCTGGAGAACATCCCGATCGTGCCGCTGTACCTGGCGGCCGAGCGGCCGGTGGTGGCGCGCGACGGCACGCTGATCATGGTCGACGACGAGCGCATGCCGCTCGCCGCCGGCGAGCGCCCGCAGCTGAAGAAGGTGCGCTTCCGCACGCTCGGCTGCTACCCGCTGACCGGCGCGATCGAGAGCGAGGCCGCGACGCTCACCGCCATCATCCAGGAGATGCTGCTCGCCACCACCTCGGAGCGCCAGGGGCGCGTCATCGACCACGACGCTGCCGCCTCGATGGAGAAGAAGAAGCAGGAAGGGTACTTCTGATGGCGCACAAGTCGGAGCTGATCGCCGCTGACATCGAGCGCTACCTCGAGGCCCACCAGCACAAGGGGCTGCTGCGCTTCATCACCTGCGGCAGCGTCGACGACGGCAAGAGCACGCTGATCGGCCGGCTGCTGTACGAGTCGAAGCTGATCTTCGAGGACCAGCTGGCGGCGCTCGAGGCCGATTCGAAGAAAGTCGGCACGCAGGGCGGCGAGCTCGATTTCGCGCTGCTGGTCGACGGCCTCGCGGCCGAGCGCGAGCAGGGCATCACCATCGACGTCGCCTACCGCTTCTTCTCCACCGACCGGCGCAAGTTCATCGTCGCCGACACGCCCGGCCACGAGCAGTACACGCGCAACATGGCGACCGGCGCCTCGACCGCCGACCTCGCCGTGATCCTGATCGACGCGCGCCGCGGCGTGCTGACGCAGACGCGCCGCCACAGCTACATCGTCTCGCTCCTCGGCATCCGCCACGTGGTGCTGGCCATCAACAAGATGGACCTGGTGGGCCACGACGCCGCGGTCTTCGGGCGCATCGTCGAGGAGTACCGCGCCTTCGCCGCGCAGATCGGCATCACCGCGTTCACCGCCATCCCGATGTCGGCGCTGCGCGGCGACAACGTCACCGAGCCCTCGACGCAGATGCCCTGGTACACGGGGCCGACGCTGATGCAGCACCTCGAGACCGTGCCGATCGAGGACCGCGCCGCCGAGCGGCCGCTGCGCCTGCCGGTGCAGTGGGTCAATCGCCCGCACCAGGACTTCCGCGGCTTCGCCGGCACGCTGGCCGGCGGCGCCGTCGCCCGCGGCCAGGCGATCCGCGTGCTGCCCTCGGGCAAGCAGAGCCGCGTGGCGCGCATCGCCACCTACGATGGCGACCTGGAGCGCGCGGTCGCCGGCCAGGCCGTCACGCTGGTGCTCGAGGACGAGATCGACATCAGCCGCGGCGACGTCATCACCGCGGCCGACCAGCCGGCCTCGATCGCCGACCAGCTGCAGGCCACGCTGATCTGGATGCACGAGGACGCGATGCTCCCGGGCCGGCCGTACCTGATGAAGATCGGCACGCGCACCGTCACGGCGAACGTCACGGCGCTCAAGCACAAGGTCAACGTCAACACGCTCGAGCACACGGCGGCGCGCCAGCTCGAGCTCAACGAGATCGGCGTGTGCAACCTGGCGCTGGACCGCGCCGTGGCCTTCGACCCCTACGAGGAGAACCGCGACACCGGCGGCTTCATCCTCATCGACCGCATCAGCAACGACACGGTCGCCGCCGGGCTGGTGCACTTCGCGCTGCGCCGCTCCGACAACATCCACTGGCAGGCGCTGGACGTGAACCGCGCGGCGCGCGCGCACCAGAAGGGCCAGAAGGCCTGCATCCTCTGGTTCACGGGCCTCTCCGGCGCCGGCAAGTCGACGATCGCGAACCTGGTGGAGAAGCGGCTGCACAGCGCCGGCCGCCACACCTACCTGCTCGACGGCGACAACGTGCGCCACGGCCTCAACAAGGACCTGGGGTTCACCGACGCCGACCGCGTCGAGAACATCCGCCGCGTCGGCGAGGTGGCCAAGCTGATGGTCGACGCGGGCCTGATCGTGCTGGTCTCGTTCATCTCGCCGTTCCGCTCCGAGCGGCGCATGGCGCGCGAGCTGGTGGGCGAGGGCGAGTTCTTCGAGATCTACATCGACACGCCGCTGGCCGAGGCCGAGAAGCGCGACCCGAAGGGGCTCTACCGCAAGGCGCGGCGCGGCGAGCTGCGGCACTTCACCGGCATCGATTCCCCCTACGAGCCGCCCGAGCACGCCGAGATCCGCATCGACACGACCCGGCTCGGCGCCGAGCAGGCCACGGGGGCCATCGTCGAGCACCTGACGCAGGCCGGCATCCTGCTGCCCGAGGTCTGGAACCCCTCGATCTAGCGCGCGATCCGGCGCGGCCGGGCCGCGGGCTGCGACCGGCTTCACATCCGCCGGCGTCGCCGGGCGGCGACTCTGGCGCCGCCCGGGCCGGCTGGTGGATCATGCCGGCATGATCAGGATGCTGTTCAGCTGCTCGCTGCTGCTCGCCGCGGGCGTTGCGCTCGCCGATCGCCAGGATTCCAAGGCCTGGCCCGCGAGTCCCATCACCGACCACTTCGCCATCCGCGGCGGCTGGCTGCAGGGCAGCGTGGATACGCGCGCCCGCGTCGACGATCCGGCGACCAACGCCGCCGGCACCGAATTTTCGGCGGAGAAGGACTTCAACCAGTCCGACCGCATGAACCAGCTGCGCGTCGAGATGATGTTCCGGCTGCGCGACCGTGGCCGGGTGCGGGTCGACATGTGGGACCTCTCGCGCCGGGGGACGGCCTCGCCGACGACCCCGATCGGTTACGGGGCGAACACCTTCCTCGCGCCGGACGTCGTGCACTCGCAGACCGACTGGCGGCAGATCGACGTCACCTGGACCTATTCCTTCCTGCGGGCGAGCCGCTACGAGCTCGGCGCGGGGTTCGGGCTGCACCTGGTGCAGGCCGAGGCCCAGGCGCGCGTCGACAACCGCGCCCAGCCGATCCGCGAGGACTTCAGCGGAGCCGGCCCGTTCGCCACGGTGGCCCTGGACGGCACCTGGCGCATCGCCCGCCGCTGGTCGCTGTCCGCGCGCGCCCAGTACTTCAACCTGACCGTCGGTTCGGTGAGCGGGATGCTCGGCGACTACCACGGCGACATCCAGTATCGCTGGCGGCGCAACGTCGCCTTCGGCCTCGGCTACCAGAGCACGCGGGTGCAGATCGAGGTCACCGATTCCAACCCCAATGGGCAGATGCGCATGAACATCGCCGGGCCGGAGGCCTTCGTCCGGGCGAGTTTCTAGGGGCCGGGGCGCCCCGCGCGGTATCCTTCGCCGCCCCCGGGTGGTGAGGCCGCCAGCCGTTGTCCGGCCAGTAGCCAACCGGCGGATCGTCCGCTGAAACCTCCGGGCCCCCTCCTGGGTATCCGGGATAATTGGTCAGCCTACGCCAAACGGCGTAGCATTTGCGTCTCATTCTCATCAGGTGCCGTATGAGCGAGTCTCTGGGGTCGGGGGAGCGGGTCCTCCGTTTCGACGGGCGGCGGCTGAAGCTGCTGGCCATCGCGGTCCTGGTCGTCCTGGTGGGGATCGTCATCGCGCGCGCCATCGTCCACAAGCCGAAGAAAACCGACCCGGACAGCGAGCGCCAGCTGGTCAGCGTCATCGTCCCGGTGCCCGGCGACATTGCCGCGACCGTGGCCATCACGGGTGCGATCAGCGCGCGCAACGAAATGCCGATCGGCCCGGAGGGCGAGGGCGGGCGCGTCGCGGCGGTGTACGTCGAGGCCGGCGACAAGGTGCGCCGCGGCCAGATGCTGGCGCAGCTCGACCCGTCGGTGGCGCAGTCGCAGGTGGCCGCGGCCACCGCGACGCGCGATGAGCTCAAGGCGGCCGCCGAGGCGGCCGGGGCCGAGTACCGCCGGGCCGAGAAGGCCGGCGGCGCCTTCTCGGTCGAGGAACTCGAGCGCCGGCGCACTGCGGCGGTCACCGCGCGGGCACGCGTGTCGCTCGCCGAGGCGCAGCTCGCCGAATCGCAGGCGCGGCTCGCGCGCACCCACGTGAGCGCGCCCAGCGACGGCGTGGTGCTGACGCGCACGGCCGAGGTCGGGCAGATCGCCTCGCCGGGCGCCACCGTGCTGTTCCGCCTGGCGCGCAATGCCGAGATCGAGATGCGCGGGCTGGTCGCCGAGCAGGACATGCCGCGGCTGCGGCCGGGGCAGGTGGCGCGCGTCTACCTGAGCGGCGTCGCGCAGCCCTTCGAGGGCAAGGTGTGGCAGGTCGGGGCGGTGATCGACCCGGCGACGCGCCAGGGCACGGTGCGCATCGCGCTGCCGTCGAACCTGGCGGCGCTGCGCCCCGGCGCCTTCGCGCGCGGCGAGGTGCAGGTCGACATGCTGCACGGCGCCGTCGTGCCGCAGACCGCCGTGCTGGCCGACACCGCCGGCAGCTACGTGCTGAGCGTCGATGCCGGCGACCTCGTGGTCCGCCGCGGCGTCACCGTCGGCGGCGCGCACCGCGACGGGTTGCTGATCACCAGCGGCCTGGACGGCAACCAGCGCGTGGTGGCGACCGCCGGGGCCTTCCTGCGCGAGGGCGAGAAGGTCGCGGTCGCGGCTGCCGGCGGCGGCGCGGCGGCCGAGGCCGCGGCCGGCAAGCCCGCGGCCGCGCGCGCGGTCGCAGCCTCGCGCTGAGCCGCCGTCGAGGGAGGAATCGCCGTGCGCAACATCTCCGCCTGGGCCATCCGCCACCCGGTCTTCCCGCTGATCCTGTTCACGGTGCTGACGGTCTGCGGCGTCGTCGCGTTCATCCGCCTGCCGATCAACTTGCAGCCGGACATCTCGGCGCCGTTCATCGAGGTGTACATCTCGCAACCCGGTGCGGTGGCGAGCGACCTCGAGACCCAGGTGATGCAGAAGGTGGAGGGCGCGGTCGCCAACATCGGCGACGTCAAGCACATCACTTCGCGCGCCATCGAGGGGCAGGCGCTGACGCAGATCGAGTTCGAGGTCGGCACGCCGGTCGACCGCGCGCTGAACGACGTGCGCGACGCGGTGGCGCGCGTCCGCAGCGAGTTGCCCGAGGGAATCCTGGAGCCGCTGGTTCGCCGCATGGACATCGAGGGCGGCGCGATCGCCTACTACTCGGCGACCACCAGCGCGCTGACCGAGCAGCAGCTCTCGTGGTTCGTCGACGACACGATCACCAAGCGGCTGCTCGGCATCGAGGGCGTCGCGCAGGTGGCGCGCAGCGGCGGCGTGACGCGCGAGATCCGCATCGACCTCGACCCGGCACGCATGCAGGCGCTCGGCATCACCGCGGCCGAGGTCAACCAGCAGCTGCGCCAGGAGAACCTCGACGCCCCCGGCGGGCGGGCGCAGGTGGCCGGCGGCGAGCAGGCGATCCGCGTGCTCGGCGGCGCGCGCACGGCCGGGCAGCTCGCCGAGCGGCAGATCGTGCTGCCGGACGGCCGCTTCATGCGGCTGCGCGACATCGCCGAGGTGCGTGACGGCGTCGCCGAGGTGCGCAGCATCTCGCGGCTCGATGGCCGGCCGGCCACGACCTTCGGCGTCATGCGCTCCAAGGGCTCCTCGGACGTCAAGGTGTTCAACGCCATCGAGGCCGAGCTCGCCACGATCGGCAAGGAAAACCCGGACGTGAAGATCAAGCTGGTCTTCACGACGGTGCAGTACACCAAGGAGAGCTACGCCTCCTCGATGAAGGCGCTGGTGGAGGGCGCGATCCTCGCGGTCGCGATCGTGTTCCTGTTCCTGCGCAACTGGCGCGCGACGGCGATCTCGGCGCTGGCGATCCCGCTGTCGGCGCTGCCGACCTTCGCCTTCATGCTGTGGATGGGCTTCACGCTCAACATGATCAGCCTGCTGGCGCTGTCGCTGGTGACCGGCGTGCTGGTCGACGACGCGATCGTCGAGATCGAGAACATCTCGCGCCACATGGCGATGGGCAAGAGCGCCTATCGCGCGGCGCTCGACGCCGCCGACGAGATCGGCCTGGCGGTGGTCGCGACCTCGATGACCATCATCGCGGTGTTCCTGCCGGTGTCGTTCATGGGCGGCATCACCGGGCAGTTCTTCCGCGAGTTCGGCCTGACGGTCGCGGCCTCGGTGTTCTTCTCGCTGCTGGTGGCGCGGCTCATCAGCCCGCTGATCGCCGCCTACACGCTCAAGCCGATGCCCAACAGCATCCACGCGCGGCCCGACGGGCCGATCATGACCGGGTACCTGAAGGCCCTGCGCTGGGCGGTGCATCATCGCGGGCGCACGCTGGCCATCGGGGTGGCCTTCTTCCTGGTTTCGATCGTCGGCCTGGTGATGCTGCCGCGATCGACCATACCGGTATCGGACAATTCCAGCTCGATGCTCGCCATCGAGCTGCCGCCGGGCGTGCAGCTCGAGCAGACGGCGGCGGCCTCGGCGCGCGCCTACGAGATCATCCGCCAGCACCCTGAGGTCGACAACGTCGTCGAGTCGATCGGCGAGGACGAGGATGGCGAGGTGCGCAACGCCTCGCTGTACATCCAGTTCGTGCCGCGCGAGCAGCGCAAGCTCACGCAGCAGCAGCTCGAGGAGCGGCTCTCGGCGGAACTGAAGTCCATCCCGGACGCGCGCATCCATTTCCAGAGCCAGTCGAGCGGCCTGGGCCGCGACATCACGCTGTTCGTGGTCGGGAGCGATCCGGCGCTGGTCGAGCGTACCGCGCGCGATTTCGTCGGACAGATGCGCGCCCTGAAGGAGCTGCGCGAGCCGCGCATCAACGGCGACCTGCCGCGCCCGGAGATCCAGATCCGGCCGCGCGCCGACCTGGCGGCGCAGCTCGGCGTCACGGCGGTGAGCATCAGCGAGACCGTGCGCATCGCCACGCTCGGCGACATCGAGCAGAACAGCGCCAAGTTCTCGTTGAGCGACCGCCAGATCCCGATCCGCGTGAGCCTGGTCGAGGCGGCGCGCCGCGACCCCGCGACCATCGAGAACCTCCCGGTGCGCACGCTGCTCGGCACGACGGTGCCGCTGAAGTCGGTGGCCGACATCAGCTTCGGCCAGGGCCCCTCGAAGATCCGCCGCTACGACCAGCTGCGGCGCGTCGCGGTCGACGCCGACCTCAACGGCGTCGAGAGCGGCGTCGCGCTGAAGAAGCTCCACGAACTGCCGTCGTACAAGAGCCCGCCGGCCGGCGTGAGGATCATCGACGTCGGCGACGCGGAGATCCAGAAGGAACTGTTCTCGAATTTCATGCTGGCGATCTCCGCCGGCATCATGATGGTGTTCGCAGTGCTGGTGCTGCTGTTCGTGCGCGTGTTCCAGCCGATCACGATCCTCTCGGCGCTGCCGCTGTCGCTGGGCGGCGCGGCCTTCGCGCTCGCGGTCACCGGCCATGCGTTCTCGCTGCCGGTGGTGATCGGCATCCTGATGCTGCTCGGCATCGTCGCCAAGAACTCGATCCTGCTGGTGGATTTCGCCATCGAGGAGATGCGCGCCGGCAAGGATCGCGACACCGCGCTGATGGAATCCGGCCACAAGCGCGCGCGGCCGATCGTGATGACCACCGTGGCGATGGTCGCCGGCATGATGCCGGTGGCGCTGGGCATCGGCGACGACGGCTTCCAGGCGCCGATGGCGATCGCCGTGATCGGTGGCCTGATCACCTCCACCGCGCTCACGCTGGTGATGGTGCCGGCGGTGTTCTGCTGGATCGATGACTTCGAGCGCTGGCTCAGCGGCAAGGTCGCGCACCGGGTGCTCGCCTCGGGGGCGCACGAGGAGCATATCGGCGGCAAGGCGCCGCCGGCGCCGCAGGTCGGCTGAGGCGGGCCCGGGCGGCGCGTCGTCTGGCCGGGCGGGTCGGGCCGGGCGGGTCGGGCTAGGGTTGCGGTGCCGCCGCGCCCGGCATGGCCGGCGTCGGCGCGACCGGGGCGACGCTGTCGACGAAGTAGGCCGTGTCGCCGAAGCAGCTGCTCGGCAGTCCGCGGTGCTCGGCGTAGTGCAGGCGCACGCGCTCGCCGATGACGGCGTTGAGCTGGGTCGCGACCGCCGCGTCGCGCACCGTGAAGTTCCAGATCTGCGGCGCGACGCCGCCGACCACGTACAGCGCCAGCTCGCCCTCGTAGGTCTTGCAGACCCAGCCCTTGCGCGAGAACTTCTGCAGCACGCCGACGCGCTCGCCCTCCGAGTAGGACCACCACAGCGCCAGCGCCGTCCAGGCGACCACGCCGAGGATGAGAAGGGCGAGCAGCCCGGTGAACCAGCCGGTCTTCTTCATGGCGGCTAGTCTAAGCCGCCTTCAGCGCCACAGGTAGCCGATGCCGATCGCGACGCCGAGCGCAACGACCAGCCGGCGCAACGTCCGCGGGTCGATGCGGCCCGCGAGGCGGCCGCCGGCGGCGCCGCCGGCCAGCGCGCCCGCCGCCATCGCGATCACCGCCGGCCAGGCCACCGCCGGCGAGAACGCGAAGCAGGCCGCGGCCGCGAGGTTCACCGCGAAGGCGACCGCCTGCTTGGCGGCGTTGATGCGCCGGAAATCGTCGTCCAGCGCGAGGCCCAGCACCGCGAGGACGATGACGCTCAGGCCCGCCCCGAAGTACCCGCCGTACACCGCCGCGAGCGCCACGCCGAGAACGGCGCGCGCGCGGGCGCCGATGCCCTCGGGCGGCGGGGTCGCCGCGGCGCCGTCCCGGGCCAGCCGCCGCTCCTGCAGCCAGTGCCGCACCGGATCCTGCGCGGCGATCAGTGCCGCCGCGGCGAGGATCAACCAGGGCGCCAGGGCCGCGAAGGCGCGCTCGCTCCCGTGCAGGAGCAGCACGGCGCCGGCCGCGCCGCCGAGCGCGGCGGGCGGCAGCAGCAGGGCGAGCCGCGGGCCCTGCCTCGCAAGGTCGGCGCGCTGCGCCAGCGTGGCGCCCAGGTAGCCGGGCGCCAGCGCCAGCGTGCTGGTGACGTTGGCCGCGACCGGCGGCAGCCCGGCGGCGAGCAGGGCCGGGAAGGTGATCAACGTGCCGCCGCCGGCGAGCGCGTTGACCAGTCCGGCCGCGGCGGCGGCCAGCGTCAGCAGCAGCAGGCTCGGCAGTGCGGGCTCGGTCACGGTGCGAATGATTCTTGGGCGGGGCGGGCGGACGCTATCATGCCCGAGCATGAAGGATCTGACCAAAGGCTCGATCACGCGCCACCTGCTGGAGATGGCGGCGCCGATCGCGGCCGGCATGATCGTGCAGACGCTGTACTTCCTCGTCGACCTGTACTTCGTCGCGCGGCTCGGCGATGCCGCGATCGCCGGGGTCGGCGCCGCGGGCAGCGTGATGTTCATCGTCGTCGCGCTGACGCAGATGCTGGGCGCGGGCGCCGTGGCGCTGATCGCGCAGGCCGCGGGGCGCCGCGACCGGCAGGACGCCAACCTGGTGTTCAACCAGTCGCTGGTGCTCGCCGGGCTCCTCACGGTGGTGACGCTGGTGGCCGGCTACGCGCTGGCCGGCGCCTACGTGCGCCGGCTGGGGGCCGACGCGGCCACGGCCACGGCCGGGCTCGACTACCTGCGCTGGTACATGCCCGGCCTCGCGCTGCAGTTCGCGCTGATCGCGATGGGCTCGGCGCTGCGCGGCACCGGCATCGTGCGCCCGACGATGGTGGTGCAGATGCTGAGCGTGGTGGTCAACGCGATCCTCGCGCCGATCCTGATCGCCGGCTGGGGCACCGGCCGGCCGCTCGGCGTCGCCGGCGCCGGGCTCGCGAGCTCGATCGCCGTCGCGGCCGGCGTCGCCTGGCTGTTCTACTACTTCGTGCGCCTGGAGAAGTACGTCGCCTTCCACCGCGAGCTGCTGCGTCCGCGGCTGCGCGTGTGGTGGCGGCTGCTCGACATCGGGTTGCCGGCCGGCGGCGAGTTCGCGCTGATGTTCCTCTACATGGCGATCGTCTACGGCATCATCCGCGACTTCGGCGCCGCGGCGCAGGCCGGCTTCGGCATGGGCTCGCGCGTCATGCAGGCGATCTCGCTGCCGGCGATGGCGATCGCCTTCGCGACCGCGCCGGTGGCCGGGCAGAACTTCGGCGCCGGCCACGGCGCGCGCGTGCGCGCGACGTTCCGCACTGCGATCGCGCTGGGCGCCACGCTGATGCTGGTGCTGACGCTCCTGTGCCAGATCGCGCCGGCGGTGCTGCTGCGCGGCTTCACGCAGGACGCGGCGGTGATCGGCGTCGGCACGCAGTTCCTGCAGATCGTGTCGTGGAATTTCGCCGCCTCGGGCATCGTGTTCACCTGCTCCGGCCTGTTCCAGGCGCTGGGCAACACCTGGCCGACGCTGCTGAGCTCCGCCGCGCGGCTGCTGACCTTCGCACTGCCCGCGACCTGGCTCGCGGCGCAGCCGCACTTCGCCATTGCCGAGGTGTGGTACCTGTCGGTCGCCTCGGTGACGCTGCAGGCGGTGCTGAGCTACGCGCTCGCGCGCCGGCAGCTGGCGCTGCGCCTGCGCGCCGCGCCGGCGGACCCACATTGCTAAGAATTCACGAACGCCCAGCGCATCATTCCGGACAATGACGGTCAACCCGAACGTGGGTTGAACCACCAGACACCCGGAGATGACCGACATGAAGCCCCATACGCTCCTCCTCGCCACGCTGGCCGCCGGTGCGCTGGCGGCGCCCGTGTTCGCCGCGAACAGCAGCAGCACCGCGCCGGCCACCAGTGCCCCGACGCCCGCCGCGGCGACTTCCACCAGCAGCGACAGCAGCGCGCAGCCGGCGAAGAAGCACAAGAAGCACCACCACAAGAAGAAGGACGCGGCGGCGGCCACCACGCCTTCGACCTGAGCGAATTCCGGATCCCCAGAACCGGAACGGCGGGGCGCCGACGGCGGCGTCCCGCCGTCTTTTTCCCGCCTCCCGCCCGTTCAGCCTCCAGTCAGGCTGGCGACCGGATACTGGAGCCGCAATGGGCACCGCTGGGCGCCCACCAGGCTTCAGGTCCCGAGGAGGCATCCATGAAACGCCTTGCAGCATCCACCCTGATACTGGCCCTGGTCGCGGGCAATGCGGCCCTGGCCGACCCGCCGCGCCACGGCGGCTTCGAGCCGCAGCACCAGGCCGGGCACGATTGGCAGGGCCGCGACCGCGGCGATCGGCGCGACGGCCGCGACGTCCGTGGCGGGCGCGACGGCCGGGACTGGCGCGACGGCCAGGGCTGGTACAACGGCCGGACCCGCCCGGAACAGCGCGGCGGCTACGAGGGCCGGTACGGGTACAACGGCGGTTACTACGGGCCGCGCTACGGCTACCCGTCCCCGTCATGGCGCTATGACTACCGCCCGCGCGGCTACTACGGCCATCGCTGGGCGCGCGGCCAGTGGCTGCCGGCCGAGTACCGCACCCGCTACTACTACGTGCCCGACTACTGGCGCTACGGCCAGCGCGTCTACGCGCCGCCGGTGGGCTGCCGCTGGGTGCGCTACGACGGCGACCTGGTGCTGACCGCGCTCGCGACCGGCCTGGTGCTCGACGTCATCTACGACGCGTACGACTGAGGCCCGCCACCGGGGCCGGCCGGCGGCGGTGGCATGCCGCCGCGCCGGCTCACCGGGCCACGCCGGTGAGCCAGGCGCGGCGGATGAGCCGGCCGCAGGCGATCGAGTCGCGGAAGGCGTTGGCGTTGCCCGTGTTGACCTCGCGCGCCACGATCCCGTACCAGGCGTTCGTCGCGTTGGCCGGATCGATGTAGATCCACGGATAGAAGCCGTAGAAGCCCGGGCTGCTGTAGGCGCCGTCGCCGGCACCGCTGGGATCGTCCTCGACCCAGTGGCCGAGCGAGTAGTGCAGCGTCTCGCTGGCGAAGGGGTCGCCCGGAATGCTGTTGGCGCTGGCCTGCGTGTCGTTGGTGGCGACCCTGGCCTGGCCGAGCGCGCCTTTCATGAGCAGCGTGCCGTCGAGGATCTCGCGCAGGAATTTCGCGTAGTCCTCGGCCGAATCCACTGCGCCACCGGCGAGTTCCGGCGTGTCCCAGCTGTAGGTCAGTCCGCCGGTCAGGTAGGCGTCCATGCCCGTCTTGAGGGCCGCCGTGCCGTCGGCCTCGATGCCGAGGCTCGGACTGGCCGCCGCGCCGAGGTGCTGGAAGTGGCCACTGTTGTAGTGGAAATGATCGACCTCGCCGGCCACCAGCGGTCCGTTGGCATTGCCGTCGCATTCGGCGACGGTCTGCGAAGCGAGGCAGCTGCCGTTCGTCATGTTGACGTAGCCCGAGCTCATCGTCAGCGCACGCTTGTCGTCCTGCGACAGGTTGCCGTAGCCGCCGCGCTGCTGCACCACGAAGGCGCCGAACAGCCACTTCGAGGCCGACAGCAGCGCCAGTGGCGTGCTGGCGAGCGGGCTGGTCGCGCTGGCGGGCTCGGTGCGTCCGGTCTGCATGGCGCTCGCGTCGCCGATCTCCCAGTAGAACGGCGTGATGGCGTGGCAGCCGTTGGTCGACGAGGCGGCCGTGCTGTCGGCGGCTGCGATCCGCTGCGCGGTCGTCGGGGGACCGCCGGAACTGCTCGAGCTGCTGCTCGACGAGGAACTCGAGCCGCCGGAGCTGCTCGAGCCGCCGGAGCTCGAGTTGAACCCGCCGCCGCCACCACCACCGCCGCAGGCGGCGAGCGACAGCGCGAGGGCGAGGGCGGCGAGGCCGGTCGTTGCGCGGCGAATGCGTGGCGACATCATGGCGGCATCGTGACGGCCCGCGGCGGGGGACGCAAGGCGACGGCGGCCCGATCAGGCGATCATGAATGCGTCGTCATGTACAGGCTGCGCTTATGTCGCGCCGATGCCGTCCGCCGGTTGCATCGGGTGGCGGCACACCGCATATTGCGCTCCGCCCAACCCGTACGGATGGATCATGGATTCCGGCGCCCAACCCTCGCAGGTGCCATCGCCCTGCATCGGCCTGTGCAAGCTCGACGCCGAGCACGTCTGCGTCGGCTGCGGCCGGCGCATGTACGAGATCGTCGCCTGGTCCCAGGCCGACGACGAGCGGCGCCTGAAGATCCGTGCCGCGGCGGCGGCGCGCCTGTCGCGCCAGCGGCCGGCCTGATCCCGCGCGGCCTCCGCCGGCCATGGAGTACCGCCAGCTCGGCCACAGCGACCTGCGCGTCAGCGCCCTCGGCCTCGGTACGATGACTTTCGGCGAGCAGGCCGGCGAGGCCGACTCGCACGCGCAGATGGAGCGCGCGCTGGCGCAGGGCGTGAACCTCATCGACGTGGCCGAGATGTACCCGGCGCCACCGCGCGCCGAGACGCAGGGACTCTCCGAGGCGTATATCGGCAGCTGGTTACGGCGCAGCGGCCGCCGCCACGAGGTGATCCTCGCCACCAAGGCCGTCGGGCCGCCCGACGGACCGCGGGGCCTCGCCTACCTGCGCGGCGGGCGCACGCGGCTCGACCGCGCCAACCTGCGGCAGGCGCTCGAGGACAGCCTGCGGCGGCTGCAGACCGACTATGTCGATCTCTACCAGGTCCACTGGCCCGACCGCACGGCGAACCGCTTCGGGCAGGTGGGCTATCGCCACGTCGACGCCGAGCAGCCGGTGCCGATCGACGAGACGCTCGCGGCGCTCACCGAGCTGGTGCGCGCCGGCAAGGCGCGCTACGTCGGCGTGTCGAACGAGACGCCCTGGGGCGTGGCGCAGTACCTGAAGGCCGCCGACGGCGGCGCGCTCGAGCGCATCGCCAGCATCCAGAACCCCTACAACCTGCTGAACCGCGGCTTCGAGACCGGCCTCGCCGAGTTCGCGATCCGCGAGCGCATCGGCCTGCTGGCCTACTCGCCGCTCGCCTTCGGCATGCTCACGGGCAAGTACCTCGACGGCGCGCGGCCGCCCGAGGCGCGCGTGGTGCGCTGGCCGCGCTACGGGCGCTACAACGGCGAGGCGGCGCAGCGCGCCACCGCCGAGTACGTTGCGCTCGCGCGCCGCCACGGGCTCGATCCGGCGCAGATGGCGATCGCCTTCGCGAAGTCGCAGCGCTTCGTGGCGAGCGTGCTGCTCGGTGCCGCGACGCTCGCGCAGCTGGAAGTGGACCTGGCGGCCGACGCGCTGCGGCTGGACCCCGAAATCATCGAGGAGCTGGAGCAGGTCCAGCGCCGCCACCCCAATCCCGCCGCCTGAGGAGCCTCAGGCCGAGAAGTGCACCAGCAGGCCGAGGGCACCGACCAGCACGACCGCGCTGATGACGGCATAGCGCATGAAATGATCCTTGGTCTCCATGATGCCCTCGCTGCAATATGTCCACGGGCCCGGTGTCCTGCAGGACCATTAGCGCAGAGCTGCGGCGCGCGGGCGAGCTGTCGCTGATACGGGACAGGCACAGGGAGTAGGTTGCATGCCGTCGGCTACTTTGGGGCCGCTTGTGCACTTTGCCGGGCTCGCGCTTGGCGTACTGGTGTTGGTGCTGCTGCTCGGCGGCCGACGCGGCAATCGCAATGCCGGCCGCTGGCTCGCCGCCTATGTTCTGAACCTGATGCTGCTGTCGGCAGGCGATCTGCTGGAGGACTCGCGCTGGGTGCTGGTCCTGCCGCACGCCGCCCACGCAGCCGATTGGTCGGTATTCCTGGTCGGACCCGTGCTTTGGATGTACGTGCGGCGGTTGACCATGCACGCAACACCTTCGCTGCGCCGCTGGCTGCTGCACACCTTGCCCGCGGTCCTGTGTCTTCTGGTCCTGCTCCCGTTCTATGCGCTGCCAGCGGATCGCAAGCTCGCGCTGGTGGCCGCCGAACTCGCCCAGCCTTCGGACGGCGCGGACCCGGTGCTGCTGATCGCCGCTGCACAGATGTTGGCCTACTGGATCGCGGGTCTGGTCACGCTGCATCGCTACCGCAGGGCATTGCGGGGCAGTTTCTCTTCGCTCCAGGGCCGCACCTTCGGCTGGCTGGGCGCGATGCTCGGTGTCAATCTCGGAATGTGGGTGCTGTGGCTGGCCGCGATGCTGTGCCAATGGGATTGGGCCGAGTGGCTCGATACGCTGGCCGTGCCGCTGGGAATGTACGTGCTGGCGTTCCTCGGGGCCCGCCAGGTCGCTGCATTCCGGGGCGTTGTGTCTTTGCCGGACCCGGACAGCGAGACGGGCTCCAGGGAGAAGGCCGAGTCCGATGCCAACACCGTGGCGGCCGGGTCGGCCGACGCGGGACCCGCGCGATATCGTCGTTCGGGGCTGGACCCCAAGGGAATCCCCGAGTTGTTGGGCCGCCTCGAGTCGCTCATGCGGTCCGAGAAGCCCTGGCTGGAAAACGATCTGACGCTCGGTGAGCTTGCCGAGCGTGCCGGCTTGTCGTCGCACCACCTGTCGCAGGTGCTCAACGCCGAGCTGAACACGACGTTCTTCGACTACATCAACCGGCAGCGCGTTGCCGAAGTCCAGCGCTGCCTGGCCGATGCCGCCTACGACGAACAATCGATCCTGGACATCGCGCTCGCCTCGGGTTTCAACTCCAAGGCCGCGTTCAATGCCACTTTCCGTGCGCAGGCCGGCCTCACCCCCTCACAGTACCGCGCGAGGGTGCGCGTCGCCCGCAGCGCTGCCACCCCATAGTCCAGCCGGGTCGGCGCGACGTACAGGCCGATCGGGGCGGACGAATGCCCGGCGTCCCGCAGCCATCCTCCCTGCCGTGGAATCACCCACGGAGGAGGACGTTTCGTGACTGCAATCAACAAGTTGGCCAGCCGCCTGCTGGCCGCAGGCATCCTTGGCTGCCTCGCGCTGCCCGGTACGGCTTCGGCCGATGCCATGCAGGATCAACTCGCCGCCGCTGCGGCAGAGGCCGGGAGTCCGGCGCTGGCGGCCGGGATCATCACATCGGAGACGATAGAGGTCCGCGTGTCCGGCGTGCGGCGACTTGGCAGCCCGGCGCGCGTGGCGATCGACGACGCTTTCCATATCGGCTCCGACGCCAAGGCCATGCTGGCAACGCTCATCGCTCAGGAGGTCGAGATCGGTCGCCTGCGCTGGGACTCGACCCTTGGGGATGTCCTGCCGGATGTCGCTGCCGGAGCACGCGAGGAATATCGCAACGTCACGCTTGCCGACCTGCTGAGCCACCGCGCCGGACTGATCCCGCTGTACACGCTCGAGGATCTGCAGCGGGTGCCGCCGTTGAGTGGCAACGTCCGCGCCCAGCGTGCCCAGTTCACCGCCTGGGTGCTGCGGCAACCGCCCGCATTCCCGCCGGGCACGGCGGCGGCGTATTCCAATGCCGGCTATGTCGTGGCGGCGGCGATGCTCGAGCGCGTGACCGGACGCAGCTATGAGGAGCTGCTGCAGCGTCGCCTGCTCGCACCTTTGGGCATCCGCGCAACGTTTGGCTGGCCCGCGGAGATCGACCGCAATGCGCCTTGGGGGCATGAGCTGAATGGCACGGGTCTGCGGCCAGTGGATCCCCGTGACCCGGACAGCCGCATACCGCAGTGGGCGAACCCGGCCGGCAACGTGAGCATGAGCGTGCGCGATTTCGCGCGCTTCGTGCGGTTGCACTTGCGCGGACTGCGTGGCGATTGCGCACTGCTGCAGCCCGGCACCTTCGAGCGCCTGCACACGCCAGACGGCGAATACGCGTTCGGCTGGGCGGTCGCCGACCTGAACGGCCGTGTCGTCAGCTTCCACCAGGGTGCGTCGGGCCTGTTCTACGCATTGATGATCATCGATGCGGCGAACGACGTGGCCGCGGTCGTCCTGGCGAACTCCGACACCGAGGAAATGGCCATGGTCGCTACGCGGCTGGCCCTGCAGCTCATGGCGTCGAAGGTGCAGTTGTGAGGTTGCGCTACCGGTTCATCGCGGCGGTGCTGGGCGGCGCACTGGGCATCGCCCCGGTCGCACGGGCCGATACCAGTGTTGCCCACCGTGTTCGCATCGAGGGCTCGGGTCCCGCGACCGTCGTGTTCGAGGCCGGTCTTGGGGACACGCTGGATGTCTGGGGTCGCGTGCAGTCGCGGGTTGCCGCCGGCTGCGCGCGCACTCTTGCCTACAACCGCGCTGGCTACCCGGGCAGCGGCGCTGCCGATGGGCCGCGCGACGCCGAGTCCATCGTCCGCGAGTTGCGCGGCGAACTGCAGTCGCGCGGCCTGGCGCCACCGTACGTGCTGGTCGGGCATTCGCTGGGCGGCCTGTACCTGCAATACTACGCGCGCAACTATCCGGATGAAGTCGCCGGCCTGCTACTGGTGGATACCACCCATTGGGATCAGCTGCAGCGGATGCACCGGGCGGCTCCGGCGATGTATGGCGGCGTGCGCGCGCTGTCGCTGCTGATGATCGGTCCGATGCGGCGGGAATTCCTGGACAGCGAACTGGCCGGCCAGCAGGTGCACGCGAGTCCCGCGCCGGCTGCCGTCCCCACGATCGTGCTGTCGAGCTCACGCGCGGCGCCCGGCGAGACCCCTGCGTTCCGCCTGCTGGTGCGGCGACTGCAGGATGAGGTCGCCGAGGAATACCAGGCCCGGCGTCACAGCTTCCCGCTCGCCGCCGGTCACTACATCCAGCGCGATCGGCCGGGTGACGTGATCGCGGCCGCACGTGAGCTGGCCGGCTGCCCGGCGGACCCATGACCCGCCTACTTGAAGCGCCGGCCCAGGTCGCGCAGCAGCTCGCGTGCGCAGTTGTGGCCGGCCGCTCCGGTGACGCCGCTCCCGGGGTGCGCGCCGGCGCCGCAGTGGTACAGGCCGGCGACCGCGCCGCGATAGGCCGCGAGCCCGAGCAGCGGCCGCGCGGCCCAGAGCTGGTCGAGGCCGAGCGCGCCGTGGCCGATGTCGCCGCCGACCAGCCCGAAGCGCTGCTCCAGGTCGTACGGCGAGAGCGCCTCGTAGCCGAGCACGCTGGCGCGGAACCCCGGCGCGTGCGACTCGACCACGTCGAAGATGCGTTGCACGGCCGCCTCGCGCCGCGCCGGCCAGTCGAGCGCTGGATCGAACTGCTGGCAGAAGAGGCTGGCGACGTGCTGGCCACGCGGCGCCAGCGTGTCGTCCACCGTGCTCGGCAGCAGCATCTCGACCACCGGCGCGCGCGACATGCCTTCGTTGCGCGCGTCGGAGTAGGCGCGCTCCATGTAGGCGAGCGAGGGCGCCATGATGATGCCGGCGCCGAGGTGCGGCCCGGGCTCGGGGCGGCAGCTGAAGCGCGGCAGCGCGCCCAGCGCGACGTTCATGCGAAAGGTGCCGGAGATGCAGCGGAAGGCGCGCATGCGCTCCGGGATCTCCGGCGGCAGGTCCGCCGCATCGAGGAGCTTGAGGTACAGGAGCTTCGGGTTGAGGTTGGCGGCGATGCAGCGCGCGCGCACCTCGCTGCCGTCGGCGAGCACTGCGGCGCGCACCCGCCCGGCGCGCACCTCGATGCGCGCGACCTCGCAGCCGGTGCGCAGCTCGACGCCGAGGCGGCGCGCCTCGGCGGCGATCGCGTCGCTCACCGCGCCCATGCCGCCGACGGCGTGGCCCCAGACGCCGCGCACGCCGTTGACCTCGCCGAACTGGTGGTGCAGCAGCACGTAGCCGGTGCCCGGCTGGTACGGGCCGGCGAAGTTGCCGACCACCGCGTCGAAGCCGAACGCGGCCTTGATGCCCTCGGACTCGAACCACTGGTCGAGCAGGTCGGCGGCGCTGCGCGTGAAGAGGGCGTAGAGGTCGCGCCGCGCCTCCATGTCGAGGCCACGCAGCGTGCGGCCGAAGCTCAGTGCCTCGAGCGCGTCGCGCCAGCCGCCGCCGACGTTCGGCGGCGTGCGCAGCACCAGGCCGCGCAGCACGTCGGCGAGCCGCTCGAGCATCGCGCTGAAGGCCGGCAGCCGTGCGGCGTCGCGCGTCGAGAAGCGCGCCACCTCGCGCTGCGTGCTGGCGAGGTCCGGGCCGACGCCGAGGCCGTCGCCGTTGGCGAGCGGCAGGAAGTTCGACATCGGCCGCGGCAGGATCCGCAGGCCATGTTCGGCGAGCCGCAGGTCGCGGATCACCTTGGGCTGCAGCAGGCTCACGGTGTAGGCGGCGGTGGAATTGCGGAAGCCGGGATGGAACTCCTCGGTGACGGATGCGCCGCCGAGGATGGCGCGACGCTCCAGCACCGTCACCGCGAGGCCGGCGCGCGCCAGGTAGCAGGCGGCCACCAGGCCGTTGTGGCCGCCGCCGACGATGACGACGTCCGGATCGCCGCGTCGCTTCATGTGTGTCGTCCCCGCATGCCTCAGGCGACCGCCGCCGCCACCGGCCGGACCCGCGTGACCCACAGCAGCCCGCCGACCGCGGCCGCCAGCACCGTCGCGCTCAGGGCCAGCGAGGCGTGCACGCCGAGCCAGCCGCCGAGCACGCCGACGGTCAGGCCACTGAACAGCCGCAGGCCGAGGCTGGCGGTGGCATACGCGCCGATCACGCGGCCGCGCAGCGCTTCCGGGGCATTCAGCTGCACCAGCGCCTGGGCCATCGCGCCCCAGGCGAGCTCGAGGAAGCCGGCGGCGAACAGCAGCAGCAGGGCCAGGACGTAGTTGCGCGTCAGCGCGAAGCCGCCGAGCGCGACGCACCACGACAGGCCGAGCAGCAGCACGCTGCGCTGGCCGGGGCGCAGCATGCCGCGGCTCTCGAGCAGCGCCGCGCCGACCAGCGCGCCGGCGGCATCGGCGGCCAGCAGCGCGCTGTAGGCGGTGCCGGGATCGCCGTGCCCGAGGTCGAGGGCGAAGGCCGGCATCTGCGCCTGGTAGGCCTGCCCGATCAGCATCGAGGCACAGCCGGCGAACAGCGTCGTGGACAGCAGCACCGGATGCCGGGCCATGGTGCGCAGCGTGACCAGGACCTCGTCCAGGCCGCGCAGCGCGGCGCGCGGTGCCGCATTGCCGGCCGCGCGGAACCGCGGGCCGTATGGCGCGCGCCACAGCCACAGCAGCATCGGCAGGTAGATGAGCGCGTTGACGAACAGCGCCGGCGCCGGGCCGACGAGCAGCATCAGCGCGCTGCCGACCGCCGGACCGAGCAGCGTGCCGAGGAAACGGCTGGTGGCGCCGAGGCGCACGGCGCTCGGCAGGTCATCGCGCCCGACGATGTCGTGGATCAGCAGCTGCGCCGGCGGCGTCCACAGCACGCCGGCGAGGCCGTGGAGCGAGAGCAGTACCCAGGCGTGCCAGACCTGCAGGCTGTCGGTCGCGAGCAGGACGCCCCAGGCGAGCGAGACGCCCATGAACATCAGCATGCCGAGCTGGATCATGCGGCGCGGATCGAAGCGGTCGGCGAGCGCGCCGGCGAGCCCGGAGAACGCCAGGTAGGGCAGCCAGTGCAGCAGCACGGCCCAGCCGGCCAGGGCCGGCGAATGGAACAGGCGGTACATCGCCCAGTAGGTGACGACGTGCTCGCAGTTGTCGGCCAGCATCGCGGTCGCGTTGCAGGCGAAGTAGCGGCGGAACCCGGCGTGGCGCAGCGCGGCGAACGAGGGCTGGGCGCTTCGGGACATGCGGTGGCGTGCCTGGAAGGAGCGGGCGTCGGCGGCTGGTGACACCTGCAGTATGCCAGAGCGACGCGCTACCATGGCGCTCCCGATTCCAGGAGGGCGCCATGGCCAGGAAGCAGCGTGTCGTCTATGCGGCCTTCAACCAGGGCGGTGTGCCCACCATCGCCTGTTTCAACCGCGCGACCACCGCGCTCGGCGTCGACTTCGACAGGCTGATCGCGGCCATGCAGCGCTACGTGGACGCGTACGTGGCGCCGGTGTGGGGCACGCCGGCGAAGCTGGTGAAGTCCAGCGGCTACGTGAAGAACGCCTGGGCGATGGTGTTCCTCGACGACGCCGACCAGCCCGGCGCGCTCGCCTACCACGACCTCACGCCCGACGGCCTGCCGCAGTCGAAGGTGTTCGTGCGCACCACGCTGCAGAACGGCGACCAGGTGAGCGTGTCGGCCTCGCACGAGCTGGTGGAGATGCTGGTCGACCCGGCGATCAACATGATGACCACCGGCCCGGAGGACGGCACCTTCTACGCCTACGAGAGCGCCGATCCGGTCGAGGCGCTGAGCTTCAAGGTGAACGGCATCCCGATGAGCGACTTCGTGCATCCGTCGTACTTCGAGGCTTTCCGCAAGGCCGGCTCGGTCCCCTTCGACCACATGAAGAAGGTGAAGCGCCCGTTCCAGGTCCTCGCCGGCGGGTACCAGATCGTCTTCAAGGACGGCAAGTGGAGCCAGCTGTTCGGCTCGGCCGCCAAGGCGCGCGCCTTCGCACGCGAGGACCGCCGCGGCCACCGCAGCGAGGAGCGCGCGTCCGGCCGGCTGCTGGTCGCCGACGCGCGCGCGCTGCGGCGGCTCTCCGGGCTCGCCTAGGCGCGCGCCCGGCCCTCGTACGTCCGCGGAGCGCCAGCGAATGTCGTGCCGGGTCCTGGCGAGCGGCTTCCGCCTGGGGTTCCTGCTGGCGGGCGTGGCGGCGCTGCTGCTGGTTCCTGCCTGGGTCGCCGTGCAGGTGTTCGGCGCGCCGCTGGTCGAGGGCTGGCCACCGATGCTCTGGCACGCGCACGAGATGCTCTACGGCTTCGTCGCGGCGGCGATCGCCGGGTTCCTGCTGACGGCGGTGCCGAGCTGGACCGGGCGGCGCGGCTTCGGCGGCGCGCCGCTGCTGCTGCTCGCGGCGCTGTGGCTCGCGGCGCGCGTGCTGGATGCGCGCGCCGGGGCCTGGCCGGCCGCGCTGGTCGCGCTGGTCGACGGCGCCTTCCTGCTGGTGCTGGTGGTGCTGTTCGCGCCGCCGCTGCTGCGCGAGCGCAACCGCAACACGCCGCTGCTGCTGGTGCTGCTCTCGCTCGCGGCCTGCAACCTCGCCTTCCACCGCGCGCTCGCCGCGCACGATCCGCCGGCGGCCACGCAGGCGCTGCGCATCGCCATCGACATCGTGGCGCTGCTGGTGACGATCGTCGCCGGACGCATCGTCCCGGCGTTCACCGCCACCGCGTTGCGCGGCGCCGCCGTGGCGCCGCGGGTGCGCAGCCGCGGCGCGATCGGTGCCGCGGCGATCGCGGCGATGGTGGCGGTCGCGGTCGTGGACCTCGCCTGGCCCGGCGGCCGCGTGGCCGCGGCGCTGGCCGGGCTCGCCGCGCTGCTGCAGGCACTGCGGCTCGCCGGCTGGCAGGGTTGGCGCGTGCTGCACGAGCCGATGGTGTGGGTGCTGCAGGCGGCCTATGCCTGGCTGCCGGTCGGGCTCGCCCTCGCGCATCGCGCTGACGCAGGGCGCGGCGGCCTCGGCCTTCTGGCTGCATGCACTGACCGTCGGCACGATGGCGACCATGATCCTCGGCGTGATGTCGCGCACCGCGCTGAGCCACACGGGCCGCCCGATGCGCGTCGGCACGCTGAGCACGGCCGCCTACGCGCTGCTGCTGCTGGCCGCGCTGGTGCGCGTCTTCGGTCTCGCCGTGCCGGGCTTCGACTACGTGGCGGTGATCGTGCTGAGCGCCGCGTTCTGGAGCGGCGCCTTCGCGCTGTTCCTGTTCGAGTACGGTCCGATGCTGTGGCGGCCGCGGATCGACGGACGGGCCGGCTGACGGCCCGCCGCGGCTCCGGGGCGCGCCGGCGCACGCCTCAGGCGAACCAGCCGGCGGGGTGGTGGTGCACCGCCACTCCGACCATGTAGGCGAACACCAGCAGCGCCGCCAGCAGCGCGCCCGCGCGCCCGCGCCGGGTGCGCGCGCGCTTGAGCGCAATGTATCCGAGCACGATGTACGCGAGCAGCAGCAGCAGCTTGACGGTCAGCCAGATCTGCTCCGGCGGGTACAGGTGCAGTGTGATCATCAGCAGTGCGCCCACCGTGAGCAGCGCAGTGTCGATGCACCACGAGAGGACGCGCATCCACAGGCGGTTGACGACCGGATGCGCAGCGAGGTGCAGCGTGCCGCGCAGCACGAACAGGGTGCCGGACAGCGTCACGCAGCCGATGTGCAGGTTGCGCAGGGCGAGGTAATGGGCAGCGAGCATGGACGCCTGGGTTCCGGCTGGTTGCGTGGCGGCGGCGTGCCGTCGCAGCGTATGCTAGCGCGCATGGACGGCGGGCTGCGCGACAATGCGTCGCTGGGGCGCTTCGAGCTGGATTTCGACGGCGGGCAGGGGTTCGTGACCTATCGCCGCGCCGGCGGCGTGGTCACGCTGCTGCACGCCGAGGTGCCGCCGCAACTCGAGGGCCGCGGGCATGGCGGGGCGCTGGTGCGCGCGACGCTCGAGCACCTGCGCGCCGAGGGCGCGCGCGTCGTGCCGGTGTGCTCCTTCGTCGTGCGCTACATCGAGCGCCATCCCGAGTACCGAGCGCTGCTCGCCTGAGCCTGGCGGCGACTCAGCCGGCCAGGTCGCCGAGCACGGCGCCGAGCAGCCTCCAGAAGCGCGCGACCGAGGCGATGCTCACGCGCTCGCCGGGGGCGTGCACGCCTTCCAGCGTCGGGCCGAACGACACCATGTCCATGCCCGGCAGGCGCTCGCCGATCAGGCCGCACTCGAGCCCGGCGTGCACCGCGGTGACCTCCGGCTCGTGGCCGAACTCGCGCGCATAGGCGCGCCGCGTCACGCCGAGCGCGCGCGAGCCCATGTCCGGCTTCCAGCCGGGGTAGCCGCCGAGGTGCGTGAGCTGCGCGCCGGCGAGGCGCGCCAGGCTCCGGTGCGTGTCGATGAGCGCGGCCAGCGCCGCCGCCACCGAGGAGCGCGCCAGCACGAGGATCTCGGCCGTCTCGCCCTGGGTGCGGACCACGCCGAGGTTGGTCGAGGTCTCGACCAGGCCGGGAATGTCCATGCTCATGGCGATCACGCCGCTCGGGATGCCGCGCAGCAGGTCGAGCAGCCGCCGTGAGTCGAGTTCGCACCACGCCTCGCCGCCGGCCTCGGCCGGCTCGACCAGGACCTCGAGCCCGTCGTCGAGGCCACGGTACTGCTGGCGCAGCGCCTGCGTCGCCGCCTCGATGCGCCGGCGGAACGCCGCGGCACTGGCCACGTGCAGCGTCGCGCCGGCTTCGCGCGGGATCGCGTTGCGCTTGCTGCCGCCCTCGAGCGTCGCAAGCCGCAGTGGTTCGTCCGCCGCGCCCTGCAGCAGCAGTCGCACCAGCGCGTGCACCGCGTTCAGCCGGTTGCGGTGGATGTCGATGCCGGAGTGGCCGCCCTTGAGTCCGCGCACGCGCACGCGCAGCGGCTGCAGCTCCTGCGGCACGCCGATGCGCCGTGCCCGGAATGCGATGCTGACGTCGCCGCCGCCGGCGCAGCCGACGAACACCAGCCGGTCGTCCTCCGAGTCGAGGTTGATGAGCGTGCGGCCGGACAGCAGCGCGGGATCGAGGCCGCGCGCGCCCGACATGCCGGCCTCCTCGTCGACGGTCATCAGCAGCTCGAGCGGACCGTGGCGCAGCGCGGCGTCCTCGGCGACGGCCAGCGCGGCGGCGATGCCGATGCCGTTGTCGGCGCCGAGCGTCGTGCCCTCCGAGCGCAGCCAGTCGCCGTCGCGCACCACGTGGATGCGCCCCTGCTCGGGATCGTGCGGGCTGTCGGCGTTGCGCTCGCAGACCATGTCGAGGTGGCCCTGCAGGACCAGCGGCGCCGCGGCCTCGTGGCCGCGCGTCGCCGGCACGCGCACGCACAGGTTGCCGGCGGCATCGCTGCGCAGCTCGAGGCCGCGCGCGCCGGCCCACTCGCGCACGTAGGCAAGGGCCTGCTGTTCGCGCCCCGAAGGACGGGCGATGCGGGTCAGCGCGGCGAAGTGCCGCCACAGCGCCGCGGGTTCCAGGCCGGCGAATGCGCGGGCGCCGTTCGCATCCATGTCCTTGTTCCCCCTCGAAGTTGTGGTTTTCGTCGCAGAAATGCGGGATCACCCCGAGGACGGCCGGGGTGCTTCCGGCGTAGTATCGGCGAGGTCGACGTACCCGGGTCAATAGATGCGCCTTTTCCGCCTCATCGTCGTCCTCGCGAACCTGCTCACGCTGCCCGGCTACGGGCTGGCGGCGAGCGGCCACGTGGGCGGCTGCCCGGAGCAGGGCACGCGCGCCGCGAGCGCGGCGCACGCGATGGACATGACCGCGATGGACATGGGCGGCATGGACATGGCCGGCATGGCCACCACCGCGCACCACGGCTGCTGCCCCGGTACGTCCGATCCGAAGCCGACGACCACGCCGCACGAGGGCTGTCCGGCCTGCGGTGCGGGCCACGGCTGCAAGAGCACTCCGGGCGCGCTGGCGCTCGCGGCTCCCGTGCTCCACGTCCTACCGCTGGATGCGGCGGTGATCGACGAGCCGGCGCCGCATGCCTCGCTGTGCGGTCCCGACGGCCTGCTCCGACCTCCCAACCTCGCCTGAACTTCCCCGTCGATCGGGCGTACGCCGCCGTTGCCGCGAGGCGCGGCCACGCGTACGCGGGGCGTGCATGGCACGCGACTTCAACCGCTGGAGTTGAAGCATGTCCAGGTTCCTCGTGGTGGTCTCCCTGTTGCTGGTGCCGGCGCTCGCGCGACCGGATCCGTTGAGCCTCGATGCGGCGCTCGCGCTCGCCGAGGCGCACTCGCCCGATGTCGCCGCGCAGTCGGCCGGCGTCGCCGCGGCGCGCGCCGCGGTCGTGGCGGCCGGGCGCCTGCCCGATCCGCAGCTCCTCGTCGGCATCGAGAACCTGCCGGTGAGCGGGCCGGAGCGCTGGAGCCTGACGCGCGAGGCGATGACGATGCGCAAGGTCGGGCTGATGCAGGAGCTGCCCAACGGGGCGCGCCGGCGCGCCGAGGCCGACGTGGCGCGCGCCGCCGGCGAGCGCGCGCTCGCCGAGCAGCGTGCGCCGCCTCGAGGTGCGGCGCGACACGGCGCTCGCCTGGCTCGAGCGCTACTACCTCGAGCGCCGCGTCGCGCTGCTCGACGCGCTGCAGCGCGAGAACGCGCTGTTCGCGAGCACCGTCGACGCCCAGCTCGCCGCCGGCAGCGCGCTGCCGGCCGACGCGCTCGGCCCGCGCGCCGAGGCGAGCGAGCTCGCCGACCGGCGCGATGAGCTCGACGCGGCGCTGGCGCGCTCGCGTGCCGCGCTGCGGCGCTGGGTGGGCGCCGCCGGCGACGCGCCGCTTGCGGGCGAGCCGCCCGACTTCGCCATCGATGCCGGGGAGCTGCGCACGCACGTCCACGAGCATCCGGACCTCGCCGTGTTCGCCCCGATGACGGCCATGGCGCAGGCCGAGGTGCACGCGGCCGAGGCCGCGCGCCGGCCCGACTGGGGCGTGGAGCTGAGCTACGGCCGGCGGGCGCCGGCCTTCGGCGACATGCTGTCGCTGCAGTTCACGATGGGCCTGCCGCTGTTCTGGCACGCACGGCAGGAGCCGGCGATCGAGGCACGGCGCCAGGCTCTGGCGCGCATCGAGGCCGAGCGCGCCGCGATGACGCTGGACCACCAGCGCGACCTGGAGGGCGATCTCGCCGGCTACGCCGCGCAGACGCGCCAGCTCGAGCGCCTGCGCACGCAGCGCCTGCCGCTGGCGCAGCAGAAGGTCGACTACCAGTACGCGAGCTACCGCGGCGGCCGCGTCGGGCTGGCGGCGGTGCTGGAGGCGCGGCGCGAGCGTGTCGAGATCGAGCTGCGCGCGCTGGACCTGGAGGCCGCGCGCGCCGCGGCGGCCGCGAAGATCCACTACATCTACGGGGAGGGCGCGCAATGAACGGCACGCCGAAGCACTGGTTGCTCATCACGCTCATCGTCGCGTTGCTGGTCGGCGCGGCCGGCTACCTGCTCGGGCATCGCCCGATGGCGCAGGCACAGGCACAGGCACAGGGCCAGGGGCCGGCCGGCGCGGCCGACGCGCGCCGCGTGCTCTACTGGTACGACCCGATGCGGCCGGACCAGCACTTCGACCGCCCCGGCAAGTCGCCCTTCATGGACATGCCACTGGTGCCGCGCTACGCCGAGGCGCCGGCGGCGGCCCCGGATGCGGCGGCGGGCGTCGCCGGCGCGTCCGGCGCGTTGCGCATCGATCCGCGCTTGGCGCAAAACCTCGGCGTGCGCTATGCCGAGGCGCGGCTCGCGCCCTGGTCCGAGGAGCTCGAGGTGGTCGGCAGCATCGGCTTCGACCAGCGGCAGGTGCGCGTGCTGCAGGCACGCGCCGCCGGCTTCGTCACCGGCGTGCACGACCGCGCACCCGGCGACGTCGTGGCGGGCGGCGCGGCGCTGGTCGATCTCGCGGTGCCGGAGTGGACCGGTGCGCAGACCGAGTACGTCGCGCTGCTCGCCGGCGGCGACGCGGCGCTGGTCGCGGCGGCGCGCGCGCGGCTGGCGCTGCTCGGCATGGGCGAGGAGCTGATCCGGCGCGTGGAGGCGACGCGCGCGCCGCAGGCGAGCGTCACCGTCACGGCGCCGATCGGCGGCGCCATCGCGACGCTGGAAGCGCGTCCGGCATGGCGGTGGGCGCGGGTGCGACGCTGGTGACGCTCAACGGGCTCGGGAGCGTGTGGCTCGAGGCCGCCGTACCCGAGGCGCAGGCACGGCTCGCCAATGCGGGCGCGCGTGTCGAGGCGCGGCTCGCGGCCTTCCCGGGCGAGCACTTCGGCGGGCGCGTGCTCGCCGTGCTGCCCGAGGCGGACACGGCGACGCGCACGCTGCGCCTGCGCGTCGAGCTCGCGAACCCCGGCGGCCGCCTGCGGCCCGGCATGTCGGCGCAGCTGCGCCTGCAGTCGGCCGCGGCGGGCGAGCGGCTGCAGGTTCCGAGCGAGGCCGTCATCCGCACCGGCATGCGCGACCTGGTGCTGCTCGCCGGCGCCGATGGCACGTACACGCCGGTGGAGGTGCGCCTGGGGCCGGAGGCGGACGGCCGCACGGTGGTGCTGGCCGGACTCACCGCCGGCCAGCGCATCGTCGCCTCGGGGCAGTTCCTCATCGATTCGGAGGCGAGCCTCCGGGGCCTCGCGGTGCGTCCGCCGCCGGCGGCCGAATACGACGCGCGCGGCACGATCGTCGCCGTCGGCGACGGCAGCCTCACGGTGGCGCACGCGGCGATCGCGCCCTTGGGCTGGCCGGCGATGACGATGCCGTTCGAGCTGGCGCGGCCGGAGCTGGCCACCGGGCTGCGCGCGGGCGACGCCGTCCGTTTCCGCCTGCGCCAGCAGGGCGATGCATACCTGATCGTCGCGCTCGAGCGCGCGGGGCGCGGGCGATGATCGCCGCGCTGATCCGCTGGTCGGTGGGCAACCGCTTCCTGGTGCTGCTCGCGGCCGTCGGCCTCGCCGCCTGGGGCGGCTGGGCGCTGCGCGAGACGCCGGTCGACGCGCTGCCGGACCTCTCCGACGTGCAGGTGATCATCCGCACCAGCTGGCCCGGCCAGGCGCCGCAGATCGTCGAGGACCAGGTCACCTATCCGCTCGCGACCACGATGCTGTCGGTGCCGGGCGCGAAGACGGTGCGCGGCGTCTCCTTCTACGGCGACTCGTTCGTGTACGTGCTGTTCGCCGACGGCACCGACCTGTACTGGGCGCGCTCGCGCGTGCTCGAATACCTGAACCAGGTGCAGGACCGGCTGCCGGCGACCGCGCGCGCCGCGCTCGGGCCCGACGCGACCGGCGTCGGCTGGATCTACGAGTACGCGCTGGTCGATCGCAGCGGGCGGCACGACCTCGCGCAGCTGCGCGCGCTGCAGGACTGGTTCCTGCGCTACGAACTCAAGACCGTGCCCGACGTCGCCGAAGTCGCGAGCGTCGGCGGCATGGTGCGCCAGTACCAGGTGGTGCTCGACCCGGTGCGGCTCGCGGCCTACGGCATCCCGCAGGAGCGCGTCATCGAGGCGATCCGCGCCGCCAACCAGGAAGCCGGCGGCTCGGTGGTCGAGCTCGCCGAGGCCGAGTACATGGTGCGTGCCAGCGGCTACCTGCGCGGGCTCGACGACCTGCGCGCCGTGCCGGTCGGCACCGGCGCCGGCGGCGTGCCGGTGATGCTCGGCGCGGTGGCGACGCTGCAGCTCGGGCCCGAGATGCGCCGCGGCATCGCCGAGCTCGACGGCAGGGGCGAGGTCGCCGGTGGCATCGTCGTGCTGCGCTCGGGCCGCAACGCGCGCGCCGCGATCGAGGCGGTGCGCACGCGGCTCGCCGAGCTGCAGCGCAGCCTCCCCACGGGCGTCGAGGTCGTCACGACCTACGATCGCTCGCAGCTGATCGACCGCGCCATCGGCACGCTGTCGCAGCGGCTCATCGAGGAGTTCATCGTCGTCGCGCTGGTGTGCGCCGTGTTCCTCTGGCACCTGCGTTCGGCGCTGGTGGCGATCATCGCGCTGCCGCTCGGCGTGCTGGCGGCGTTCGCCCTGATGCACGCCCAGGGCGTCAGCGCCAACATCATGTCGCTCGGCGGCGTCGCGATCGCGATCGGCGCGATGGTCGACGCCGCGATCGTCATGATCGAGAACGCGCACAAGCGCATCGAGGCCTGGGAGCGCGCGCATCCCGGCGCGACGCTGGCCGGCGCCGAGCGGGCCACGGTGCTGACCGCCGCGGCGGTGGAGGTCGGGCCGGCGCTGTTCTTCAGCCTGCTCGTCATCACGCTGTCGTTCCTGCCGGTGTTCACGCTGCAGGCGCAGGAGGGCCGGCTGTTCGCGCCGCTGGCGCTCACCAAGACCTGGGCGATGGCGGCCGCGGCCGGACTGTCGGTGACGCTGGTTCCGGTGCTGATGCACTACTGGATCCGCGGCCGCATCCCGGCCGAGGACGCCAATCCGCTCAACCGGCGGCTGATCGCCCTGTACCGGCCGCTGCTCGAGCGCGTGCTGGCGCGGCCGCGTGCGACGCTGCTGGTGGCGGCGCTGGTGTTCGCGACGGTGGCCTGGCCGCTGGCACGCCTCGGCGGCGAATTCATGCCGCCGATGAACGAGGGCGACCTGCTGTACATGCCCTCGGCGCTGCCGGGACTGTCGGCGGCGAAGGCGAGCGAGCTGCTGCAGCTCACCGATCGCATGATCCGCTCCGTCCCCGAGGTCGCGAGCGTCTTCGGCAAGGCCGGACGCGCCGAGACCGCCACCGACCCGGCGCCGCTGGAGATGTTCGAGACCACCATCCGCTTCAAGCCGCGCAGCGCCTGGCGGCCGGGCATGACGCCGGAGAAGCTGGTGGAGGCACTCGATCGCGCCGTGCAGGTGCCCGGCCTCACCAACATCTGGGTGCCGCCGATCCGCAATCGCATCGACATGCTCGCGACCGGCATCAAGAGCCCGGTGGGCGTGAAGGTCGCCGGCGCGAGCCTGGCGGAGATCGATGCGGTCGCCCAGCGCATCGAGCAGGTGGCGCGCGGCGTGCGCGGCGTCAGCTCCGCGGTCGCCGAGCGGCTCACCGGCGGCCGCTACATCGACGTCGACATGGACCGCGTGGCGGCGGCGCGCTACGGCCTGAGCGTCGCCGACGTGCAGGCGATCATCGGCACGGCCATCGGCGGCGAGAACGTCAGCGAGACGATCGAGGGCCGCGCGCGCTTTCCCATCAACGTGCGCTATCCGCGCGAGCTGCGCGACTCGCCGGAGCGGCTGCGCGCGCTGCCGATCGTCACGGCGGGCGGGCAGCAGCTCACGCTCGGCACGGTGGCGCGGGTGGCGGTCAGCGACGGCCCGCCGATGATCAAGACCGAGAACGCGCGGCTCTCGGGCTGGGTGTACGTCGACGTGCGCGGGCGCGACCTCGCCTCGACGGTGCGTGACCTGCAGGCGGCGGTGGCGCGCGATGTGCGGCTCGCCCCGGGCATGAGCCTCGGCTACTCGGGGCAGTTCGAGTACCTGGAGCGCGCCAACGCGCGCCTCGCGGTCATGGTGCCGGCGACGCTCGCGATCATCTTCCTGCTGCTGTACCTGACGTTCCGGCGCTTCGACGAGGCGGCGCTCATCATGCTGACGGTGCCGTTCGCGCTCACCGGCGGCATCTGGTTCCTCTACCTGATGGGCTACAACCTCTCGATCGCCACCGGCGTCGGCTTCATCGCGCTGGCCGGCGTGGCCGCCGAGTTCGGCGTGGTGATGCTGCTGTACCTGAAGCACGCGGTCGCGGCGCGCGCGTCCACGGGGCTTGCCTTGCCCGCCGCGGTGCTCGACGATGCGCTGCGCGAGGGTGCGGTGCTGCGGGTGCGGCCGAAGGCCATGACCGTGGCGGTGATCGTCGCCGGCCTGCTGCCGATCTTCCTCGGCGGCGGCGCGGGCGCGGAGATCATGAGCCGCATCGCCGCGCCGATGGTGGGCGGCATGCTGACGGCGCCGCTCTTGTCGCTGTTCGTGATACCGGCCGCCTACAAGCTGATGAACCTGAGGAGAAGTGCATGATTGGATTGAAGCGTCTGTGCGTCGCCGCGGTGCTGGCCATGGGTCTTGCGGGGGCGGTGCTCGCGGCCGACGTCGTCGGCAGCGGGACGGTGAAGGCCGTGGATGCCAGGGCCGGGGCCTTCGTGATCGCGCATGATGCGATCCCCGCGCTCGGCTGGCCGGCCATGACGATGCCGTTCAAGGTCACCGATCCGAAGCTGCTCGGCCAGGCCGCCGTCGGCCAGAAGGTGCAATTCACGCTGACCGGGGGAGCGAGCCGAAGATCAGCGCCGTCAAAGTAGTGCCATAGCGCACCCGGAGTACTTCAATAGCGCAGCAGCGGGACTCATTCGCGTCTTTTGCGGCGCATCCCGCTGCGGGCGCATTGCCGGACGCGCGGGCGCTGACGCACAATCCTCGGCGGGGTCGCGGGCGCCTGTCCGCCGGAGGGGAGCATGAAGGATTTCGCGGCAAGGTAGCGTTCATCACCGGTGGCGCCTCGGGGCTGGGGCTGGGCCTTGCCAAGGTGTTCGCCGAGGCCGGCTGCAAGGTCGTCATCGCCGACATCCGCCAGGACCACCTGGACGGGGCGCTGCAGACCCTGCGCGGCAAGTCGGCCACGGTGCACGGCATCAGGCTCGACATCACCGACCGCAAGGCCTATGCGGCGGCGGCGGACGAGGTCGAGAAGGTGTTCGGCGGGCCGCCGCAGCTGCTGTTCAACAACGCCGGCGTCAACACCTTCGGCCCGACCGAGAAGTCCACCTACGAGGACTGGGACTGGCTGCTGGGCGTGCTGCTCGGCGGGGTCGTCAACGGCATGCAGACCTTCGTGCCGCGCATGATCGCCGCGAAGCGCCCGGGCTACATCGTCAACACCTCCTCGCTCGGCGGTTTCGCCGGCTCGGACGGCGCGGCGATCTACTCCGCGGCCAAGGCGGCGGTGAACAGCCTGAGCGAAAGCTACGCCATGGCGCTGAAGAAGTACGACATCGGCGTGTCGGTCTGCTGCCCGGCGAACATCAAGTCCAACATCGCCGAGGCGACCTACACGCGCCCGGCGCACCTGCAGAACACCGGCTACGTGGTCGACGCGAAGACCATCGACTCGCTGCGCAGCATCCACTCGCACGGCATGGAGCCGGTGGAGCTGGCGACGCACATCCGGCGCGGCATCGAGGCCGGGCAGCTCTACATCATCCCGTACCCCGAGTCGAAGCCGATGCTCGAGGCGCATTTCAAGATGATCCTCGACTCGGTGCTGCCGCTCGAGGCCGATCCGGAAGGGGCGAAGAAGCGCACCGATGCGCTGATGAACTGGGCGCGTGACCGCGGCGAGATCTTCCGCCGCAGCAAGGACAATCCGGCGGGCTGATCCCGTCGCGTAAGGACCAAGGGGGGAACATGCGTGCGACGGCGATACTGGCATCGCTAGGGCTGGCCGTGCTGACGACCGGCGCCACTACTTCGGCGGCAGCAGCCTCCGGCTGCGACCGCGCCTGCCTCTACGGGGTGCTGGACTCATACCTCGCGGCGCTCAAGGCGCGTGATGCGGCGCGTGCGCCGTTCGCGCGCCGCGCGGTGACCAGCGAGAACAACGTGGTGCTCGAGGCCGGCGACGGCCTGTGGGGCACGATCACCGGCCTTGGCAGCTACGACTTGCGCTTTGCCGATACGCAGTCCGGCCAGGTGGGCTACTACGGCGTGGTGCAGGAGACCGACACGGCCTCGCCGTTCGTGGTGCGCCTCAAGGTGCGGGCCGGGCGCATCACCGAGGCGGAGACGCTGGTGGCGCGGCCGCAGGAGGCCGGCGTGCCCTTCGTCAGCACGGCGCTGGTGACGCTGCCGGTCCTGGAGGAGATCGTGCCGCCGGCCGAGCGCAGCAGCCGCGCGCGCATGACCGAGCTCGCCAACGGCTACTTCAGCACGCTGCAGCTCAACGACGGCACGCTGTACACCGAGTTCGACGAGCACTGCAATCGCCGCGAGGACGGCTACCAGACCACCAACCGCGGCGACGACGCCTTCGCCGCGTCGATGAAGATGGGCTGTGCCGAGCAGTTCCGGCTCGGCATGTACCGCTACGACGACCGGCTGCGCGCGCGCCGCTTCGAGGTGATCGACGAGGAGCGCGGCCTCATCATGGCCGGCGGCTTCATCGACCACGCGGGGCGGCTCGCGAAGTACCGCTTCAGCGATGGCCGCGAGGTGGAGTCAACCATCTTCCGCCGCCCGCACAGCTATTGCCTGCTCGAGACCTTCAAGATCCGCAACGGGCGGATCCAGCAGGTCGAGGCGGTGTTCACCACCGTGCCGTACCGCATGCCCTCGCCGTGGTACCGCGGCGCCGACGGGCGCTAGGCGGCGGCGGTGGACCTCGCGGCCGAGATCGCGGAGCTCAAGGCCCAGGTGCGGCGCCTGGAGCGCCAGGCGCAGGCCGCCGAGGACTACATCGCCATCGGCAACCTGCAGCGCAGCTACGGCTTCTACGTCGATCGCGCGCGCTGGGACGATGCCGCCGACCTGTTCGCGCGCGAGTGCACGCTGGAGATCAACGGCCGCGGCGTGTACGTCGGCCAGGAGCGCGTGCGCCAGTACATGCACCGCTTCGGCCCGCCGCAGTACGGGCAGCTCTTCAACCACATGCAGCTGCAGCCGGTGATCCACGTGGCCGAGGACGGCCGCACGGCGAAGGCGCGCCTGCGCGCGCTGATCCAGGTGGGCGCGCTGGGGCGCGAGTGCCTGTGGGGCGAGGGCACCTACGAGAACGAGTACCTCAAGGAAGACGGCACCTGGAAGATCAGCAAGCTGCACTTCTACCAGGTGTTCTACGCCGACCACGAGAAGGGCTGGCACCGCGAGCCGCGGCCGCTGGTGCCGCAGTACCCGGACTTCCCGCCCGACCGGCCGCCGAGCGAGGACTACCGCGTCTACCCGGAGTTCTACGTGCCGCCGTACCACTACCGCAATCCGGTGAGCGGGCGCTGAAGCCATGCCGCTGAACGCACAGACCGAGGCGTTGCTGGCGGCGATGGCGGCCTTCCCCGATCCGGTGACGCAGCCGGTCGCGGTGACGCGCGCGATGCTGCGCACGCTCCTCCCCGATCTCGCGCCGGCGCGCGCCGCGCTCGCCTCGGTCGAGGATCGCACGCTTCCCGGCCCGGCGCGGCCGATCCCGGTGCGCATCTACCGGCCGCGCGTCGCCGGGCAGGGGCCGCTGCCGCTGCTGGTGTACTTCCACGGCGGCGGCTGGGTGCTGGGCGACCTCGACGGCTACGACGGCCTGTGCTGCGAGCTGGCGCGGCAGGGCGGGTGCATCACGGTGAGCGTGGACTACCGGCTGGCGCCCGAGCACCGTTATCCGGCGGCGGTCGAGGACTGCGACGCCGCGCTCGCCTGGTGCGCGGCGCAGGCCGTCGCGCTCGGCGCAGATCCGGCGCGCATCACGGTCGCCGGCGACAGCGCCGGCGGCAATCTCGCCGCCGCCTGCGCGCTGCGCCGCCGCGGCCGCAACGACGGCGTACCGGCGGCGCTGGTGCTCATCTACCCGGTGACGCGGCTCGCCGAGCCGGCGCTGCCCTCGCGCCGCACGAATGGCGACGGCTTCTTCCTCACGCGCGCCGCCATGGACTGGTTCACCGACCATTACGTGCCCGAGCGGGCGCGGCGCGGCGAAGCCGAGGCCTCGCCGCTCCTGGCGCCCGAACTCGCCGGCCTGCCGCCGACGCTGGTGATCACCGCCGAGTACGACCCGCTGGTGGACGAGGGCGAGGCCTTCGCCGGGCGGCTGCGCGCCGCCGGCGTGCGCGTGCGCCTGCATCGCTATGCCGGCACCATCCACGGCTTCCTGATGGCCGCGCCACCGCTCGACCAGACACGCGAGGCGATCGCCGAGATCGCCGCCGCCGTGCGCGAGGTGCGGCTCGCATGACCGCCGCACGCAAGCCGGCGAAGCCGCGCACCCGCCGAACCCGGCCGCGCAACGGCGACACGCGCGCGCGGATCCTGGCCGCGGCGCGCCGCGTGTTCATCGGCGAAGGCTACGGGGCGTTCACGACGCGGCGCGTGGCGCGCGAGGCCGGCGTCAGCCTCGGCTCGCTCCAGCACCTGTTTCCAAGCAAGGAGCAACTGCTCGAGGGCACGATCTACGACGTCCTCGGCGACTACGTCAGGCGCTATGCCGCGATTGAAGCGCAGTTGCCGGTGAACGGCGACCATCGCCTGCGTGCCCTGGTCGAATACGTGCTCGCGGACATCTGGCGGCCGGAAACGCGCCGCTTCTTCCTGAACCTCCTGGCGCTGGGCTGCCACAACGGCATCGCCGCGCGCTTGGTCAACGACGTGTATGCCCGCTATCGCCGGCGCTTCGCGAATTACATCGGTGCGTCACGGCCGGATCTCGCGGAAAGCGATTGCTTCGACCACGGCCTGCTGATCGCGGCCATGGTGGTGGGCCTGATGGCGTATACCGCACCGGAGGCGCGGGCCATCAGCTCGCAGGCGCAGCTCGCGGCGCTGGTGGGACGTGCGCTGGCGCGGATCACCGATTGAACGCACGGGCCGCGGATCGCCTCAACCGCGCAGCCGCTCGCCGCGCGGATCGTAGAAGGCCGGGAACTGCAGGTCGGCCGAGTGGCGCACGCCGGCCACCTCGACCTCGAAGCCGCCCTGCGCGAGCCACTCGCCGCTGACGCCGCCGTCGCGACGCACGCTGGCCACGCCGAGACCGGCCCCGACCCTGAAGCCCCAGGCCCCCGAGGTCACGTAGCCGACGATCCCGCCCTCGCGCCACAGCGGCTCGTTGCGCAGCAGGCATGGGCCTTGCTCCAGGCTGGCCTGGCGCAGCCGCAGGTTGGCGAGGCGCGCCTGCGGCGGGCCCGCCTCCCGCTGGCGCAGCAGCGCCTCGCGGCCGATGAATCCGCCGGGCTTCCCGAGCGCGACGGCGAAGCCGAGCCCGGCCTCCCAGGGCGTGTCGTCCTCGCCGATGTCGTGGCCGAAGTGCACGAAGCCCTTCTCCAGCCGGCAGTGGTTCAACGCGAGGAACCCGCCGTGGAGCATGCCGTGTGCGCGCCCGGCCTCGAGCAGCGCCTCGTAGACGTGGCGGGCGAGATCGGTGGTGGGATAGATCTCGTAGCCCAGCTCGCCGGTGAACGAGCGCCGCAGCACCCAGGCGCGGGCGCAGCCCACGTCCATGAACTGCGCCGCGCCGAAGGGCAGCGCGGCGTTGGAGACGTCCGCATCGGTGAGCGCCTGCAGGATCCCGCGGGAGCGCGGGCCGCTCAGCGAGAACATCGCATGGCCGCTGGTGAGGTCGTGGCACTGCACGCGCCAGGCGGGATCCAGGTGGGCGCGGAACCAGGCCCGGTCGCGCACCTGGCTCGGGTGGCCGGTGACGACGAGGTATTCGTCCTCGGCCAGCCGGGTCGCGGTGACGTCTGCCTCGATGCCGCCGCGCTCGTTGAGCCACTGCGTGTAGACCGAGCGGCCGACCGGCACGTCCATCTCGTTGGCCGAGACGTGGTTGAGCGCGCGCGCGGCATCCGGCCCGCTGACGAGGAGCTTGCCGTAGCAGGACTGGTCGATGAGCAGCGCGGCGTCGCGGGCCGCGAGGCACTCGCGCTGCACCTGCGGGAACCAGGCCTGGTGGCCGAGGCCCGGTTCGTGCGGCAGCGTCGCGCCGGGCCGATCGAAGTACAGCGGGAACTCCCAGCCGATGCGCTCGCCCATTACGGCGCCGGCGGCCAGCAGCCGGTCGTGCAACGGGAAATGGCGCACGCCGCGCGCCGTCTCCACCTGGTGCCCCGGCCAGGGCAACGTCATGTGCATGCCGATCGACTCGACCACGCGTTCGCGCAGGTAGCGGCTCGAGGCCTGGAAGGGCAGGGCGCGCTGCGCGTGCAGCGTGCCCATGCCGACCGGCGGCAGGCCCGCGACGATCCACTGCGACATTACCTTGCCGGCGCCGCCCGATGAGAGGATGCCGTTGGAGTTGAAGCCGGCGGCGATGTACAGGCCGCCGAGCTCCGCGGCCGGCCCCAGGTAGGCGCGGCCGTCGGGCGTGAAGCTCTCGGGGCCGCAGAAGAACAGCTGCACGCCCACGTCCTGCAGCGCCGGCACACGCTCGAAGGCCAGCGCCAGCAGCGGCTCCATGTGCTCCATGTCGGGCGGCAGTTCCTGGAACGAGAACGTCGCCGGGATGTCCTCGCCCGGCGGCGGCCAGGCCTTGCCGCGTGCCTCGAAGCCGCCGACCAGGAGCTTCCCGGCATCTTCCTTGTAGTAGGCGCGCTCATCGGCCACGGTGAGGACCGGCGTGGAGCGCGCGAGGCCCGGGAGCGGCTCGGTGACGATGTAGAAATGCTCGGCGGCCTGCAGCGGCACGGCGACGCCGTGGCGCCGCGCGAGCGCATGCGTCCACATGCCGCCGGCCAGCACCACGCGCTCGCAGGCGACATCGCCCCGCGCCGTGCGCACGCCGATGACGCGCCCGGAGCGCACCAGCAGTTCCAGCACCGGTGTGTTTTCGAGCGCGAGCGCGCCGCGCTGGCGCGCGCCCTTGATGAGCGCCGTGGTGACGTCGAGCGGGTTGACCTGGCCGTTGGACGGCACGAACTGCCCGCCGAGCACGTCGTCGACGCGCAGCAGCGGCCAGCGCTCCTTGACCTGCGCCGGCGTGAGGAAGTGCGCCGGCACGCCCAGGCGCTGCGCCGCCGAGACGTTGCGGCGGATCAGCTCCAGCCGCGCCGGGTTGAGCGCCACCGTCATCGAGCCGTTCTCGCGGTAGCCGGTCGCCTGGCCGGTCTCGGCCTCGAGCGACTGGAACAGCGCGGTGGTGTACTGCGCCAGCTCGGTCTGCGCCCGGGACTCGCGCAGCTGGCCGACGATGCCGGCGGCGTGCCAGGTGGTGCCGCTCGCGAAGCGGTCGCGCTCGAGCAGCAGCGCGTCGGCGACGCCGTCCTTCGCGAGGTGGTAGAGGATCGAGGCACCGATAATGCCGCCGCCCACGACGACGACGCGGGCCTTCTCGGGAACAGGGTGTTGCATGGCGTGCCTTGCGGGGTGGATGCCGGCCCTCAGGCCGGACGCGGGATGCGGCCCTCGGCCAGCCAGCGGTCGAAGATGGCCAGGGCGGCGGCGACGAATTGCGGGTCGTTGATGTGCAGGTCGAGGTCGTGCACCTCGACCGGTGCCGCGAGGCTGCACCGGAATTCGTCCATGAAGGCCGCGTGCGCCGCCGGCTCGTGCAGGGCCTCGCCGGGCAGGTCCCAGGCGTGCAGTCCGCGGCGCGGCAGCAGGAAGGCGGTCGGGCCGGTGGCCGCGTTGGCGCGGGCGGCGATGAAGCGCGCCAGCTCGCGCCGCTCGTCGGCCGTGGCCGTGACCGAGCCGATCAGGCGGTTGTGGGCGTGGTAGGGCCGCCCCGCGTAGCCGGCGGGGAGCGGCGCCCAGGACTGCACGTCGATCATGTCGCTCGCGCCCGGGGCGAGCAGCTGCGGGATGCCGCGGCGCGCGGCCGCGGTGAGCCGCGTGGGCCCGGCATTGACGACCGAGCCTTGCAGCAGGTTGGAGAGTTCGCACAGCGCGAAGTCGAACACCGCGACGAAGGCGCCCTGCTCGATCAGCGCTTCCATGGCGCGCCCGCCCATGCCGGTGCAGTGGAACACGACCGGCTCGAAGCCGCGCCGCTCCAGTTCCGGGTTGAGCCGGGTCATGTAGGCGAGGCAGGACTTGCCGAGCGAGCTGACCGCGACGCGCGGCCGTGCACCGTCCGGCCGGACCACCGCGCGGCACGCTCCCATGACGGCGCCGGCGGCCTGGCTCAGGATCGACCGGCAGACCGAGTTGAGGCCATGGAGCCCGCCGGCCCACAGGATCATCATCAGGTCCGGCGCGAGGCGCTCGGCCGGGACGAGGTGGGAGAACGCCACCGTGCTGACGATGAACTTCGGCATGCCGAGCGGCAGCGCGGCGGTGACGTCCAGGGCGAGATCGGTGCCCATCGTGCCGCCGAGCGCGAGCAGGCCGTGCACCTCGCCGCGCCGGTAGAGATCGAGCGCCAGGTTCACGGCGCCCTCGGCCATCTTCGTCATGGCCGCGTTCTCGTCGCCGAGGGCCGCGATGGCCGCAAGCGTGGTGTGCGCCGCGGCGGCGACCGCGGTGTTCGGGTACTCCGGCGCGAAGGCCGGCTGGCCGAGCACGCCCACGTCCATGATGGCCGCCTCGCCCCCCGCGGCCCGGATGCAGTGCTGCATGAACCGCAGCTCATCCGCCTTGGTGTCGGCGGTGCCGACGATGAGGATCCTGGTGCCCGTGGCCATCCGCGCGTCTCTAGGTCTTGTGACTTAGTGCTACGGTAGTCCCGGCGCCGCGCGGACGTCAAGCGCTTGCGCTGCCCGGCCGCCGCCGCCTACGCTTGCCCCAACGGATGGCCGGAGCGAGCGGGAGCACGCCATGAAGGATTTCCAGGACAAGGTGCTGTTCATCACCGGCGGCGCCAGCGGCATCGGCTTCGGCATCACCCAGGTGCTGGTCGACGCCGGCATGCGGGCGATGATCGCCGACATCCGCCAGGACCACATCGACGAGGCGCTGGCGCACTTCCGCGCCAGGGGCCTCGGCGAGCGCGTCGACGCCGTGCGCCTCGACGTCACCGACCGCGAGGCGATGGCGCGCGCGGCCGATGCGACCGAGCGGCGCTTCGGCAAGGTGCACGTGCTGTTCAACAACGCCGGCATCGATCCGAGCGGGCCGCTGAAGCAGGCCAGCTACGCCGACTGGGACTACGCCATGGGCGTCAACCTCGGCGGCGTCATCAACGGCGTGCAGACCTTCCTGCCGCGCATCCTGCGCCACGGCGAGGGCGGCCACATCTTCTCCACGGCCTCGCTCGCCGGCCTCATCGTCATGCCGGCGCAGATGGCGATGTACTACATGGCCAAGGCGGCGGTGATCGCCTTCATGGAATCGATCCGCGGCGAGCTCGCGGCCGACCGCATCGGTGTCTCGGTGCTGTGCCCGGGCCCGATCAAGTCGCGCATCCACGAGTCGGGCCGCAACCGCCCGGAGCGCTTCCGCACAGGCAGTGGCTTCCAGGACGCGGAGGCGCTGCTGGCGCGCCGCAAGGTGTCGGACCTCTGGATGGAGCCGACCGAGGTGGGGCGGATGTGCCTGAAGGCGATCCGCGAGGACGAGCTCTACGTGATCACCCATGGCGAGTGGCGCGAGGCCTTCCAGGCCCGCGCCGACGCGATCCTCGCCGCGATGCCGACCCAGGTGAACGCGGCCCTGATCGCCTCCCTGCGCGAGCCGCAGCGCGAGCCCTGACGGTCCGGCCCGGCCGGGCCCGGGTGGCGTACCCCGTGAAACCGGCGGGTGCCGGGGGCCGGGCCGTGGCGGCGCGGCTGCGGGGGCGCGCAGCCGTCTGGTAATGTGTCGGGCCCCGGGGTCGCGTCGCCGCGCGGCGGACCGCCCCGCTTCCTCCCGAGGACCCGACGTGGCCGATCCGACGCTCGCAGACTGGAAGGCGATGTACCACAGGCTCTGGCGCATCCGCCTGTTCGAGGGGCAGGTGCAGCGCCTGGCCGGCTCGGGCGAGATCCCCGGCTTCCCGCACCTCTCCACCGGCCAGGAAGCGGTCGCGGTGGGCGTGTGCGCGCACCTGACCTCGGCCGACGTGCTGTTCACCAGCCACCGCGGCCACGGCCACGTGCTGGCCAAGGGGAGCGACATCGAGGCGACCTTCGCCGAGATCCTCGGGCGCGCGACCGGCCTGTGCCGCGGCCGCGGCGGCTCGATGCACCTGGTCGATGCCGCCCACGGCGTGCTCGGGGCCACCGGCGTCGTCGGCGGCAACCTGGCGCTGGCCGCCGGCGCGGCCTGGGCGGCCCAGGCGCGCGGCGAGCGCACCGTCAGCGTGGTGTTCTTCGGCGACGGGGCCACCGGCGCCGGTGCCTTCCACGAGACCATCAACCTCGCCTCGCTGTGGAAGCTGCCGGTGCTGTTCGTCTGCGAGAACAACGGCTACGCCGAGTTCACCAGCCGCGAGGAGCACTCGAAGGTGGCGCACGTGAGCGCCTTCGCCGCCCCCTACGCGATGCCGGCCGAGACCATCGACGGCAACGACCTGCGCGTCGTCCACGCGGCGGCCGGTGCAGCCATCGAGGCGCTGCGCCGCGGCGAAGGGCCGCGGCTGCTCGAGTGCATGACCTACCGCATGGCCGGCCACTACGTCGGCGACGCGCAGCGCTACCGCTCGAAGGAAGAGCTCGCGGCCATGATGGAGAAGTGCCCGATCGAGCGGCTCAAGCGCCAGCTGCTGGCCGAGGGCGTCGACGCGGCCGAGCTCGACGCGATCGGCGAGCAGGCACGGGTGGAGGTGCAGCAGGCGGTGGAGCGCGCGCGCGCCGCGCCGCGCCCCGATCCGGCCACCGTGCTCGACGGCGTGTACCGCTCGCCGGCGCTGGCCGGCATCCAGGGTTGAGGCACATGGAACAGACCTTCATCGAGATCCTGCGCCGCGCCCTGGACGAGGAGATGGCGCGCGACGCCAGCGTGCACCTGCTGGGCGAGGACGTCGCCGCCGGCGGCGCCTTCGGCGTGACCAAGGGCCTGGAGCAGAAATTCGGCGCCCAGCGCGTGCGCAACACGCCGATCAGCGAGGCGGCGATCACCGGGCTCGCCACCGGCGCGGCGCTCTGCGGCCTGCGGCCGGTGCTCGAGATCATGTTCATCGACTTCGCGACGCTCTCGCTCGACACGCTGGTGAACCAGGCGGCGAAGTACCGCTACATGTCGGGCGGGCAGCTGGCGGTGCCGCTGGTGGTGCGCACGCAGGCCGGCGCCGCCGGCGGCGCGGCCGCGCAGCACTCGCAGAGCCTGGAGAGCTGGTTCATCCACGTCCCCGGCCTGGTGGTCGTGGCGCCGTCCTCGCCGGCCGAGGCCTACGGGCTGCTCAAGAGCGCGATCCGCCTCGGCGAGACGGTGCTGTTCGTCGAGCACAAGCGGCTCTACACCATGAAGGAGGCGCTGGTCGCGGATGCGGCGCTGCCGCCGATCGGCCAGGCGCGCATCGTGCGCAGCGGGAGCGACGTGACGCTGATCGCCTATTCGGCGATGGTGCAGTCGGCGCTGGCGGCGGCCGGGGAACTGGCGCGCGAGGGCATCTCCGCCGAGGTCATCGACCTGCGCACGCTCCTGCCGCTCGACATGCCGACGATCGCGGCCTCGGTCGCGAAGACGCACCGCGCGCTGATCGCGCACGAGGCGGTCACCAACGGCGGCATCGGCGCGGAGATCGCGGCGCGCATCGGCGCCGAGTGCTTCGACGAGCTCGATGCGCCGGTGCTGCGCGTGGGCTGCCCGTTCGCGCCGATCCCGTTCGCCCCCGAGCTCGAGCAGGCGCTGCTGCCGGGCAGCGCCGACATCGTGCGCGCGGTGCGCGCGCAGCTCGGCCGCTGACGGCGGGGCGCGGCGATGGCACGGGTCGCGTTCGAAATCCCCAAGATCGGGCTGGTGATGCAGGCGGTGAAGCTGCAGCGCTGGCTGAAGAACGTGGGCGATGTGGTCAAGGTCGGCGAGCCGCTGCTCGAGGTCGAGACGGAGAAATCGGTCGTCGAGATCGAGGCCGCGTTCGGCGGGCGGCTGCTCGAGATCCTGCTGCCCGAGGGCGCCGAGGCCAATGTCGGCGACCAGGCCGCATGGCTGGAAGCCGATGAGGCGGTAGCCGCGCCGCCGGCGGCCTTGCCCGCAACGCCGACGCCCGCGGCGAGCAGCGTCGTGGCGGTCGCCGCCGCGGCGCCTGCGACATCCGTGCCCGCTGCAGCGCCCGCGGCCGGCCGCGCGCAGTTCGCCCGTGGCGCGCCGCCTGGCCGCCGAGCATGGGCTGGACCTCGCGCGGATCGCAGGCAGCGGGCCGCGCGGGCGCGTGCAGCTGGCCGACGTGCGGGCCGCGGTCGAGGCGCGCGGCGCCGCAGCCGCGGCGTCGCCCGCCGGCGTGGCGGCGGCCGGCGCGGCCGCAGCCGGCGGGCCGCGCTGCCGGCCATGCGCCGCGCGCTGGCGCGCGCGATGACGCTGAGCAACGCCACCGTCCTGCAGTTCACGCTCGAGCGCGCGGTGGACATGACGACGCTGCAATCGGCGCGCGCGGCGCTGTCGCTCGCGCTGCCCGCCGGTACGCCGAAGCTCTCGGTCAACGACTTCCTGATGCAGGCCGTGGCGCGCGCGCTGCTCGAGTTCCCGGCGCTCAACGCGACCTTCGCCGGCGATCCGGCCTCGCACGATGCGCGCATCGTGCCGCGCGCGGCGCGCACATCGGCCTGGTGCTGGCCGTCGAGAACGGCCTGCTGGTGCCGGTGATCCACGACGTCGAGACGCTCGGGCTCGCCGAGCTCGCGCGCCGCCGCGGCGACTGCGTCGAGCGCGGCCTCGCCGGGCGGCTCAGGCTCGAGGAGCTGGAGGGCGCGACCTTCAGCATCTCCAACCTGGGGCAGGACGGGCCGGACCGCTTCGCGGCGATCATCAACCCGCCGCAATCCGCGATCCTCGCGGTCGGCCGCCAGCGCGACTGCGCCGTCGTGCGCGGTGGCGCCGTGCAGGTGCGGCCGTGCTGCGAACTCACGCTCGGCGTCGATCACCGCGTGGCCGACGGACGCCTCGGCGCCGCGTTCCTGGCCCGGCTGGTGGAGATCCTCGAAGGTCCGGATTGGCGCTTCTGAAAGTGCAGGGATGCCCCGGCAGGCCGGGGACTGCTGGCCATCGCAGGGGGAGGACATCGATGAACCGGAACAACGGCTCCAACGGCAGCCGCGCGCTCGCCTGGCTGGCAGGCGTCGCCGTCGCGGGCCTGGCCACATCGTCCGCGCAGGCGGCGCGCGACGTGGAGTGGCGGCAGGTGGGCGGCGACGTGCACGAGCAGCGCTACAGCCCGCTCGCCGACGTCGACGCCGGCAACGTGCAGCGGCTGGGCCTCGCCTGGAGCTACGAGTTCGACAACCGGCGCGGCCAGGAAGCGACGCCGGTCGTGGTCGACGGCGTGATGTACCTGACCAGCGCCTGGTCGAAGGTCTACGCGTTCGATGCCGCGACGGGCAGGCTCCTGTGGTCGTACGACCCCAAGGTGCCCGGGCCGAAGGCCTTCGAGGCCTGCTGCGACGTGGTCAACCGCGGCGTGGCGGTGTCGCGCGGGCGCGTGTTCGTGGGCACGATCGACTCGCGGCTCGTGGCGCTCGACGCCCGCAATGGCCGCGTGCTCTGGACCGCGGTGACCGCCGATCCGAAGCAGCCGTATTCGATCACCGGCGCGCCGCGCATGGTCGGCGACAAGGTGGTCATCGGCAACGGCGGCGGCGAGTACGGCGGCCGCGGCTACGTCACGGCCTACGATGCGCGCAGCGGCAAATTGCGCTGGCGCTTCTACACGGTGCCGGGTGATCCGCGCGCGCCGCCCGACGGCGCGGCCTCGGATGCCGCGCTGAAGAAGCTCGCCGAGCCGACCTGGTTCGGCCGCTGGTACGACTACGGCGGCGGCGGCAACGTCTGGAACGGCATCGTCTACGACCCCGAGTTCAAGCAGGTCTACATCGGCGTCGGCAACGGCCTGCCGTGGGACCGGCGCGTGCGTTCCGAGGGCAAGGGCGACAACCTGTTCCTCGCCTCGGTCGTGGCGCTCGATGCCGAGACCGGCGCCTACCGCTGGCACTACCAGGTGTCGCCGGGCGAGAGCTGGGACTACGACAACACGCAGGACATGATCCTCGCCACGCTGACGATCGACGGCCGCCAGCGCCCGGTCGTGATGCAGGCGTCGAAGAACGGCTACTTCTACGTGCTCGACCGCCGCAGCGGCGAACTCGTCTCGGCGCAGAACTTCGTGTACGTCAACTGGGCCGACGGGATCGACCCGAAGACCGGCCGGCCACGCGTGCGCGAGGACGCGTTCTTCTACGACAAGGCGTACCTGGTGAGCCCCGGCGGCACGGGCGGCCACAACTGGCAGCCGATGGCCTTCAACCCCGGCACCGGGCTCGTGTACATCCCTGCCCTCGAAGTGCCGTTCAAGTACGGCGCGGACAAGGACTTCAAGTTCCAGCCCGGGGCGTGGAACGTGGCGGTCGACGTCGCGGCCTTCATGGGCGCCGACGATGACCGCGGGCCGGCGCAGGAACCGGGCGCGGCTCCCAAGGGCGAGCTGATCGCCTGGGACCCCGTCCGGCAGAAGGAGGCCTGGCGCGTCCAGCACGAGTGGTACTGGAACGGCGGCGTGCTCACTACGGCCGGCAATCTCGTGTTCCAGGGCGAGGCGAGCGGCGCGTTCCGCGCCTACCGCGCCGACACGGGGGCCGAGCTGTGGAGCTACACGGCGCCGTCGGGCATCGTCGCCGCGCCGATGAGCTACCGGATCGGTGGCGTGCAGTACGTGGCGGTGCTCTCGGGCTGGGGCGGCCTGGTGCTCGGCTCGACCCAGGGCCCGACGCAGCGGCCGGTGCCGCCGGGCCGCGTGCTGGTGTTCCGGCTCGACGGCCAGGCGAGCCTCCCGCCGATCGTGCGGCCGGTGCTGGCGCCGCCGAATCCCTCCAGCGAGCCGTTCTCCGACGAGCAGGTCGCCGCCGGCAGGCAGCTGTACGCGCGCCGCTGCGCGGTATGCCACGGCTTCGGCGTCGCGGGTGGCGACATCCTCCCGGACCTGCGCCGCGCCGTCGCTGTGACGGACAAGGCCCTGTGGCAGTCCATCGTGCACGACGGCGCGCTGCGCCACCTGGGCATGGTCGGCTTCAGCAGCTACTTCAGCCCGGCCGACGCCGAGGCCATCCGCGCCTACGTCAGCCACCAGGCGGCCCAGCTGCAGGCCAGCCTGCGCGCGACGAACTGAGGCCGCGGGCGCGGCGGGGCGCCAGACGCCCCGAGGCGCCAAAAGCAAACGCCCGTCGGCCAGCGCGTGGCCGACGGGCGTCGCGTCGCGAGGGGCCTTACTTGCCCTTGCGCGCGGGCCGGGCCTTGCGGCGGGCGGGCGCAGCCTTGCGGGCCGGCGCCGCCTTCTTCTTCGGCCTGGCGGCGGACTTCGCCTTGCCGGCCGGCTTCGCCTTGCGCGCCGGCGCGGGCTTCCTGGCTGCCGGCCGGGCGCTCGCCCGCGCGGCGCTGGCCTTCGCCGGAGCCGCCTTCGCCTCGAGCACCGCCTTCGCCCCGGCGATGATGCGCGCCTCGTCCGGGATCACGTAGGCCTCGAGCGGCTCGCTGTAGGGCACGGTGCTGTCGCGCCCCGTCACCTGCACGATCGGCGCCTTGAGCATCGAGAAGCCGTGCTGGGCGACGTCGCCGGCGATGTGCGAGGTGACCGAGACGTGGCGCGGGGCCTGGTCGACCAGCAGCAGCCGGCCGGTCTTGTTCACCGACTTGAGGATCGTGTCGAGGTCGAGCGGCGCGACGGTGCGCGGGTCGATGACCTCGGCCTTGATGCCGGCCTTGGCGAGCTGCCCGGCCGCCGCCAGCGCCTTGTGCACCATCCAGCCGGTGGCGACGATCGTGAGATCCCCGCCCGCGCGGCGCACGGCCGCCTTGCCGAAGGGCACCAGGTGCTCGCCGTCCGGCACCTCGCCGTGCTCGAGCGTCAGCATGTAGTGGTGCAGGTAGACGACCGGGTTGTCGTCGCGGATGGCGGTGGCCATCAGGCCCTTGGCGTCGGCGGGCGTGGAGGGCACGACGACCTTGAGGCCCGGCGTGCCCATGAACATCGCCGTGAGCGAGCCGGTGTGCTGGCCGGCCCAGCCGGCGGTGAAGCCGTAGCCGGCCTTCATGACCATCGGCACCTTGACCTGGCCGCCGGACATGTAGCGGAAGCGCGGCGCCTCGTTCACCACCTGGTCCATCGCCACCAGCATGAACTCGGCCATGTAGAGCTCGAGGACCGGGCGATAGCCCGCCATCGCCGCGCCGATCGCCATGCCGATCTCGGCGGTCTCGGAGATCGGCGTCACGCGCACGCGATCGTGGCCGTAGGCCTTGACGAACTCGTGGTTCTCGGTGGTGGCCAGGTTCTGGCCGAAGTACAGGACGTTCGGGTCGCGGCGCATTTCCTGGTGGATGCCCGCGTCGACGGCCGCAATGTAGGGAAGGTTTGCCATGTGTGTGTCCTCGCGGGGCTCAGGCGAAGTTGTAGTCGAGCGCGGACTCGAGCTTCGGGAACGGGCTCTTGAGCGCGAAGTCGACGGCCGCCTGCATCTCGGCGGTGACCTGCTGCGCGATCTCGTTGGCCCGCTCCGGGCTCAGCATGCCGGCGTTCACCAGCGTGCCGCGGAAGCGCGGCACCGGATCGCCGCGCAGCGCCGCCTCGTACTCCTCGCGCTTGCCGAACACGGCGATCGCCTCGTGCTCCGGGTAGTGCAGCGGCACGCCCGGCGGGGCGATGATGTTGCCGTGGGCCGAGAGGCGGTAGACCTTCGACTCCACCAGCGTCGGGCCCTGGCCGGCGCGCGCGCGCTCGACCGCCTCGCCGACCACCTGGTACACGGCCAGCGGGTCGGTGCCGTCGACCGTGACGCCGGCCATCGAGAAGGCCTTGGCCTTGGTGGCGAGCGGCTCGCCGGCGGCCGCGTTCGCGTCCTCCTGCGCCGTCGTGGTCACCACGTTGTAGCCGTTGTTCTCCATGACGAAGACCACCGGCAGCTTCCACAGCGAGGCGATGTTGAGCGTCTCGTGGAAGGCGCCCTGCTTGGAGGCGCCGTCGCCGAAGAACGAGAACACGACCTCGTTCTTCTTGCGGATCTGCGCGGCCCAGGCGGCGCCGCCGGCGTGCGGGATGCCCGCGCCGACGATGCCGGAGGTGCCGAGGAAGCCGTGCTTCACGTCGGTGAGGTGCATCGAGCCGCCGAGGCCCTTGCACAGCCCGTCGGCGCGGCCGAAGACCTCGGCCATCATCGCCCTGGGGTCGCTCCCGAGCGTCATCGGGTAGCCGTGGCAGCGGTAGGTGGCGAGCGCGGCATCGCCCTTGCGGTGGTGCGCGAGCGAACCGACGATCGAGGCCTCGGCGCCATCGGCCAGGTGGGTGTGGCCGCGGATCACGCCCGGGTGGTCGGTGAAGGCGCGCTTGACGCGCTCCTCGAATTCTCGGATGCGCAGCATCTGGGTGTAGATCCAGATCTGCCGCTCGGCGCTGGGTGCCTGCACGCTCATGGGAACTCCTCGCGTCTTCTGAATTGGTATGCGGCCGTGGCCGGGGGAGGCTAATCCGGCCCGCTGGCGGCGTCCAGAGGGTGGGAGTGCGGTTTCACCCCGGTGCGATTGACCGCTCCCGCCGGGGCCCCTATACAGGGGAGGCCTCGGGCAGAGGATGCCCTCAACCAACAGGAGTCATGCCATGCGCCAGGTCTGGATCGGGGTCGCCACGCTGGCGGCCGTTTCGGTGGTCGCGTACGCGGCGGGCAGCGGGAAGGCGGACCGGGCGGCGCCGGGCGCCGACCACACCGCCGACCGGGTCGAAATCCAGGACCTGCAGGCGCGCTACATGTTCGCGCTCGACTGGCAGGACGCCGATGCCTACGCGGCGACCTTCGCCGAGGACGGCGTGCTCGACTGGGCCGGCGGCATCGTCCCGGGCCGCGAGGCGATCCGCAAGGAGGTCCATGGCATGCGCGCCTACTTCGCGAAGCACGAGCAGGCCGATGCGCCCACGCGCCCGGCGCGCCTGCGCCATTTCATCAGCAACGTCGTGGTGGACTTCGACGGCGACCGCGCCACTGGCCGCGCGTACTGGTTCGAGATCAACGACGACAACCGCAGCCGCCTTCCCTATGTCGGCGGCTACGGCCACTACGAGGACGAGCTGCGCCGCGTCGATGGCCACTGGCTGTTCACGCGCCGCAAGATCTACAACGAGATGCTGCCCGACCGGACGGCGCGAGCCGTCGATCCGGTGGTGGAGATGCGGAAGTAGGCGACTCGTCAGCTGCCCGCAGGCGCGAGCCGCTGTGCGCCCGGGATGCCGGCCAGCGTGCGGTCGAAGGTGCCGAGCGGCAGGTGGCCGGCCTTGCGCGCCACTTCCAGCACCAGGCAATCGGAAAACCCGAGCGACGGGCGCGCGCGGTATCGCTCCAGGGCCAGCGCGACGACCTCGGCGTCCTGCAGCGTGAGCTGCGCATGCGCCAGCAGCATGTCGACCGCCTGGGCGATCTTCTCCGCCGCCAGGTCGAAGACGGCGTCGAGCACCCACAGGGTCTCGACCAGGACGATCTGCGACACCCACGCGCCCGCTGCGACGAACCGCTCCGCCGCCGCGAGCTGCTGCGGGTCGTCGCGGACGATGAGGCGAACCAGGACGTTGGTGTCAACGGCGCGCATGGCGTCTGCGCACAGCAGAACGTATCGCGGCTTTCGCGTCCACCGGCTTTTCCGGCGACTTCGCGTGCTTTCCGAAGAGCGCGGCGTGGACATCCGCTGAATTGAAGCGACCGGCGCGCCTGACGATGAACGCGCCGTCCCGCGGTTCCCATTCGAGCACGGAGCCCGGCCCGATGCCGAGAGCGCGCCGCACCTCGGCGGGAATCGAGATCTGGCCCTGGCTCGTGACCCTGGAGGTGGCGCCCATGAACTACATTACCACGGTAATGTACGCTGCCGCAACCGGCTACCCGGCGGTGGCGCCGACATGTCGCGCCACAAACGCCGCCATCATCGCGATGCACTCCGCATCGCGCAGCGGCTGGCTGTGGCGGTGCCCGGGGACGATGACGACGCGGCCGTCGATCAGCTGCTCGGCGATCTCGTCGGCGTGCGCGCTCGGGACGAACTCGTCCTGCTCGCCGTGCATCAGCAGCACGGGGATGCGGATCCGGGCGGCGAGCGCCGGCGCGGCGAAGCGCCCGGGCTCGTCGCCGTAGCGGCGCACCAGCAGCGCGCGCAGCCGCGTCGCGACGGCGGGGCGCAGCGCCAGCATGCTGACGAAGGACTCGAACAGGTAGTCGAGGTCGCGCATCAGCCCGATCAGCACGGCGCAGCGCACGCCCGGCAGCGGCGCCTGGCCGAGCCAGCTGGCGGTGGAGAGCGCGCCGAAGGAGTGGGCCACGACGGCGTGCACCGGCCCGAGCAGGGCCGCCGTGCCCTCGAGCGCGGCGCGGAAGGCGGTGAGGTCGGCACGGCGGCCGCCGGAGCGGCCGTGGGCCGGGGCGTCGAAGGCGATGACGCGGAAGCCGCGCGCGCGCAGCGCCTCGATCAGCGGCGCGAAGCGCGCGCTGTGCGAGATCCAGCCGTGCACGATCAGTACCGTGGGGCCGTCGCCGGCCCACTCGTAGGCCTGCACGCGGTTGCCGGCCGCGGCGATGCGATGCGCGCGGGCCGTGGCGAGGAAGGCGTCCTCGCCGGCATCGGGGCGGCGCGCGAGCGGCGTAAGCAGGAGCGTCGCGGCCAGGCGCGCGGCGAGCGGCGGGCTCAAGCCACCCAGCACCCGGAACAGCAGCCGCAACCGCGCGCGCAGCGCGGGCGTCACGCCCGGCAGGCTGCGTTCGCCGCCGCTCGTCCCGGGCGCTTCAGGCGCCACGCGCGATGGCGCGGTAGCCGATGTCGCGGCGGCAGTGCGCGCCGTCGATGCGGATGGCATCGACCAGCGCGTAGGCCTGGCGCTGTGCGTCGGCGACGCGCTCGCCCAGGCCCACCGCGCACAGCACGCGCCCGCCGCTGGTGAGGATGCGGTCGCCCTCGAGCCGGGTGCCGGCGTGGAACACCTTGCCGGGCAGGCGCGCCGCGGCCTCGAGCCCGGTGACGGCGTCGCCGGTGCGCGGCGTGTCCGGATAGCCGTGCGCGGCGATCACGACGCCGAGCGCGGCGCGCGCGTCCCACTCGGCGCTCGCCTGGTCGAGCCGCCCGGCGAGCGCGGCCTCGCACAGGAGCGTCAGGTCCGTCCGCAGGCGCGACATCACCGGCTGCGCCTCGGGGTCGCCGAAACGGCAGTTGAACTCGATCACCTTGGGCGCCCCGTCCGGCATGATCATCAGGCCCGCGTACAGCCAGCCGGTGTAGGGCATGCCCTCGGCGGCGAGCCCGCGCAGCGTGGGCTCGATGACCTCGCGCATCGCGCGCGCGTGCACCGCCGGCGTCACCACCGGCGCGGGCGAATAGGCGCCCATGCCGCCGGTGTTCGGGCCGGTGTCGCCGTCGCCGACGCGCTTGTGGTCCTGCGAGGTCGCGAAGGGCAGGGCGTGGCGGCCGTCGGCCATCACGATGAAGCTGGCCTCCTCGCCGTCGAGGAACTCCTCGACCACGACCTCGGCGCCGGCATCGCCGAAGCGGCCCGCGAACATGCTGCGCGCGGCCTCGACCGCCTCGGCCACGCTGGCGCAGATGATCACGCCCTTGCCGGCGGCGAGCCCGCTGGCCTTCACCACCAGCGGCGCGGATTGCGCGCTCACCCAGGCGGCATCAAAGCTGTCGCGCGTGAAGGTGCGATAGGCGGCCGTCGGGATGCCGTGGCGCGCGAGGAAGGCCTTGGTGAAGGCCTTGGAGCCCTCGAGCTGCGCCGGCGCGCGCCGCGGGCCGAAGCAGGCCAGGCCCGCGGCCTCGAAGGCATCGACCACGCCCGCGACCAGCGGGCCCTCGGGGCCGACGATCGTGAGGCCGACGCGCTCGCGGCGCGCGAGTTCGACCAGGCCGGGGATGTCGCCCGCCTGCACGGCAACGTTGCGCACCTTCGGCTCGGTCGCCGTGCCGGCGTTGCCGGGCGCGACCAGCACCTCGCTGACGCGCGCCGACGCGGCGCACTTCCAGGCGAGCGCGTGCTCGCGCCCGCCGTTGCCGATCACCAGTACCTTCATGGGCGCGCGGTCCGCTGCCGTCAATGGCGGAAGTGGCGCATGCCGGTGAACACCATCGCCATGCCGTGCGCGTCGGCGGCGGCGATCACCTCGGCATCGCGCAGCGAACCGCCCGGCTGGATCACCGCGGCGATGCCGTGCTGCGCGGCGGCGTCGATGCCGTCGCGGAACGGGAAGAAGGCGTCCGAGGCCATCACCGCGCCGCGCACCTCGAGCTTCTCGTCGGCGGCCTTGATCGCGGCGATGCGCGTGGAGTATACGCGGCTCATCTGCCCGGCGCCGACGCCGATGGTCATGCCCTCGCGGGCGAACACGATGGCGTTGGACTTGACGTACTTGGCCACGCGCCAGGCGAACATCAGGTCGGCGAGTTCCTGCGCGCCGGGCTGGCGCCGCGTCACCACCTTGAGCTCGTGCGGCACGATGTGGCCGGTGTCGCGGTCCTGCACCAGCAGCCCGCCGCCGACGCTCTTGAGCTCGTAGTCCTCGCCGGCGTCCGCGGGCGGCTCGCCGAGCGCCAGCACGCGCAGGTTGGGCTTGGTCGCGAACGCGGCGCGCGCCGCCTGGGTCACCGACGGCGCGGCGATCACCTCGGCGAACTGCCGCTCGATGATGGCGCGCGCGGTGTCGACGTCGAGCGCGCGGTTGAAGGCGATGATGCCGCCGAAGGCCGAGGTCGGATCGGTGCGGTAGGCGCGGTCGTAGGCATCGAGCAGGTGGGTCGCGAGCGCCACGCCGCAGGGGTTGGCGTGCTTGACGATCACGCAGGCCGGCTCGTGGAACTGCCGCACGCACTCGATGGCGGTGTCGGCATCGGCGATGTTGTTGTAGGAGAGTTCCTTGCCTTGCAGCACCTGCGCCGCGGCCAGCGTGCCGGCGCGCGCCAGCGGGGCGCGGTAGAACGCGGCGCGCTGGTGCGGGTTCTCGCCGTAGCGCAGCTCGCTGATGCGGTCGAACACCAGCGGCAGGCGCGGCGGGAAGCGCTCGACCGGCAGCTGCTCCTGCTGCATCAGGTAGTTCGCCACCATGGTGTCGTAGGCGGCGGTGTGCGCGAAGGCCTTGGCCGCGAGGCGCGAACGCGTGTCGATCGAGGTCGCGCCGGTGGTGTCGAGCTCGGCCAGCACGGTGGCGTAGTCCGCCGGGTCGACCACGACGGTCACGTCGGCGTGGTTCTTGGCGGCGGCGCGCAGCATCGCCGGGCCGCCGACGTCGATGTTCTCGATCGCCTCGGCGTGCGTGCAGTCCGGCTTGGCGATGGTCGCCGCGAAGGGATAGAGGTTCACGACCAGCAGGTCGATCGGCTCGATGCCGTGCTGCTGCATCACCGCCTCGTCGGTGCCGCGCCGGCCGAGGAGGCCGCCGTGGATGCGCGGATGCAGCGTCTTGACGCGGCCGTCCATGATCTCCGGGAAGCCGGTGTGCTCCGCGACCTCGCGCGCCGCGATGCCGTGGTTGGCGAGCAGCTTCGCGGTGCCGCCGGTGGAGAGGATCTCGATGCCGTGGCGGGCGAGGCCGGCGGCCAGCTCCGCGAGCCCGGTCTTGTCACTCACCGACAGCAGTGCGCGGCGGATGGCCATGGCGGTGCGCCTACTCGGCGATGCCGAGCGCGCGCAGCTTCTTGCGCAGCGTCGCGCGCGTCATGCCGAGGATCAGCGCCGCGCGCGTCTGGTTGCCCTGGGCGTAGCCGAGCGCTGCGCGCAGCAGCGGTTCCTCGACCTCGCGCATCACCATGTCGTAGAGCCGCGCCGGCCGGTGGCCGTTGAGGCTGGCGAAGTAGTCGTTCAGCGCCCGTTCGGTGTGGCTGCGCAGCGGGAGATCCTTTCCCGACCCGCGACTCGTGACCGCCCTGTCCATTCCCATCGACTCTCGCCTGTTGTGCCAGGTCTCATGCGGCCGCCTGCGCGGCCCACGCGCCAAACGCGGCGCGCGCCACCGCGAACTGCGAAGCCGAGTCCTCTGCGGCCATCAAACGGGGCCGCCAGGTTCCTGCGGATTCGAGTAACCGGCCATACCAGCCGAGGTGTTTGCGCGCCATCCGGATCCCGAGGTACTCGCCGTAGAACGCGTACAGGGATTCGAGGTGGGAAAGGATGATCGCAAGCTTCTGGGCACGCAAGAGTGGCGGGCCAAAAGGCCCTTTCTTCATGTGCGCATTGACATCGCGGAAGATCCATGGTGCGCCCTGGGCCGCGCGGCCGATCATCACGGCATCGGCCTGCGTGTATGCCAGCACGCGGCCGGCCGCGCGCGCGTCACCGATGTCGCCGTTGGCGATGAGCGGGATCGCCACGGCCGGCCGCAGCGCCGCGAGCGTGTCGTGCTCGGCCTGGCCGCGGAATGCATCGGCGCGCGTGCGGCCGTGCACCGTGATGGCGCACACGCCGGCCTGCGCGGCGATCGCGGCGATGCGCGCGGCATTGCGATGCGCGGGATCGATGCCGGTGCGGATCTTCACCGTGACCGGCACGCCGGCGGCGGCGACCACCGCTTCGAGAATGCGTCCCACGAGTGACTCGTCCGCCAGCAGCGCCGAGCCGCAGGCGCGGTTGTATACCTTCTTCGCCGGGCAGCCCATGTTGATGTCGATGATGTCGGCGCCGAGCGCGACATTGCGCCGCGCGGCCTCGGCGAGCTGCGCCGGTTCGGCGCCGGCGAGCTGCACGACGCGCGGCGCGGGCTCGCCCCCGTGGTCCATGCGGCGCCGCGATTTGGCGCTGCCCCACAGGCGCGTATCGGCGGTGAGCATCTCGGCGGGCGCGAGCGCCGCGCCGAGCTGGCGGCACAGCTGGCGGAACGGCCGGTCGGTGACGCCGGCCATGGGCGCGAGCAGCGCCCGGCCGTCGAGCGCGTGCGGTCCGATCGCGAGGCTCATCGGCTGGCGGCGGCGCCCGTGTCGCTGGCGCAGCGCAGGCTGCCCGCCGGGCCCGGCAGGCATACGTCGAGTTCGAAGCTCGAGGCCTCGGGCCCCGGGTCGCGTACCGCCACCTGCGCATCGAGCCGCTGGCCGGCCGCGAGGAAGCCGTTGGCCGGCACGCTCTTCAGGTACTCGCGCGGCGCGAGGTCGCGCGCGGCGAGGCGCTTGCCGTAGCGGTCCAGGAGCGTGAGCCGCACGATCGGCGCCGGCTGCGCGCGCTCGGCGTGGTTCATCACCGACAGGCGCACGTTGATGGCGGCGCCCGCGGTGGCGTCGGATTCGGCGCCGAGCTGGTTCACCTCGTACTCGCCGAGGTTCCAGCGCGGCGTCAGCGGCATGCCGAGCGCGGCGTAGCTGCGCGTCAGCGGCGTGTTGAGCCAGGTCGTGGTGGCGAGGTCGTTGCGCCAGTGGTGCACGGCCTGGCCGGCGAGCAGCAGCAGCAGCGCCGCGGCGCCGAGCCCCCAGGCGAGGCGGTGCGCCGGCGCGGGCCCGGATGGCAGCAGGTCGGCCACGGCCCGCGCCCCGCCGGTGGACGGCGCGCCGGTCCCGCCCTGGGTCCCGATCTGCTGCGCGATCGCGGCGATCTGCGAGTCGACCGCCTCCTCGGGCACGACCTCCTCGGTCTGCGTGATCCCATCGCCCTCCAGGACGATGGTCTCGAAGGTGCCGGTGTCGCGGTACTCGCGCGTTTCGCTGCCGCCCTCGGTCGCGGGCGGCACGGTGGTGTCGACGACGAAGGTGACGTCGTGCTCGGTGAGCTCCGGCGCGATCTCGGCCGGCGGCGCCGGCGCGTCCTGCGCCGGCGAGGGCTCGGAGGCGTTGAGCGCCTCGGCGGGCGGCGGCGGTGGCGGCGCCGGTCGCGGCGCGGCGGCGTTGCCTGTCGGCGCGGGCCGGCCGGGCTCCTCCGAGAGAGTCAGCAGCGCATTGAAGACATTGCTGCAACGCCCGCAGCGCACGTAGCCCTGGCCGACGCGCAGGTCGGCCGCGGTCACGGCCAGCGTCAGCGCGCATTTCGGACAGAGCGTGAACATGGTTTCAGTGATCCCGGCGTCGCGTGCCGCGCAACGCCACCCATCCGTCGCGCGAGCCGAAAATATCCATATCAAACCACGGCTTGTAAGCCGTTGTCACGGCTTCGGCCTGGATTTCCAGGATTCCGGCGAGCAGCAGCGCGCCGCCCGGCCGCACCCGCGCGGCGAGCCCCGGCGCGAGGTCGACGAGCGTGCCGGCGAGGATGTTGGCGAGCAGCACGTCGGCCGCGGCCGGCAGGTCGGCGGCGCGCTCGACGACCCGCACGCACGCAGCGACCTCGTTGGCCGCGGCATTCTCGCGCGTCGCGATCAGCGCCTGCGGGTCGATGTCGAAGGCCGCGACCGCGCCGCGCCGAGGCGCGCCGCGGCGATCGCCAGCACGCCCGAGCCGCAGCCGTAGTCGATGACCTCGCGGCCGGCGAGCGGCGCAGCGTCGAGCCACTGCAGGCACAGCGCCGTGGAGGGATGCGTGCCGGTGCCGAAGGCGAGCCCCGGGTCGAGCCGCACGACCACCGCCTCCGCGGCCGCCACGGTCTCGTGCTGCGGGCAGATCCACAGCCGGCGCCCGAAGCGCATCGCGGGGAAGTCCTTGAGCCACTCGCGCTCCCAGGCCCGATCGGGCAGGTGCGCGACCTTGACGCGCGCGGCATCGATGCCCAGGTTCGCGCACAGATGGTGCAGCAGTTCGGGGCTCGCGTCCGCGGCGTCGAACAGCGCCTGCAGGCGCGAGGCCGGCCACAGGCGGAACTCGCCCGGCGCGGGTTCGAGGATGGGATCGTCGCGCTGATCGGTGTAGCTGACCGACAGCGCGCCGGCGTCGAAGCAGGCCTGCTCGACGGACTCGGCGTCGAGCCCGTCGAGGTCGAGCGTGAGGGCGAGCTGCGGCACGCGCGCGCGGCGGCTACTTCAGGCCGAGGCGCCGCTCCAGGTAGTGGATGTCGAGGCCGCCCTGCGCGAATGCCGTGTGCGCGAGCACTTCCTGGTGCAGCGGCTTGTTGGTGCGGATGCCCTCGATCACCATCTCCGCGAGCGCGTTGCGCATGCGCGCGATCGCGGTCTCGCGCGTGTCCCCGTAGCTGATGACCTTGGCGATCAGCGAGTCGTAGTTCGGCGGCACGTTGTAGCCGCTGTACACGTGGCTGTCGACGCGGATGCCGGGCCCGCCCGGCGCGTGCCACAGCTTCACCGGCCCCGGCGAGGGCATGAAGGTCTTGGGATCCTCGGCGTTGATGCGGCACTCGATCGCGTGGCCGCGGATCTCGATGTCCTTCTGCACGTAGGGCAGCTTCTCGCCCGCGGCGATCAGCAGCTGCGCCTTCACGAGGTCGATGCCGGTGATGAGCTCGGTCACCGGGTGCTCGACCTGGATGCGCGTGTTCATCTCGATGAAGTAGAACTCGCCGTCCTGGTAGAGGAACTCGAGCGTGCCGGCGCTGCGGTAGCCGACCGCGCGGCAGGCCTCGGTGACGCGCTCCATCATCTGGTGGCGCTGCTTCGCGGTGATGCCGGGCGCCGGCGCCTCCTCGATGATCTTCTGGTGGCGGCGCTGCATCGAGCAGTCGCGCTCGCCCAGGCAGATCACGTTGCCGTGGTTGTCGCCGAGCACCTGGAACTCGATGTGCCGCGGGCGCTCGAGGAACTTCTCCATGTAGACCTGCGGGTTGCCGAAGGCGGCGAGCGCCTCCGACTTGGTCACCGCGATCGCGTTCATCAGCGCACCCTCGGCATGCACCACGCGCATGCCGCGGCCGCCGCCGCCACCCGAGGCCTTGATGATCACCGGGTAGCCGATGCGGCGCGCGACGCGGAAGTTCTCCTCGGTGTCCTCGCCCAGCGGGCCGTCGGAGCCGGGCACGCAGGGCACGCCGGCCTGCTTCATGACGCTGATCGCCGAGACCTTGTCGCCCATCAGGCGGATGGTCTCGGCCTTGGGGCCGATCCAGGTGAAGCCGCTCTTCTCGACGCGCTCGGCGAAGTCGGCGTTCTCGGACAGGAAGCCGTAGCCCGGGTGGATCGCGACCGAATCGGTGACCTCGGCGGCGCTGATGATCGCCGGCATGTTGAGGTAGCTGTCCTTCGAGGACGGCGGGCCGATGCACACCGACTCGTCGGCGAGCAGCACGTGCTTGAGGTTGGCGTCCGCGGTGGAGTGCACCGCGACCGTCTTGATGCCGAGCTCGCGGCAGGCGCGCAGGATGCGCAGCGCGATCTCGCCGCGGTTGGCAATGACGATCTTGTCGAGCATGGAGGGGGCTTATTCCGCGATGATGAACAGCGGCTGGCCGAACTCGACCGGCTCGCCGTTCCTGACCAGGATCGCCTTCACCCGGCCGGCGTGCTCGGACTCGATCTGGTTCATCATCTTCATCGCCTCGATGATGCACAGCACCTGCCCGACCTTCACCTCATCGCCGATCTCGACGAAGGTCTTGGCGCCGGGCGAGGGCGCCGAGTAGTACGTGCCGACCATCGGGGCGGGCACGGTGTGCTCGCCGGCGCGCGCCGCCGGCGCGGCGGCCGCGGCCGGTGTCGCCGCAGCCGCGCCGGCCGGAGCCGGCGCCATCGGCGCCGCGTGTGCGGCCATGGCCATGGGCATGGGCATCGGCGCGTAGGCCGGCGCGGCCGCCATGGCCGACGGGACGGCGCGCGTGATGCGCAGCTGCTCCTCGCCTTCCTTGATCTCTATCTCGGCCACGCCCGATTCCTCGAGCAGCTCGATCAGCTTCTTGATCTTGCGGATGTCCATCTTGCTTATCCCCTGGCGAGGGCTGCCGCGGCGGCCCGGATGGCGAGTTCGTAGCCCAGGGCCCCGAGCCCGACGATGCTGCCGACCGCGATGTCGGCGAAGTAGGAGTGGTGGCGGAAGTCCTCGCGCGCCGCCGTGTTCGACAGGTGCACTTCGATGAATGGCAGGCGCACGGCGAGCAGCGCGTCCCGCAGGGCGATGCTGGTGTGCGTGAAGGCGCCCGGGTTGAAGACGAGGAACGCGATCCCGGCCGCCGGCGCCGCGTGGATGCGGCCGATCAGCTCGTGCTCGGCATTGCTCTGGGCGCACTCGAGCTCATGGCCGAGCGCGCGGGCCAATTCGGCCGCGCGCCGCTCGATGTCCGGCAGGCTCGTCGCCCCGTACTTGTCGGGCTCACGCGAGCCGAGCAGGTTGAGGTTCGGGCCGTTCAGCAGGAGGAGCCGCGCCATGGGTGACCGGAATGGTTCTCATCGGCCACCCTGGGGGCCATTGGCGCGGGAATTTACCCAAATCGGTGGAGTTTGGGTACTTTTCGTCGAATTTCAGCCCGGCGCACCGGCGTGTCGCGCCTCCGCCAGCGCCTTCAGCCGCTCCTCGATCCGGCTGCGCGTATCCGCGAGCGACACCTGGCCGGCGCGCAGCGCGCGCATCGCCCCGAGGATCGCGTCGGCCTCGTCGCGATGCAGCTCGCCGACCTTGAGCGCGATGATCCGGTCGCGTTCGTCGACGAACACCGAGAACGGCAGCACCATCTGCATGCCGAAGGCGCGCGCCGCTTCGATGCCGTCCTCCTCGCCGACCAGCAGCGGGTAGTCGAGTGGCGTCTTCTTCTGGAAATCCGCGACCGAATCGCGGAAGTCGACGGCGATGCCCACGACCTCGAGGCCGTCGGCGCGATACTCACCGCGCAGCGCCGTGAGCAGCGGCATCTCGCGCCGGCAGGGCTCGCACCACGTGGCCCAGAAGTTGACGATCAGCGGACGATGGCCGAAGTCCCGCAGTGTGCGCGGCTGGCCGTCGAGGCCGGCGAGGCGGATGTCGGGCAGCGTCTCGGGCACCTTCGGCGACGCCGCCGCGTCGCCGGCGGTGGCCCCAGGCGCGTTGCCGCCAGCTGCTGCGCCGGCAGGGTTCCCGGCGCCGGCGGGCCGCAGTACGGGTGCGCCGGTGGCCGCCACCTGCCAGCGGTAGCCGAGGTAGCCCGCGCCGCCGCCCAGCGCAACGGCGGCCAGCGCCGCGAGTACTCCGCGGGCGTTCATGTCCCCGAGGCGGAGGCCAGCGGGGGCGTTGCGGCGCCGTCCGCCACGGTGACCCCGGGACCTGCGAGGCCGGCCTGCCGCAGGACCGCCGTGAACGCCGCGGCCTTCATGTACCCGACGACGCGGTACTGCGGCCGCTCCTGGCCGTCGCGGCCATAGAAGGCGATCGTCGGCGGACCAAAGATCCCGAAGCGCTTGAGCAGGGCCTGGTCATCGGCATCGTTGGCCGTGACGTCGGCACGCAGCAGGACCGTGGTCGCGAGCGATTGTTTCACCTGTGAGTCAGTGAACGTGTATCGCTCCATTTCCTTGCAGGAAACGCACCAATCCGCATAGAAATCCAGCATGACGCCGCGACCTGCCGCCGTGGCGGCCTGGACCTCGCGGTCCAGTTCGGCCACCGAGTGGATGGCCCGGAAGGCCAGCGATTCGCCCGGTTCGACGCGTGTCGCCCACGGGCGCAGCGCATCGCCCGCACCGGCGGCCCCGCCATAGAGCAGCAGCGCCGCGTAGGCCCCGACGAGCACGCTGGCCGCACGCGCGATCCACTGCCCGGCGGAGGGCTTCGCAGTGAACTGCCACAGCACCCAGGCGCCGAGCAGCGCCGGCACCGCGAAGGCGAACAGCGTGGCGCGCGCCGGGAGGATGCGCGCCAGCATCCAGACGGCCATCGCCAGCATCAGCACGCCGAAGAGCTTCTTGATGCCGTCCATCCAGGCGCCGGCCCGGGGCAGCAGTGCGCCCGCCGAGGTGCCGATCACCAGCAGCGGCGTGCCCATGCCGAGGCTCATCGCGAACAGCGCCGCGGCGCCGCGCGCCACGTTGCCGCTCTGCCCGATCACCACCAGCGCCGCGACCAGCGCCGGTCCCACGCAGGTGGTGACGATCAGCGCCGAGAGCGCGCCCATGATCGCCACGCCGCCGAAGGTGCCGGCCTTCTGCTGGTTGCTGGTCCCCGACAGGCGCGTCTGCAGCGCGGCCGGCATCTGCACCGTGAACAGGCCGAACATCGACAGCGCCATGGCCACGAACACCAGCGCGAACAGCACGATCACCCAGGGTTTCTGGAACACGGCCTGCACCTGCTGGCCGGCGGCGGCGGCCGCGGCGCCGGCGGCCGTGTAGGTGAGGGCCATGCCGAGCACGTAGGTGAGCGAGAGTGCGAACGCGCGCCGCGGCGTGACGTCGGGCCCCTGGCCCGCGATCAGGCGCGAGAGGATCGGCACCATCGGCAGCACGCAGGGCGTGAAGGCGAGGCCGAGCCCGGCAACGAAGAACAGCAGCAGCGCGCTGCCGAGGCTCCCGTGCAGGATCACGCGCGTGAGCCAGTCCTGCTCGGAGACGTAGCCGCCCGGGACGGGCCGCGCGGCCGCGGCGCCGCCCGCGCCTGAACCGCCGGCGGGCAGCCGCAGCTCGAAGGTCTTGGTGGTCGGCGGATAGCACAGGCCCGCCTCGGCGCAGCCCTGGTAGGTGACCGCGAGAGCCAGCGGCTGCGCGCCGCCGGCCGCGCGAGACAGCGGCACGCGCGCGACGAGTTCGTCGTGATAGATCACCTGCTCGCCGAAATACTCGTCCTTCTTGGTGATACCCGGCGGAAAGTCGGTCTTGCCCAGCGTCACGCCCGCCGTCGCCGTCTTCACCTTGATGCGGTCGCGGTACAGGTAGTAGTGGGGCGCGATCGCCCAGGTGAGGCGCACGCGGTCCGGGCCATCGGGAGCCGCCGAGAGGCGAAACGCAACGTCCGGATCGAGGAATTCATCGCCGCTGGCGGGCCTGGCGGCCAGCGCGTCGAGGCTGCCGGCGTCGGTGGCGGCCGCCGCCGGGCCCGGGGCTGCCAGGCCCAGCCCCAGGGCCGTCGTCAGCAGCAATGCTGTAAACAACTTATTTATCAATGGGTTGAACCGTTCTTGGCCCAGGCGACATGCCAGCATAGTCCCCACTTGGTTCCGAAGTCATGTGTCGCAGTTCCCGCTCTCTTGAAACTTGAAAGTCCGCCGCTATGATTAGCAGCCACCGAGGGGGAGTGCTAACAGTCCCCTTCGATGAAAACCAGGGCCCTGGGTTCCTGATCCGGGCCCGTAACGTTCGTTCCAAGCAGTTCTCAAGGAGTGGCATCCATGAAGATTCGTCCTCTTCATGACCGCGTGATCGTGAAGCGCCTCGACGAAGAGCGCACTTCACCGGGCGGCATCGTGATTCCGGACACCGCGACCGAGAAGCCCGTGCAGGGCAAGGTCGTGGCGGTGGGCAAGGGCAAGATCCTGGAAGACGGCACCGTCCGTCCGCTCGACGTCAAGGTCGGCGACAAGATCCTGTTCGGCAAGTACAGCGGCACTGAAGTGAAGGTCGATGGCGATGAACTCGTGGTGATGCGCGAGGAAGACGTCATGGCCATCATCGAAGGCAAGTAAGGGGGTCATTCGACATGGCAGCCAAAGAAGTCCGTTTTTCCGATGACGCCCGCCAGCGCATGCTGCGCGGCGTGAACATCCTCGCGAACGCCGTCAAGGCGACGCTCGGCCCCAAGGGCCGCAACGCCGTGCTCGAGAAGAGCTTCGGCGCCCCCACCGTCACCAAGGACGGTGTGTCGGTCGCGAAGGAAATCGAACTGAAGGACAAGTTCGAGAACATGGGCGCGCAGATGGTGAAGGAAGTCGCGTCCAACACCTCCGACGAGGCCGGTGACGGCACCACCACCGCCACGGTGCTCGCGCAGGCGATCATCCGCGAGGGCCTGAAGGCCGTTTCCTCGGGCCGCAACCCGATGGACATCAAGCGCGGCATCGACAAGGCCGTCATCGCGGCGACCGAGGAGCTGAAGAAGCTCTCCAAGCCCTGCAAGGACACCAAGGCCATCGCGCAGGTCGGCACGATCAGCGCGAACTCGGACGAGTCGATCGGCAAGACGATCGCCGAGGCGATGGAGAAGGTCGGCAAGGAAGGCGTGATCACCGTCGAGGAAGGCTCGGGCCTGTCGAACGAGCTCGACGTCGTCGAGGGCATGCAGTTCGACCGCGGCTACCTCTCGCCGTACTTCATCAACAACCAGGCCAACCAGACCGCCGAGCTCGAGAAGCCGTTCGTGCTGCTGGTGGACAAGAAGATCAGCAACATCCGCGAGATGCTGCCGATCCTCGAGGGCGTCGCCAAGAGCGGCCGCCCGCTGCTGGTCGTCGCCGAGGACGTCGAGGGCGAGGCGCTCGCGACGCTGGTCGTGAACAACATCCGCGGCATCCTCAAGGTCGCCTCGGTGAAGGCGCCGGGATTCGGCGATCGCCGCAAGGCCATGCTGCAGGACATCGCGATCCTGACCGGTGGCACCGTGATCTCCGATGAAGTCGGCCTGTCGCTCGAGAAGGCCTCGATCAACGACCTGGGCGAAGCCAAGAAGATCGTGGTCGAGAAGGAGAACACCACGGTCATCGACGGCGCCGGCAAGCCCGCGGACATCAAGGGCCGCGTGGAGTCGATCCGCCAGCAGATCGAGGAAGCGACCAGCGACTACGACAAGGAGAAGCTGCAGGAGCGCGTTGCCAAGCTCTCCGGCGGCGTCGCCGTGATCAAGGTCGGTGCCGCGACCGAGGTCGAGATGAAGGAGAAGAAGGCGCGCGTCGAGGACGCCCTGCACGCCACGCGTGCGGCGGTGGAGGAAGGCGTGGTGCCGGGCGGCGGCGTGGCCCTGATCCGCACGTTGAAGGCGCTCGACAAGCTCGAGGGCAGCAACGAGGACCAGACGGTCGGCATCCGCATCCTGCAGCGCTCGATCGAGGAGCCGCTGCGCCAGATCGTCGCCAACGCGGGCGAGGACGCCGCCGTGATCCTCAACGAGGTCAAGGCGGGCAAGGGCGCGCACGGCTACAACGCCGCTTCGGGCGAGTTCGGCGACATGCTCGAGATGGGCATCCTGGACCCGACCAAGGTGACGCGCCTCGCGCTGCAGAACGCGGCCAGCGTCGCGGGCCTGCTGCTCACGACCGAGGTGATGATCGCCGAGGCCCCGAAGGAGGAAGCCGAGCATTCGCACGGTGGCCTCACGGGCGGCATGGGCGGCATGGGTGACATGGGCATGTAAGCCCCGCGCTTACTTCGTCCATTGCTCGAACCGGGAGGCCCCGGCGGGAAACCGCCGGGGCCTCCTGCCTTTCGGGGCGGCCGTGGCCAGGCGGGCATCCCGCCTGACCGGGATCAAGGCTTCGCGGGCGATGGAAATGTGAGACTGCGGCGTCGGTCGACCGGTTCCAGTCGAGGAAATTGTCGCGATGCGTCGTTCGAGGTCCCTGCTGCCGGCCCTGGCGGCCCTTCCCGCCCTGCTGGGCGCGCCCGCGTTCGCCCAGGACATCGAGCGCGGGCAGGAGATCTACGGCACCTGCGCGGCCTGCCACGGCGACTATGGCCAGGGCGGCAAGCGGGGCGAATACCCGCGGCTCGCGGGGCAGCGCGCCGCCTACATCGAGGAGCAGTTGCGCGCCTACCGCGAGCGCAAGCGCATGAACATCCCGATGTTCCCCTACACGCAGGAGCGCGAACTGCCAGACGAGGACATCCGCGACGTGGCCGCCTACCTGGCCTCGATCCGCCTGCCGACCACCCCGCCGGAGTTCACCGACGCCGATGACGCCCTGACGCGCCTGCTGGCGATGGAGAAGGTGATGATCGTGCCGCGCGTCGCGGGCGACGCCGCGAACGGCGCCGCCATCTACAACGAGGAGTGTGCCTACTGCCACGGCAAGACCGGACTGGGCGGCGGCAGCTTCCCGATGGTCGTCGGCCAGTACACCAACTACCTCGCGCGGCAGATGGATATCTACATCAAGGGCGAACGCGCGCACGACGAGGATGACGGCCCGGGCATACTCGTGCAGCTCAAGGCCAGCGACATCCAGGACATCCTCGCCTACCTGACCGAGCTGCAGCACGCGGCGCCGTGAACCGCGGCGGCGCCGAAGGCGCGCGCAAGCCGGCCTCCGGGATGCAAATTTGGCAGTGCCAGCGCCGGCACATCGTGCGATCATCCTCCGCCGGGCCCGGGCCTGCGCCAGCGTGATGGCGCCCGGGCAGGCACGACAGCCATTTCATGCGTGAACGACTTCCGCCTGCGCCTCCGGCAGCCGCGAGCTGGTGCCGATCGTCATCGGCGGCATGGGCGTGGACATCTCGAGCGCCGAGCTGGCCCTCGAGGCCGCGCGCCTCGGCGGCATCGGCCACATCTCCGCGCCATGGTGCCGACGGTCTCGACCGGCGTTTCCGCACGCATTTCGTCAAGGAAAAGGCGCGGCTCTACAAGTACAACGTCGCCAACTCCGACAAGTCGGCGGTGCATTTCGACCTCGAGCAGCGGCGCAGGCCACCCGCAACCACGTCAGCCGCACGATGGAGGCCCGGCGCGGCGACGGCCTGGTCTTCATCAACTGCATGGAAAAGCTGACGATGAACGGCCCGCGCGAGACGCTGCGCGTACGCGCACACACGCGCTCGATGCCGGCATCGACGGCATCACGCTGTCGGCCGGCCTGCACCTCGGCTCCTTCGCCATGATGGAGGACCATCGCACTTCCGCGACGCCAAGCTCGGCATCATCGTCTCCTCGCTGCGCGCGCTGCAGCTGTTCCTGCGCCAAGAACGCCCGCCTCAACCGCCTGCCGGACTTCGTCGTCGTCGAGGGGCCGCTGGCCGGCGGCCGCCTCGGCTTCGGCATGGACTGGGCGGCCTACGACCTGCGCACGATCGTCGCCGAGATCGGCACCTGGCTGCGCGCCGAGCAGCTCGACATCGCGCTGATCCCCGCCGGCGGCATCTTCACCGGCAGCGATGCGGTGTCCTACCTCGCGAACGGCGCGGCGGCCGTGCAGGTGGCGACGCGCTTCACGGTGACGCGCGAGTGCGGCCTGCCGGACGAGGTCAACGGAATACTTCAAGGCGGGGAGGCCGACATCGAGGTCAACATGATCTCGCCGACCGGCTACCCGATGCGCATGCTGAAGAACAGCCCGGCGATCGGCGCCGGCGTGCGGCCGAACTGCGGGCCTATGGCTACCTGCTCGACGCCACGGGCAATTGCGCCTACATCACCGCCTACAACCGCGAGGTCGCCGCGCACCCGGACGCGCGCAAGGTCTCGGTCATGGACAAGACCTGCCTGTGCACCGCGATGCGCAACTTCGATTGCTGGACCTGCGGGCACTATACCTACCGGCTCAAGGACACCGCCGCCGGTGGACGGCAGCTACCGGCTGCTGAGCGCGGAACATGTGTTCCGCGACTTCCTGTACAGCGTCGACGGGCGGATCGCATTCCCGCCGCGTGAACCGGTCGCGGCGCGCGCACTCCGACTAGCGCAGCTGGCTGTCCTTGCTGCCGCGGCGGTTGTAGCCACCGGCCCGGCCGCGACCGGTCGGCGGTTTCCTGGCAGGCGACGCACAGGCGCACGCCGGGCAGCGCGAGCGCGGCGCGCCTCGGGAATCGGCGCGTCGCCACCCCTCGCAACGCTCGAGGCTCGGGCCCTGGGGCAGCCGGCTCTGGGCGCGGTTGACCGCGTCCTTCACCGTCGCGTCGATCTGTTCCTGCACACCGCGCCTTCGCGCGGCCGTGGCCAGCAGTCTCCGCCGAGTGATCCTGGCGACAGTATAGCGGCGCGCCGGCCCGTGAACCGCAGGCTCGCGCCGATTGCCCGTGCCGCGGCGAGTGGCTACAGTCCGCGGGCGGTGCAGCGCGGTGGGGGTGCAGCATGCGGATCCATCACGTACTGACCATCGGCGCGGCGCTCGCGCTGCTCGCCGGCGCCGCGGCGCGCGGCGCCGAAAGGATCGATGCGGGCGACTGGCCGCACTTCACCCGCGACCTCGCCGGCACGCGCTACTCGCCGCTCACCGGGATCAACACGCGCAACGTCGCCCAGCTCGCCACCGCCTGGACGTTCCGGCTCCGGCCGGAGGGCGGCGGCGCCATCGTCGGCGGCTCGACGCCGATCGTCGTGCGCGGCGTGCTGTACCTGCCGCTCGGCACCGCGATCGTCGCGCTCGAGGCCGACACCGGCCGCGAGATCTGGCGCCATCCCGTCACCGGCGGCGTCAGCCGGCGCGGAGTCTCCTGGTGGCCGGGCGACCGGCACGATGCACCGCGCATCTACTACACCAACGGCCGCAGCCTCTTCGCGCTCGATGCGCGCAGCGGCGCGAGCGTGCGCAGCTTCGGCCAGGACGGCGCCGTCGACATGGGCGTGCCGTACAACTCGCCGCCGACCATCTACCAGGACGTGCTCATCGTCGGCGCGAACGTCCAGGAGATGCCGGTCGGGCCACCGGGCAATTCGCGCGCCTACGATGCGCGCAGCGGCAGGAAGCTGTGGGAGTTCCACACCGTGCCGCAGCCGGGCGAGGTGGGCCACGAGACCTGGCTGGACGAGGGCTGGAAGGGCCGCTCGGGCACCAACGTGTGGGTCTGGTACATGACGGTCGACGAGCAGCGCGGGCTCGTCTACATGCCGGTCGGCGGACCATCGGCGAACTACTACGGCGGCGACCGGCCCGGCGCCAACCTGTTCGGCAATTCGCTCGTGGCGGTCGACGCCGCGACCGGCAAGCTCCGCTGGTATTTCCAGACGATCCACCACGACCTGTGGGACTCGGACCTGCCGGCGCCGCCGACGCTGATCGACATCAAGGTCGGCGGCAAGCGCATCCCCGCGCTCGCCGAGACCGGCAAGACCGCGTTCATGTACATCCTCGATCGCAGCAACGGCCGGCCGGTGTTCGGCGTCGACGAAAAGCCGGTCGCCGCCGCCGATGTGCCCGGCGAGTGGTACTCGCCGACGCAGCCGATCCCGGTGAAGCCCGCGCGCCTGGTGCGCAGCACCTGGACGACGGCGGACATCGTCACGCCGGAGGACACCAACGCGGCGCACGCGGCCGCCTGCCACGCGCTGCTCGGGCAGTACGGCGGCAGCTTCTTCAACGCCGGGGCGTTCACGCCATTCTTCTTCCACGAGGAAGGCGGCCCGGTGAAGGCCTCGATCAACATCCCGGTCGCCGGCGGCTCCAACTGGGGCGGCACCGCCGCGGATCCGCGGCTCGGCTACCTGTTCGTCAACACGACCGACAGCGCCAGCATCGGCTTCATGGAGCGGCGCAAGGCCGGCGGCGACTACGGCCGCGGCACGCAGGGATCCACCCAGATCTACGACCGCGCCAGCCTCAGCGGCCCCGGCGCCTACACGACGTTCAGTGCGACGTACAAGGATGCGGGCGGGCGCGATGTCACGCTGCCGTGCATCCGGCCTCCCTGGGGCCGGCTGTTCGCGATCGACGCGCGCACCGGCGAAATCGCCTGGGAGACGCGCCTGGGCGTGAGCGACGAGCTCGACGCGGGCAAGCGCGACACCGGGCGACTCAATATCTTCGGCGGGCCGATCGTGACCGCGGGCGGCCTGGTGTTCATCGGCGCGACCGACGATCGGCGCTTCCGCGCCTTCGATTCGCGCAGCGGCAAGGAACTGTGGAGCGCGGAGCTCGCTTACAACGCGCAGTCGGTGCCGATCACCTACCGGGGCCGCGACGGGCGCCAATACGTCGCGGTCGTGGCCGCGGGCTGGTCCGACGGCGTGCGCGGCGGCGGCGCGCAGGTCGGCGACAACAACGAATCGCTGGTGGTGTTCGCGCTGCCGCGGACGCGTGCGGCGGCGCGGCCGGCCGTGGTGCCGTCGCCGGCACCCGCCGCACCCGCGGCACTCGCCGCGCCGCCCGCGGTCGTGCCCACGGTGCGGCCGCTCATCGTGCAGGATTCGATGAACGTCTACCGCCGCTTCCTGCCGGAGAAGCGCAGCCGCATGGTCGAGTTCTACCACGACGTGCTGGCGCTGCGGCCGCTGCAGCCGATCGACCTCGGCGGCGGCCAGCAGATGATCCTGTTCGGCGTCGGCGGCGCCCGGTGGGCTGCTGACCGGATTGAAGGAAGGGCGTCGGTACCACCTCGGCGGCGTGGACGCGGCCACCAGCATCCGCCTCTACACGCTGTTCTTCGCCGACGAGGGCGGCGCCAGCCGGGCAACGCAGCGCGCGGCTATGCGCGCCGCCAAGGTTCCGCGACGCAGGCGATGGCACGCGCGCGGCGCTGGTGCAGGATCCGGGCGGGTTCACGCTGCAGCTCGTCGTGAAGCCGGGCGCGAGCGCGGCGGAGCTGGCGCGCGTCGAGGTCGGCATCAACGTGGCGGATCTCGCGCGCAGCCGGGCCTTCTACCGCGACTTCGTCGGGCTCGAGGAGCTGCCGCCGGTGCACGATGAGCTGCTCGGCGTGACGAAGTACCGCTATCGCCACGGCGAGACGACGCTCGCGCTCTGGTCCGCGGGGCACGACCTGCCGGCCGACACCGGCAGCGCCGGCATCCAGTACGTGGTCGGCGATGCCGATGCGGTCGATGCAAGCGCCCGCGCACGCGGCGTGGCGGTCGAGCAGCCGCTCGGCGACATGCCGGGCTTTCCGTTGCGCACCGTCTGGCTCAACGACCCGGATGGCGTCACCAACTATTTCGCGCAGGTCGGGCCGCGCTCCGGCGCGCCGCGGCCCTGACCGGCCGGCAGTGACCGGCCGGGAGCGACCGGCCACTGCCAGCGGCGGCGCGTGGCGGGACCCGATCAGTCGCGCGTGATGACGATCTCGAGGTATTCGCCCGGGACCACCAGCGAGTGCGGGCCGCCGACGTTGCAGCGCTGCAGCAGTTCGGTCAGCTCGGCCTCGAGCCGCGCCTGGCCCGCCGCCGGCAGCGCGGCGAATGCGCGGTGCATCGGTCCGTAGTAGTCGCGGAACACCTGGATCCAGTGGGCCGGCGAGGCGTAGCGGAAGTTGAAGTCCCGGCGCGTGCAGCGGAAGTCCGCGGCCTGCCGGCCGAACAGCTCGACCAGGTGCGGCTCGGTGCCCCAGAGCGCCGGCGCGGCCACGCCGGCCGGCGGCGGCACGTGCCGGCCGATCAGCCTGAACAGCTGGCCGATGAATCCCTCGGGCGTCCAGTTGGCCAGCGCGATGCGGCCGCCGCTGCGCACGACGCGCAGCAGTTCGCCGGCCGTGCGGCGATGGTCCGGCGCGAACATGACGCCATAGGTCGACAGCGCGACGTCGAAGCTGGCGTCGGCGAAGGGCAGCGCCTCGGCGTCCGCGACGCGGAATTCGACCTCCAGGCCCTCGGCGCGGGCGCGGGCCGCGCCGTGCTCCAGCAGCGCGGGCACGTAGTCGGTGGACGTCACGCGCGCGAAGCGGCGCGCGGCCGCGAGCGTGGCGTTGCCGTTGCCGGCGGCGACGTCGATCACGCGCTCGCCGGCGCGCACGTCGGCCGCCTCGGCGAGCCATTCGCCGACGATCTGCAAGGTCGTGCCGACCACGGCGAAGTCGGCGCTGGCCCAGGTGGCCTGCTGGCGGGCCTTGATGGCCTCGAGATCGGGCTGGTGCGGTGCCAGGGCAGTGGGCGCTGCAGCATGGATGGTGGACATGGAGCCTCCGGTGGCTGGAACGAGGTGACGGGGCCATTGTCGCGAGCGCTGCGCCGCCGCATGATCGTGCCACCACGCGGATTGCCCGGGAGTCCGCCGATGCCGCGTCGCCGCTGCCGCCGGCGCGGTGCCGGCGCGATGCCGGCGCCAGCGGCGCGCGCCTCTGCCACAATGCCGCCATCGACGCAGGAGCGCGTGCCGCAGGAGGGGAGGCGATGAGCCGCGATACCTTGTCGGATGTGCTGCGCAGCGTGCGCCTGCGCAGCGCCGTCTTCTACTACGTGTCCTGCGACGGCAACTGGGTCGCCGAGGCGCCGCGTCCTGCGACATCGCCGATGCCGTGATGCCCGACAGCGAACACGTCATCGCCTATCACGTCGTGACCTCCGGCGAATGCTGGGCGGCCGTCAACGCCGAGGCACCGCGGCGCCTGCGGCGCGGCGACATCATCCTGCTGCCCCAGGGCGATGCGCACGTGGTCTCGAGCGCGCCCGGCCTGCGCGCCGAACCGAACGTCGGCGCGTATTTCGCCATGGGGCGCGACCAGCGGCCGTTCCGCGTCCACTACGCGGGAGGCCTGCAGCCCGAGGCCGAAGTCGACCAGGGCGGCGCGCCGCTGCGCGACGGTCGCGCGCCGGACACCACGCTGGTGTGCGGCTTCATCGGCTGCGACGCGCGCCCTTTCAATCCGCTGCTGGCCACGCTGCCGCGGCTCATGCACCTGGCCGCGGGCGCCGGCAACGACTGCAGCAGCCAGTTCGCGACCTTCGCGGCGGCGGAGTCGGCCAGCCGCCGTCCCGGCGGCGAGGCGCTGCTCGAACGCCTGAGCGAGATGATGTTCGTCGACGCGATCCGGCGCCACGTAGACACGCTGCCGGAGGAATCCACCGGCTGGCTCGCGGGGCTGCGCGATCGCATCGTCGGGCGCGCGCTCACGCTGCTGCACGAGCGGCCGGCCGCGGCCTGGACCATCGACGAACTCGGCAGCCAGGTCGGGCTGTCGCGCTCGGCGCTGCACCAGCGCTTCGTCGACCTGGTGGGCCAGCCACCGATGCAATACCTGACGCAGTGGCGCATGCAGCTCGCCTCGCGGCTGCTGCGCGACACCCAGCAGGGCGTCGCCGCGATCGCGCTCGACGTCGGCTACGATTCCGAGGCGGCCTTCACGCGCGCCTTCCGCCGCGCCGTCGGCATGCCGCCCGCGGCCTGGCGGCGCCAGCAGGCCCGCTCCGCGACCGCTGCCCCGGTCGCGGCGCAACAGCGCTGAAATCCAGCGCGCCGTTCCGGCGTCCCGGCATAGCCGGCCGGCGTCCGCGCCAAGTGCGCGGTCGCGCCGCCGCGCATCCTCTCCAGCACGCGTCGCGGCCATTGCGGCCACTGCGATGCACCCTGAAGTACTACCGAAGGAGAGCGAACGTGGAACTCATCGCGTATTCGGGCATTGGAATGCTGGCATTGCTGGTCTCGATCGTGCTCGCGCCATGCAAGTGACGGAGCAGGCCACGGAGCAGCTGCTCTGCGCCGTCGGTGATCCGCTCAGGCGCTGCGCGCCATCGACGGCGGGCACCCGAGCTGCGCGGGCGCAGGTGCTGCGCGCCGATGCGGCGGTGCTCGCCAAGATCCCGGCCACGCTCCCGGTCATCGCGCAGTCACTGGCGGCGCTCGAGGCGTCCGTTGCCGGCGCGCAGCGCGGCCACCTGGGCGCCGCCGCCGCTGGCTGCGCGGCGCGGCGGGCAGGCGGGCGAGCGCTATGCCGTCATCGCGCGCCGCTGGCCGCGCGACCTGATGGCGCTGCGGCTGGCGCAGTCCTGCTGGTTCTTCGCCGGCGAGCACGCGCGCTCGCGCCAGCTCGCCGACCAGGTGCTGCAGGCCTGGGACCACGACGACGCGCGCTTCCGCTTCGTGCTGGGGATGGCGGCGTTCGCGCACGCCGAGGCGGGCGACGCCGGGCGCGCGGGCAGCCTCGGGCGCGCGGCGCGCGCAATCCCGCGTGCCCGATGGCCGTGCACGCGGTCGCGCACGCGCTCGCCGGGTCGGGCCAGGGCCATCGCGGTGCGCGCTGGATGCGCGAGCAGCGCGCGCAGTGGGCGGTCGAGAGTCGCATGCGCACGCACAACGCCTGGCACCTGGCGATGTTCGACGTGGACGATGGCCGGATCGACTCGGCCCTCGGCATCCTCGACGCCAGCCTGCTGCCCGCGGCGGACCACTGGCCGCTGGATGCCTGCGACGCTGCCGCGCTGCTGTGGCGGATCGGGCGCGCGGGCGTCGACGTGGCGAGCCGGTGGGAGCGGCTGTCGACGGCCTTCGAACGCCTGTGGCAGCCGGGGTTCTGGGCTTATGTCGACCTGCACGCGGCGTTCGCGCACGTGGCCGCCGGCCGGCGCGCGCGTGCGACGCGGCTGGCGTCGGCCGTCGAGCGACGCGCACGGACCGGGGATTTCGCGGGACGCCGGGCGCGCCGCATCACGCTGCCGGTGCTGCGCGCGCTCGAGGCGTGGGCGGGCGGCGCGGCCGGCCTGGCCGCCGGCCAGCTGGCCGCGCTGCGACCGCTGCTGCCCATGGCGGGCGGCAGCCGTCCGCAGCTCGGAATATTCATGGACCTGGCGGACGGCGGCGCCGCCGTGTCGCCGCGCCCTGGCGACCCGGGGCCGGCGATGACCGCACCCGACGCCACGCGGTCCCGGCATAAGCCTATGCCCGCGCAAGGCTGGGGTTCGGCCGCGGATTACCGCAGAATGCGCCCGCCCTCCTGAAGCCGGAAGATCCATGGCCATCCTCAAGCCCTTCGCCGCCTACACGCCCAGGCCGGAGCTCGCCGCGCGCATCTGCGAGCTGCCCTACGACGTCATGTCCTCGGAGGAGGCGCGCGCGCTCGCGGCCGGGAATCCCTTGAGCTTCCTGCGCGTCAGCAAGCCGGAGATCGACCTGCCGGCCGGCACCGACGTCCATTCACCGCCGGTCTACGCGAAGGGCGCGGAGAATTTCCGGCGCCTCATCGCCCAGGGCGCGCTGGTGCGCGCCGCGCGGCCGGCGTATTACCTCTACCGCCAGGTGATGGGCGGGCACGCGCAGGTCGGCATCGTCGCGGCGGCGAGCTGCGAGGAATACCTCGCCAACACGATCCGCAAGCACGAGTTCACGCGCCCCGACAAGGAAGACGATCGCGTGCGCCACATCGAGGCGCTGGATTCGCAGACCGGGCCGGTGTTCCTCACCTACCGGGCGAACGCGGCGATCGACGCCTTCGTCGCCGCGCGCACCGCGGCGCCGCCGGTGGTCGACTTCACGGCGGCCGATGGCGTGCGCCACACCTCGTGGACCGTGGACGATGCCGACGGCGTCGGCTTCATCGAGCGCGCCTTCGCCGCGATCCCGAACCTCTACATCGCCGACGGCCACCATCGCAGCGCCGCCGCCGGCCGCGTCTATCGCGCGCGCGGCGGCGCCGGGGCGAGCGCGCATTTCCTCACGGTCACCTTCCCGCACGACCAGATGCGGATCCTGCCCTACAACCGCGTGCTGAAGGACCTGAACGGCCATGCGCCGGCGGCGCTGCTCGCCAGGCTCGCGGACGTGTACGAGGTCGTGCCGGGCGGCGCGGCCGCGCCGGCGCGCAAGCACGAGCAGTCGCTCTACCTGGGCGGCCGCTGGTACGGGCTGAAGGTGAAGCCGGCGTACGCCGCGCCGGCCGATCCGATCGAGGCGCTGGACGTCAGCATCCTGCAGCGCCACGTGCTGGCGCCGCTCCTCGGGATCGACGATCCGCGCACCAGCCAGCGCATCAGTTTCGTCGGCGGCATCCGCGGCACCGCCGAGCTCGAGAAGCTGGTCGACGGTGGCGAGTACGCTTGCGCCTTCAGCCTCTACCCCACGGGCATCGAGGACCTGATGCGCATCGCCGACGCGGGCGGCGTCATGCCGCCGAAGAGCACCTGGTTCGAGCCCAAGCTCCGCGACGGCATGTACTGCTACATGCTCTGATCGCGCCGTCCGCCGCGTCGGCCGCCGTTGCGACGCTCAAGGTGGTGAACCGCGCTGCGCGGCCGCGACCAGTTCGGCGCGGTGCGCCTCGATCAGCGCACGCACGGACGTCGGCGCGTGTCCGGTGAGGCGCTGCACCGCGTCGGAAACCACGGCAGACGGCGGTGCGAAACCGCCGGGCCCGGACGCCGGCGCATCCTCGACGACCGCGACGCTGCGGCCGGTGATCTCGCCGACGATCCGCGCCACGTCGTGCACCGTCACGGCGGCGGTTCCGGTGATGTCCAGCGCCTGGTCGTCGAAGCGGTCGCCGCCGAGCAGCGCGCCGGCCGCCGCGGCCGCGCAGTCCGCGCGCGTCAATGGCGCCTGCGGCGGATCGCCCGGCCGGGCGCTGGCGCGTCCGGTGGCGGCCATCCGCAGCGCGTCGTCGAGCAGCGTGTCGGCGTAGAAGGCATTGCGCAGCGCCGTCCACTTCGCGCCGCTGGCGCGCAGGTAGGCCTCGCTCTGGCCGTGGTCGGTGGCGAGCCAGTCCTGGCTGCGCCCGACCCCGAGGTAGGAGGTGTAGACGATGTGGTGCACGCCGGCCTTCACCGCGGCGTCGAAGGCGCGCTTGTGCCGCTCGGGGCGCGGGCCCGCATCGGGCGAGGAGAAGCCGAGGCTGACCAGCAGCAGCCGGTCGCCGCCGGCGAACGCCGCGGCGAGCGATTCGGGATGGTCGACGTCGCCGAAGCGCGTCGCCGCGCCGAGCGCGGCGAATCCGGCGAGCTTCTCCGGCGTGCGGCTCACGAGGATCAGGTTGCGCGCCGGCACGCCCCGCTGCAGCAGCGCACGGGCCGTGAGCTCGCCGAGCTGGCCGGAGGCGCCGGCGATGACGAGCTTCTGTCCGCCCGCGGGATCCGCCGGGCTTGCGGCGCGTGCCGGCTGCCCACCGCCGAACAGTGCGGCGACGGTTGCCACGACCAGCAGGCGGCGCCTGGTTCGATTCATGTGCATCACTCCCCTGGCGCCTGGCTCGCGCGTTCAGAACATGGTGTTGGCGTTCTTCGAGGTCGGCGGCACGCGCTGCACGACGTCCCAGTGCTCGACGATCATGCCGGTGTCGTCCAGGCGGAAGATGTCCACCACCGCGAGGTCCGCTTCGCCGGGGCCGACCGGGCAGTGCAGGTGCACGATGACGTGGTCGTCCTGCGCGAAGATGCGCTTGATGATGTTGCGGTGCTGCGGGTGGGTCGCCTTGATCCAGTCGAGGAAGTCGCCGATGCCGCCGAGGCCATCGGTCGCTTCCGGGCTGTGCTGGACGTAGTCCTTGACCAGGAACTCGCCGAGGCGCGTGCGATCGTGCGGGTCGAGCACCTCGCGGTAGAGCGCCAGCACCCGGTCGCGGTTGCGCAGTTCCTTCGCCGTCAGCGCCATCGTCGCATCCTTCGCAGGCTCAGCCGAGCCGCAGCGGCCGGCCGGTGACCGGGTGGTTGAAGTGGAAGGGCATCGCATTGGCGCGCGGCCACTGCGGCTGCGGTTCGCGCAGGCGGTCCGGGCCGTTGGGATCCTCCGGGAAGGTGCGCGTGAGGTTGGCCACCATCAGCGGATCGATGGGCGAGCGCGCCCAGCCGGTGTCGTGCGCGAACTGGAAGGCGATGCGGTAGTTGAACACGGCGATCTTCCAGGTGCCGCCCTCGCGCACGTATTCATTCTCGTGCACGCCGCCCTCCCAGAACTGCGCCGGCCAGCCCTCCGGGAACTTGCCGCGCCAGGCCTCGTGCACGCCACACAGCAGCAGTACGCGGAAGCGGCCCCAGCCGCGGCTGCGGTCGGGCGCGATGTCGATGACGTCCTGCGCCAGCACGTGCTCGGCCAGCATGCCGTCCTGCGGCCCGCGCAGGCCGTTGGTCCAGTTGTACAGGCGGCGCGCGCCGGCGCGGCCCTCCCAGGCGCCATTCATGAAATAGAGGCGGCAGTCCTCGGCGTACAGGTCGACGATGTCCTCGAACAGCCACTTGTCCATGCAGTAGCCGTAGGTGAAGTGCAGGCGGCGGATCGCCTCGGCGTCGCATTGCCGTTCGACGGTATCCTCGAGGCGCGCGACCCGCGCCTGCAGCGCCGCGAGTTCGCCGTGCGCGTCGCTCACGGGCGCACCGGCGGCGCGGCCGCGGCCGCGGCCGCGGCCTGGGCCAGCGCCGCGCGCTGCCACTCGTCGATCGGATCCCCGAGTTCCATGAAGCGGCCCGAGAGCGCGTCGTAGCGGCCGCTGGCGAGCTGCACGCAGCGCTCGGCCGTGCGCTCCAGGTCGGCGAGCGCGTCGGGGCGCTGGCGGCCCGCGTCGAGGTACTGGAGCATGTGCGGCATGTGGCGGCGCGCGTCCAGGTCGTTGTAGGTGTCCTCGCCGAGCTGCGTGACGACGAAGCCCGGTTCGACGGCGAATACCTGGACGCCGTGCGCGGCGGCTTCCGCGGCCGCCATCTCCACCAGCTTGTTGAGCGCGGCCTTGCCGACGCTGTAGGCGGAGAGGAACGGCAGCGTCATGCGCGCGGCGACCGCCGAGATGCAGATCACCCGGCCGGCGCGGCGCGCGATCATCTCCGGCAGCAGCGTGCGCATCAGCAGCTGCGGGGCGCGGATGTGCAGCGCCTCCGAGCGCCACCACTTGTCGACGTCCACTTCCCAGACCGGGCCGAAGGGGCCGGGCACGGCGGCGTTGCTGACCAGCAGAGTCGGAGGGCCGAAGGCGTCGCGGGCGGCGGCGCAGGCGCGCGCCACCTGCGCCGGATCGGTGACATCGGTCTCGATCGCCAGCGCGCGGCCGCCGGCGGCGCCGGCTTCGGTGGCGACGCCGCGCAGCTGTTCGCCGGAGCGCGCGAGCAGCGCGACCGCCGCGCCCTCGGCGGCGAGCTTGAGCGCGATGGAACGGCCGAAGCCGCGGCCGGCCCCGGTGACCACGGCCACCTGTCCGCGCAGGCGCTGCGGCGTGTTTCCCGGCATGATGACTCCGTCCCCCCTCATCGTGTCGTCGTGCGGGCGAGCTTAGCACGCGCCATTGAACGCCACGCGGGCGCTGCCTATAGTCGCCGCCAGTGCGGCGCGCGGGGCGATGGAGGCGAAGTGTCCAGGGAAACGGGCGGGGCGGTCGACGTCGGCCGGCTGATCGACGGGCGACCGCTGTCGCGCGCGCAGCGACTGGTCATCGCCGTGTGCCTCGCGACGATGTTCCTCGACGGCTACGACATCCAGGTGATGGCGCTCGCGGTGCCGACGCTCGCCGCGAGCTGGGCCCTGCCGCCATCGAGCTTCGGCCTGGCGCTGTCCGCGGTGATCGTCGGGCTCACGCTGGGCTCGGGATTGCTGGGTCCGCTCGCCGACCGCTACGGGCGGCGCACGCTGCTGGTGGCGACGCTGGCGGCGGCGGGCCTCGCCACGGCGCTCACCGCGACGGCCACGACGCCGGCGCAGTTCGTCGGCTGGCGCCTGCTCACGGGCCTCGCCCTCGGCGCCGGGCTGCCCGCCTGCTCGGCGCTGACCGCCGAGTACGCGCCGGCGCCGTATCGTTCCCTCGTGATGGGCGTGCTCAACATCGGCTCGCCGCTCGGCGCCTTCGCCGCCGGCTTCGTCGCGCCGCCGATTCTCGCCGCGCTCGGCTGGCGCGGTGCCTTCGTGGTCGGCGGCGCGGCGCCGCTGTTGCTCGCGGCCCTGGCCTGCGCCGCGCCGGAATCGCTGAAGTTCCTGTACGCGCGCCGGCCCGCCGATCCGCGCACCGCGGCGACCCTGCGGCGTGTCGCGTCCGACGTCGATCCGGCCGCGGTCTGCGCGAGCGATGCCGGCCGCATGCCGCGCGGCAGCGTGCTGGGACTGCTGCGGCCGCCGCTGCGCGCACGCACGCTGCTGCTGTGGGGCATGGTGGGGCTCAACCTGTTCAACCTGTACGTGCTGATCAGCTGGCTGCCGACGCTGCTCACGCAGTCCGGCTGGACGCTGGCGGCCGCGCTGCGCGGCGCGGTGCTGATCCAGGCCGGCGGCGTGCTCGGCGGCCTGGTGATCGCGCGCCTGATGGATGCCGGGTCGACGCGCCGGGCGCTGGCCGGCGGCTTCTGCCTGTCGGCCGCCTGCCTGCTGGCCTTCACCGTGGTGCCCGCCGGCGCGCCCTGGATCGGATTGCTGCTGCTGCTGGGTGCCGGCGTCTCGGGCTCGCAGCTCGCGCTCAACGTGCTGTCGGCCGCCTACTACCCGCCGGCCATCAAGGCCACCGGCGTGTCATGGGCGATCGTCATGGGCGGCGTCGGCTCGATCCTCGCGCCGCTCGCCGGGGCCTGGCTGCTCGACCTGCGCCTCGGCCCGGCGACGATCCTGGCGCTGCTGGCCGCGCCAGCGCTGGTGAACGCCGGCGCCGTGGCGTTGATGCGCCGGGAGTGGCAGGCGAACTGAGCCGCGCCCGGCCAACCCGCCGGCGGCGGCGTGCCGATCGTTCCCGGCCTCAGGCCGCGCGCCGTGGCGCCGCCTTGGCCGGTTCGGCCGCGCTCGCCGCGCGGCCCGGCGCGTTCGCGGCGGCGGTGGCTGGCGCCGCCGCCTGGGCGACGCGCGCATCGCGCACGTAGTAGGCGAGCGCCTTGAGCAGCTCCTCGCAGCGCACCTTCAGGTCGGCGGCCATGTGAGTCGAGCGGTCGATGAACCCGGCGTTGCCCTGGGTCATCTGGTCGAGCTGCATCACCGCCTCGTTCACCTGGCTGATGCCCGCCGATTGTTCGCCGCTCGCGTTGGAGATCTCGGCGACCACGTCGGTGACCTTCTTGACCGAGCGCATGATCTCGCCCAGCCGCTCGCCCGAGGCCTCGACCAGCTGCGCGCCCTGCTGGACCTTGGCGACGCTGTCAGTGATGAGCGACTTGATCTCCCGGGCCGCGGTCGCGCTGCGGCTCGCGAGGCTGCGCACCTCGCTCGCCACGACCGCGAAGCCGCGACCCTGCTCGCCGGCGCGCGCCGCCTCGACCGCGGCGTTGAGCGCCAGCAGGTTGGTCTGGAAGGCGATGTCGTCGATGACGCCGACGATCTCGGCGATCTTGCTGCTCGAGTCGGTGATCGCGTTCATCGCCGCGACCGCGTCCTTGACCACGGCGCCGCCCTGCTCGGCCTGCTCACGCGCCGTGGAGGCGAGCTGGTGCGCCTGGCGGGCGTTCTCGGCATTCTGCGCCACGGTGGCGGTCATCTGCTCCATCGACGCGGCGGTCTCCTCCAGGCTCGAGGCGGCCGACTCGGTGCGTGCGCCGAGGTCGGAGTTCGACTGCGTCAGCTCGGTCATGCCGGCGACCACGGCCGATGCCGAGCCGTGCGCGGCCTTGATGACCGCCTCCATCTTGTCCATGAGCGCGTTGACGCCGCGCACCTGCTCGGCGAACACCGTCTTCGCCTGCCAGTCGGCGCGCTTGGCAAGGTCGCCGTCGAGCGCCGCCTGCACGACCATGCGCATGGCCGCATCGCTGTTGGCCGACATGCGTACGATCCGCAGCACCATGACCAGCAGCAGCAGCGAGAAGCCCACGCCGACGATGGTCACGCCGACGACGTACAGGCGCTGCTGGCGGATCAGCTTGGCGCGCGTACCGAGTATCCCCGCGGCCCCGTCGTTCATGGCATCGTGGATGTCGTCGAGGTCGGCAACGACGTTCGCCGAGCCGGTGACTGCCGCGGCCGACGCGACCAGCGGCGGGGCATCCGGAGGCACGTCGCGGTCGATCTTCGCCAGGGTGGCATCGATCGACTGGCGCATCGTCGCCAGCTTGCCGCTGATGGTGCCAGCCGCCGCCTTGCCGGCCGGCGAAGCGGCGGTGACCGCGGCGATGTTGTCGCCGAGCGCGTTGGCGACGTCGCGCACATGCTGCCTCGAGACCGCGAGGTCGCGCCAGTCGTCGATCGTCGGCCTGGCATTCCCGAGCGCCACGCCCAGGTCGCTGCGCATCCGGCCGACGGCAATCTCCAGTTCCGGGACCTTCTGCACCGCGGCGTCGAGCATGTAGTAGGTGTCCGCCGCCGGATCGAGCGTGATGTTGTAGTGATCGGCGATCGAGGTGCGCAGCTTCGAGATGCCCGCCAGCAGCTCGGAGTGGCGGTCGCGGGCGGCGCGCGGCGCCAGCGATTCGAGTGCGACTGCAGGTCGCCGAGCGCGCCGCGCAGCCGCACCCACGCCTGGTGGTCCGGCCCGTCGGGGTCGACCGCCGCGGCAATGCGGTCCATCTCGGCCACGTGCTCGGCGATCTCCGCTCGGACCTGCTGGAGCTGCGCCTGGATGGCGCCGGTGGCCGGCCGCACCGTGCTCAATGCACCATGGTCGGCCAGCCGTCCGCCGATCTCCTCGAGCTGGTGGTAGTACCGCACGCCCTGCAGCTCGCTTTCGGCGAAGTCGACGCTGTCGTTGACGTTCTTCAGGAAGTAGTAGGCCAGTACCGACATCGGTATCGGCGGCAATACCACGGCCAGGACCAGCGTCCGGCCGATCCTGAGCCGCTGGAACATGTTGCGGCGGATCGGCACCTGCTTGGCGAGGGCCGATTCGAGTTCCTGCGTCAGGTTGTTCATCGCGAACCCTCGGGATATGGATGGCTGCCGACCCCGGTATCGACCGAATGCGACGCATCATTGAGTGGCGCCCTGTGCGCCCGTCGTTGCAGGATCCGTGACGCGCGTCCCAGACGCGCGAGCGGCGGGCTCCGAGCCCGTGCGGCTTGCCTGCGGCGCCCGGCGCCGCTACCTTGCCGGCGTGGCCGCTGCGCCACGCCGACGAAAGCCCCGAAGTCGATGCTCAAGCTCTACCACGCCGAGCCTGGCGCCAACTCGCTCAAGTGCCTGATTCCGCTCAAGGAGAAAGGCCTGGAGTTCACCAGCGTCTACGTGGACCTGCACAAGTTCGAGCAGCACGAGCCCTGGTTCCTGGCGATCAACCCGGAGGGGCAGGTTCCGGTGCTCGACCACGATGGCCTGGTCGTCACGCAGAGCAGCGTCATCAACGAATACCTCGAGGACGCCTTCCCGCAGGCGCCGCCGCTGCGACCGGCCGATCCGGCCGGCAAGGCGCGCATGCGCTTCTGGAACAAGTTCGTCGACGAGCACGTGATGAACTACGTGTCGATGCACGGCTGGCACCGCTTCGTCGGCGTGCTGGCACGCGGCATCGAGAGCGGCGAGTTCGAGCGCCTGGTGGCGCGCATCCCGCTGCACGAGCAACGCGAGAAGTGGCGCACGGCGCGCTCGGGCTTCTCGGCGGCCGACCTCGCCGACGCGACGCGCAAGGTGCAGGTCGCCGTCGACAAGGTCGAGGCGCAGCTGGCGCGCACGCCCTGGCTCGCCGGCGACATGTACACGCTGGCTGACATCAACTTCTTCTCGCATTGCGGCATGTACGTGGCGCGCATGTTCCCGGAGCTCTCGGACGGGCAGAAGCACCCGCGGCTGACCGCCTGGCGCGAGCGCATGCTGGCGCGCCCCGGCGTGCAGGCGGCGCTCGCCATGCCGGACCACACCAACCCGGCGCTGCGCACCTTCACCGGCGAGGCGCGCTGAGCGGCGCCGCCATGGTTCCCGGGGAGTCGAGGATGGATGCCGCCGATGTCGAGGGCCGCGCGCGTGCCGTGCGCGCCGAGATCAACTTCCTGGCCGAGGGTTCGTTCGTCAACCGGCGCTTCGTCGGCCCGGGCATCGAGGTGAACACCGGCGAGTACCGCGCGCACGAGGTCACGGTGCGCGACGCGCGGCCGATCCGCAGCCACTTCACGCTCGACTCGCACGGCTTCGTTCTGCTGGACCACCGCAGCGCGGTGCGCGACTTCTTCGATCCGGCCGAGGTCGATGCGCTCTACCCCGGCGAGGTCGTGGCGGCGATCCGCTCGCACACCGGCGCCGACTGCGTCGCGCCGATGGGCTGGATGATCCGCACCTCCGGCGACCTCGGCCGCCATGCGCGCAAGACCGTCAACTACGAGCACAAGGGCGGCGTGCAGCCGCCGGCCGGCGAGGCGCACGTCGATTCCTCGCCGGACCGGGCCGACGCGCTGGCCCGCTCGCTCTACGAGCGGCAGTTCGTCGGGCAGAAGCCCTACCGGCGCTTCCTCTACACGAGCTTCTGGCGCACGTTCTCGCCGGGGCCGCAGGACTGCCCGCTGGCGCTGTGCGACGGCAGGACGGTGGGCGACGAGGAGGGCACCACCAACACGCTGCACGTGGTCGACCAGGTCCCGAGCCGCGAGGAAATGCTGCGGCCGATGGCGGACGAGGGCAGCAAGCCCGCCGCCGCGATCTTCCGCTACAACCCGGCGTGGCGCTGGTGGTACTTCTCCAGCATGACGCGCGACGAGGCGCTGCTGTTCAAGTTCCACGACAGCACGCGCCGCAAGCCCTGGCGGGTGCCGCACACCGCCTTCACCGACCGGAGCCTGCCCGGCGCCCGGCCGCGCGAGAGCATCGAGTTCCGCTCGGTGGCCTTCTTCCTCTGATTGACGCGCCCCTGAACCCCGCATCGCGAGACCACCGGACATGGACACCGCCGACCACCGTTCCGCCCGCCGCGTCCGCGGCTCGATGAACTTCATCGGGCCGATGAGCGAGCGGCCGCGCTACCACGCCAACGATTCCTCGCTCGACGTCCTCAACCTCGAGGCGCACACGGTGGAGATCGAGGACGCGCGGGCGCGCACCACCGCGCCGACGCTGCAGCGCGAGGGCTTCGCGCTCTACCCGCATGCGAGCGCGGTGCGCGACTTCCGCGATGCCGGGGAGGTGGCGCGCGTGCACGTGCCGGAGATCCGTGACTTCCTGCTGCGGGTGAGCGGTGCCGACGACGTCGTCGTCACCGGCGCCGGCGTGCTGCGGTTTGCCGAGGGATCGGCCGACTCCGGGCGCCTCAACAATTCGCGGCCGGCGCGCTTCGTGCACATCGACGTGAGCGATGCGACGGGGCGGCAGTTCGCCACGCGCTCGGCGCCGCGGCCGCTGGAGCAGGCGCGCCGCTGGGCGCAGTACAACGTCTGGCGCGTGCTCTCGCCGCCGCCGCAGGACGTGCCGCTGGCGCTGTGCGACGCGCGCAGCGTCGCGCCGCAGGACCTGGTCGCGGCCGATGCCGTCTTCGACCTCAAGGACGCGCCGCACTGGTCCTTCGAGGGGCTGGTGATCCGCCACAACCCGGCGCAGCGCTGGTCCTACTTCTCCAACATGACCCCGCGGGAGGCGCTGGTGTTCAAGACCTGCGAGTCTGATCCGGCCGAGCCGCACAGCCTGCCGCACGGCGCCTTCAACGACCCGGGTTGCCCGCAGGGCGTGGCGCCACGCGCCAGCATCGAGATGCGGGCGATCGCCTACTGGTGGAACAAGCCGTGACGCGCCACCCGTTCCGCTTCGGCGTGATCTCCCCGGCGGCGGACGCCGCGGCGTGGCTGCGCGATGCACGCGATGTCGAGGCGCGCGGCTATTCGACGCTGGTGCTGACCGACCACATCGACCTCTCCGGCGCGCACGTGACGCGCCTCGCCTGGGTGCCGGCGCTGGCGGCGGCCGCGGCGGTGACCACGCGCCTGCGCTTCACCGTCATGGTGGCGAACCAGGACCTGCGGCATCCGGCGGTGCTGGCGCGCGACGTGGCGACGCTCGACGTGCTGAGCGGCGGGCGCTTCGAGCTCGGGCTCGGCGCCGGCTGGGCCGAGAAGGAGTACGCCTGGGCGGGCATCCGCTACGAGTCCGCCGGCCGGCGCATCGCGCGGCTGGGCGAGTACGTCGCGGTGATGCAGGGCCTGCTGCGGCTGCGGCCCGGCGCGACGTTCAGCTTCGCCGGCGAGCACTTCCGCATCACCGGCATGCCGGGCGATCCGTATCCGCTGCAGTCGCCGCTGCCGCTGATGCTGGGCGGCGCGCGGCCGAAGATGCTGGCCCTCGCCGGCAGCCGCGCCGACATCGTCAACATCCTCACGCTGCAGGACGTCGGCCCGACCGCCGCGGTGCTCGAGGACAAGCTGCGCTGGGTACGCGAGGGCGCGGGCGCGCGCTTCGACGCGCTCGAGCTCGCGACGCCGGTCGCGCTGGTGGCCGGCGGCCACGCCGATCCGCTCGAGGCCGTGCGTCGTGCGCTCCCGGGCGTGCCGTTCGCGCAGCACCTCGCGGCGAAGATGCCGCTCGAGACGCTGGCGGCGTCGTGCTTCGTGCTGGCCGGCGATGCCGGGCGCATCGCCGCGGAACTGCAGGAGCGGCGCGAGCGCTGGGGGCTGTCGTACTACGTGCTGCCGGCGGAGGCCATGCCGCAGATGCAGCCGGTGATCGAGCGGCTGGCCGGGCGCTGACGCCGATCCACGCCACGGGAATCGCTGCCCTGGAGGAGCCATGACCACGAGTCCGCTGTTCGGCTACCACATGCCGAATTTCAGTTTCCCGGGCGTGCCGCCCGAGGCCCTGTTCGATCGCGTCGTCGAGCTGGCGCAGGCGGCCGAAGGCGCCGGCTTCGACCTGGTGACGGTGATGGACCACTTCTACCAGATCCCGATCGTCGCGCCCGAGACCGAACCGATGCTCGAGGCCTACGCCACGCTCGCCGCGCTCGCGCAGGTGACGCGCCGGGTGCGCCTCGGCACGCTGGTGAGCGGCGTGACCTACCGCAATCCGGCGCTGTTGGCGAAGACGGTAACGACGCTCGACACCATCTCGCGAGGCCGCGCCGTGTTCGGCATCGGCGCCGCCTGGAACGACGCCGAGCACGTTGGCTACGGCTTCGAGTTCCCGCCGATCGGCCTGCGCATGGACCGGCTCGGCGAGGCGCTGGCGATCGCCAGGCGCATGTTCACCGAGGAGCGGCCCAGCTACAGCGGCCAGTACTACCGCATCGAGCGCGCGCTCAACGTGCCGCGGCCGCTGCAGGCCGGCGGCCCGAAGATCCTGGTCGGCGGCGGCGGCGAGCAGCGCACCCTGCGGCTCGCGGCCGAGTATGCCGACCTGACGCACTGGTTCGTGCCCACGCCCGAGGAATTCACCCGCAAGCTGGGCGTGCTCGAGTCGCACTGCCGCGCCGCCGGCCGCGACCCGGCCGGCATCGTCAAGACCATCGGCGCTCCGGTCTGGCTGGTGGGCGATGCCGCCGCCGAACGCGCCGCGGCCGAGCAGATCCCGCCCGCGCGGCGCACGCTGATGCGCCCGGCCGCGCCGGAGCGGGCCGCCGAGATCCTGCATTCCTTCATGCGCGTCGGGGTGCAGGGCTTCACGTTCAACAACCCGAATCTCGCCACGCCGGAGTTGCTGGACGTGGCGGGCCGCGTCAAGCGCATGCTGGGCTGAACGCGTGCGGCCGACCGCGGGGGCGAGATGCCTGGCGTGATCGCGTCCGCGCTGCTGCTGGCCGGCATGGCGCTGCTGGCTGGCGCCGTGCTGGCGCCCTGGAGCGGTGCGGCCTGGGACTGCGGCGCGCTCCTCGGACTCGTCGCCTGCCTGCTGGTGCTGGCGTTGGGCGGCCTGCCGCTGCGACGGCGCGCGCGCTGGGTGGCGACCGTGCCGCTGCGCCCGCACCGCTGGCTGGGCTGGCTGGCGCTCGCGTTCGCCGCGGCCCACGTCGTCGTGCTGGCACTCGCCGATCCGCTGGTCCTGCGCTACCTGCAGCCGGGCCTGCCCTGGTACCAGCTCGCCGGGGTGCTGGCCATCGCATCGCTCCTGGCGATCGTGCTGCTCGCCGAGGCGCCGTCGCGCGCCGGCGGGCCGGGGCGGAGCGGCTTCCGTCCCTCGCACCTCGGCCTGTGCGTGCTGGTCATCGGGCTGCTGGCGGCGCACGTCGTGGTCAGCGGACGCTACGTCGCCGCGCTGGCCGCCCGCCCGGGCGTGCGCGCGGTGGCGCGCGAGCTGCGCGAGCCGGTCGGGGCGCGCCGTGCGCCGCTGCCGTTGGCGTTCCCGCACCAGCGGCACGCGGCGCTCAACTGCATCGCCTGCCACCACAACTACGTCGACCGCAGCGGCATGGATACCTGCCTCGGCTGCCACCGCTCGGCGCGCGCCGACCTGCGCCACGGCGCCGAAGCGCGCCTGCACGATTTCTGCCTCGATTGCCACCGCACGCGGCCGCGCGGCGCGCGCCACGGCCCGGTCGCCGGCTGCGCCAGCTGCCATCGCCGCGAGGCCGGTTGACGCGCCGCGCAAAGCCCGTAGCATTCACCGGCAGGGAGAGCACGATGCTGCGCTATGTACCGCTGGCGATCTGGTTCGCGCTGACGGTCGCGTTCCTCGCCATGAGCCTCAGCCAGTTCCTGTTCGGCGCGCGCGACTGGCGGCGCCTCGGGCGCAAGCTCGGCCTGTCGCTGGTCTGGCCGTTCGCGCTGCTGAGCAGCGCCGGCCGGCGCATCCTGCTGGACGAGGGGAGGGACCTATGACGGTGTTCGAAGCCAAGCCGGTCGGCGGCGCGCAGCTCGGGCGGCTGATGCGCTACGTCTCCATGGGCGTCATCGCCGTGATCGCGCTCGTCATCGTATCCTGCAGCGCCTCCACCGTGCAGACCGGGCACCGCGGCATCAAGGTGCGCTTCGGCCAGGTGGTCGGCGAGGGATTGCCCGAGGGCCTGTACTTCGTCAATCCGTTCACGACGCACATCGCGCAGATGGACGTGCGCGTCCTGAAGTGGGAGGGCACGACGCAGGCCTACACCAAGGACGTGCAGCAGGCCGCGGTGCACTTCACGCTGAACTACCGGCTCGATCCCGCCAAGGCGCACACGGTCTACCGGGAGGTCGGCGAGGACTGGTCGGCGAAGCTCGTCGGCCAGGTGGTCACCGAGCAGATCAAGCGCGTCTTCGGCCAGTTCGAGGCCGTCAAGCTGATCGAGGCGCGCAACGAGGCGGCGCGCACCATCGAGACCGACATCGGCGACACCCTGGCCCAGCGCAGCATCCTGGTCACCGGCTTCCAGCTCACCAACATCGACTACACCGACGAGTTCGAGCGCGCGGTCGAGGCCAAGGTGGTCGCCGTGCAGAACGCGATCGCCGAGCAGAACCGCACGGTGCAGATCGAGCAGCAGGCCAAGCAGAAGGTCATCAGCGCCGAGGCCGAGGCGACCTCGATGAAGATCCGCGCCAACGCCCTCGAGGCCAACCCGAAACTGGTCGAATGGGAGGCGGTGCAGAAGTGGAACGGCCAGCTGCCGCAGTACATGCTCAGCGGCAACGGCACGCCCTTCATCCAGGTGCCGAACGGCCGCTGAGTTGCGGCACTTCGACGGAACATCTGGCGCCGGCCGCGGTCCGGCGTCCTGGCCGGGCGCAGCGGTTCAGCGGTATAGCTGATAGAGCATCAAGTATACGATCACGCCGGACACCGACACGTACATCCAGACCGGCCAAGTCCAGCGCGCCCAGCGTCGGTGGCGGGTGTCTTCGCGGTGCAGGCCACGCCAGACGGTGACGAGGACCAGCGGGATTGCCGCTGCCGCCAGCAGGACGTGGCTGACGAGCAGGGTGTAATACACCGGGCGGATCATGCCGTGACCGCGGAAGACGAAGATCGGCGCGGACAGGTGATAGGTGACGTAGCCAATCAGGAACAGCACCGAAACGCCGACGGCCGCCAGCATGGCGGCGCGGTGCGCGACGATGCGGCGCCGGGCGATGTGCACGCGGCCGATGAGCAGCAGCACGCTGGTGATGGCGTTCAGCGTGGCGTTGATGTGTGGCAGGTGTGTGACGATCCCCATGCGCCTTCCTCGCATGCCTATAATACATGCGGCGACAGCGCTCGCCGCCGTCGCTGGCGCAGCCTGGCATGTAGATGGATGATGCCGGCGGGGAGCCGGACCAAGGCAGGCGTACCGGCGGCAGCGGGCGTGCGGTCACTCGGGCGGGAATGGCGAATGCAACGGACTCTGGCTCGGTGGCTGATGGTGCTCGCGGCGGCCGCCCTGCTGGCGGTGGTCGCGTACCTGATGCGTCGGCCGGCCGCGGCCCCGCGCGCGGCGCCCGCTGCCCTGCAATCCGTGCTCTGGCCCGAGGCGCGACCGGTGGCCGCGTTTCACATGCGCACACAGCGCGGCGATGCCTTCGGTGTCGAGCAGTTCCGCGGGCAATGGAGCTTCGTGTTCTTCGGCTACCTGAGCTGCCCGGATATCTGCCCGACCACGCTGCAGACCCTGGCCGCGTTTCGCCGGCGGTTGCTGGCCAGTGATCCGCGCGCCGGAGCCTACCGCTTTGTCTTCGTCAGCGTCGATCCGGCCAATGACGACGCCGGGCGCATGGCTGCCTACCTGGCCTACTTCGATCCCGACTTCGTCGGCCTGGTGGGCGAGGACGGCGAGCTGGCCCGGCTTGCCCGTTCGATGGGGGCGGCGTACGCTGAGCATATCGACGAACGCGGCGTGCGCAGTATCGAGCACAGCACCACGGTACTGCTGGTCGACCCGGCGGGTCGGGTCGTCGGGGGGTTGCCGGCACCGCATGATCCAGAGCGGATGCTGGCGTTGTTCGAGGATTTGCGGCGCTACCTCGCGGGGTAGCCTTGGGGGCTCGCCGGCATTTTTTTTCGGGGCACTTGACCCATGTCAAGGACAGCCCGGGGCCGACAGTTGGAAATAGGCGGCAATGCCGCGTGTGGCGATGGCCGCAGGTGCGGCCGCGCGGCAGGATCTTTCAGGGGGGAGACTCGATGAGCGACTCGCACAACGACGACAACAAGGTGCCGCTGATGCAGCGGCTGCTCGACAACCCGTTCCTGCTGCTGTTCCTCGGCGTGTTGGTGCCGATGCTGCTGTACACGCTGTGGGGGGTCATCGACATCCTCACAATTCCTGCCGCGAAGTGATCGCGGATCACCGTCTTGTTGCATAACTCCGGGAATACTCCATGACCGCGATACTGCCGCCCGCCGAAAGACTGTGGTGGAAGCACCCGATTGACCGGGTCGAAGGCACCTGGATCGCCTTGGCCTTCGTCTGGTGCATGATCATGTTCTTCATGATGATCTACTGGCACCTCTACGGTCGCCAGAACCTGTCCACCGAGACCTACAAGACTGCGCCGGACGTCTATCTCGCCAAGGCCGAGGCCTGGGCAGCCGAGCACACGGTGCGCACCGACGCAACCACCGGCCAGCCGGTCGTGGCGCCGTCCGCCGGCAGTGATGCCTACGTGGTCGCGCGCCTGTGGAGCTTCTGGCCGACGCTGGAGCTCGAGAAGGGCAAGACCTACCGCCTGCACCTGTATTCGATGGACTACAACCACGGCTTTTCGCTGCAGCCCGCCAACATCAATATCCAGGTGGTGCCGGGCTACGAGCATGTCGTCACGGTGACGCCGAATCAAAGCGGTCAGTACTCCGTGGTCTGCAATGAATTCTGCGGCATCGGCCATCACACGATGGTCGGTCGCCTCTACGTGAAGTGACGGAGATCGTGACGATGGCCAATACAACCAGCTACCGTACCTGCCCGATCTCCGGACTGCAGTTCGAGAACCGGGCGGAGAACCTGATTCGCGTCAACGCCGTCACGGCAGTCGTGTTCCTGCTGATCGGCGGCCTGCTGGCGCTGGGCGTCGCGCTCACGCGCTGGCCGGCCGTGCACTGGCTGCAGGCCGACACCTTCTACCAGGTGCTGACCGCCCACGGCATCGACATGCTGATCTTCTGGGTCATCTTCTTCGAGATCGCGGTGCTGTACTTCTGCGCCTCGACGCTGCTGCGGTGCCGGTTGGCGACGCCGAAGGTGGCCTGGGCGGCCTATGCGCTGATGCTGATCGGCTCCGTCATGAACAACGTGGCGGTCTACAAGGGCGCCTCCAGCGTCATGATGACTTCCTACGCGCCGATGCCGGCTGCGCCGTCGTTCTACCTGGGGTTGATCCTGTTCGCGGTCGGCGCGCTGATCGGTTGCTTCGTGTTCTTCGGGACGCTGGTGGTGGCCAAGCAGGAGAAGACGTACGAGGGTTCGGTTCCGCTGGTCACCTTCGGTGCGATCACCGCTGCCATCATCGCGGTCTTCACCATCGCATCCGGCGCCATCATCCTGATCCCGACCTGGCTGTGGTCCATCGGCGTAATCAAGGGCGTGGATCCGCTGATCTACCGGACGATCTGGTGGGCGCTCGGTCACTCCTCGCAGCAGATCAACGTCGCCGCGCACATCTCGGTGTGGTACCTGGTCGCCGCGGTGGCCTTCGGCGCCAAGCCGATGTCCGAGCGGGTTAGCCGCATCGCGTTCCTGCTCTACATCCTGTTCCTGCAGCTCGCGAGCGCCCATCACCTGCTCGCCGACCCGGGGCTGTCGACGAACTGGAAGGTCGTCAATACCAGCTACTTCATGTACTTCGCCGTGCTGGCCTCGATGGTCCACGGCCTGACGGTGCCGGGGGCGATGGAGGTGGCGCAGCGCCAGAAGGGATACACGAAGGGGCTGTTCGAGTGGCTGCGCCGCGCGCCCTGGGGTAACCCGACGTTCTCGGGCGTGTTCATTTCGATCATCGGCTTCGGCTTCCTCGGCGGCATCTCCGGCGTGATGATGGGCACCGAGCAGCTCAACATGCTGATCCACAACACCGTCTACGTGCCTGGCCACTTCCATGCGACGGTGGTGGTCGGGACCACGCTGACCTTCATGGCGCTGACGTATTACCTGATTCCGGTGTTGTTCAAGCGCGAGCTGATCAATCCGGGCCTCGCCCGGCTGCAGCCCTACCTGTTCGGGCTGTCGATGTACTTCTTCTGCCTGGTGATGATGGGCGCCGGCACGCTCGGCGTGCCGCGGCGGCACTGGGATCTCGGCTTCGCCGGCATGCCCATGGCCTACGAGTGGCCGGGCGCGGCGTACCTGATGATGGGCCTGGTGGGTATCGCCGGCGTTGCGGCCATCGTCGGTGGCGGCATCTTCATCTACGTCACCGTGGGCTCACTGCTATGGGGCAAGCGTGTCGCCGGCGGGGCCAGCAGCCCGAAGCCCACGCCGGTCCCCCGTGCGGCGCCGACGCTCGCGGCGCAGAGCTACGGCTCGCTCGGCTTCGCGGCCCCTGGCACCTTCTTGCTGGCAATGGTGTTCCTGGTGTCCTTCGTCCTGTACTACTTCGTGAACTGGAAGTACCTTTCGACCCTGTGGGGCCTGAGCTGACACGCAATGCCTGGCGGGGGTGGCGCAGGCGCGCCGCCCCCGCCGGCGATCACTCCGCATGAATACCGCCGTTCCGCTTGCAGAGCGCTCGTCCATGGCCATCGCGCGGGATGTGCTGTCGCTGTTCAAGCTGCGCATCGGGCTGCTGATCATGCTGACGGCGCTGGTCGGCATGCTGATTACCCCGGGACGCGGACCGGGCTGGGCGCGGGTGCTGGTGCTCGCCGTGTCGGTCCTGGGGGCGTCGGCCAGCGCCGGCGCCTTCAACCAGTACTACGAGCGCGAGCATGACCGGCTCATGGTGCGCACCCGTCGTCGTGCGTTTGTCACCGGCGCACTGCAGGCTTCCCCTGCCTGGCTGTACCTGATCGGGCTGATGCTGGTGGCCTCGGTCGCGGTGGCCGCCTGGGTGATCAATCCGCTCAGCGCCCTGCTCGTCTTCCTGGGGGCTTTCTTCTACGGCGTGGTCTACACGGTCTGGCTGAAGCGGCGAACCTGGTGGAACATCGTGATCGGGGGGCTGGCGGGCAGTTTCGCCGTGCTCGCGGGTGCGGCGGCGGTCGATACCCGCCTTGGACCTTTGCCGATATTGCTGGCGCTGGCGCTGTTCCTGTGGACGCCGCCGCACTTCTGGAGCCTCGCGATCGCGCACCGCAGCGAGTACGCGCAGGCCGGGGTGCCGATGTTGCCGGTGGTGGCCGGCGAAGCGCGCGCCGCGCGCGCAGTATTCGTCGCGACCGTCCTGCTGGTGGCCATTTCGCTGCTGCCGGCGCTGTTCGGCGCCGGTCCGGTCTACGTGGTGGGCGCCCTGGCGGGCGGCCTGTATTTCATCGCCAGGGCGTGGGCACTGCAGCGCACACCCTCGCAGCGCAGCGCGATGGCGAGCTTCTTCGCCTCGCTCGTACAGCTGAGCCTTTTGCTGATTGCCGCCAGCATTGATAGTTTATTGAGATGATCTGGCTGGCAATCCGATGCGTCGCAGCAGCACGGGCTGCTCTGCGACGGAAGGTGTTTGTGGCCGCCTTCCTGGTGCCCGCCGTGGTAGCCGCGCAGACGGGTTCCGCGACGCCTCCCGGCCGCCCCGCTGGCCTGGACCCGCAGGCAGCGCTCGCCGCGAGCCGCGCCGCCGTGGGCAACGTCCCGGGCGATTACTCCATGCGCGACCGGCAGGAGCGCGAGGTGCGTCTCGCGGACTACCGCGGCAAGCCTCTGCTCGTGAATTTCATCTACACCGGTTGCTTCCAGATCTGCCCGAACAGCACCCTGGCATTGCGCCAGGCCGTGAACGCGATGCGCGATCGCTTCGGCAGCGACCAGTTCCGCATTGTCAGCATCGGCTTCGATCAGCCGACCGACTCGCCGGCAGCACTGCGCAACTATGCGGCCCAGCGACGCATCAACGACGCGAACTGGGAATTCCTCAGCCCGCGCCGCGAGGACGTGGCGGCGCTGGCGCGTGACTTCGGCTTCAGCTTCGTGGCGACGCCGGGCGGATTCGACCACACGCTGCAGGTCAGCATACTCGACGCCGCGGGGCGCATCCGGCAGCAAGTGGTCGGCGACGCCTATTCCGCTGACTCGCTCGGCGAGCCGCTCAGGCAACTGATCACCGGCGGGCTGTTCCGCAAGACGTTCAGCCTGACCGACCTGCTCGACCGCGTACGCATCGTGTGTTCCGTGTACGATCCGACGACCGGCAAGTATCGCGTCAGCTACGCCCTGTACATCGAGATTGCCGGCGGCGTGACTTTCGTCCTGGCGATGCTCTGGTTCGCGATCTCTGAATGGCGCATGGCTCGTGCCGCGCGCCGGCTGACGTCGCGGTGAGTACCCGATGAACGAGCAGTCCGGAAAGCAGCTGCGCGTCGTGGCCGTGATCGGCCAGGTCGTGCTGTACGCGGCGTTCGCCGCCACGATCGGACTGTTTGCCAGCTGGCCTGCCTACCACCAGTTGCAGCCCGGCCAGGCGCTGATCAAGCTGAGCATCGTCCACGAGGCGCAGCACGTCCAGCCGTGCAGGCAGCGCACCCCCGAGGAGCTGCTGCGCCTGCCGCCGAACATGCGCGTGTCGACGAGCTGTCCGCGCGAACGCGCGCCGCTGGTGGTCGAAGTGGACCTGGACGGCCGGCTCGCGTTTCGCCAGGAGGCGCCGCCTTCGGGGCTGGCGCACGATGGGCGCGCCGCGCTCTACCATCGACTGGTCACGACCGCCGGTGCACATCACGTCGCCGTCCGGCTGCGCGATCGGGCCGGCACCGGGGATTTCGACTACCGGGGGGAGACGACCGTGCAACTGCAGCCGGCCCGCATCCTGGTCATCGACTTCCAGCCCGGACAGCGCGAGATTTCATTTCGATGAGCCGCCGCGCCGATTCCTCGCTCGCCGCCGGCGCGGGCAGCGACCTCGATCCGACGCTGTCGGCCTCCCCGGCTGGCCTGGATGCCCTGGCTCGCGGCTGGTTGCGGCTCGGGCTGCTGGCGTTGGCCGGCTCGGGCGTATTCGCGATCCTGCTGGTGTTTTCACGCACGCCACAGGTCAACCAGTGGCTGCCGGTGGCCGATTTCTTCCGCGTCGCCCTCATCGTGCACGTCAACCTCTCGGTGCTGGTCTGGTTCGTGGCGCTGGCCGGCATGCTCTGGTCAATGACCGGTTCGGCGCGCGCCCTGGCGCTGGGCTGGCTGGCGCTGCGGCTGTGCTCGGTGGGCACCGTGCTGATGGTGCTGGCACCGTTCATCGGCCGTGCCTCGCCCATCATGGCGAACTACGTGCCGGTGCTCGACGGCCCGGTGTTTCTCGCCGGCCTGGCCGTGTTCGGGCTGGGCGGCGCGGTACTGGTGCTGCGCGGCCTCATCGCCACGCGGCCCGTCGGTCCCGGCCTGGCCCTGGGCGGTGCCCTGCGGTTTGGACTCAACGCCAGCCTGGTGGCCGCCGCCGTCTCGGTGCTGGCCTTCTGTGCGTCGCTGCTGCTGGTCCCCAGGTTCCTGGACAGCCAGATCTACTACGAGATCGTGTTCTGGGGCGGCGGTCACGCACTGCAGTTCGTGTGGACGCTACTGATGCTGGTGGGCTGGCTGTGGCTGGGTGTCGCGGCCGGCGCGACCGTGTTGCTCACGCCGCGGCTGACCGTGTTGCTGTTCGCGCTGGCGCTGGCCTGCGTGTTCGTCACGCCCTGCGCCTACCTGGCCGCCAGCGTGACGTCCGTGGAGTTCCGGCTCATCAACACCTGGGCAATGCGCCTCGGAGGCGGTATCGCCATCGTGCCGGTCGGCCTCGCCGTGACGCTCGGAGTGCTGCGCTCCTGCGCCGCGCGTTCGACCAGCGAGCTGCCGCTGCGCGCAGCGCTACTGGCCTCGATCGTGCTGTTCGGCGCCGGCGGCGTGATCGGTGCCCTGATCAACGGCAGCAACGTGCGCATCCCGGCGCACTACCACGGCTGCATCGTCGGCGTGACGCTGGCGCTGATGGGCCTGGTCTACCTGCTGCTGCCCAGGCTCGGCTACCGCGCACCGAGTGGCCGGCTGGCCGTCTGGCAGCCGCTGCTGTACGGGGCGGGCCAGTTGCTGCACATCATCGGCCTGGTCTGGTCGGGCGGCTACGGCGTGCAGCGCAAGGTAGCCGGAGCCGAGCAGGTGTTGCGCAGCGCGTCCGAGGTCGCCGGCATGGGGCTGATGGGGCTGGGAGGCCTGATAGCCGTCGTCGGTGGTCTGCTGTTCGTGGTGGTCGTGGTACAGGCGATGCGGCAGCGGCCCGCGTCGACAGGGGTTGGCGGATGATGCGCGCGCTGCAGGGTCTGATCCGCTGGGCATTCATGCACGCCGAGGCGGTGTTCAATCGCGCCTTCGGCGACCGCCTCAATCCGCTCTACTACCTGGGCGCCATCACCTTCTTCCTGTTCTGGGTCGTGGCGGTCACCGGCCTGTACCTGTTTGCCTTCTTCGATACCGCGGTCGCCGGCGCCTATCCGTCGGTCGAGGCGCTGACCCACGGCCAGCGTTTCGTCGGCGGGATCATGCGCAGCGTGCATCGCTATGCCTCCGACGGCATGGTCGTGCTGATGATGGTGCACATGCTGCGCTGCTTCGCCTTCGACCGGCTGCGGGGCTTCCGCTGGTTCGCCTGGGTCACCGGCGTGGTCCTCATCTGGTTCGTCTACATCAGCGGCATCGGCGGCTACATGCTGCCCTGGGACCGCCTGGCGCAGTTCGTGACGGTGGCCAGTTTCGAGTGGCTCGACTGGCTGCCCGGCTTCGGCGGCGACCTGATCCGCAACGTCATGTATCCCGACAGCGTCAGCGATCGGTTCTTCTCGCTGCTGGTCTTCATGCACATCGGCGCGCCGCTGCTGACGCTGCTGCTGATGTGGGTGCACATCCAGCGCGTGCCCAAGGCCAGTACCCAGCCGCCGCGGCCCATCGCGCTCGGCGTACTTGCCACGCTGTTGGTGCTGTCGCTGTGCCTGCCGGTGTCCAGCCAGGGCGGCCCGGCCGACCTGGGCCTGGCCGTCGATACGGTGGCGCTCGACTGGTACTACCTGGGATTCTTTCCGCTGATATACGCGTTGCCGCTGGGCCAGAGCTGGGCGATTGCGCTCGGTGCCACGCTGCTGCTCGCGCTGCTGCCGTGGTTGCACTGGCGGCGCGGCGGCCGCCCGGCGGAGGCGCACATCGAGGTACACCCCGGGCCGCGGCGGGTCACGGCGCTGCCGGGCGAGACGCTGCTCGAAGCCGGCCTGCGTGCCGGCCTGGCGCTGCCGTACGAATGCCGCAGCGGCGGCTGCCAAGTGTGCGTCTGCAGCGTGCTGCAGGGCGAGGTCGACCACGGCATGTACCAGCCCGAGGCGCTGACCGACGCGATGCGGGCCAACGGCAAGGCGCTGATGTGTTGCGCGACGGCGCGCGGCGACGTCGTGATCGAGGTGGACGTCGAGTCCATCGATCCCGGTGGCGTGGCACCGGTGCTGCGCCGCGAGGCGCGCGTCTCGAGCATGCGCCGGCTCAGCGACGACGTGATGGAGATCATGCTGGAACTGCCGGGCGGGGAGCGCATGGAGTTCGGCGCCGGCCAGTACATCAACATCCTGCTCGAGGACGGCCAGCAGCGTGCCTATTCGTTCGCCAATGCGCCGCACGACAACGCGCGGATCGAGCTGCAAATCAAACTGATCCCGGGCGGGCTGTTCACGCCGCGCGTGTTCGATTCGCTGCGCGTCGGCGATACGCTGCGCATCGAGGGGCCGTTCGGGCGCTTCACGCTACGGCCCGGCGACCGGCCGATACTGCTGGTCGCCACGTCGACCGGCTTTGCGCCGATCAAGAGCATCGTCGAGGACGCGTTTCACCGCGGGATCCGGCGGCCGATGCGCCTGTACTGGGGCGTGCGTCACCGCTCCGACCTGTACGAATACGAGCGCTGCGAGCGCTGGGCGCGCGAGCACGACAACTTCAGCTTCATCCCGGTCCTGTCGCGGGCCGAGGGCACGGACTGGAACGGCCGCAGCGGGCACGTGGACACGGCGATCCTCGCGGACTTCCCGGACCTGCAGGGCTACGAGGTGTACATCTGCGGATCGGTGCAGCTGGTGTCCAGCGCAGTGCCGGCCTTCCTCGCCCAGGGCCTGAGCGAGGGCGCCTGCTTCACGGATACCTTCACCTCCGCCGCGGGGTCGCGATGAGGGCTGCGGGCCGGCTGCGGGCGAGCGCCCCGCCGTTCGCCCCGATTCGCCTATAATCTCCGCCGCCGCAAGGGGGGTACGGGGTGGACCAGGCCTTTCTGCATCGCCTTGCTGACCAGTGCGGGGACCTGGCGCGTTCCGGTCTGTACAAGCCCGAGCGCGTGCTCGGCTCGCCGCAGCAGCCGCTGGTGCTGCTGGCCGACGGGCGTGAACTCATCAACCTGTGCGCCAACAACTACCTGGCGCTCGCCAACCACCCCGCGGTCCGGGAGGCGGCCCACCGGGCGCTGGACCTCCACGGCTACGGCATGGCCTCGGTGCGCTTCATCTGCGGCACCCAGGCGGTGCACAAGGAGCTCGAGCAGCGGCTCGCCGCCTTCCTCGGCTGCGAGGACGCGATCCTGTATTCCTCCTGCTTCGACGCCAACGGCGGCCTGTTCGAGGCGCTGCTCGACGAGCAGGACGCGGTGATCAGCGACGCGCTCAACCACGCCAGCATCATCGACGGCATCCGCCTGTGCAAGGCGCGACGGTTGCGCTACGCCAACGACGACCTGGGCGAGCTCGAGGCGCGGCTGCAGGAAGCCGCCGGCGCGCGCGTCCGGCTGATCGCCACCGACGGCGTGTTCTCGATGGACGGCGTCATCGCGCGCCTGCGCGGGATCTGCGATCTCGCCGACCGGCATGGCGCGCTGGTGATGGTGGACGATTCGCACGCGACCGGCTTCGTCGGCCGCGGCGGCCGCGGCACGCCCGAGTACCGCGACGTCATGGGGCGCGTCGACATCCTCACCGGTACGCTCGGCAAGGCGCTCGGCGGCGCTGCCGGCGGCTACGTCGCGGCGCGTCGCGAGGTGGTCGACTGGCTGCGGCAGCGCTCGCGCCCGTACCTGTTCTCCAACAGCCTGCCGCCGGTCATCGCCGCGACCACGCTGCGCGTGCTCGATCTCGTCGAGCAGGGCGATGCGCCGCGCGAGCAGCTGCGCAGGAATACCCAGCGGTTCCGGGCTGGCATGGCGGCGGCAGGCTTCCGCATCGTCCCGGGCGAGCACCCGATCGTGCCGGTGATGCTGGGCGACGCCGCCGTGGCGGCGCGTTTCGCCGAGCGCCTGCTCGGGCACGGCGTGTACGTCATCGGCTTCTCCTATCCGGTGGTGCCGCTCGGGCAGGCGCGCATCCGGACCCAGATGTGCGCCGGACACACGGCGGAGCAGCTCGATCGTGCGATCGCGGCCTTCGTCGCGGTCGGCCATGAACTCGGCGTGCTGCCCGCGGGCGGCGGAGGTACGACGTCATGAAGGCACTGGTCAAGTCGCAGCGCGCGCCGGGCATCTGGCTCGAGGACGTGCCCGAGCCGACGATGGGCCCGAACGACATCCGCATCCGCATCGGCAAGACCGCCATCTGCGGCACCGACATGCACATCTACCTGTGGGACCACTGGGCACAGAAGACCATCCCGGTGCCCATGGCGGTCGGGCACGAGTACTGCGGCGTGATCGTCGAGATCGGCAGCGAGGTGCAGGGCTTCGCGGTGGGCGATCGCGTCTCGGGCGAGGGCCACATCACCTGCGGCTACTGCCGCAACTGCCGCGCCGGGCGCCGCCACCTGTGCCGCAACACCGTCGGCGTCGGCGTCAACCGCCCCGGCTGCTTCGCCGAGTACCTGGTGATCCCGGCCTTCAATGCCTTCAAGCTGCCGCCGGCGATCAGCGACGAGATCGCCGCCTGCCTCGATCCCTTCGGCAACGCCACGCACACGGCGCTGTCATTCAACATGGTGGGCGAGGACGTGCTGATCACCGGCGCCGGGCCGATCGGCATCATGGCGGTGGCGATCGCGCGCCACGTCGGCGCGCGGCACATCGTCATCACCGACATCAACGACTACCGCCTGGCGCTGGCGCGCCGCATGGGCGCGACCCGCGCCATCAACGTCGCGCGCGAGTCGCTCGACGAGACGATGCGCGCGCTCGGCATGGTGGAGGGCTTCGACGTCGGGCTGGAGATGTCGGGCAACCCCGGCGCCTTCCGCGACCTGTTGCGCACCATGCACCACGGCGGCAGCGTGGCGCTGCTCGGCATCCCGCCGGACGACACCGCGATCGACTGGAACGAGGTGATCTTCAAGGGCCTGACGATCAAGGGCGTCTACGGCCGCGAGATGTTCGAGACCTGGTACAAGATGGCGGCGATGCTGCAGAGCGGCCTCGACCTCGGGCCGATCATCACGCACCGCTACCCGCTGGCGGATTTCCGCGAGGGCTTCGAGGTGATGCGCAGCGGCCTGTCTGGCAAGGTCATACTCGACTGGAGCGCCTGAGGCCGGTTCGGCCGCGGAAGACGCCGCGCCGCGCGACCGTAGTGCGCGGTAATGCAACCGGCGGCCGGCGCCATGCATAATCCGCGGTCACGTCCAGCCTGCGGGAGTCCCAAGTTGAGCAGGGTACTGACCATCAATCCGGGCGGCACTTCGACCAAGTTCGCCGTGTTCGACGACGAGCAGGCCATCCTGCAGCGGACGCTGGAGCACCCGGCGGCCGAATTGAAGCCCTTCCCGCGCATGTCCGACCAGGCCGGCTACCGCCAGGGCCTGATCATGCAGGCGCTGGCGGAGGCGGCGATTCCGGCCGGCAGCCTGCAGGCGGTGGTCGGGCGCGGCGGCCTGCTCAAGCCCATGGTCAGCGGCACCTACCGCGTCGATGCCGAAATGCTCAAGGACTGCCGCGAGGCGGCCCGCGGCGAGCACGCCGCTAACCTCGGCGCCATCATCGCCGACGCGGTGGCGCAACCGCTCGGGATCCCGGCGTTCATCGTCGACCCGGTGGCGGTCGACGAGATGGAGCCCGAGGCACGCCTCTCGGGCCTCCCGGAGCTGCCGCGCACCAGCCTCGGCCACGCGCTCAACAGCAAGGCGGTCGCGCGGCGCGTCGCGGCGGAGATGGGCAAGCCCTACCCCGAGGCGCGCTTCGTCGTCGCGCACCTCGGCACCGGCATCACGGTCACGCCGCACCTCGGCGGCCGCATGATCGACATCAATACCGCGCAGGACGAGGGGCCGTTCTCGCCGGACCGCTGCGGCGGCCTGCCGACGCGCAAGCTCGTCAAGCTGTGCTACTCGGGCAAGTACACCGAGGCGACGCTGCTCGACCTGATCATGGGCTCGGGCGGCATGTACGCCTACCTCGGCACCAAGGACCTGCGCGAGGCCGAGCAGCGCGCGGCGGCGGGCGATGAGCTGGCCGACACGGTGCTGCACGCGATGGCGCACCAGATCGCCAAGCAGATCGGCGCCATGGCCACGGTGCTGCGCGGCCAGGTCGACCGCATCATACTCACCGGCGGCATGGCGTACTCGAAGCGCCTGGTCGACGACGTCTCGGGGCGCGTGCGCTTCATCGCGCCGATCGTCGTCGTCCCCGGCGAGGAGGAGCTGCCATCGCTGGCGGCGGGCGCGCTGCGCGTGCTGCGCGGCGAGGAGAGCGAGAAGGTCTATTGAGGAGCCGCGGATGGGCGCAGTGAGTTCCTTCGAGGGCATCGTCGCCGCCGCGCGCGGCCGCGGGCCGGTGACCGTGGCGGTCGCCGCCGCGCAGGATGCCGCCATCATCGAGGCGATGCGCATCGCGACCGACCTCGGGCTGGTGCGCAGCCTGCTGTTCGGCGACGCGCGGCAGATCCGGCCGCTGCTGCAGCAGGCGGGCCTCGGGCACGACGTCGAGGTGGTCGACGAGGCGGACGTCGATCGCGCCGCGCGCCTGGCGGTCGAGGCCGTGCACCACGGCCGCGCCCAGGTGCTGGTCAAGGGCCAGATCAACAGCAGCAACTTCCTGCGCGCCGCGCTCAACGCCGAGTGCGGCCTGCGCTCCGGCGGCATCCTCAGCCACCTCGCGGCCTTCGAGATCCCGGGCCAGAAGAAGCTGGCCTTCCACACCGATGGCGGCATGCTGGTGGCGCCGACGCTGGAGGACAAGCGTGCCATCCTGCTGAACGCGCTGGCGGCACTGCACCGGCTCGGCATCGGGAAGCCGAACGTGGCGGTGCTCACGGCGAACGAGCAGGTGAGCGCTTCGATGCCCGCGACGCTGGACGCCGCCGCGCTGGTGGAGCAGTGGCAGGCGGGCGCGTTCCCGGCCTGCGTGGTCGAGGGACCGGTCGCCATGGACGTCGCGGCCTCGGCCGAGGCGGCCGCGCACAAGGGCATCCGCAGCGCCATCAGCGGCGACGTCGACCTGTTCCTGCTGCCGAACATCGAGTGCGGCAACATGGTTGGCAAGACGCTCATCTTCTATGCCGGTGCGAAGATGGCCGGCGTGATCCTCGGCGCCACGCACCCGATCGTGCTGGTCTCGCGCGCCGACAACGCGCAGGCCAAGGTCAACTCGATCGCGCTGGCCTGCCTGCTGTCGGGAGGTTGAGCGGCGATGATGGCAGTACAGTCGTCCTGGTCCCTCGAGCGCCGCGGCCCGATCGCGCTGCTGGTGTTCAACCGCGCGCCGATCAACATGCTGAGTTTCGTCGCGGCCGGCGAACTGCATCGCGCGCTGTGCGCGCTCGAGCTGGATCCGCAGGTGTCCGTGGTGGTGCTGACCGGCGGCGTGCCGGGCTATTTCATCGCGCACATCGATCTTGACGACGTCGGCCGGCTGGCGCGCCGCGAGCCGCCGCAGGGCGACCCGGACGACTTCGGGCGCGTCACCGCCAGGCTCGAGTCCATGCCGCAGCCGACCATCGCCGCGGTCAACGGCCAGGCCTGGGGCGCGGGCTGCGAGCTCGCGCTCGCCTGCACGCTGCGCGTCGCGGCGCAGTCGGCCCACTTCCGGCTGCACGAGGTCTCCAAGGGCGCGATCCCCGGCGGCGGCGGCACGCAGCGCCTGCCGCGCCTGATCGGCCAGGCCCGGGCGAGCGCGATGATCCTGGCGTCGCGCCTGGTGCGCGCCGAGGAGGCGGTCGGGCTCGGGCTCGCCGAGGCGGTGCTGCCGGATGCGGATTTCCTCCGGCACGCCTGCGACTGGCTGGCACCGATCGCCGCCCAGCCGCCCCATGCGCTGTTCGCCGCCAAACGTGCCATCATCGACGGCCTCGCCATGCCGCTGGCGCAGGGCCTCGCCAACGAGCAGCGGCTGTTCGCCCAGGCGGTGGGCTCGCAGGCCTTCGTCGACCGCTAGTCACCAGCACACGAGGGGGCATCATGGAGTACGTTCGACTGGGCCGGAGCGGGTTGAAGGTCTCGCGCCTGTGCCTCGGCTGCATGAGCTTCGGCTCGGGTTTCGACTGGATGCTGCCCGAGGAGCCGAGCCGCGCCATCATCCGCAAGGCGCTCGACGCCGGCATCAACTTCTTCGACACCGCCGACGTCTACTCCAGCGGCGAGAGCGAGCAGATCCTCGGGCGGGCACTCCGCGACTTCGGCGTGCAGCGCGAGGACGTGGTCATCGCGACCAAGGTCTACAACCCGATGGGCCCGGGGCCGAACCAGCGCGGGCTGTCGCGCAAGCACATCCTCGCATCGATCGACGCCAGCCTGCAGCGGCTCGGGCTCGACTACGTCGATCTCTACCAGATCCACCGCTTCGACCTGGAGACGCCGATCGAGGAGACGCTCGAGGCGCTCACGCAGGTGATCCGCGACGGCAAGGTGCGCTACATCGGCGCCTCGAGCATGCCGGCCTGGCAGTTCGCGAAGCTCCTGTACCGCGCCGACCAGCTCGGCCTGGCGCGCTTCGTCAGCATGCAGAACCAGTACAGCCTGCTGTACCGCGAGGAGGAGCGCGAGATGAACCCGCTGTGCCTGGAGGAGGGCGTCGGCCTCATCCCCTACAGCCCGATCGGCGGGGGCCTGCTCGCCGGCAGCCGGCGCAGCGGCACCGTGCGCTCGAACTCGGTGATGGCGCGCGAACGCTTCAACCGCCCGGCCGACGAGGCGGTGATCGAGGCGGTGGCCGCGGTCGCCCGCAATCGCGGCATCGCGCCGGCCGAGGTGGCGATCGCCTGGCTGCTGGCGCAGCCCGGCCTCACGGCGCCGATCATCGGTGCGACGAAGCTCGCGCACCTCGACGATCCGCTGCGCGCGCTCGGCACCCGGCTCACGCCCGAGGAGACCGCGACGCTCGAGGGCGCCTATCTCACGCAGCCGGTGTTCCCGTATTACTTCCGGCCGCCGCCGCAGCTGAAGCCGCGCGGCTAGTTGTTGAGCGCCTGCAGCGGCGCCGGGATGCGGCCGCCGCGGCGCACGAAGCGCGTGCTGTCCTGGTCGCTGACGGCGATCAGCGGCGCGCGCCCCAGCAGGCCGCCGAACTCGACCCATTCGCCGACGCGCTTGCCGGGCACCGGGATCACGCGCACCGCGGTGGTCTTGCGGTTGATCATGCCGATGGCCGACTCGTCGGCGATGATCGCCGCGAGCGTCTCGGCCGGCGTGTCGCCCGGGATCGCGACCATGTCGAGGCCCACGGAGCACACGCAGGTCATCGCCTCGAGCTTGTCGAAGCTCAGGGTCTGCGCGGCGGCCGCCTCGATCATGCCGATGTCCTCGCTGACCGGGATGAACGCGCCGGAGAGGCCGCCGACGTGCGAGGAGGCCATCGCGCCGCCCTTCTTCACGGCGTCGTTGAGCAGCGCCAGCGCGGCGGTCGAGCCGTGCGCGCCGACGCGCTCCAGGCCCATGCTCTCGAGGATGCGCGCCACGCTGTCGCCCTGCGCCGGCGTCGGCGCCAGCGACAGGTCGACGATGCCGAAGGGCACGCCGAGGCGCTGCGAGGCGCGCCGGCCGATCAGCTCGCCCATGCGCGTGATCTTGAAGGCGGTGCGCTTGATGATGGAGGCCAGCTCGCCGAAGTCGGCCCCGGGCGCGCGCTGCACGGCCGAGAGCACCGCGCCCGGGCCGCTCACGCCGACGTTGAGCACGCAGTCGGGCTCGCCGATGCCGTGGAAGGCGCCGGCCATGAACGGGTTGTCCTCGACTGCGTTGCAGAACACCACCAGCTTGGCGCAGGCGAGGCCGTCGCGCTCGCGCGTGAGCTCGGCGCACTCGCGGATCACCTCGCCCATGCGCGCGACCGCATCCATGTTGATGCCGGCCTTGGTGCTGGCGACGTTGACCGAGGCGCAGACCCGCTCGGTGGCGGCCAGCGCCCGCGGGATCGAGTCGATCAGGCGCGTGTCGCCGGGCGTCGCGCCCTTGTGCACCAGCGCCGAGAAGCCGCCGATGAAGTTGACGCCGACCTCGGCCGCGGCCCGGTCGAGCTGCTCGGCCATCAGCACGTAGTCGTCGGCGTCGCTGCTCTCCGCCACCAGCGCGATGGGCGTCACCGAGATGCGGCGGTTGATGATCGGGATGCCGTATTCGCGCTCCAGCGCGTCGCCGGTCGCGACCAGCGATGCGGCCGTGCGGCAGATCTTGTCGTAGGCCCTGCGTGCCGCGGCGGCGAGCGAGGGATGGGCGCAGTCGCGCAGGCTGATGCCCATCGTGATGGTGCGGATGTCCAGGTTCTCCATCTGGACCATCTTGACCGTCTCGAGGATCTCCTCGGGATCGAAATGGAAGCTGGGCACGGCGGCCTCACACCCGGTGCATGAACTTGAAGACGTCCTCGTGCTGCACGTCGATGCGCATGCCGAGTTCGGCGCCGGTGGCCGCGAGCCGCGCCTTGAGCTGCTCGAGCGCCAGCGTCGCGCCTGACAGGTCGGCCATCATGATCATGACGAAGAACTCGCCCATCAGCGTCTGCGAGATGTCGACGATGTTGACGCCGGCGTCGGCGAGCACGCGCGAGGTCGCGGCGATGATGCCGGTGCGATCGTTGCCGACGACGGTGACGATGACGCGGTTGGATGGTTCGGCCAAGGCGGGGGTCCTCCGCGCAGGATGCTACAACAAATCGGCCGCGGCCGTTTCGCGCCGTGCGCGGTCCGGGCGGCCGGTAGTAGACTGGGCGCATGTCGCAAGCAGTCCTGCCCGCCGGCCGGCGCTGGCTCGGCCTCGCCTGCGCCGTGGCGATGGTGGCGATCTGGACCACCTTCATCCTGGTGTCGCGCTTCAGCGCGCGGCGCGCGCTGCTGCCCTTCGACGTGGTGTTCCTGCGCTTCGCGTTCTCGGGGCTGGTGGCGCTGCCGTTCGCCTGGCGGCGCGCGGCGGTGCTGCGCGCCGGGCTCGGCGGGCCGCTGGCCCTGCGCCGCGGCGCGCTGCTCGCGCTCACCGCGGGGCTGTGCTACTGCGGCTGCGCCTATGGTGGCTTCTACTTCGCGCCGGCGGCGCATGCGGCGGTGCTGCTGACGGGGTCGCTGTCGCTGACCACGGCGCTGGTCGCGGTGCTGCTGCTCGGCGAGCGCCTGACGCCGCCGCGGCTGGCGGGCCTCGGGCTGATCCTCGCCGGCGACCTGCTGGTCGGCGGCCACAGCGTGCTGCAGGCCGTGGCCGGCGGCAGCACGTGGAAGGGCGACGTGCTCTACCTGTGCGGGAGCCTGAGCTGGGCCTTCTACGCCGTGCTGTGCCGGCGCTGGCGCGTCGGGGCGATCGACGCGACGCTCGCGATCGCCATCGGCTGCCTGGTGAGCTACGTGCCGCTGTACGCCCTGGGCGTGGTCGCCGGCCTCGTGCCGAGCGGCCTCGCCGTCGCGGCCTGGAGCGAGATCGTGCTGCTCGCCGTCTACCAGGGTGGCTTCGTGATGCTGCTCTCCGGCCTTGCCTTCACCCAGGTGGTCGCGACCTTCGGCCCGGTCCACACGACGATGATCACCGCGATCGTGCCGCCGCTGGTGGCGCTGCTGGCCGTGCCGCTGCTGGGCGAGCCGCTGGGCGGCGCGGCGATCGGCGGACTGGCTTGCGTGACGGCGGGCCTGCTGGTGGGCCTGCGCTCGACGCGGACGGGCGGCGCGGCAACGCCGCCGGCCACGCGCGGCCGACCCTGAAACCCCCGGCCCCGGGGTGACCCGGTACTGATTCGCGGCGCAGTGGCCCTGCGCTCAAGGCTCCCAGCGGCTGGTCGATATTGGTGCGAACGCGGCCGCGCCAGGCGGGCGGGCCCGCGTTATGTCGCCAGCGTGCCGAGGAGATCGCGTGATGAGAGGGAGTTCGTTCGCTGCTGCAGCTCCGGCCGGCAGGAGCGCCGGCGACGGATTCTTCGCCCACCACGGCATCTGGGCACCGGGCGTGCGGTTGTTCCGCCGCCTGAACTTCACCTGGAAATCGGTCGTGATAGCCATCGGCGTCGTGCTGCCGATGCTGGCCATGCTCGCCTGGGTGCTGGTCGAGGACAGCCTGATCGCCTTCAAGGACCGCAAGGCGGCGACCCGCGAGCACGTGCAGATCGCCTACGCGCTGCTGCAGGCGGCCGGGCAACGCGAGGCCAGCGGCCAGCTCACGCGCGCGGCGGCACAGCAGCAGGCGATCGCCGACGTACGCGCGCTGCGCTACGGCGCCGACGAGTATTTCTGGATCAACGATCTCGACGCCCGGGTGATCATGCATCCGACGCGGCCCGAGCTCGAGGGCCAGGACGCGAGCAGCGTCCGCGACCCCAATGGCGTCGCGCTGTTCCGGCAGTTCGCCGACGTCGCCGGCCGCGACGGCCAGGGTTTCGTCGCGTACCAGTGGGCGCATCCCGGTTCGCAGCAGCCCGTGGACAAGGTCGCCTACGTGCAGAAGTTCGCGCCCTGGGGCTGGGTGGTCGGGTCCGGCGCCTACATGGACGACCTGCAGGCGACCACCCGGAACCACCTGCTGCGCGCCCTGGTCGTGGTGCTGGCGGCGCTGCTGTCCGGCGCCTACCTGTTCCAGTGCTTCTACAAGGTGATGGACGGCGGCCTGCAGGAAACGCGTCGCCACCTGCGCGCGATGACCGACGGCGACCTGACGACCTCGCCCGCGCCCTGGGGCCAGGACGAACCGGCGCAGCTGATGATCGAGCTGCGCCTGATGCAGGACTCGCTGCGCGGCATGGTGGCGCGCGTGCGCCAGTTCAGCGACGAGATCGTGCACTCGAGCGGCGAGATCGCCACGGCCGCCGACGAGCTGGCCGGCCGCACCGAGCAGACGGCCGCGAACCTGGAGGAATCCGCCGCGGCGATGCAGGAGATCGCGACCACCACGCGCTCCAGCGCCGACAACACCCAGGAGGCGGCCAAGGTCGCCGAGCGCAATGCCGGCACGGCCGAGGCCGGCGGGCGCACGATGCGCGACGTGGTCGCGACGATGGAGAACATCCGCGAGTCCTCCAGCCGCATCGGCGAGATCATCGGCACGATCGACGGCATCGCCTTCCAGACCAACCTGCTGGCGCTGAACGCCGCCGTGGAAGCGGCGCGCGCCGGCGACCAGGGCCGCGGCTTCGCCGTCGTCGCCGGCGAGGTGCGCAGCCTCGCGCAGCGCAGCGCCGACGCCTCGCGCGAGATCAAGGGCCTGATCAGCGGCAGCGTCGGCCAGGTCGCCGCCGGCATGGACGTGGTGCGCAATGCCGGCACGACGATCGGCGAGATCGTGACGTCCTCGCAGCGCGTCAACCAGCTGCTCGGCGAGGTCGCCACCAGCGCCAGCGAGCAGACCCGCGGCATCAGCCAGGTCGAGAAGGCGGTGCAGGAACTCGACCACATGACGCAGCAGAACGCGGCGATGGTGTCGGAGACGGCCGCCGCCGCCGTCACCATGCGCACGCAGGCGCAGAACCTGGCCGACGAACTGGCGCGCTTCCGCCTGCCTGACGGCCTGCTGGCGCGGGCGCTGGTGGATGCGCAGCCGCTGGATCCCCAGCAATTCGACTTCGATGGCGCGATCGAGGCCCACCGGCAATGGAAGGTGAAGCTGCGCACGGCGATCGCCGACCACCAGCAACTCGACGCCGAAAAGATCTGCATGGACGACCAGTGTCCGCTGGGCCAGTGGATCCACGGGCCGGGTGGTTCGCGCTGGGGCAAGCAGCCGACCTTCGTGCACCTGCGCACCCGGCACGCCGACTTCCACCGCGTGGCGGGGGGCATCGCGACGACCATCAACGCCGGCCACTACGAGGATGCCGAGAGGCTGGTGGGCGCCGGCTCGGAGTTCAGCCGGGTGTCGACCGACGTGACCACGCTGCTGACCAACGCCAAGCGCAACCTGCAGTTCGGGGCCCTCGGGCGCGCGACCAGGGCGGCCTGAGCGCGCCGCACCGCCCCCGCGCCTGGCGCGGCGCGTGGGCGATATCCTGCCGGGCCCGGCCCGGGCTACCATGCCTCCCGTCGGAACCAACGGGGGTGCAGGATGCGCTGGAGCAGGGGTGGCATCTGGATGCTGGCGGCCGTGGCCGCCGCAGCGGGGGCGAAGGTCGCGGCGGCCGATGTCGTCGCCTCCTTGCCGATCATGCGGGTGACGGTCTATTCGCGCGGCGCCGTCGTGACCCGCAGCGGCACGGTGGCCCTGCCCGCGGGCACGCAGCGGATCGTCGTGCACGGGCTGCCCGCCGACATCGACACCAACCTGCTGCAGGTGACGGTCGCGTCGCCGGCGGCGCGGCTCGGCAGCGTCGATACCGCGGTGATCAACCAGGTCGAGTACGCGGCGGCACGCGAGCGCGAGCTGCGCGAGCGGCTCGAGTCGAAGGGCGACCAGCGCGCGGCGATCCAGGACGAGATCGACACGGCGCAGCTGCAGCTGAAGCTCCTGGACTCGCTGGCCGCGCGGCCCACGGGCGGGGCCGATTCCACGACGGCGGTGACCGGCGCCAACCTGGGCGCCGTGGTGGGCACGCTCGGCAGCAGTGCCGCCGCGGCGCGCGCGCGCATGCGCGAGGCGGCCGGGCGCCAGCGCGCCATCGACCGCGAGATCGACAAGCTCAAGGCGGATCTCGCCAAGGTCGCCTCCGAGCGCAAGTCGAGCACCGACGTGACGGCGATCGTCGACATGGAGGCGGCCGCCAGCGTGCCGCTGACCATCGCCTACCGCGTGCAGGGCGCGGGCTGGGGCTGGGTCTACCAGGCGCGGCTCGATACCGGCACGCGCCGGATGGAACTGGCGCGCCAGGGCAAAGTGCTGCAGTCCAGCGGCGAGGACTGGAACGACGTGGCGCTGACGCTGACCACGGCCGATCCGCAGGACGACGCGGCGACGCCGGTGGTCCAGTCCGAATTCCTCGACCTGCAGGCGCCGCAGCCGGTGCGCATGCGTGCGGCGGCCGGTGGCGGTGTCGCGGCGTCGGGCGACGACGCATTCGAGTCCGTCATCGTCACCGCGCAACGGGTGGCCAAGGTCGCCGCGACGCAGTACCTGGTCGAGTACCAGGTACCGGGGCGCACGACGCTGCTCGCCGACGCCCAGGCGCGCCTGTATCCGATCGCCAGCGATGCGTTCGACACCCAGCTGGTGGCGCGCGTGGTGCCGGCGCAGAGCCGCAGCGCGCACCTGGAGGCGACCTTCCTCTACGGGCGCGACACGCCGATCGAGGCCGGCGAGCTGCAGCTGTACCGCGATGGCGCCTTCGTCGGCCGCGCCCCGACCGCCGCGTTCCTGCCGGGTGCCGAGGTGCGCATGCCCTTCGGTGCCGACGAGCGCATCAAGGTCGCGGTGCGCGAGGAGGCCGCGCGCTCCGACGAGGGCAACCTGTTCGGCCGGCAGGTCACGCGCGAGAGCCGGCAGCGCTTCGACATCACCAGCTACCACGCCGAGACCATCCCGGTGGAAGTCGTGGACCGCATTCCGGTCAGCCGCAACGACGACGTCAAGGTCGAGGTGCTCAAGGGCGCCACCGAGCCGAGCGTGCGGCAGCTCGACGGCAAGGCCGGCGTGCTGCTGTGGAAGGTGAGCGCCGAGCCGCGCAAGCTCGTGAGCATCCGCCATTACTACGCGGTGCGCTATCCACGCGACCGCGTGCTGGAGTCGACCGAGAGCGAGGAGGAGGAGGAATGAAGCGAGCGATGATTGCCGCGATCGTGGCCTGCGCCGCGGCGTTCGGCAGTGCCGGCCCCGTGTCCGCCGACCCGGCGGCCGGCCCGTCCACCGTCACCGCGGCCGGTGGCGCTGTGCCGGCTCCGGCGGCCGCGCCGGCCGCCGTGGCGGCGCCCAGGCGCACGATCCTCGGCCGCAACGACGTGCCGGGCGCGAACCAGGAGGTGGTGTATGCACTGGTCGAGGTGCCGGCGCACGCCGACGTGGCGCGCCACACGCACCCGGGCACCGTATTCGGCTACCTGCTCGAAGGCGACTACACGATGGTGATCGACGGCCAGCCGCCGCGCACGCTGCAGCCCGGCGAATGGCTGCAGGTTCCCGCCGGCGTGCCGCACGCCGAGCATTCGGGCGAGCGGCCGGCGCGCCTGCTGGCGATCTTCACCGTCGAGAAGGGCCGGCCGCTGACTACGCCGGCACCGTGAGGCCGGCCGCGAGGCCGAAGCCGGCGGCGAGGGCGTCGAGGTTGAGGTCGAGGTAGCTGCGCGGCGTGTTGGCGCGCAGCGCCGACTCGATCGCACCACGCTCGCAGTCGCCGGCCAGCGCCGCCAGCGCGCCGAGCGCGACGATGTTGGCGACGCGCTCGCTGCCGAGGTCGATCGCGGTGCGCGAGAGCGGCAGGTGGTGGATGCGGGCGGTGCCCGGCGGGAGCTGCGGGCACAGGCGCAGGTCGGCGATCACCAGGGCGCCGCTCTTCAGCAGCGGCCAGGAAGGCTGCACCGCCATGCGGTCGAGCAGCACCAGCTGGTCGAGCGCCGTCGTGAGCGGGTAGTCCACTTCGGAGTCGGCCACCACCAGGTCGGAGTTGCAGTAGCCGCCGCGCGAAGTCGGCTCGTAGGTCTGCGACTGGGCGATGTGCCGCCCCTGGGCGGCGAAGGCGCCGGCGAGCATGGTGCCGGCGAGGATCAGGCCCTGGCCGCCGGTGCCGCCGAAGCGGATCTCGATGCGCGCCGCGGGCTTCATGCGCGCTCCCGGCGCGCGGCCTTGATCGCCGCCGCGGCCTGGCGGTAGGCGGCGCCGTACTCGGGGCGCGCGTTGCGCGCCAGCACGCCGGTCGGCAGGTCGCTCGAGCGGAACGGCGTGTCGACCGTGTCGCGGTAGGCGCTGGGCCGCAGCTCGCTCTTCTGCCGCAGCACCATCTCCGGCGAGGAGCCGAGGTCGTTCTTGCGGCCGAAGATCTCGGTGCAATCCGAGAGCACCTCGATGAAGGCGAAGCCCGGGTGCTCGAGGCCGCCCTTGATCAGCTCCTTGAGCTTGGGCACGTGGTGCGTCACCTCGCGGCCGACGTAGCCGGCCCCGGCGGCGGTGGCGAGCGCGCAGGCGTCGAAGTGCGGCTCGGAATTGCCGAGCGGCGTGGTGGTCGTCAGCATCGACTCCGAGGTGGTCGGCGACACCTGGCCACCGGTCATGCCGTAGATCTCGTTGTTGAGCATCAGGCAGGTGATCTTGAGGTTGCGCCGGCAGGCGTGGATCAGGTGGTTGCCGCCGATCGCGAGGCAGTCGCCGTCGCCGCTGATCACGACGACGCGCAGGTCCGGGCGCGCCAGCGCCAGCCCGGTGGCGAAGGCGAGCGGCCGGCCGTGGGTGACGTGGAAGGTGCTGGCGTCGATGTAGGCCGACAGGCGCCCCGCGCAGCCGATGCCGGTGACCACCGCCAGCCGGTCCTTGTCGACGGCCAGCTCGTGCAGCGCCCACAGCAGTGCGCGCAGCGCGATGCCGTGGCCGCAGCCCGGGCAGAGGAAGTGCGGCATCATCGACAGGCGCAGGTAGGCGCGCACGTCGAAATCGGCGGAGTGATCCAGCATCATGGGCGTACCCCCGCGAGATCGGCTGCACGCGCGGCGACCTGCGCCGGCGTGATCGGCTCGCCATCATGGCGATTGAGGCCGTGCACCAGGTCCGTGCCCAGCAGGCGGGCGACCTCGAGCCGCAGCTGGCCGGTGTTGAGCTCCGGCACCAGCACGGCGCGGGCGCGTTGCGCGGCCGCACGCAACGCCGCTTCCGGGAACGGCCACAGCGTGATGGGGCGGAACAGCCCGGCGCGCACGCCGCGGGCGCGCAGCTCCTCGAGCGCGCGCCGGGCGGCGCGCGCGCAGATGCCGATCGCGACGACCAGCACCTCGGCATCCTCGCACTGCAGCGCCTGCCAGGAATCGATCAGGCCGCGGTTGCGTTCCAGCTTGCCGAACAGCCGCGCGAGGTTGCGCTCCACCGCCGCGGGGTTCTGGGTGGGGAAGCCGCTCTCGGCATGCGTGAGCCCGGTGGTGTGCACGCGGTAGCCATCGCCGGGGCGGGCCATCGCGGGGATGCCGTCGGCGCCGGCGGCATAGGGCTGCCAGTCCTCGCGCGGCCCGCTCGCCCAGCGGCGCTCGACCACGGCGCGGGACGCGGCGCTGCCGAGCTCGACGGTCTCGGTGAGCTGCGCGACCGACTGGTCGTAGAGCACCACCACCGGCGTGCGCAGCTGCTCGGCGAGTTCGAAGGCGCGCTGCGTCTCGGTGTAGATCTCGCGCGCCGAAGCCGGCGCCAGCACGATGATCGGGTAGTCGCCGTGGCTGCCCCAGCGCGACTGCATGATCTCGCCCTGCGCCGGGCGCGTCGGCATGCCGGTGGAGGGACCGCCGCGCATCACGTTGACGATGACGCAGGGGATCTCGGCGCCGGCGGCGTAGCCGAGGTTCTCCTGCTTGAGCGAATAGCCCGGTCCGCTGGTGGCGGTCATGGCCTTGACGCCGCCCATCGAGGCGCCGATCACCGCGGCCATCGAGGCGATCTCGTCCTCCATCTGCACGAAGACGCCGTCGACCTCGGGCAGGGCGCGCGCCAGGCGCTCGGCGATCTCCGAGGAGGGCGTGATCGGATAGCCGGCGAAGAAGCGGCAGCCGGCGGCGACCGCGCCCAGCGCGCAGGCGTGGTTGCCGGAGAGCTGGCGCACCGTGGCGCGGGTGGTCGTGGCGGGCGTGGCGCTCATGCGGCTGCTCCGAGGCCGGCGCCCGCCGGCTCCCAATGGACGCGGATCGCGAAGTCGGGGCACAGCCACTCGCACAGCCGGCAGCCGGTGCATTTCGCGGCGTCGCCGAGCTCCACGGTGCGCTCGGCATTGAGGCGCAGGCAGCGCTCCGGGCAGAGCTTCACGCAGATGTCGCAGCTCTTGCACCAGGCGGCGGTGATCTCCAGGCGCGCGCGGTAGTCGGTCGCCGCGGCGGGCAGGGGGCTCGGCACGGCGGTTGCCGGCGCAGCGCCCGCGGCCGGCAGCGGCTCATGGTGCGTGGCCCGTTCCGCCTCGATCCACTGGCGGCCGCGGCGGAAGGCCTCGAGGTTGACCGCGATGGTCTTCTTCGGCACGAACTGCGCCACCGTCGCTTCCCATTCGGCGGCGGCGAAGTCCAGCGCCGTCGACAGCGCCCCGAGCAGCACCACGTTGGCGGCGCGCTCGTTGCCGAGTTCCTCGGCCATCGCGGTCGCGTCGATGGCGTAGCCCTCGGCGACGTGCGCGATGACGTCGGCGGGGGTCTCGCGCGAGTAGCGCTGCACGGCGCCGGGCCGGCGGTTCAGGCAGGCGAACGGCGGCACGATGCGCTTGGTGTCGCAGATGAAGATGCCGGCGCCGGGCTTGAGGAACGGCAGCCAGCGCAGGCCCTCGGCCCATTCGAGCGCCACCAGCACGTCGGCCTCGCCGCGCGGGATGGTCGGCGAGTAGACCTGATCACCGAAGCGCACGTGGCTGAAGACCGAGCCGCCGCGCTTGGCCATGCCGTGCACCTCGCTCTGCTTGACCGCGAGGCCCCGCGCCTGCGCCAGCGCGGCCAGCACCTTGGAGACCAGGATCACGCCCTGGCCGCCGACGCCGACGATCAGCACGTTGACCGGCGCGCTCATTGGGTCGCCGCTGCCGCCGGCTTGATGCAGTCGATCGTGCACACCTGCGCGCACAGCGTGCAGCCGATGCACAGCGACTCGTCGATGTGCACCTTGTGCCGGCCCTCGAAGGTGCCCTCGCCCCAGGTGAGCGCCGGGCAGCCGAGGTTCATGCATGACTGGCAGGCGTTGCACAGCGGCTCGATCACCTTGAGCGCCGGGCCCTTGATCTTGACGGGATCGAGCACGCACGGCCGGTTGGAGATCACCACCGACACGCCGCGGTGCACGATCGCCTCGCGCAGCGTCTGGTACATCGCGGCGAGGTCGTAGGAGTCGACCTTGCGCACCCACTTGACGCCGATGGCGCGCACCAGCGCCTCGTAGTCGACGCGCGGTGCCGGCGCGCCGCGCAGCGTGCGGCCGGTGCCCGGGTGGTCCTGGCCGCCGGTCATCGCGGTGATGCCGTTGTCGAGCAGCAGCACGGTGATGTTGGCATCGTTGTAGACCGCGTCGATCAGCGGCGGGAGCCCGGCGTGCAGGAACGTGGAGTCGCCGATGGTCGCCATCACCGGCTTGCGCTCGCCGGCCTTGGACATGCCGATGGCGTTGCCGATCGAGCAGCCCATCGCGACGCTGGTGTCGAGCCCGCGCAGCGGGTCGAGGCAGCCAAGCGTGTAGCAGCCGATGTCGCCGGCGACGCGCGCGCCGGAGGCGCGCACCGCCATGAAAGTCGAGGTGTGCGGGCAGCCGGCGCACAGCACCGGCGGGCGCACGACCGCCTCGGGGGTCCAGCCGCCGGCCGCGGCGCGCGGCGCCAGCACGCCGGCCTTCTCGAAGCCGGCGCGCAGCAGCTCGGGCGAGAACTCGCCGGTGCGCGGGAACCAGGCCTTGCCCTCGACGGTGATGCCGAGCGCGTTGAGTTCCTTCTCGATGACCGGCTCGAGTTCCTCGACGACGAACACGCGCTCGACCGAGGCGCAGAAGCGCCGCAGCAGCTCGGGTGGCAGCGGCCAGGTGGCGCCGAGCTTGAGCACGCTCGCCTCCGGCAGCACCTCGCGCACGTAGGCGTAGCAGGTGCCCGCGGTGACCACGCCCACCGCCTTGTCGCCAGCCTCCCAGCGGTTGAGCGGCGAGGTCTCGAAGTGGCTGCGCAGCCGCGCCTCGCGCTCGATGATGGCGACGTGGCGGCCACGCGCATGCGCCGGGATCATCACGTTCTTGGCCGGCTGCTCGACGAAGCTGCGCTCCGGCGCCTCGGTGCGTGCCCCGAGCGCCACCGCGCTGCGCGTGTGCGAGAGGCGCGTGGTCGAGCGCACCAGCGCGATGGTGTCGAACTGCTCGGAGAGCTCGAAGGCCTGGCGCGTCATCTCGAGCGCTTCCTGCGCATCGCCCGGCTCGAGCACCGGCACCATGGCGAACTGGCCGTAGATGCGCGAATCCTGCTCGTTCTGCGAGCTGTGGATGCCCGGGTCGTCGCAGACGACGATGACCAGCCCGGCGTTGGCGCCGATGTAGGTCTGCGACATGAAGGAGTCGGCCGCGACGTTCAGGCCGACGTGCTTCATCGCCGCGAGCGCGCGCTTGCCGGCGAGCGCGGCGCCGATCGCGACGTCGAGCGCCACCTTCTCGTTGGTCGACCACTGCGCGTGCAGGTCCTCGGGTGGGTAGTCGCCGAGGTTTTCCATGATCTCGGTGCTCGGCGTGCCGGGGTAGGCCGCCGCGACGCGCACGCCGGCCTCCCACGCGCCGCGCGCGATGGCTTCGTTGCCCGACAGCGGCCGCACCTCGGGTGCGCGTGCCGCCGTCGGCGGGTCGGCTCTTTCCGGCGTCGCCTGCATGGCGTCTCCCCAGCGGATGCCGCCCGTGCCGGCGGCTCGATGTGATGTCGAAGGATGCTAATGGATCGCGGTAGCGCCTCCAACCGTGGAGGACCGCAACGCGTGCGGATGCGACTCGTTCCTACGGCCGCGCGTGTTCCGGGTCCTCGAGCCACTCGCGCGCGTGCTGCTCCGCCTCGGCCATCCCGCCGGCATCCATCGCCGCCGCCAGCGCCGCCTGCTCCCGGGCGATGACCCGGGCCGCGGGTCCCGCGGCGCGCTGGCGCGCGATCGCCAGCCACGTGTAGGCCTCCTGCGGATCGGGCCCGAGGGAGCCGCCGTCGGCATAGCGCGTGCCGGCGCGCAGCAGCGCGGCGAGCTCGAGTTGCGCGGGTTCGCTGCCGTAGTCGGCGCGACGCCGGGTTTCACCGTCGTATTCGCGCGAGGAGGGCATGCGTCGGCAGCGGTCCAGCTCGCGCACTCCGCGCGCCGCGTCGGTGGGCGCCAGGGCCAGCTCGTTGGCTCCGAGCAGGTGCGCGTGGACCATCGCCCGGACGAAATACGTCTGCCCCGGTTCCGCGCGCAGGCTGATCGAGCGCCGCGGTGGCCCGGCCACGCCCGCCGCGACGGCGAGGCGCAGCTCGCCGGGCGGCACGCGCAGCGCGTGGTAGCCGCCCGCCACCACCGCCGCCACGCGCCCCGGCCGCGCGTCCGGGCCGGTCGAGAACTCCAGGATCCACGGCGGCGGCACGCGCGCTGTCGCCGGGCGATACAGGTAGACGAGGGCTTCGTCGGCGGACGGGGCTGGCGAGGGCACGAATGCCGGCAGGTCCGCGGACCAGCGGTCGGCATGCAGCACGCGGTCGCGCTCCGCCCGGCGCGCCTGCGCAGCCAATTCGGCCGCCGTGGGGATGGGTTCCACGGCCAGGAAGGCGACGTGCGCGGTCCCCGTCGGGTGCGCGCGCCCGAGGATCGCGGCGATGGTGCGCACGGCGTCGTCGCGGGCACTGGCGTCGGTGTCGCCGGCGATGAACAGGCCGTAGAACGCGCCGACCGCGGCGGTGGTCCCGCGCGACTCGGAGACCGATTGCCCGAGCACTTCGAGCCGGTGCAGGTCGATCACCGCGGTCCACCAAGAAGTCGCATGCCGTTCGCGCAGGGCGCCGACGAAGCCCAGGCCCAGGACCATGTCGCCCTGGCGACTGATCGTGCGATTCACCGGTGCGCCGAACAGCACCAGGTAGTCGACGCCCAGGGGCTCGATGCGCGGACGCATCGCGGGATCGAGCAGCCCGGCGAGCACCAGTTCGCGACCCGGTGCCACCGCATCGAGGAACGCCCGGCCGTCCGCGGGCTGCAACGCCGCCATGTGGGCGCGCACGTCGCGTGCCAGGGACTTCGCGAAGCCCTCCGGGCCGCCGCCCAGGGCGAGGCGTCCGGCGTCGGCGATGGCCGCCGGATCCACGCGCGTCGTGGCGGCCGGCCGGTACGGCACGATCACGCACGCCTGCAGCAGCGCCGCCGCGACCAGGCAGGTCGCGATCCGGCGCCAGGCGCGCCACGAACCGCTGTGGCAAATGGTGGTGGACATTCCCCCGACACCCTCCCGCACGATGCTCCGGAGGCGGGGCGTTGCAGGCAATACGTGGACGTCACCGGCCGGCCGACCGGCCGTGCGGCCGGCAATCGGACGTGGTATAGCTGGCCGCGCCACATTCCGCCACACCCTTGCGATGACGCCGCCCTGCGTATTCATAGTGGACGACGAGCCGGCCATCGCGGAGGCGGTCGGCTTCGCGCTGCAGGCCGAGGGCTATCGCTGCCTCCACTGCGCGACCGGCAGCGCCTGCCTCGAGGCGCTGGCGCGCGAGCGGCCGGCGCTGATCCTGCTGGACGTCGGCCTGCCGGATGGCAGCGGCTTCGACGTGTTCCGCCGCATCCGCGCGCTCAGCGACGTGCCGGTCGTGTTCCTCACGGCGCGCAAGGAGGAGATCGACCGCGTCGTGGGGCTGGAGATGGGCGCCGACGACTACGTGGTCAAGCCCTTCAGCCTGCGCGAGCTGGTGGCGCGCGTGCGCATGGTGATCCGGCGCGGGGCCGCGCCGGCCGCGCAGCGCGCCGCCGCCCCGTCCGGAGCATCGGCCGCGTCGGCGGTGCCCGCCGATGCGCCGCGCCGCCTTGGGGCCTTCGAGCACGATGCGGTGCGCCGGTTGATGCGCTACCGCGGGCACGCGCTCGAGCTCACGCTGCACGAGTACCGCCTGCTGGAGGTGCTGCTCGCGCACCCGGGCCGGGTGTACTCGCGCGCCGAGCTGCTCGAGCGCGCCTGGGAGGCGCCCGATCACCGCCTCGAGCGCACCGTCGACAGCCACGTCAAGAGCCTGCGCGCCAAGCTGCGCGAGGTCGATCCGGCGGGCGATCCGATCCGCACGCACCGTGGCAGCGGCTACTCGCTGGACCCCGCGCCTTGAGCCTCCGCGCGCGGATCTTCTTCGTGTTCGCCGCCGCGGTGGTGACCGGGTTCGCGCTGCTCGCCTGGTGGATCACCGGCGACCTGCGCTACCGCTACGGCGAGTCCTTCGAGGAGGTGATGGTCGACAGTTCGCGCCTGCTGGCCGAGCAACTGGCCGCCGACTGGAGCGCGCCGCCGGAATCGCGCTTCCTGGCGCTGCAGGATGCGACGCTGCACCTGGCGCAGCAGCGCTTCCGGGCGCCGATCTACTCGGTGGTCAAGACGCGCGCCGACATCCGCATCTACGTGACCGATGGCGCCGGCCGCCTGCTGTTCGACTCGCGCCCGGGATCCACGCCGGGCGAGGACTATTCGCAATGGCGCGACATCGCGCTGACGCTGCGCGGCGAATACGGCGCGCGCACCACGCGCGAGCTGCTGGCCGGCGACGACGGCGCGCCGGTGGGCGCGTCGGTGTCCTACGTCGCCGCGCCGATCCTGGTCGACGGCGCGCGCGTCGGCATCGTCAGCCTCGGCAAGCCGCAGACCAACATCGAGCGCTTCATCGACTCGGCGCGCCGCAACCTGGTGCTGGCGGTGCTGCTCGCCTCGGCGCTGGCCATCGCGCTGGCGCTGCTGCTGTACAACTGGGTCTCGCGGCCGCTGCAGTCGCTGGTCGAATACGCGCAGGCCATCGGCGCCGGCCACGAGGCGCGCCTGCCGGAGCTCGGCGACAACGAGATCGGCCGCGCTGGCGCGGCCATCGAGGCGATGCGCCGCGCGCTCATCGACAAGCAGTACGTCGAGGGCTACGTGCAGTCGCTGACGCACGAGGTCAAGAGCCCGCTGACTGCGATCCGCGCCAGCGCCGAGCTGCTGGCCGGCGAGCTCGCGCCCGGGCGGCGCGCGGCCTTCGTCGCCACGATCGAGCGCGAGGTCGACCGGCTCAACCGCCTCGCCGACCGGCTGCTGGAGCTCGCCTCGCTGGAGCGGGCCGATCACCTGGCGCACGTCGAGCCGGTGGCGCTGCATGCGCTCGTGGCCGAGGCCGCGGCCGCGGCGGCGCCGGTGGCCGAGGCGCGCGGCATCACGCTGGCGCAGCAGCTGGCCGGGCGCGACGGCGTGCGTGGCGATGCGCTGCTGCTGCGCGAGGCGCTCGACAACCTGCTGCGCAACGCGCTGGACTTCGCGCCGCGCGATTCCACGGTCACGCTCGACGCCAGTGCCGACGCCGACGGCGTGTGGCTCGGCGTGACCGACCAGGGCCCTGGCATCCCCGAATACGCGCGCCCGCGCATCTTCGAGCGCTTCTACTCGCTGCCGCGCCCGGGGAGCGGCCGCAAGTCCACCGGCCTCGGGCTGAACTTCGTGCGCGAAGTGGCCGCGCTGCACGGCGGGCGCATCGAGATCGACTGCCCCGGCGCCGGCACGCGCGCCCGGCTCTTCATACCCTGGCAGCCGCCCGCGGCCTGAGGCGCCCGCACGCCGATTCCACGCGTTCTCCACGCCATCTCCCCGGAGCCTGCACCGGCCGCGGGGACACTGCAGCCGTCGATGGCCACCCGTACAAGGAGAACGACCATGTCCCCGCACACCGGCCGCGCGCGCCCCTGGATCCACGCGCTCGCGGTCCTGGCCCTGTTCCTGGTCGGCCTGGATGCCCGCGCCGACTCCGATGGCGGTGCGCCGCCGGTCCGCTCGCCGTACTTCGAGGTGAAGGACGACTCGGGCACCGACCACTTCCCGATGAAGGAGACCCGCGTCAGCGCCCGGCTCAACGGCGTCATCGCCAGCGTGCACGTGCACCAGGTGTACCGCAACGAGGGCAAGACGCCGATCAACGCCCGCTACGTCTTCCCGGGCTCGACGCGCGCCGCCGTCAATGCCATGGTCATGACCATCGGAACACGGCGCATCCGCGCGCAGATCCACGAACGCGACCAGGCGCGGCGCATCTTCGAGGCCGCGAAGGCGGCGGGGCAGACGGCCTCGCTGCTGGCGCAGAAGCGCCCCAACGTGTTCGCGATGGACGTGGCCAATATCGCGGTCGGCGCCACCGTCGACGTCGAGCTCGAGTACACCGAGTTCCTCGAGGCCAACGACGGTGAGTACGAGTTCGTCTACCCGGGCGTGGTGGGTCCACGCTACGGCGGCGACGCCGACCGCACCGATGCGCCGACGGCCTGGATCTCCAGTCCCTACCTGCACGCCGGCGAGGCGGCCCCCGGCGCCTTCGACATCGGCGTCGAGCTCGACGGGCCGCTGGCGGTGCACGACGTGCAGTCGACCAGCCACCGGATCAGCGCAGTGGCAGGGCGCGAAGCGCGTGCGCATCGCGCTCGACGAGCCGCGCGCCACCGCCGGCAACCGCGACTTCATCCTGCACTACCGGCTGCAGGGCAACGCCATCGTCACGGGGCTGACGCGCTTCAGCGCTGGTGGCGAGAACTACTTCCTGTTGGTAGGTCGACGCTGCCGCAGCGCCTCGCCCGCGACGCTGCCGGCGCGCGACTACGTGTTCATCCTCGACGTGTCCGGGTCGATGGCCGGCTTCCTGCTCGACACGGCGCGCACGCTGATCGAGCGCCTGCTCGCGACGCTGTCGCCGCAGGACAGCTTCAACATCCTGTTCTTCGCCGGCGGCTCCACCACGCTCGCGCCGCAGTCACTGCCGGCGACCGCGGAGAACCTCGGGCGCGCCCGCGCGATGCTCGCGGGCATGGCGGGCGGCGGCGGCACCGAGCTGCTGCCGGCGCTGCAGCAGGCGCTGGCCATGCCGCTGGCCGAGGGCACCTCGCGCAGCCTGGTGCTGATCACCGATGGCTACGTCTCGGCCGAGGGCGCGGCCTTCAAGCTCATCGACGCCAACCTCGGCAACGCCAACCTGTTCGCCTTCGGCATCGGCACCTCGGTCAACCGCTATCTGGTCGAGGGACTGGCCCGGGTCGGCCATGCCGAGTCCTTCGTCGTCACCGACGCCGGCGCCGCCGCGCGCGAGGCCGAGCGTTTGGCGCCTACATCGCCGCACCGGTGCTGACGCATGTCGCGGTCAGCGGCCGTGGCGTCGAGCTCTACGACGTCGAGCCGGCCCACCAGCCCGACTCGCTGGCGCGGCGCCCGGTGCTGGTGATCGGCAAGTACCGCGATGCCCGGCCCGGCGCGGCGATCCAGCTCGCCGGCGTGAACGGCGCCGGCGCCCGGCAGTGGAGCTTCCCGCTCGCCGGCACCGCCAGCGATCCGGTGCTGCCGGTGCTGTGGGCGCGCAAGCGGCTCGAGCGGCTGTACGTCATGCCGGAGGCGGGCGGGGACGCGCGCGCCGATCATGGCGCTCGGCCTGAAGTACTGCTGCTGACCAGCGCCACTTCCTTCGTCGGCGTCGACGAGGCGCTGCCGAGCGGTGATGGACCTGCCGCGACCGACGTCAAGCAGCCGCAGCCGCTGCCGCAGGGCGTCGCCGACACGGCGGTGTGGAGATTCGCTCACGCCCGCGCCCGAGCCCGAATGGACGGTCTTGTCGCCTGGTGCGCGCTGCTGCTCGGCCTGCGCTCGACGCGCAAGCTTTACCGGGTCCGCACCGGTGGCTGAGTGGTGGCAACGCCGGCGGCCCACCCTGCTGTGGTGGGCGCTGGCCGTCGGTCTCGCCGCCGCGCTGAAGTGGCACTTCAGCGCGGCCGGGGCCGCCGACATCGGCTGGATGCTGCGGCCGCTCGCGCTGCTGCTGCGGCTGGTGGCTGGTTGGCACTTCGGCGCACGGCGGACGGCGAATGGGCGAGCGAGGATGCGGGCGTGGTCAATGTCAAGGCCTGTGCCGGCATCAACTTCATGGTCCTCTCGTTCCTCGGCTGGTGCTGGCTCGCGCGGCCGCGCGCCCCGGCGCCCGCCGGGAGCGCGCCGCTCGAGTGGCCGGCGCTGCTGGCGGGCGCGCTGGTGCTCGCCTGGATGACGGCGCTGGTCGCCAACCTGCTGCGCATCGTCGCGATCGTGCACCTGCAGCCGGCGCTGCAGGCGTGGCTGCCGGCCGGGCAGGCGCACCGTGCGGTCGGCATGGCGGTGTTCCTGCCGGCGCTGGGCCTGCAATGGCTGCTGTGCGAGCCGCAGCGTCCCGGGCTGGCACTGCTGGCGGCCGGCGGCGCGTACGCGCTGCTGCTGCTTGGCGTGCCGCTGCTCAGCGGCCACGCGGCGCAGGACCCGCAAGGCTATCGCGTGCACGCGCTGGCGCTGCTGGTGGCACTGCTGCCGCTCGTGGCGGCGGGCGGCGGGTGGTGGTGGGCGCGGCGCGCCGCGTTCAGGGCCGGGCGTTGCCGCTGAACGATTCGGCCACCGCGTCGAGCAGCGAAGCCGGCTGGTTGCGGGCCTGCTCGAAACGCGCGCTCCACAGGTCGGCGTGCGCGAAGTCGGCGCCCTGCAGGTCGGCCGAATCGAAGCGGGCATTGCGGAGCGAGGCGCCGGCGAGCCGCGTGCCGTGCAGCACGGCGCCGGTGAAGTCGGCGTCCTCGGCGGCCGCGCCGGTGAGGTCCGCGCCGGAGAGGTCGGTGCCGACGAGCCTGGCGCCGATCAGCACCCCACGCAACGCGTAGCAGTCACGCAGCGAGCCGCCGCTCAGGTCGATGCCTTCCATCAGGATGTCCTTCAGGTAGGCATGGGTCAGGTCGGCTCCGGCGGCACGCGCGTTGACGAGGTTGGCGCCGAACAGGTAGGCGCCGCCGAACTGCGCGCCGGCCAGGTCGGCGTAGTCGAAGATCGCGTGGAACAGGTCGGCGTTGCGCAGGTCGGCGCGGGTGAGCGTCGCGCCCTCGAAGTGCGCCCACTTGGCATTGGCGCCGGCGAGGTTCGCATCGGCGAGGTTGCTGCCGCGCAGGTCGGCGTTCTCCAGCCGGGCGCCGGTGAGCCGCGCGCCATGCAGGTCGCGCGCGAACAGGCTCCTGCCGGAGAGATCGCAGCCGCTGAGGTCGGCGCCGGGCTGCAGCAGGCTGCAGTCGCCCGCCACGGCGTTGCCGGCGGCGAGGCTCGCGGCGAGTGCCAGGTTGCGAAGCGTGTGCATGGCCTTCCGTGGCGCTGGGCGGTTGGGGTGGGTCGGCGGAGGTCAGCGGCCGTCGGCGAGCTTCGCCTGCAACTCGTGCCGGCGGTAGTCGATGACCAGCGTGTCGAGCAGGCCGAGCGTGTCCATGCCGAGCAGCAGCGCGGGCCGGTCGACCATGTGCAGGTATTCGAACAGGTGCATGTCGCCGTAGGTCACGCGGGCGCCGCGGATGCGCAGGTCGCCGAGCGCGATCGTCGGCGCCGTCCGGCCCTCGCCGGTCTGTTCCTCGAGCGTGACGTCGACGATGCGGTCGACGCTGGGTTCCTCGCCGGGCGGCCGCGCCAGCGCGTCGCGCAATGCGTTGTTGCCGATCGTGGCCTGGCCGCCGGTGCCGATGATGACCTTGACCGGCACGCGGCCGACGCGCGCGTCGGCGACGAGCAGCTGGCCGCGCGCGCGCTCCAGCGGCAGCGTGATGAAGCCCGCCTCGGCGCGCTCGCCGTGCGAGCGCGCGATGACGATGCGGTCGCGGTGGAATTCGATGCGCACGCGCCGGTCGCCGAGGCCTTCGGTGCCGAGG
>JAXMGO010000030.1:0-54042 GCA_046347255.1 Steroidobacteraceae bacterium
AGCTGCAGTGCGGCGGCGCGCAGGCGCGCGCGTGCCGGCGACGGCGGCCGCAGAGGTCCGGTCACCTGCAGCAGCTGCAAGGTGTCGATGCCGGTCGCGTGGGGCATGTCGGCTGGTCCGGCGGCGCCCCTCAGCTGCCGTAGCGGCGCGCTGCCGCGTACATGGCCCGGGCGTTCTCGAGCGGGGTTTCGTCCGGCAGGCCGAAGGCGCAATCGAGGATCAGCTTGCCGCCCTTGTGGAACACGTTCTCGGCGAGGTGCCGCACCGCAGCGTCGACCTCCTCCGGCTTGCCGGTGGTCATCAGCGAGGGCGAGAGGTTGCCGCGCAGCGCCACCACGTCGCCGAGCACCTCGAAGGCCTTGACCATGTCGGTGCGCTCGAACCAGTAGATGCACTTGCCCGGCGGGATGTCGCGGATCACCTCCAGGCGCTTGGTGCAGTCCGCTTCCCACAGCGGCATCGGCACCAGGCCGGCGTTGATCATGTCGACCATCATCTGCCGGAACGGCGGCCAGTAGAACTCCTTGAACTGCTTGTCCGACATGAACGCGTCCGGCGCCCAGTGGATCGGGATCATCACGATCGGGTGGCCGGCGGCCTGCGCATTCGCGATCGTCAGCTTCGTCAGCCAGACGCGCGCCTTCTCCAGCAGCTGCAGCAGCTTGTCCTTCTTGCGGAACAGGTCGGTCATCATGCCGCGCGCGCCGCGGAAGTAGTCGGCGACGAAGTCGTAGGGCGAGACCGTGTTGCCACCGGCGTCGCGCGGGTAACCGAGCTCGGTCACCTTCTTCGCGAAGTCGATGTTGTGCTGCGCCATCACCTCGGATTCTTCGGCCACCTTGATCAGGTTCTGCAGCGCCTGCTTGACGCCCGGCTTGGCGAAGCCGCGCAGGCCGGCGACCAGGCGGAAGTAGTGCATGCCGGGCAGCACCGGCATGTCGGCGAGGCCCGCGAGCGCGCCGCCGATGCGCGGCAGGTAGGTGCGCAGGTAGAAGCCGGTCGGATCGGCCATGAAGTCGTCGTACTCGTTGTTCGACATGTATTCACGGTCGAGGTACTGGTACGGCTGGTGCTCGCCCACGCCGTTCCCGGCCCACTGCAGCTGCTTGAACTCCATCAGCTCCAGCGTCGGGCCATAGATGCTCGAGGACACCATCGCGCCCGACACGATGTCGGCGTCGAACTCCTGCGTGGCGCGCAGCCCGAGCTCCTTGGTGTTCTCGTAGTCGTACATCAGCTGTTGGCAGCTGACGCCGCCGTAGCGCGCCATCCAGAAGCTGGCGAACAACGCCACCGGCATGCGATCCGGGGTGCGCAGTTCGATGCAGTCCTGCACGCGCTTCCAGCGCGCATCGAAGGCCGCGCGCGCCGCGGGTGTCGACGGCTGCAGGGCCGTCGACAGGAATCCCGCCGACGCGCCCGCGGCGGGGGTATTCAAGCCGCCACCCCCATCCACTTGCGGCACAGCGCCACGGCCTCGACCGCGTTGACGCCGAAGGCGTCCGCGCCGGTGTACTTGCGCACCGTCTCGTCGATCTGCCCGCCGCCGATCATGATCTTGAACTTCGGCCGCATGCCCTCCTTCTCGAAGGCCGTGATCGTCTCCTTCATCGAGTCGAACGCCAGCGTCAGGAACCCCGACAGCCCCACCACGTCCGGCTGGTAGGCGTTGATCTCCTCGATGAACTTCTTCACCGGCACGTCGATGCCGATGTCGCGCACGTCGAAGCCGTTGATGTCCAGCATGAAGGTGACGATGTTCTTGCCGATGTCGTGCAGGTCGCCGTGCACCGTGCCGATCAGCACCTTGCCGAGCTTCTTCTGCTCGCCGCCCGAGCCCTGCTTGATCAGGGGCTTGGCCACCGCGCCGATCTTGTCGAGCATCTCGCCCGCCAGCACCAGCTCGGGCAGGAAGTACTCGCCTTCCTCGAAGCGCTTGCCGACGATGTCCATCGCGTTGCGGCACAGCTCGAGCACCCGCATCGGGTCCTTCTTCTCCTCGAGCAGCATGCGGTTGGCGATCGGCAGCGCCTCGTCCTCCATCATGTCCGCCAGCAGCTGCACCAGTTGCTTCTCTTCGTCGGTCATGTCGGCCATCAGTGTTCTCCCTGTGATTGCAGCATCGATGTCGAATGGGTGAAACCGCATCGGGCGGCCACGTCATCGAGAACCGCCCGCGCCGACCGCCACGCGGCCTCCCGGTCCAGTCCGACGACCAGCACGTTCAGCGTAACGTCGAGGCGGGTCAGCGGTGTTCCTGCCGGCTCATGCAACTCGAGGTGTGGCGGCTGGCGGGTGGAGGTCACATTGCCCTGGATGCAGCCTCCCGCCGGCAGCGAGGCGCAGGCCTTGATGTGGCCGATGACGTGTCCGGCGGGCGACGGACAGCACGCCGCGATGCTCGCCAGCCATGCCTCCAGCGCCTGGGCTGCCGATCCTGCCTTCACCGGCTGCTGGAACGTCCAGCTCGAGCGAACGACCAGCGGATCTACCAGCGCGTGCATCGTCCCAGCATCGCCATCCGCAGGGGGGCCTCCAGCGGCTCGCGGGCATCGATCACGTAGGGTTCAGTCACCGGATGGTGCTCATCCACGATGCGGGCTGCGACAGCCGTTTCGCGTGCCGTGGCGACGTCGGCCTTGCAGACGAGGACCAGCTCCGCGTTGCCGATCTGCCGAGTGATGAGCGGCGTGACCACCTGCATCAGTTCCTCGAGACGCTGGGCATCGACGATGCCTACGGGGAGGATCTGCAGTCCCGGCACGCGCGCAAAGCGCAGCGCTTCGCGGATCTGCGCCGGTTCGGCGATGCCCGAGGGCTCGACGATCACCAGGTCAGGCCGGGACGTCGCCGCCAGCGCCTCCAGCGCCGGCGCCAGCTCGGCGACCAGCGAGCAGCAGATGCAGCCGCCCAGGAGCTCGCGCACGTCGAATCCCAGCCGCGCCGCCAGCTGGTTGTCGACGCCTGCCTCGCCCCGCTCGTTGACGATCAGGCCGACGCGCTGCCCCGCGGCTCGTGCCGCCCGGGCAATCTGCAGCGCCACGGTGGTCTTGCCCGAGCCAAGGAAGCCGGCCAGTACCACGACCCTCACGGCCCGCTGCTCCTAATGCAGCTCGTTGTGCCGTTTGAGCACACGCAGCATGGTCTCGACATTTTCGGGACGTGCATTGATCGGGATGTCGCAACCGCCGCAGAACAGCAGCCCGCGGTTGCCGAACAGGGCCAGCAGGTTGCGCGTGTACTCGGCTACCGCTTCGGGCGTGCCCGTGGACAGAAGTACCGACGGCACGTCGCCCAGCATCGCCATCGAATCGCCGGCCACTTCCCTGAACTTCTTCATGCTCGTCATGCCGTCGGGATTGAAGATGCACTTGCCCTGCGGCAGTTCGTTGAGGCGGCCGAGTTCGCGATTCCAGTCCTGGTCGAAGTGCAGGATCGGCGTGTAGCCCTTGGCGACCAGCGCACGTACTTCCTCCACGATGTAGGGCCAGACGAAGCGGTCGAAGTGCCGCGGCGCCAGCAGCCCCGGGGCCCCGCGCCAGCCGCCCACCCAGGTGCCACCGACCCCGGGGCCGGACCACGGCGGCATCGCCTCGATGTCGGCCATCACGTCACGCATGATGACTTCCATGACCGCCTCGACCTTCTTCGGGATGCGCAGCAGGTCGAGGAAGAACTTCTGCATCGAGCGCGCGCCGCACAGCGCCTCGAACGGCGGCGTGGGCGCCATCTTGGCATCGGTGATGACGACGTAGCCGCGCTCGACGTAGGTCTTCTGGATGCGCCCGCCATTCTGCGCCATCCAGCCGAAGGTCTCGCCCAGCAGCCGCAGGTCCACCACGCGCGGCAGGTAGTCCCTTACGAACGGCTTCCAGCCCTTTTCCAGCACGACGTCGTAGTCGGCCAGGGTCATGACCTCTTCCTCCATGACCTGCCAGAGCGTGTCTTCCGGCAGCTCGACGCCGGGCACCGCGACGCGCGACATCCACAGGGCCGAGAGGATCGGGCCGATGCGGCCGCCGGAGGCGATGTTGGTGCCGTCGATGCCACCGAGCCGGTCCATCGCGTCCAGCTGCACCTGGAAGGCGTACTCCATGTCGTTGCAGAAGCGCGCGATCTTGCCGCCCATGTAGCGCGGCGCGAAAGCCGTGCCCATGTAGATGGAGGGCACGCGTTCGACGTGCTCCATCGCGATCGTGCGCTTGATGAGGTCCAGCCGCTCCTGGTACCGCGTGGTGGTGCTGTTGCCGCTCATCGTCCTGCCCTCCTCCCCGTTATCGCCACAGCCGCTGCGAGGCGAGCCGCGCGCCCTCGACCAGCGCCTCGAGCTTGGCCCACTGCACCTGCACGTGCACGCGCGGGGAATTCCAGCCCTGGGAGAAACCGCAATCGCTGCTGGCGATGACGTTCTCGCGCCCGACGAGGCTGGCGAAGTTCGCGATGCGCTGCGCGATGAGCTCGGGGTGCTCGACCACGTTGGTCGCATGGCCGATCACGCCCGGCGCCAGCTTCGCGCCCGCCGGCAGCTTCACGTCCTTCCAGACCTGCCATTCGTGCTCGTGGCGCACGTTGCTCGCCTCGATGCTGTAGGCGCCGACCCTGGCCTTGAGGATCACGTCGACGAAGTCGGCGAGCGGCATGTCGAAGGTGTGCGGCGCGTTCTGGCTGCCGTAGCAGATGTGGTAGCGCGTGCGCTCGGGCGGGATGCCCTTGAGCGCCCGGTTCAGGGCCTCGATGCGCACCTCGGCCCAGCGGCGGTACTCCGCGAGGCTCTTGTCGCGGAAGCGGATGCTGCGATGGAGCGGCAGCATCGCGTCGTCGATCTGCACGATGAAACCGGCATCGACGATGGCGCGGTATTCCTGGCCGAGCACGTCGGCCATGGCGAACAGGAAGTCCTCGGCCGAGGCATAGTGCCGGTTGTGGATGCCCTCGATCGAGGCCGGCGCCACCACCGGCAGGAAGCCATCGACGACCCGCGTGCCCTGCAGCGCCGCCTTGAGGTTGCGGATGTCGCGTTGCACCGCGCTCGGGTCGTAGCTGACCGGGCCGGTGCACAGCACGTTGCGATACTCGGTGGACTGCAGGCCCTGGTAGCGCGCCTTGGACGGCGCCGGCGGCAGCCAGAGCTTCGATTCGTGCGACTCGTACTCCCTGTAGAAGTCGCCGAAGCGCTCCTGCTCCGGCCACATTCCGGCGGCGCCGGTCTTCATCGCCGGATCGTCGGTGCGTTCCAGGCCACGGACGCGCTCGCAGATGTAGGTGATCCAGTTGATCTTGCCGAATTCGCCGTCGTCGACGATGTCGACGCCGACGTCGGCCTGCCGCCTGACGACCTGGCGCACGCCCTCCGCCAGCGTGCGCTCGTAGGTGGCCGGATCCACAGGCTCGCCGAGCGTGCCGCGGATCATCATCTCGACGATCTCGGGCGTGCGCACCAGGCTGCCGACGTGCGTGGTCAGGATGCGGTTGCTGTCGCTCATGGGCCCCTCCTCCCGCGTGCCCGTTGGCCGGGTCGCATCATTCTAGGAACCGCTGCGGGTATCGTACAATGCGTTATCCTGGATAACGGGTATCTGCCATTGCGATGAGCGCCTTCGACCTCAACCTGCTGCGCCTGCTGGTGGCCCTGGCGCAGGCGCGCAACGTCACCCGCGCGGCGCGCCTCGTGCACATGAGCCAGTCGGGATTCAGCACGGCGCTGGCCAAGGCGCGCCGGCAGCTCGGCGACGAGCTGTTCGTGCACACGGCCGAGGGCATGACGCCCACCGCGCGCGCCCTGCGCATCATCGAGGTCGCGCGCGGCGTCCTCGACTCGGTGCAGCACGGCGTGCTCGAGCAGCCCGGATTCGACCCGGGCGCGGCACCGCGCGAATTCCGGCTGGTCGCCCAGGAAGTGGCCGAGGTCGAATTCGTGCCGCAGCTGCTGGCGCGCCTGCAGCAGGCCATGCCCGAGGTGAGCGTCAGCTGCGCGGACATCGAGGATCGCAACCTGCAGGCGGCCCTGGCGGCCGGCGAGGTCGACCTTGCGCTGGGCTACTACCCGGACCTCGACGTGCAGGCCATCGCCCGCCAGCGGCTGTACATGCACACCTACGCCTGCATCGTGCGGCGCGGCCACCCGGTGCTCGCCGCGGGCCTCGGGCTGCGCGAGTACCAGCGCCTCGGGCACGTGGTCGTGACGACGGCGGCGGCCAGCCTCGGCATCCTCGGCCGCCACCTCGAACGCCGCCACATCCGCCGCCGGATCGTGCTGCGGACCCGGCACCTGCTGGCCCTGCCGGCGCTGGTCGCCGGCACGGACCTGGTCGCCACGGTGCCGCTCGCGGTGGCCGAACGCTTCGCGCAGCGCGAGGCCATCGAGGTGCTGCGCACGCCCTTCGAACCGCCCTACATGCTGGCCCAGCAGTACTGGCACCGCGTCTTCCACCGCGACCCGCGCATCGCCTGGCTGCGCCACCAGGTCGCCGCCCTCTTCAACGACCAGTCCGATCGGTGGCGCCAGCTTGAGGTGTCGCTGTACGGGAAGGAAGCCAGGCGCCGCGCGACCGGGGCCTGATGCCCACCCGCGGGCGAACCTACGCCGCCGCGCCCGCGTGGATGCGCAGCAGCTCGAGCACCTGCTCGCGCGTGCGCGCCCGCGCCATGCCGCACTCGGTGGCGATGCCGAATTCCGGCAGCACCTTGCTCGCCGCGGCGATGCGCCGGCGCGCACCCTCGACCCCGTCCGACAGGTGCACCAGGCCGAGGTAGACCTCCGGCCGCCCGCCGCTGCGGTGCAGGTCCTTCAACGGCGCGAAGTAGGCGTCGTCGCTACGATTAGCCGGCACCGGCATGTGGATCCAGTCGAGCGGCCGTCCGGCGTGGTCGATGATGAGGTTCGCGAGCTCCACGGCCTTGCCGAGGTCGAGCGGATCGATGAAGTGCTTGGCATCGTTGTCCCCGTAGCAAAGGTGCACGCCGAGCTGCACATCCTTGGGGACGACCGAGCACAGCCGCGCGAACATCTGCTGGAAGCTCGCCTCGATGCCGGCGAAACGCGGCATCGGCGGGAAGCGGCCGTCCCACATCAGCATCTCGAAGCACACGTCCCACTGGATCGCGAGATCCGGGTGCGGAATGCCCGCGCAGATGCGCTCGATCTCCTTCACCATGGCGCGCTCGTAGGCCGGCTCGGCCGCCTGCGCGGCCTCCGGCGTCAGGAAGGCCATGAAGGCCTTCGGCGTCGGCAGGCAGACCTGGAAGCGCACATTCGCCGGGATCGTTCCGCGGCGGCGCGCGTCGAGGAAGTCCTGGTACGAGACGCGCGCCTCGCGCGCATAGCCCAGCTCGCCGAAGTGGATGTCCGCGGCCTGCACGCCTGGAGCCAGCTTCAGCAGGCACACCGCCGGCTCGGGCACGAGCTTGGTTACGTCCGCCTGCAGGTACGGGCTCGAGCGCAGGAACGGGTACTGCCACATGACCCACTGGCGTCGCCCGCCGGTCTCGCCATCGGGACAGCGCAGCAGGTGGGATCCAACCGTCCTGCCCGCGGTGGCGAAGACCTCCTCGACCGAGTCGAGTCCGATCGTACCGACGAAATGCACGTGCCGTGACATGGTGTTGCTCCTGGACCGGTTTCGAATGCAGTGCCGCTGGCGGCTCCGCGTTACTTTCCGGCTGCCAGCCGCGCCGCGACCTCGCCCACGCGCCGCAGCTTCTGTTCCTCGATCTCGAACGTGACGGGGTTGCCGAAGATCGCCGAGGCGAAGCCGCATTGCGGCGAGACGGCGAGCTGCGCGCGCGGGAAGTGGCGGCTGGCCGCCTCGACCCGCTGCAGCAGCAGTTCCAGCGGCTCGAGCTCCGGGCGCTTGGTCGAGACCAGCCCGAGCACCGCGCAGCAGTCGCGCGGCAGGTCGGCGAGCGCGGCGAAGGAGCCGGAGCGGGCGTCATCGTACTCGAGCAACACGTAGCGGTAGCCCGCGAGGCGCGGGAAGCACTCCTTCGAGATGGCATCGTAGCCGCCGGACGTGTGCCACAGGCCCTGGTTGTTGCCGCGGCACATGTGCACCGACATCTCCACCGGCGCGTCCTTCGCGAGCCCACCGAGGAGCGCGAGCGCCTCGGCCAGGAACGAGGCGCGCGTGAACCCGTAGCCCTCGAACATGCGCATCGAGGCGGGGTCGATGGCCATGGTGAGCTCGGGCGCGTCGATCTGCACGTGCTCGCAGCCGAGCGAGGCGAGCTGGGCGATCTCCTCGCGCAGGATCGCCGCCACGTCCTGCAGCGCGGCGAGCGCGTTCGGATAGGCGGCGGTCGAGTGCTTCTGCGACCAGTAGATCAGCGCGCAGGTCGGGCTGGGGAGCGTCACCTTGACCGGCCGCTTCGCCCGGGCGCGCGCGTAGGCGTACTCCTCGGTGCCGAGCGAGTTGCGGCGCGAGAGCTTGCCGACGATGGTCGGCATGACCGTGGCGCGCGGCGACTTGATCGACTTGCCCTCGTGGTCGTGCCAGAGCTGCTCGGTCGGATCCTCGTTGGTCGCGAGCTCGATGCCCGCCACCGAGCTGCCGAAGGAATCGGTGAACAGGAAGCGCCGCTGCTCGCCGTCGGTGACCAGCCCGATGCCGGCCGCCTCCTGCACGGCGATGCAGCGGTCGACCGACGCATCCTCCAGCGCCTTGAACGCCTGCGGCGTGAGCTTGCCCTGCCGCAAGGCCTCGCGCGCCTCGATGAGCGCCTTCGGCCGCAGCATCGATCCCACCACGTGTGCGTGAATCATCGCTTCCCCCGTTTGCCGATGGCCGCCGGGTGGCGGCTCATTTCCATTCCAGCAGCACGCCGATCATCGACGGGTCGCCGGCCTTGATGCCTTCATAGGCCTCGGGCGCGCGGCGCGCGTCGAAGCGGTGCGTGACCAGCGGCTGCACGTCCAGGCGCCGGTACTGCAGCAGCCGCAGGAACGCCTCGCGGTCATCGGCCTCGGTCCAGCGCCCCGGGCTGCTCTCGGCGCGCGGGCGCATGCCGACGAAGCCGCCGATCAGCTGCACGGCCTTGACGTGCAGGCCATGCATGAGGTCGAGCGAGGACTCGCCGGCGACGCTGCTCAACTGGACGACGCGTCCCCAGGGACGCGCGATGCGCAGCGCCAGCTGCAACGGGTCGCGCTGCGCGGTGAGTTCGATCACTGCCGCGGGCCCGCCGCCGCTCATGCGCGCCAGCGCCTCGGCGAGGCCGCGTTCATCGCCGGGATCGATGGCCATGTCGGCCCCGAAGGCCAGCGCCCGCTCGCGGCGCGAAGCCACCGGATCGATGGCGAGCACCGGCGCGCCGCCGGCGAGCCGCAGCATCCCCACGGCCAGCAGGCCGATCGGCCCCAGGCCGACGACCGCGACGGGCTCGCCCAGTTCCGGCCGCGCGAGGTGCACGCCGTGCTGGGCCACGCCGGCGAGCGTGCTGAAGACGGCGGAGTCGAGCGCGACGCCGTCGGGCACGGGGGCCACGTCCGCCTCGCGCGCGATGACGTGCGCGGCATGGCTGCCGAAGGGACTGCCGGCCGTCGCGACGGGGTCGCCCGGCTTGAACCGGGTGACGCCGAGGCCCACGGCCTTCACGCGCCCCGCGAAGGCATAGCCTGGCCTGAACGGGAACGAGAAGCCGACGACCGAGAGCGGATTGCGGCCGGTCAGCCAGTTGCGCTCGGTGCCGGGGCTGATCTGGGTGAATGCCGCTTCGAGCAGGAGTTCACCATGCCCCGGCTCCGGCACGACGATGTCGTGCAGCTCCACCTGGTTGACGGCCGGCCAGACCACGGCGATCGACTTCATGGCTTGTCCCCCTCGAGGTCGACACGCTACGCCGGCTGAGGCTGGCGCCTCAATACTCGAAACTCCATACTTCATGCCTTTTCGTCCAGACTGCCGGGAGGGGTGGCGATGGATGCCCTGAGCCAGGTTCTCGTCTCCATGCGGATGGAGGCCTCGATCTTCTCCCACTTCGTGCTAGGCGCCCCCTGGGGCCTGCATTGCCCGAAGCACCCTGGTATCCCCTTCTACGCCGTGGTCGAGGGCACGGGCTGGCTGGTGCCCGACGGCGGCGCCGCGCTGCCGATGATCGCCGGCGACCTGCTCGTGCTGCCCCGGGGCTCGCCCCACTCGATCGTCTCCGCCCCCGGGGCGACGGTCGTGCCGCTGATCGCGGCGCTCGAAGCCGGCGAAGTCCCCTTGTGGATGCCCGGCGACGATTCCAAGACCAGCCGCTTCCAGCATGGCGGGCCCGGCCCGACCACCCGCATCCTGGCGGGCGCGTTCTATTTCGGCGCGCGCGACAATCCGCTGACGCGCGAACTTCCGCCGCTCATCCGGCTCGACAATGCCGACGTGCGCGTCTGGCCACTGCTCGATGCCGCGCTGCGCTTCATCGCCGACGAGCAGCAGCTGCAGGCTCGGTTCCGCCGCCGCCGCGGCGGCGCAGCAGACCTCGTCTTCCTGCAAGGTGCTGCGCAGCCGCTGGTCGAGGCCCGAAGCCGGCTCGCCCGGCCTGTTGCGCGGACTGGCCGAACCGCGCGTCCGCAAGGCTATCGAGGCCATGCACCGCGCGCCGCCACGAGGCCGCGGACGGTACCGCGGCTCGCGCGGCTCGCCAGCATGTCACGCTCGGCGAACTTCGCCGCGGTCTTCCAGTCGCGCACCGGCACCAGCCCCAAGGCCTACCTGACACGCTGGCGCATGCAGCTCGCCGCGACCCGGCTCGCCGAGCGGCGCGCGCCGCTCGCTGCGATCGCCGAGGAACTCGGCTATCGCTCGGCGTCCGCCTTCGCCCGCACGTTCCGGCGCATGCATGGGCAGCCGCCAGGCCGCTTCCGCCGCGCCGGCCACGCCCCAGATGAAAACGCGGCGGGCATTGCTGCCCGCCGCGCCTTCATCGAACAACCACCGCTGGGGCTTAGAGCTTGGCGCTCAGCCGCAGGCCGAGGAAGTAGCGGTTGGTATCCACGCGCCGGCTAGCCGACGATCGTGTTCGTGCCACCCCAGGGAGCGCTCGAAGTCCTCGAGGTCCGTGAAGTAGTGCTTGTCCAGCACGTTGTTGCAGAACAGCGTGGCCGAGAGCTTGTCATCCGCGGCCTTCCAGCCGACGTTCAGGTTCAGGATGCCGAAGGCCGAAGCTGGAACGTACGGGTTCTGGTCCACGAGCATCTGCGCCTCGTCGCGCCAGGGTAGTTCGCGCCCAGCACGATGTCGCCGCCCGCGCTCAGCGCGTGGATGCGCTGTTCGGCACCCAGCACGAACTTGAACTTCGGCGACAGCGGCATGGTGCCGCTGAGGTCACGGACGATGGCGCCGGTGTTGGCATCGACGTAGCACTGGGCCGGCATGACGCCCGACTGGTCGCCGTTGTAGCACGGCGCACCCACGTACTCCGTGAACTTGGCGTCGATGTACGCCGCATTCAGGTCGATCCGCAACGTATCCGGTCGCCGCGAACTGCGCGTCAGCCTCGAGACCCTTGGTCTCGGCGCCGCCGGCCAGCACCAGCTGCAGCGGCGGACTGAGCGCGCCCGGAGCTGGAATCGAAGATCTGCACCTGGAAGTTCTTGTACTTGGTGTAGAACGCCGCGGCGTTGACGCGCAGGCGGCCGTCGGTACGTCCCCTTGCTGCCAAGCTCGAAATGGTCGACGTCTTCCTTGCCCACCTTGCCCAGGTTCCTCGTATAGGACGTCTCCGGGTCGTTGTCCGCATATTCCACGTAGGCCGTGTTGTACGCGGCCGGTGAATAGCGCGCATGGGTCAGGTACACCATCGTGCCGTTGCCGTACTTGTGCTGCAGGCTGATGTCGCCCACGAGAGCGAGTCGTTGGAACTGTCGCTGTCGGTCAGCGACGGCAGGAACGGCGGGAAGAAGCGCTTCAGGTAGCTGTAGGCGATCTGGTCGTAGTTGTAGCGCAGGCCGACCACCAGCGAATTGCTGCCGGCGAACTTCAGCGTGCCGCGCGCGTACAGGTCGGTCGTCTTGGTCTTCGACGTCGTGTCGGTGTCGTGGTACGCAGGCACCAGGTCGCGGAGGTACAGGCCGCGGACCTTGGTGTCGGAATAGAACAGGCCGACGGGTAGCTGAAGTCACGGTCGGTCGGCGAGGCCAGCTTGAGCTCCTCGCTGAACTGCTTGATGTCGATGTCCGTCGTCTGCATGTTGAAGAACGGCGGCGGCGCGGCGGGATCGCTGCCCGACGGGTTCGTCAGGTTGTTCAAGTAGGTGGCCTGGAACAGGTCCTGGCCGTTCAGCTGCTTCTCGTGCTGGTACGCCGTGGTCAGACCAGTGTCAGGTCGCCGATGCGATACTGGATGTCGGCCGAGAAATCGGTGTCCTTGACGTTCGAAAGCCTTCGACCGGGCTGGCGTAGGCCTGGTTGTCGAACCCCGGCGATGCCGGGCATCAGCACGTCCCCGGCTCAGCACGGGTACGGAAGTCGCCCGCGCCGCCGTCGCCGGAGGCGGATGGCCCGTACCGAGCAGCAGGTAGGCACCCGGCGAGGGTGTGCGTGTACACGAAGTTCGCCGCCGCGATTGGCCATCGCGCCGTAGCGCGCGCCATCAGCGTGATGTCGAGGTCTTCGGTCGGCTTGAACAGCAATTTGCCACGCACGCCGTAGATGTCCTGGGTGGTCTTCTTGCCGAGTTCGAGTTCTTGATCGCGTACTCGCGCGTCGTGTAGTAGGCCGCGAGGCTGTAGTCGACGCCGCTGGTGATCAGGCCGGAGATGAAGCCGTTGGCGCGGCGGTACTCGTTGTCGTCGGTACCGGTGAGCGTGATGTCACCCATGAAGGTGTCGCTCGGCTTGCGGGTGACGACGTTGATGACGCCGGCCGCGGCCGTGCGGCCACCCAGGGTCGCCTGCGGAGCCCTTCAGCACTTCGACACCGCCCGCGTCATCGAGGTTAATTGCCGGCGCGCGAGTCCAGGGGACGGAACGCCGTCGTTGATCATGATCGCGACGCCCGAGGAGAGGCCGATGGTGCCCTTCGTTCGACACCGAGGAGATGCCGCGCATGCCGGTCGGCACGCGACCGTTGAACGAGAGAGCCGCTTCAGCTGGACCGAGGGAACCAGGCGGTTCAGGTCGAAGATGTCGCCGGCGTTGGTGCTCGCCATCATGTCGGTCGACAGCACCGCGGCCGCCACCGGCACGTCTTCCAGGCGCTCGGTGCGCTTCTGCGCGGTGATGACGATTTCCTCGAGCACGCCCGATGATTCGTCGGTTTCGGCCGCCCACGTGGACACAGGCAACGCCACCGCGCAGGCGAGCGCGACGGCATGTCGAATCTTGAAGGTCACTGGCTGTTCTCCCCTCTGTGAAGATGCGCAAAGCCGCAGGCGCGCTTCATGTCGTTGTCACTGCGCGACCCGCGTACCGCAATCCGGACGCTTTGTATCATAGCACGGGCCTGTGACCGGCCCGCAACGCTGCAAGGCGTTGAGAGGGAACAGGAATGTACCCGCTCCGGCGCAGGCCACCAGGCGCTGTTCGCCCGAATTGGAGCGCGGATTCCGATCAGGCCGAATCGGCCTGAAGTGCTGTATTCGCAGGCACTTGCGCGCCGGCGGCCGCCAGCGGCTCGTAGGGCAGCACCTCCAGCGCCTCGCCCGCGCGGATGCGTTCCTGGACGTCGCGCCAGAATTCTGGACCGAAGAGATCGTTGTGGCGACGCAACACCGCGGCCGCAGCAGCGCCCATGGGCATGAAATTGCGGAAGGTCTCGGGGAAGACGTCGTGCTCGCCGACGTAGAACCAGGGCTCGGCGCGCATCTCGTCGTCCGGGTCCGAGGCCACCGGCAGCTCGCGGAACTCGCAGTCGGTGAGCGGGCAGACCTCGTCGTAGTCGTAGAAGATCACGCGCCCGTGGCGCGTGACGCCGAAGTTCTTGAACAGCAGGTCGCCGGCGAACAGGTTGGTGCGCGCCAGGTCCTTGAGCGCCTGGCCGTAGTCGAGCAGCACGCGCTCGGCGGCCTCCGGCGTCGCCTTCTGCAGGTAGAGGTTCAGCGGCACCAGCCGGCGCTCGACGTAGATGCGCTCGAACACCAGGTCATCGCCGTCGCGGCGTACGCCGCTGCCGCATTCATCCAGCAGCTCGGCGAGCAGCGCCGGCGCGAAGCAGGTCGCCGGGAAGCGCATGCGGCGGAACTCCTGCGCATCCACCAGCCGGCCCGCGCGGTCGTGCCGGTAGACGAAATCGTATTGCCGCGCGACGTCCGCCGGCGTGACGGTCTTCGGTTCCGGGATGCGGTCCCGGATCACCTTGAACACCACGTCCAGGGTCTTCATGACGAAGCAGACCATCACCATGCCGCGCTCGCCCGGGGCGTGCTCGAACAGCTCGCCGCTCGTGGTCATGCGCTGCATGATGCTGCGGTAGCGCTCGGTCTTGCCCTGCTTGGCGCGCCCGAGGATCGTGAACAGCTCGCCCACCGGCTTGCGCGGCAGCAGCGTCTTCAGGAACGCGACGGTCTCGGCGACGCGCTCGAGGTCGACCTGGAAATAGGTGCGCGTGTAGCTGAAGAGGGCCGAGACCCCCTCCTCGCCCAGCAGCACGGCGTCGAGCACGAGGCCAGCGGCATCGTGGCGGATCGCCAGCGCCGCGGGCTCGCTCCAGTCGGGACCCGAGAGGCGCCCGACCAGGTAGGCGCGCGTGCCCTGGTAGAACGGCGTATCGACGCACTCGAAGTGCAGCGCCCCATGCAGGCGCGCCCGGGCACCGAGCCAGGCCTGCAGCATGGCCTCGCCGCCCGCGACGTTGCCGCCGTCGCTCGCCCAGGGCGTGCCGAACCAGTCCTGCCCCAGCACCGTGGCCAGGCTCGGCGTGGCCGCATCACCCGCCTCGAAGCGGCGCGTCACCGCGATCTCCTGCACGTTGGCGAGCGGATCGAGGTCAGTGGCGATGAACTCGATGTCCGGCGCGACGCCCACGGTCGCGAACAGCTTGCGCGTCACCGAGCTGAAGTAGGTCTTGCAGAACTCGCTGTCCGGCAGGCCGTCGATCAGGTGGGCGAAGTGCCGGCGCGCGTTGCGCCACAGCTCGGAGTCATGGGTGGCGCCGCCGTGCAGCACGCGCAGCTCCTCCATCGCCATGCGCACGTGCCGGTCGTACAGGCCGAGGCGCTCGACCGCATCGGCATGCGCCGCCGCCCAGTCGCGCGCCACGAAGTGCTGGCGCGCGCGCCGCGTGACCTCGCGGAACTCGGCGTTGTAGCGCAGGAAGGCGCCGACCACGAGCTGCGCGATCTGTCCGGCGCGGAACGCGCGTCCGAATGCTTCCTCGACCGCCAGGCTCATGATCGTGCGCCTCCCCGCCGCTCAGGCGTGCTGGAACTGCCCTTCCTCGGTGCTGCCCTTCAGCGCCGCCAGCGACGAGGCGCCGCCGGCGACCGTCTGCGTGACGTCATCGAAGTAGCCGGCGCCGACCTCGCGCTGGTGGCGCGTGGCGGTGTAGCCGTGCGCCTCGGCGGCGAACTCGGCCTCCTGCAGCTTCACGTAGGCCGACATCTGCGAGGTGCGGTAGCCGTGCGCCAGCTCGAACATCCCGTAGTTGATCAGGTGGAAGCCGGCGAGCGTGATGAACTGGAACTTGTAGCCCATCGCGCCCAGCTCGCGCTGGAACTTGGCGATGGTCGCGTCGTCGAGGTTGCGCTTCCAGTTGAAGCTCGGCGAGCAGTTGTAGGCGAGCATCTTGCCGGGGAACTGCTTGTGGACGCCCTCGGCGAATTCCTTCGCCTCGTGCAGGTCGGGCTTGCCGGTCTCGCACCAGACGATGTCAGCGACCGGCGCGTAGGCGAGGCCGCGGGCGATCGCCTGCTTGATGCCGTTGCGCACGTAGTAGAAGCCCTCGGAGGTGCGGCCCTTGGCCGTGTCGAGGAACGGACGGTCGCGCTCGTCGACGTCGGAGGTCAGCAGGTTCGCCGCCTCGGCGTCGGTGCGCGCCACCAGCACGGTCGGCACGCCCATGGTGTCGGCGGCGAGGCGCGCCGCAACCAGCTTGGACACGGCCTCCTGCGTCGGCACCAGCACCTTGCCGCCCATGTGGCCGCACTTCTTGGCCGAGGCGAGCTGGTCCTCGAAGTGCACGCCGGCGGCGCCGGCCTCGATCATGCCCTTCATCAGCTCGAAGGCGTTGAGCACGCCACCGAAGCCGGCCTCGGCGTCGGCGACGATCGGCTTCAGCCAGTCGATGTCGCCCTTGCCCTCGGCGCACTGGATCTGGTCGGCGCGCAGCAGCGTGTTGTTGATGCGCTTGACCACCGCCGGCACCGAGTCGGCCGGGTACAGCGACTGGTCCGGGTACATCTGCCCGGCGAGGTTGGCGTCGCCGGCCACCTGCCAGCCGGAGAGGTAGATCGCGTCGAGCCCGGCGCGCACCTGCTGCATGGCCTGGTTGCCGGTCAGCGCGCCGAGCGCGTTGACGAACGGCTTCTCGTGCAGGAAGCGCCAGAGCTTCTCGGCCGTGAGCCGCGCGATCGAGTGCTCGATGTGCACGCTGCCGCGCAGCCGGACCACGTCCTCGGCCTTGTAGGGACGGGTGATGCCCTTCCAGCGCGGGTTGTCGCGCCACTCGCGCGCCAGGGTCTGGGCATCGGCAAGGCTCTTCTGCGTAGTCATTTAGTCACTCTCCGGTTGCGGTATTCAGGCCAGCAGCTCGTAGGCCGGCAAGGTCAGGAAATCGTCGAACTCGGCGGCGGTCACCATGTTGGCGAACAGCCGCGTCGCGGTCGGGAACACGCGGCCGGCGAGCGCGTCGCGCCCGACCTCCTCGTGGATGCGCTCGAGCTCCTCGCCGAGCAGCGCGTTGAACAGCGCCAGCTCGAGCACGCGGCCATCGGCCAGGCGCACGCCGTGCCGCAGCCACTGCCACAGCTGCGCGCGCGAGATCTCGGCGGTGGCCGCGTCCTCCATCAGGTTGTAGAGCGGCACGCAGCCGGTGCCGCGCAGCCAGGACTCGACGTACTGGATGCCGACGCGGATGTTGTGGCGCACGCCGTCCTCGCTCACCGGCCCCTCGGGCCGCTGCAGCAGGTCGGCCGCGGTGACGTGCACCTCGGCGCGCGCCACGTCGAGCTGGTTCGGCCCGCGCATCACGCCGTCGAAGGCCTCGAGCGCCACCGGCGCGAGGCCGGGATGCGCGATCCAGGTGCCGTCGTGCCCGGCGCGCGCCTCGCGCTGCTTGTCGGCGCGCACCTTGGCCATCGCGGCCTCGTTGGCCGCCGGGTTGTCGCGGATCGGGATCTGCGCCGCCATGCCGCCCATCGCGTGCGCGCCGCGGCGGTGGCAGGTCTGGATCAGCAGGTCGACGTAGGACTTGAGGAAGTGCCGCTCCATCGTCACGCTGCCGCGGTCGGGCAGCACGAAGTCGGCGCGGTTACGGAATTTCTTGATGTAGCTGAAGATGTAGTCCCAGCGGCCGCAGTTCAGGCCGACGATGTGCTCGCGCAGCTCGTAGAGGATCTCGTCCATCTCGAAGGCCGCGAGGATCGTCTCGATCAGCACCGTCACCTTGACCGTGCCGCGCGCGATGCCGAGCTGGCTCTGCGCGTAGACGATCACGTCGTTCCACAGCCGCGCCTCGAGGTGGCTCTCGAGCTTCGGCAGGTAGAAGTACGGGCCGGTGCCGCGGCGCGCGAGCTCGGCGTGGTTGTTGGCGAGGTAGAGGACGAAGTCGAACAGGCTGCCGGAGGTCGGCATGCCGTCGATGAGCACGTGCTTCTCGGGCAGGTGCCAGCCGCGCGGCCGCACCAGCAGCACCGCCGGGTTCTCGCGCAGGCGGTAGTCCTTGCCGCTCGCGGGGTCCTGCCAGGTGATCGTGCGGCGCACCGCGTCCTTGAGGTTCACCTGGCCCTGGACCATGTTCGGCCAGGTCGGCGTCGAGGAGTCCTCGAAGTCGGCCATGAAGGCCCGGGCCGGCGCATTCAGGGCGTTGATGATCATCTTGCGGTCCACGGGACCGGTGATCTCCACCCGCCGGTCCTGCAGGTCCGCCGGCGCCGGCGCCACGCGCCAGTCGCCCTCGCGCACCGCGCGCGTCTCGGCGAGGAAGTCCGGCAGCCGGCCGGCGTCCAGTTCGGCCTGGCGCGCGCGCCGGGCGGCCAGCAACTCCAGCCGGCGCGGATTGAAGCGCCGGTGCAGGTCGGCCAGCAGTTTCAGGGCCTCCGGGGTGAGGACTTCCTCGGCCCGCTCGACGCGCTGGCCGGTGATCGCGAGGCCGGGAATCCCGGATTCGAGGCGGCCCGGGAGCTTTTGCGCTGCAGTATTCATGTAGCAAACTTACCTCAGCCCCGGCCCGGACCCCGTTTGTGAAAACTTCACAATGTGAGTTTCACAAAACGGTTTCACAAAGGCCAGCGCGCGGATTTAAACTGCGGAACATGCGTATACGCCCGCCGCAGCGGCACGCGCCATGAAACCGATCGGCCGCACCAGCCACCTGCTCGGCCCGAAGCTGCGCGCGCTGCGCAAAGGCAACGGCATGACGCTGGACGAGCTGTCGGCGCGCTGCGTGCAGGTCGACCCCGCCACCGCGCCCTCGGTCTCGTACCTCAGCATGATCGAGGGCGGCAAGCGCCAGCCCTCCGAGGACGTGGTGGAGCTGCTGGCGCGCATCTTCCAGCGCGACGTCGCCTGGTTCCACGACGAGAACCCGGACTACGACACCAGCGCGCCGGAGCGGCCGCAGAGCGGCGGCGCCGAGCGCGTGCCGCTCGAGCCCTCGTTCCTGTTCTCCAAGGAACTGCTGCAGGCGGCGCTGCCGGAGCTGCTCTCGCAGACCGGCACCAGCGGCCAGCAGTTCGCCCAGCTGCTGATCCGCGCCTACCAGGAGCGCTCGCGCAACGACTTCCCGGACCTGGAGCGGGCCGCCGAGAAGGTCGGCGAGCGGCGCTTCCCGCTGCAGGTGAACGACCTGCAGCGCCTGGCCAAGCACGTCGGCCTGCAGCTGCACTGGTTCGACCACAAGCCCGGCCTGGTGCGCGCCGAGGACCGCGAGGTGCGCAGCATCCTGCGCTCCTTCTTCGAGCCGCCGAACCGCGTCTACCTCAACCGCGCGCTGCAGGCCGATCCGGCCCGCCTGAAGTTCGACCTGGCGACCTACATCGGCCACAAGGTGCTGCACGGGGGCGACGGCATGAAATCGCCGCACGCCACCGGCGGCGAGATGGGCGCGAGCCCCGAAGGCCGCCCCGGCGCCGACGCCGCCATGACGCCGCAGGACGTGCTGCGCGCCTGGCGCGACTTCGAGTGCAGCTTCTTCGCCGGCGCGCTGCTGTGCCCGAAGCTCCCGTTCCGCCGCTACCTGACGCGCGAACGCTACCGCGTCGAGTCGGGCGAGAAGCTGCAGCTCACGCCGGCGCTGGTCATGCGCCGCATGACCAAGGTGTCGCCCTACCCGTACTGGCACTTCTTCGACGCCTACTCGCCCGGCTTCCTGCGCGCGGTGTACCGCGGCAACGGCATACCGCTGCCCTGGGGCAACATGACGCAGGTGAGCGATCCTTGCCCGCACTGGGCGGTGTTCCGCATGCTGCACGACCACCGCAGCCGCGCCGGCTCGCAGATCTCGGTGCTGCACGACGGCGAGCGCGTGCGCCTGTACTGCTGCCACTCGATCCGCACGCACGACATGGCCGACAACGCCCACGTGCTCTCGGTCGGCGTCGACCTCGCGCCGGCGGTCGCCTCGAACGGCGGAGACGCCGATGCCGTCACCTACGGCATCTTCGACGCCTGCCTGAAGCACCAGGGCTCGGCGCGCATCCCCAAGGCCGCGGTCGAGGCCCTGCAGAAGGTGGCCGGCGTACTCAACATCGGCTGGGTCGAGGATGCGCTCGAACACCCGGCGCGCATCATCTGCCCGCGCAGCTCGCGCTGCCCGCGGAGCGAGCGCTGCACCGGGGCGCACAACCACGCCCGCAACGTCACCGACATCCGCGAGGAAGTGCTGCGCGCGCGCGCCAGCGCGCGCAACGGCGGCTGAGGCGGCGGGCGCCGCCGCCGGATCAGCGTTCGCGCCCGAGCCGCAGGTCCAGCCACACCGCCAGCGCCAGCACCGTGCCGCGCGCGATGTACTTGATCTCCGGCGACACGGCCATCAGCGTCATGCCGTTCAACAGGCTCGCCATGATCAGCGCGCCGAACAGCACGCCGAGCACGGTGCCGCGGCCGCCGCGCAGGCTGGTGCCGCCGATGACGCAGGCGGCCACGGCGTCGAGTTCCATCAGCGAGCCCACGGTGGTGGTCGAGGCACCCGAGTACGCGGTCTGCATGAAGCCCGTCAGCGCGACGATCGCGCCCATCAGCGCATAGGCGCCGATGACCGTGGCGCGCACCGGCACGCCGGATACCGCGGCCGCCTCCTCGTTGCCGCCGATCGCGTACAGGTAGCGGCCGAAGGGCGTGTGCATCGTGACCAGGTGCACCAGCAACGCGACCGCGGCCAGCAGCACCAGCGCCAGAGGCACGCCACGGAAGCCGTTGGCGATCAGGATGACGACGCACACTGCCTGCGCCAGCACCACGAGCTTGAGCAGCACAACCTCGGCGTCCTCCACCTCGATGCCGAGGCGCCGGCGGCGCTGGCGCGCCCGCAACCGCGCCGCGGCGACCGCCGCCACCACCAGCGCGCCGAGCAGGTAGCCGGCGCCCGCCGGCAGGTAGTACGAGGTCAGCAGCGAGTACAGGTTGCTGCCGCCGCCCTCGACCACCGGCACCGTGCGGTTGTGGATCACGAGCCAGTGCAGCCCGCGGAACACCAGCAGCCCGCCCAGCGTGATGATGAAGGCCGGGATGCGCTCGATCGCCACCAGCGCGCCCATGCCGGCCCAGATCGCCACCGCGCCGGCCAGCGCGATCACCAGCGCCAGTGGCGCCGGCAAGCCATGCGTGAACACCAGCACCGCGGCGACCGCACCGGTGAGCCCGACGCCGCTGCCGGCCGAGAGGTCGATCTGCCCGGGCAGCAGCACCAGCAGCATGCCGAGCGCCAGGATCGCCGAGATCGCGAGCTCGATCGACAGCAGCGAGAGGTTGCGCTCGGAGAGGAACACCGGCTCGCGCCAGGCGAAGAACGCCCAGATCGCCGCGAGCGCGACCAGCATCGAGAGCTCGCGCGCCGCGAAGCGCCGCATCAGGCGGCCTCCCCGAGCCGGCCCATGGCCGCGGCGAGCAGCCGTTCCTGCGTGGCCTCGCCGCGCGCAAACACGCCGCCCACGCATCCGGCGTGCAGCATCACGATGCGATCGCTCATGCCCAGCAGCTCGCCAAGCTCGCTCGAGACCATGATGATCGCCTTGCCTTCGGCCGTGAGCCGGTTGACGAGCTCGTAGACCTCGAGCTTGGCGCCGACGTCGATGCCGCGCGTGGGTTCGTCGAGCAGCAGCACCCGCGGTTGCGCCATCAGCGCCTTGCCGATCACCACCTTCTGCTGGTTGCCGCCCGAGAGCGTCGCCACCGGGCTGTCGAGCGCGTGCGTCTTGATGCGCAGATCCGCGACGGCGCCGGCCGCCGCGACGCGCTCGCGTTCCAGGTCGATGAACGGCCCGCGCGCCAGCCGCGCCAGCGAGGCGAGCGTCAGGTTGAAGGCCGCGCCCTGCTGCAGCACCAGGCCGTAGCGCTTGCGGTCCTCGCTGACGAGCGCCAGCCCGGCCCGCAGCGCATCGCGCGGCCCGCCGCCGGCGAGCGGCCGGCCGTCCAGCTCGACGCTGCCCGCGCGGCGCTCGCCCCACAGCCCGACCAGGTGCAGCAGCAGCTCGCTGCGGCCCGCGCCCATCAGGCCACCGATGCCGAGCACCTCGCCGGCGGCGACCTCGAGCGTGATGTCGCGCAGCCGCGGCGCGGCGCGCAGCGTCGGCGCGACGCTCAACCCCCGCACGCGCAGCAGCGTGCGGCCGGGGCTTGGCTGCCGGCGCGGGTAGAGGTCCTCGATGCGCCGCCCGACCATCAGGCGGATGATCTCGCCGGGACTGGTGTCCGTCGCCGCGAGCGTCCCCTGCGTGACGCCGTCGCGCAGCACCGTGATGCGGTCGGCGAGCGCGAACACCTCGTCGAGCTTGTGCGAGATGTACACGCAGGCGACGCCGCGGGCCCGCAGCGAGCGCACGATGCCGAGCAGCACGTCGATCTCGTGGCGCGCCAGCGCCGCCGTCGGCTCATCGAGCACCAGCACGCGCGGTGCGCGGCCGAGCGCCCGCGCGATCTCCACCAGCTGCTGCTGGCCGACGCCGAGGTCACCGACGCGGGCGTCGGCATCGAGGTCGATGGCATGTTCGGCGAGCAGCGCGCGGGCGCGGCGCCCGACCTCGTCCCAGTCGATGCGCCCGAGGCGCCGCGGCAGCGCGCCGAGGAACAGGTTCTCCGCGACCGTCATCTCCGGGAACAGCGCCAGCTCCTGGTGGATGATCGCGATGCCGGCGCGCTCGGCGTCGCGCGTCGAGCGGAACGCCGCCGCGACGCCGTCGATCAGGATCGTGCCGTCGTAGCTGCCGTGCGGATGCACGCCGGCGAGCAGCTTGATCAGCGTCGACTTGCCGGCGCCGTTCTCGCCGCACAGCGCGTGCACCTCGCCCGGCTGCAGCTCGAAGCTGACGCCGTCCAGCGCCATCACGCCGCCGAAGCGCTTGACGATGCCGCGCGCCGCGAGGATCGGCGGCGGGGTCACGGCGGCGACGGACCCCGCGGCGGCCGCTGCGCCTCGGGCACGCCGCGATAGACCTCGTCGTAGCTCGCGAGGCCGTCGCGCACCACGGTGGCGACGATGTTGTCGCGCGTCACGGTGACCACGTCGAACAGCGCCGCCGGCACGTCGATCGCTCCATTGTTGACGGTCTGCTTCGCCACGACGACCTGGTGGCGCGCCAGGCGCACGGCGAGCTCGGCCGCGCCCTGCGCCAGCGTGCGCAGCGGCTTGTAGATGGTCATCGCCTGCGTGCCGGCGGCGATGCGCTGCAGCGCCACGACCTCGGCATCCTGGCCCGTGACCAGCACGCGCCCGGCGAGGCCCTCCTCGAGCAGCGCCTGCACCGCGCCGCCGGCCGTGCCGTCGTTGCTGGCGAGCACCGCGTCGAAGCGGTTGCCCTGCGCGGTGATCGCCGCGTTGAGGATGCGCTTGGCGTTCTCCGGCTTCCAGTCCTCGGCCCAGTCCTCGTGGATCACCTTGATGTCGCCGCGCTCGATGTAGGGCGCGAGCACGCGGTCCTGGCCCTGCTTGAACAGCGCCGCGTTGTTGTCGGTCTTGGCGCCGTAGATGCGCACGATGCGGCCGTGGGCCGGCACCGGCAGGTGATCGACCAGGTAGCGCGCCTGCAGCTCGCCGACCCGCAGGTTGTCGAAGCTGACGTACAGGTCCAGGTCGCTGTCGCGGATGATGCGATCGTAGGCGATCACCGGCACGCCGGCCTCGTGCGCCATGCGCACCGCCTTGGCCATCGCCTGGCCGTCGTGCGGCACGATGACCAGCACGTCGACGCGGTTGGTCAGCAGCTTCTCGACGTCGCTGACCTGCACGGTGTCATCGCCGTTGGCCGAGAGCGCCAGCACGCGGGCGCCGAGCTCGGCGGCGCGCCTGACGAACATGTCGCGATCCGCCTGCCAGCGCGCCTCCTTCAGCGTGTCGAGCGAGAAGCCGATGGTGAGCTCGTGCGCCGCAGCGCCGGCGCCGGGAGCGCCGCCGCCCCGGGCGAGCAGCAGCCCGAGCACCAGGCTCAGGGCGAGCGACGCCAGCACCAGCAGCGTGCGCGGCGTCAGCAGCGACTTCACTGCTGTGTCGCCTCGCCGCGCGGACCGGACATCGATTTCGCCCAGGCGGCCAGCGCCTCGACGCGCTTGCGCGCACCTTCCGGGTCGGCCGACATCGGCATGATCGCGTTGGTGATGTCGGCGAAGTGCTTCTCGAGGCGCTCCTTCTCCTCCGGGTACGGGATGATGTAGAGCTGGTTGGCCTCCATCGCCGCCTTGGTGTGGCGCGCCAGCTCCTCCGGGTCCATGCCGTGCGAGTGGATCTGGCGGAGCGATTCGATGGTCTGCGCGTTGACCGTGTAGCCGGTCTTCGCGAGGCTCGCCGGGCGAGTGAAGGTCGCCTCGGCGATGTTGGAGCGGATGTTCGCCGGGCACAGCACCGAGACGCCGATGCCGTAGGCCTTGAGCGCCATGTGGTAGCTCTCCATCAGGTTGATCACCGCGGCCTTGGCGGCGCAGTACACCGCGGCGAGCGCGCCGCCCTGGAAGCCGCCGACCGAGGCGGTCGTGACGATGTAGCCGCCCTTGCCGGCCGCGATCATGCGCGGCACGAAGGTCAGCATGCCGTTGACGACGCCACCGAGGTTGACGCCCATCACCCAGTCGAAGTCCTCGAAGGTGGACTTCTCCACCGGCCCGAAGGTGTTGACGCCGGCGGTGTTGAACAGCAGCTGCGGTGGCGTGCCGTACACCTTCTCGACCTCGTCGGCGGCGCGCGCGTAGGCGGCGCGGTCGGTGATGTCGAGCTGGATCGTGTGCACGCGCACGCCGCGCTCGCTGAACCATGCATGCGCTTCGGCGAGCGGCTTGGGCCGCACGTCCGCCAGCACCAGGTGGCAGCCGGCCGCGGCAAATACCTTGGCCTGCCCCAGCCCGGCGCCCGAGGCGCCGCCGGTGATGAATGCGACCTTGCCCTGGTAGTCCTTCATGATCCGCTCCCTACACGGCGACCGCCGTGTCCTCGGTGTCCGTTTCCGACCCCTCGCCGCGCACGTTGAGCGTCACGACGCTCGCCATGGCGAGCAGCAGCACCTGCACGGCCAGCGCCGCGAGCGCCAGCCGCAGCAGGCGGCGTGCGCGCCGCTGCGCCGCCGGTGCCTCGACCGGCGCGGCCCCCAATGTTAGGGCGAGCGAGCCGAGCCCCGCCAGCACGGCGACGGTCCCGGCCGCCACCGCGAAGGCGATCCACAGCATCACGCGATCGCTGATGGGCGCATCGACGTAGGCGAACCATGCGAGGGCTCCGCCCCCGACCGCCAGCGCCGCGACGGCCACGAACCGCGCCAACCCGCGCTCCACCACCCACGCCTCGCCCACGATCGCCTCCACCACGCCGGCCTGGCGGCAAGGATACGCGATCGCCGCGGGTGGCGGCTGCGCCCGCGCGTCAGAAGCGGAAGGTCAGGCCGATCGAGGCGATGTCGGTGTCGAAGTCGTAGCCGAAGTTGGTGCCGGACACCAGGCGCGACCACTCGACGTTGATCGCGGTGCCGTTGCCGAGCGCGAAGTCGCCACCGAGGCCATAGGAGAAGCCCGATTCGGTGACGTTGCCGTCGCCGAAGTTGCGGCGCAGGTGCGCGCCGCCCAGGCCCCCGAGGGCGTACAGCGAGAAGCCCGGCGCCAGCGGCAGCGAGCCCTTGATGTAACCGGCGTACAGCGCATCGACGCGGACCGCGTAGCCGTCGGTCGAATCCTCGGAGAAGCCGCCGCCGACGCGGCCCTCGATGGCGAAGTTGGGGCTGAAGGCCTGGCCGATGCGGAAGTAGCCGCCGTTCGGCGTGATCGCGCCCAGCCCGTCCTCGCTGTAGCGGATCTGGCCGACGTTCAGCCCGACGTAGGTGCCGGTGTCCTCGTCGTAGCGGCGATCGGCGTAGCGGCCGTCGCCGTAGCCGTCATGGGCCATTGCGGCCGAGGCAGCCAGCACGCCGCCGGCCACGCACATCGTCCATCGCATCTTCTTCACGGTCCACCTCGACGGGTCGCGGCGCGCGGCGCGCGCCTTCTTCCCTGCCAAGGCTAGATGCGGGGGATGAACCCCAGCTGAATCCCCTCACGCGGCTTACACTCTGCGCGCATGCCGCGGCTCGCCACCTTCCTGCAACGCATCGAGACGCATCGCGCCGACGCGGTCTTCAATCCGTGGTGCGAGCGCGATGCGCTCACCGACGCCGACCCGGCGGCGCCGGCGGCGCGCCGCGCGCGGCTGCGCGCGCACCTGGACTGCGATCCCCTGCTGCTGCTGCTCGGCGAGGCGGCCGGGTACCAGGGCTGCCATGTCTCGGGGATTCCCTTCACCAGCGAGCGGCTGCTGCTCGAAGGTGCGATCCCGCGCGTCGCGGCGCCGCACGGGCGCCTGAGCACACGCGCCAGGCCCTGGAGCGAGCCCTCGGCGACGATCGTCTGGGAAGCGCTGCACGCGCTCGGCCTCGCCGAGCGGACCATCCTGTGGAACGCCTTCCCCTGGCACCCGCACCGCCCGGGCGAGCCGCACAGCAACCGCACGCCGACCGCGGCCGAGGTGGCGCTCGGCCGCCCGGCGCTCGGCGCGCTGCTCGCGGCCTTCCCGCGCGTCCGCGTGGTCGCGCTCGGTCGCAAGGCCGAATCGCTCCTCGCCGGCCTTGGCCGCGTGGAGCTGGCGCTGCGCCATCCGGCGATGGGCGGCGCGGAGCGCTTCCGCGCCGGCCTGCGCGCCTTCGCGCGCCGCATCTAGGTCGTGACCACCACCTTGCCGACCTGCTGGTTCGACTCCAGGTAGCGGTGCGCGGCGGCGATGTCGCCGAGCGTGAAGGTGCGCGCCACCACCGGGCGCAGCCGGCCGCTGGCGAGTCCCTGGAGGATGAGATCGCGCCCGCGCGCGAAGCGCTCCGGGCGGTTCCAGATCTGCGAAGCCACCCAGCCGCGCAGGGAGAGGCCCTTGAGCGCCGCCGGCCAGTGCGGGAACACCGTCGGCTGGTTGCTGAGCGAGCCGTAGATGATGAGGATGCCCTCCTCGGCCATCGCCTGGGCGAGCGTGTCGACGTACGGGCCGCCGACCGGGTCGAAGACCACGCGCGCGCCCTTGCCGGAGGTGATGCGCCGCACCTCGGCGACGAGATCGCTCTCCTCGGTGGCGACCACGTGCGCCGCGCCGAGCAGCCGCAGCGCCTCGGCCTTGGCGCCGGTGCGCGTCGCCGCGATCGGCACGGCCCCCGCCCAGTTGCACAGCTGCATCGCGGCGATGCCGACGCTGCTCGAGGGCGCGCGGATGATGACGTGGTCGCCGGGCCGCACCTGCGCGACCTCGGTGACCGCCATCGCGGTGAAGTACTGCATCCAGATCGAGGCCGACTCGACCGGCGTGAGCCCCGGCGGCGGCGCCAGCAGGCTGCGCGCCGGCACGATGGCGCGCTCGGCATAGACGCCGTACTCGCCCAGGCGGTAGTTCGGCAGCACGCACACGCGCTCGCCCACGGCGAAGCCCTGCACGCCCGCTCCCAGCGCCTCGATCTCGCCGCTGGCCTCGTAGCCCATCAGCGACGGGAACTTCGGCTGGCCGAGGTACACGCCGGCACGGAACAGCGCCTCGGAGCGGTTCAGGCCGATGGCGCGCACGCGGATGCGCACCTCGCCGGCGCCCGGATCGCCGACCGCCAGCTCCTCGATGCGCAACTGCTCCGGACCGCCGGTCTCGTGGACCCGCACTACCTTGCTCAACATCATTGACCTCGCTCGTGCTTCAGAGCCAGCGGCGCACGCGCCGCCGGTAGGACAGGTACTGCTCGCCGAAGATCTCCGTGAGGAAACGTTCCTCGCCTTCGATGAAGCGCTTCTGGATGATCAGCACGAACAGCGGAATCGGCAGGCAGGCACCCAGGCTCCCCTGCAGCACGGCGGCGCCGAGCAGCACCAGCGTGAGCCCCAGGTACATCGGATTGCGCGTGAAGCGGTAGACGCCGGTGGTCACCAGCGCGGTCGAGCGCTCGAACGGCATGATCGGCGTGCCGCTGCCGCGGAACAACAACATCGCCGGCGGCGTCAGCAGCAGCGCCGCCAGGATCGGCACGACGCCGGACCAGGTCCACGGCGGGCGCAGCAGGCTCACCAGGGGTAGCCAGCGATGCAGCGCCAGCGAGGCCAGCAATGCCAGCAGCATCCACACCGGAGGAATGATCCGTCGTTTCGCTTCCATGTCGGCTGGCTCGCGTAGTTTGCGGTTCCGACCCATCCGGTCTCAGCCGGCCACCGTGACGCGCCGCCAGCTGCCGCGCACCAGGCAATGGACGATGCCGGTGGCGTGCGCGGCGCCGACGATCGCCCCCGCGATCGGGCAGGTGAGCTGGCGCTGGTCATCGGCCGCCTGCGGCGGCCCGAGCGACTCGCTGCGATCGTAGCGGCCCGGCGGCACGACATCGACGAACAGGCGCGAGCGCACGCCCACCCCGCTCTCGATGAGGTGGAAGACCCACTGCCCACCGCGCGCGAGCGCGATCAGCGCCAGCGGCTGCAGGCCAGCGCGCGGCGCGAGGCCGACGACGTAGTCGGTGACGCCATCGCCGTCCAGGTCCGCGCTGGCGAGCCCCAGGCAGCCGCTGCCGCCGCGCCGCAGGTTCTCGGCGACGTCCGCGGGATCGTTGTCGGTGGCGAGCGGGGTGCGGTAGGCCGGGAATTGCCGTTCGAGCGCGGCTGCCAGCGATTCGGGCAAGGCGGCATGGCAGGCGTCGCCGATCTCCGTCGCACGTGACGCGGACGCGGCGGCCGCCAGCACCAGCGCCGGCAAGACGTGCCTGCACCTGCGACCGTGGCCATGCTCGGGCATGCGTCGGCTCCGCCATTCCGGGGGGGGCATGATCATAGCGCAAGCCAACGGCCGCCCATGGCACTGCCAGCTCACGCCACGTGCCGACGCGCTGCGGGCGCGGCGCGCTGCGAGTATCATTCTGCAAGGCCGCACGCCCATGTACACGCAGTGGTTCAAGCTGACCTCCCCGCCGTTCCGGCTGCGCCCGGAACCGGAGACGATGTTCGTCGGCGGCGAATTCGGCCGCACGGTGCACCGCCTGCGCGCCCTGGTCGACGGCGGACAGGGGCTGGTGCTGCTCACCGGTGCCGCCGGTTCGGGCAAGTCCACCGTGCTGCGATCGCTCGCCGACCAGCCCGACGCACCGCGCCACGCCGTGCGCGTCTGGCAACCCGACATGCCGCCGCCGCGGCTGCTAGATCTGCTGTACGAGCAGCTCGGCCTGCCGCCGCGCCAGGGCGAATCGGCCGATTCGCTCGACCTGCTGGCGCGCCACCTGGCCAGCGAATCCGCCGGCGGCCGCCGCGTCCTGGTGCTGGTGGACGACGCGCACGAGCTGCCGCCGGCGACCTTCGGCCAGCTGCTGCGCCTGCTGGCGCTCGAGCCGGCGCCGATGCTGCTGCTCGCGGGCGAGGCGCAGCTCGGCGAGCTGCTGGCACTGCGGGCGCAGGAACGCTCGCTGGTGACTCCGACGGTGGTCGAACTGCCGGGCCTGAGCGCCGCCGACACCGGCGCCTACGTGCGCGAGCGCCTGCGCCGCGCGGGCGCCGGCGGCCAGGTGTTCGAGCCCGCGGCCCTCGACGACGTGCAAGCCTTCGCCGAGGGCGTCCCGGCGCTGATCAACGTGCTGTGCGACGCCGCGATGACCCAGGCCGCGGCGCGCTTCGGACCGGTGGTCAGCGTCCAGGACGTGCGCGACGCGGCGCGCGCGCTGCACTGGATTGGCGATGAGACCGTGGACCCGGAGCCCGCGGCGACCCATGCCGACGCCGTCATCGACGCGAGCAGCGCGCTGCTGCTGGTGGCGCGCCGCGGCAAGCCGATGGGCCGCTTCCCGCTGCCCTCGACCAGCACGCTGCTGGTCGGGCGCACCGCCGACTGCGACCTGCAGCTCGACGGCAGCTTCATCAGCCGCCGGCACTGCCGCATCACGACGCTCGCCGGGCGCTCGGTGCTCGAGGACCTCGGCAGCACCAACGGCATCGCCGTCAACGGCGGGCGCCACCTTCGCGGCGTGCGCCATCCGCTCGCCGGCGGCGATGAAGTCCGTATCGGCGACTACACGCTCACCTACGTCGCCGCCGAGACCGACAATGGTCCGGCCGAGCGTCGCCACGGCTGAACGCGGGGCGCGACGCGGCACGAGCGCGCGGGCGGACCTCGCTCCCTCAGCCACCCTCGGGGAACATCGGCAGCGAAGCCGCCGGCGCCGCGTCGCTCCGTACCAGGCCACCGACGCGCACGCCGAGCAGGCGCAGGCGCCGCCCGAGCGGCGCGCGCTTGAGGCACAGCCCCGCCGCGCGCCGGATCAGCGCGGCATCGGCGGTGTAGGTGTCGAGCGTGCGGTCGCGCGTGAGGCCGCTGAAGTCGTCGTAGCGCAGCTTGATGCCGATCGTGCGGCCGACGTAGCCCTTGCGCTGCAGGTCGGCCGCGACCTCGCGGCACAGCCGCGTGAACAGCGCGCCTAGCTCGGCGCGGTCGTGCACCGCGTGCAGGTCGCGCTCGAAGGTGGTCTCGCGGCTCATCGACACCGGCTCGCTGCGGGTCGCCACCGGCCGCTCGTCGCGGCCCCAGGCCGCGGCATGCAGCCACTCGCCGTAGCTGCGCCCGAAGCGCTCCTGCAGCCAGGCGCTGCCGCACTGCGCCAGCTCGCCGAGCGTGTGGATGCCGAGCGCGGCGAGCTTCGCCTCGGCCTTCGGGCCGATGCCGTTCAGGCGCCGGCAGGGCAGCGGCCAGATCCGCGACGCCAGGTCCGCTGCGTACAGGATCGTCAGGCCGCGCGGCTTGTCGAGTTCGCTCCCGAGCTTCGCCAGCAGCTTGTTCGGCGCGACGCCGATCGAGCAGCCGAGCCCGGTGCGCTCGAGGATCGCCTGCTGCAACTGCAGCGCCACTGCACGGCCGCCGTCCGCCGCCACGCCCGCGATGTCGGTGAACTCGATGTAGACCTCGTCAATGCCGCGGTCCTCCATGACCGGCGCGATGTCGCGGATCACGGCCTTGAAGGCGCGCGAGCAGCGGCGGTACTCGTCGAAATCCGCGGGCAGCAGGATCGCGTCCGGGCAGAGCTGCGCTGCCTTCATGAGGCCCAGGCCCGAGTGCACGCCGAAAGGCCGCGCGGCGTAGGTGGCGGTCGTCACGACCCCGCGGCCGGCATAGTCCCGGAGCCGCTGGTGGCCGCCGGCCGCGACGGATTCGCCGGCGGCGCGACGCCGACGGCCGCCGATCACCACCGGCAGGCCCGCGAGCTCCGGGTAGCGCAGCAGTTCGACCGACGCGTAGAACGCGTCCATGTCCAGGTGCGCGACGCGCCGGGGCACCACGCCCGCGGCGCTCGCCCCCGGACCGGGGTCGCTCATCGAGCCGGTTCGAGCCGCCGGCGCAGGCGCTCCAGCTGCTCGCCCAGCACGGCGTCCACGGCGGGTGCCATGCTCTCGAACCCGCCCGGCAGGTAGCCGCCGACCACGTAGTCCATCCGGATGCGCGTGCCGCCATCGGGTCGCGCAGCGAGCGCGAAGGTCAAGCTGCCGGAAAGCCCCGACCCCTGCAGCGGGCCCAGTGCGCCGCCCAGGCGCAGCGTGGACGGTGGCGCGACGAACACGACGCGCAGGTGCTCCACGCCGCCGCCGTGCGGCAGCCGCTCGCAGAAGCAGCCGCCAGGCCGGGCGTCGAGGTGCAGGTTGCGCGCCGCGCCGGAGTAGGTATGCGCCGGGTTCCACCACGCGCCGACATCGAGCAGCGTGCGCCAGGCGGTCGCCTGCGCGGCGCCGACCTCCACCTCGTGCTGCAGCCGGAAACCCGTCGCCGTGGCCTCCAGCACGCGTCCGCTGGCAGGCACGGCACCGATCGCCAGCGCCAGGGCCGACGCCAGCACGGCCGCCGACCGACCCGACCGGCCCGACCGGCCGCGCGGCTTCACCGGTGCTTCCGCGCGCCGGCGCGGCGCGGTGGCTTGCGCGCGGGCTTGGCCTTGCGCCCAGGCTTGGCCTTGCGGCGCGCCGCGGGCTTCGCGGCACCGGCCGCCTTGCCTCGCGCCGCCGGGCGCCGCTTCGCAGCCGGGCGCTTCTTTGCGGCGGCGCGGCGTCCGGCCGCGGCGCCGGCCTTCGCCTTCGCACCGCCCCGGGCCTTGGGTTTCGCCTTCGCCTTGGGTTTGGCCTTCGCCTTGGGTTTCGCCGTTGGCTTGGCTTTGGGCTTGGGCTTGGCCTTGGCCTTTGGCCTGGCCACCGCCGGTTGCGCCGCGCTCATCGCGGCCGAGTGCACCGCGAAAGCCACGCCCTGCGGATCGAGCAGCATCGTGATGCGGCCGCCGGGCACGTCGGACGGCCCGTGCAGCACGCTCGCGCCCGCGGCCACCGCCGCGGCCGTGGCCGACTCGGCGCTCGGCACGTGCGCGTAGGCCATCCAGCTCGTGCCGCCCGGCTGGCCCGCGGGCCGGCGGTACATGCCGCCGCGCTGCACGCCGCCGGAGCCGAAGATCACGTACGGCCCCATCGCCCCCATGTCCATGCGCTGCAGCTCGTCCCAGCCGAACAGCGTGCGGTAGTAGCCGAGCGAGGCCTCGACGTCGTCGCTGGCGAGTTCGTGCCACACGAACTGCCCCAGCGCCACGGCCGGCTGCGGCGCACTCTGCACCGGCGTGTAGATGCCGAAGCTCGCCCCCTGGGGATCGGCCAGCACCGCGTAGCGGCCCGCGCCCTCGATGACGGTCGCACCCTTGAGCACTCTTCCGCCGAGGCCCGTGGCGTGGGCGATGGTGGCATCCAGGTCCGGCGTGCCGACGTAGGAGAGCCACGCGGGCGGCGCGCCCATCGCGCGCGCATCCTCCGGCAGCGCCATGATGCCGGCGACCGGGCCGGCGGGCGCGACACACAGCGTGTACGCGACATGATGGCCCCAGGGCCGGGTCTCCCAGCCGACCACGGCGCGGTAGAACGCCGCCGCCGCCTCCGGATCGGTGGTCATCAGTTCGTTCCAGATGAAGACGCCGCGAATGTCCGTGCTGCTCATGATGCCTCCTTGGGTGGTGCCGCTTCCCGGTCCGCGGCGCGCAATGCGTCGATCCCGCGTTCCCAGTTGCGGCCGTCGAAGGGCGAAACCGTCATGCCGGTCACCGTGCCCGCATCCAGGCAGCGTGCGTTGACGCTGTAGCCGTCCGGGTGCGAGCGCGGGACGTAGAAGGACTTGATGCCGCACACCGCGCAGAACAGGTGCCGCGCCGTGCCGGTGTTGAAGGTGTAGGTGGCCAGCGAATCGGCGCCGCGCAGCAGGCGGAAACGCCGTGCCGTGACGATCAGGTGCAGGTAGCCGGACTTGCCGCACATCGAGCAGTTGCAGTCCGACACCTCCAGCTGCGCCGGGGCATCGACCTCGAAGCGTACCCGGCCGCAATGGCAGCCGCCGCTGTGCGTCACCAGGGCGCTCAATGGCTGCTCCGCAGCGCGCCGATCGCCGCATCCAGCCCGCGGATCGTCAGCGGGAACATGCGCTCCTCGATGAGCGCGCGCGTGATCTCGTTCGACTGCGTGTGCGCCCAGAAGCGCTCCGGCTCCGGGTTCAGCCACACCAGCCGCGGGAACGCCGCCGTCACGCGCCGCATCCAGGTCGCGCCGCTCTCCTCGTTCCAGTGCTCGACGCTGCCGCCGGGCTGCTCGATCTCGTAGGGGCTCATGCTGGCGTCGCCGACGAAGATCACGCGGTAGTCGGCGTTGTAGGTGCGCAGCACCTGGTCGGTGGCGATGCGCTCGGCGCGCCGGCGGTGGTTGTCGCGCCACACCGACTCGTAGATGAAGTTGTGGAAGTAGTAGTGCTCGAGGTGCTTGAACTCGCTGCGTGCCGCCGAGAACAGCTCCTCGCAGGCGCGCACGTGGCTGTCCATCGAGCCGCCGACGTCGAGGAACAGCAGCACCTTGACCGCGTTGTGCCGCTCCGGCACCAGCTTGAGGTCCAGGTAGCCGGCGTTGCGCGCGGTCGCGTCGATGGTGCCGCCGAGATCGAGTTCCTCCGCCGCGCCCTCGCGCGCGAAGCGCCGCAGGCGCCGCAGCGCCAGCTTCAGGTTGCGCGTGCCGAGCTCGACCGTGTCGTCGAAGTTGCGGAACTCGCGCTCTTCCCACACCTTGACGGCGCGCCGCTCGCGCCCGGGGCCCCCGATGCGCACGCCCTCGGGGTTGTAGCCGCCGTGGCCGAAGGGCGAGGTGCCGCCGGTGCCGATCCACTTCGAACCGCCGGCGTGCCGTTCCTGCTGCTCGGCGAGCCGCTGGCGCAGCGTGTCGAGGAGCTTCTCCCAGCCGCCGAGCGCGTGCACCTGGCGCTTCTCCTCCTCGCTCAGCAGCCGCTCGCCCACGGCCCGCAGCCAGTCCGCCGGCAGCTCCTTCGCCAGCAGCGCGAACAGCTGCTCGGCGCCCTCGAAGTGCGCGGCGAACACGCGGTCGAAGCGGTCGAAGTGCCGCTCGTCCTTCACCAGCGCGAGGCGCGCGTAGTAGTAGAACTCCTCGGCCGACAGCCAGGCGATGCGCGCCTTGAGGCCCGCGAGCAGGGTCAGCAGCTCGGTCAGCGAGACCGGGACGCCGGCGGCGCGCAGCTCGAAGAAGAACCTAACGAGCACGGCGGTGCATGAACACCAGCTGCTCGAACAGGTGCACGTCCTGCTCGTTCTTGAGCAGGGCGCCGTGCAGCGGGGGGATGACCTGCCTGGCGTCGTCGGAGCGCAGCGCCTCGGGCGGGATGTCCTCGGCGACCAGCAGCTTGATCCAGTCGAGGAGCTCCGAGGTCGAGGGCTTCTTCTTCAGGCCCGGCGTCTCGCGCAGCTGGAAGAAGGCGCCGAGCGCCTCGGCCAGCAGCTCCTGCTTCAGGCGCGGGAAGTGCACCTCGACGATGCGCCGCATCGTCGCCTCGTCCGGGAAGCGGATGTAGTGGAAGAAGCAGCGCCGCAGGAACGCGTCCGGCAGCTCCTTCTCGTTGTTGCTGGTGATGAGGATGATCGGCCGGTGGCGCGCACGCACCAGCTCGCGCGTCTCGTAGACGTAGAACTCCATGCGGTCGAGTTCGCGCAGCAGGTCGTTGGGGAACTCGATGTCGGCCTTGTCGATCTCGTCGATCAGCAGCACCGGCCGCGCCTCGGAGTCGAACGCCTCCCACAGCTTGCCGCGCACGATGTAGTTCGCGATGTCGTGCACGCGCGCGTCGCCGAGCTGCGAATCGCGCAGCCGCGAGACCGCGTCGTACTCGTACAGGCCCTGCTGCGCCTTGCTGGTCGACTTGATGTGCCACTCGAGCAGCGGCGCCCCGAGCGAGCGCGCCACCTCGGCGGCGAGCTGCGTCTTGCCGGTGCCGGGCTCGCCCTTGATCAGCAGCGGCCGCTCGAGCGTGACGGCGGCATTGACGGCGAGATTGAGGTCGTCGGTGGCGATGTAGCGTTCGGTGCCGGCAAAGCGTGCGGTATTCATCCGGCGATCATACCTGCAAAGGCCCCGGGCCCGCCGCCGTTGAGCTGCGCTCAACGCAGCTTCACGTCTCTGCAATCCGCCTGCCACCTCGACGGCGGAGACTGCACGCCATGGCCCCATTGGCCAGCAAAGGAGAGTCCCATGGATCGTTCAACGCTCACCGTCCGCATCGTGGCTGCCGCGCTCAGTGTCGTGGGCAGCGCCATCCAGCTCGGCCTGGTCGCTGGCGCCCTGGCCCTCTCGGTTGCCGCCTCCAGCGCCCATGCCGCCCCCACCCCGGCGGCGGCCCTCGAGGTCCGCTACGCGGAACTCGACCTCGGCCACCCGGCGGGGATCGCGGCGCTCTACGGGCGCATTGGCGCCGCGGCGCGCCTGGTTTGCGGCGATGCGCAACCGGCCGGCAGCCGGTTCACCTCGCCGGCCTGGGAGGCCTGCGTGGCGGCCGCCACGGAGGACGCGGTCCTGGCGGTGGATCGCCCCGCCCTGACGGCCTACCATGCGGCCCACAAGGTGGCACGCACCTGACCCGTCCAGGGAGGTATCGAACCATCGCCGCACCGCCCCGCCGGCGACGCGCCCCGGCCTCCCCGCAACGCCCGCCCCGCAGGCTGCCGCTCGGCAGCCTGCGGGTTTTCGTCGCGGTGGCGCAGCACCTGAACTTCACCCGCGCGGCCGATGCGCTCGGCGTGACCGCGGGCGCCGCCAGCCTGCAGGTGCGCGCGCTGGAGGAGTACCTGCGCCGCCCGCTGTTCCGCCGCAGCGGGCGCGCGGTCAGCCTCACCAGCGAGGGCGCGGCGCTGCTGCCGCGGGTGCAGCAGGCGCTCGGCGAGCTCGAGCGCGCGCTCGACGACACCCGCAGCGAGCGCGGCGGCGGGCCGCTGCGCGTCTCGATGCTCAATTCCTTCCTGCAGCACTGGCTGCTGCCGCGCCTGCCGCGCCTGCGGACGCAGTACCCGCGCATCGACCTGCACATCGACACCTCGACGCACCCGGTCGACTTCGTGCGCGAGGAGCAGCACGCCGCCATCCGCCTCGGGCACGGCGGCTGGCCGAACGTGCACGCCGAGAAGCTGCTGGACGACTGGCTGGTGCCGGTGTGCACGCCGGCGCTGCATGCGCGCCACGGCACGGTCCACGGCGCCGAGGACCTGCAGCGCTACGCACTGGTGCACAGCACGACCGAGCCGTGGACGGCCTGGCTGTTCGACGGACGCGGCCCGGTCGACGGCGACGCCGCCTTCAGCGGCGCGCGCATCGACGACTCCAGCGCCATCGTGCGCCTGGCGATGCAGGGCTACGGCCTGGCGCTGGTGCGCTGGAGCCTGGCGGCGGCCGAGATCGCCGCCGGCCAGCTGGTGATCGCGAGCCCGCGGCCGGTGCGCTTCTCGCGCAGCTACTGGTTCGTGTGTCCGCCGCGCGCGCTGGCGCTCGATTCGCTGCAGGGCTTCCGCGACTGGCTGCGCGCCGAATTGGCGGCGTTTCAGCCCCCGCCGGGTGCTCCGCCGGCCTGACGGACCGCGATGTTGACCTCGATCTTCACGCCGTTCGGATCGGCGAAGAAGAACTGCACCAGCCCGGCGCCCGGCGCGACGTTGACGTGCGCCGCCACGCCCTGCTCGCGCAGGTGGCGCGCGAAGTCCTCGTGGTCGGTGCCGGTGAAGGCGACGTGGTCGAAGGCGCCGGTGGTCGCCGCCGGCAGGGAGGCCGGGATCCCCACCTTGCGCGAATGCTCCAGGTAGCTCTGCCAGCCGACGATGTGCAGGCAGGGCACGTTGTCCAGGTACAGCCAGTGCCCGGTGAATTCCAGCGGCGGGCGGAATCCCGGCTGCATGCCCAGCACGCGCGCGTAGAAGTCGCGCGTGCCATCGATGTCGTCGGTGAGCACGGTGAAGTGCTCGAGGCGCTGGACCGGCACGTGTCGACCTCCATCGCGGACCCTCGCGACCCGCGCACCCGGCCGATGGTACACGAGCGGGGCGCGGTCGCGCGCGACGCGGCTAGAATGCGCGCATGGATTCACCCGCCGCAACGCTGATCCTCGGCGCCGCGCTGGCCACGAGCCTGGTCGGGCTCTATGCCTCGCCCGGACTCATCGAGCGCAACCTGCTGCGCCCCTACTGGTTCCTGCGCAAGCAGCAATACGCGACGCTGGTGACCAGCGCCTTCGTCCACGCCGGCATCGCTCACCTGCTGTTCAACGCCCTGACCCTCTGGTCCTTCGGCTTCCCGCTGGAGCGGCGCATCGGCAGCGCGCGCTTCGTCGCGCTGTACGCCTTCGGCCTGATTGCCAGCGGCCTGGGCACCGTCTGGAAGCAGCGCCGCAACCCCGAGTACGCCTGCCTCGGCGCCTCCGGCGCGATCCTCGCGGTGCTGTTCGCCTCGATCGTCTACTTCCCGACGCAGTCGATCATGATCATGCCGCTGCCGGTGCCGATCCCGGCGCCGCTGTTCGCGTTCGGCTACCTGGCCTACACGCTGTACGCGTCCCGCCACGCACGCGGGCGCATCAACCACGATGCGCACCTGGGCGGCGCGCTCGCCGGCCTCGCCTTCGTCGCGCTCACCGACCCGGGCGCGATCAGCCGGGCACTGGATCGACTGCTGCCCTGAGGGCCGGCGAGCCGGCGTCGACGTTGCCGCCGCTGAGGATCAGGACCAGCGGGCCCTCGAGCGGCCGCACCCGCTCCTCCAGCAGCGCCGCCACCGGCACCGCCGCCGAGGGCTCGACCAGCATGCCGGTCTCCGCGCGCACGTGGCGCATCGCCGCGAGGATGCCCGCCTCGCTCACCGTCACGATGTCGCTGGCAAGCGCGCGGATCAGCGCGAAGGTGCGTGCCGACAGCTCGCCGCGCAGCCCGTCCGCGAGCGTGCGCGGATCGCGCTGCGGCTGGCGCACGCCGCTCGCGAAGGAACGCGCGGCATCGTCGGCGCCGGCCGGCTCCGCGCCCAGCACGCGGGCGCGCGGCCAGCGTGCGTGCGCCGCGATGGCCGTGCCGCCGAGCAGGCCGCCGCCGCCCACCGGCGCCAGCACCATGGCCGGCTCCAGCCCCGCCTCCGCGACCTCGAGGATCGCCGTGCCCTGGCCGGCGATCACGCGCGGATCGTCGTAGGGATGGACGAAGTTCGCGCCACTGCGCGCCACCAGCTGCGCCGCGGCCTGCTCGCGCGCCGCGAGCGTCGGCTCGCACTCGAGGATCGCGGCGCCGAAGGCCGCCACCGCCGCGCGCTTCACCGCCGGCGCGCCGCGCGGCATGACCACCGTCGCCGGGATGCCGCGCAGCTGCGCCGCGCGCGCCAGTGCCGCGGCATGATTGCCCGAGGAATGGGTTGCGACGCCGCGGGCGGCGGCCGCCGCCTCCAGCGCGAACACCGCGTTGCAGGCGCCGCGCGACTTGAAGGCGCCCGCCGCCTGCAGGTTCTCGCACTTGTAGTAGACCGCGACGCCGCAGTGGCGGCTCAGCCCGGCGCTGTGCAGCAACGGCGTGCGCACGACGTACGGCGCGATGCGCGCCGCCGCCGCGAGGACGTCATCGAAACCGGGCGCCGGGGGATCCACGGCGCCATCGTAGCCGAAGGGCTCAGCCGGCCGGGGGTTCGCGCATCTTGCGGCGCAGGATCACGAACAGCACCGTGCCGATGACCAGCGTCACGGCGATGACCCCGAGGCTCAACAGGCCGACGTCGGTCGTGAACAGTTCCTGGTAGATGGGCTTCATGGCCGCCTCCCTTTAGCCACCGTCCAGTTCATGCCGACGCCCCCACCTTGTCAGTACGTAGTTGCCGAGGCGCCGGCGCGGCCCGGCGCCCGAGGGCCTCAAAACCAGCTGTAATTGAAGCTCACGCTGATGCGCTCGGAGCGCACCGGGTTGGGCGGCACTTCGTGGCGCAGCCAGCTCTCGAACAGCACCAGCTTGCCGGCCTCGGCCGCCACGCTCACCCACGGACACTGCGCGGCCGGCGCATCGGCGCGCCGCGGCGGCGCCGCCATGAAGCGATCGAGGCGCGGGTCCTCGAACTTGATGCCGGCGCAGCCGCGCGGCGTGCGCACGTAGTACGTGCCGCTGATCGTCGCCAGCGTATGGATGTGCTGGCTGTGCACCACCAGCGGCGGCATGATGTTGATCCAGCAGTCGGTCATCGCCAGCTCGCGGCCGCGCATGTCGAGGTGCAGCGCCGCGACGTAGGCGCGCAGGTGCGGCGCGATCCGCCGCTCGAGCTCGGCGAAGGTGGGCGAGACGCGCTGCATCTGGCACAGCGAGCCATAGGAGGTGTAGCCGCCCGGGTAGTTGCGCCGCGACCAGCGCTGCCCGGCGAGGTCGTCGGCGGCGTACTGGTGGCACTCGCGCAGCAGGCGGCGGTGCAGGTCGGTGGCGGGCGCGCGCGGCAGGCGCGTCTCGTAGACCAGCGTGGGAAACAGCGCGCGGGTGGGCACGTCGGGCTCCATGGAGGCATCGCGGGCGCATAGAATAGCCAACGATGGAACGTATCGCGACGTGGCTGGCCCTGGCATGCGCCGCCGGCGCGGCAGCCGCCGCGCCGGCCGTTGCCGCCGATGCCGCGCGCGCGCCCACGATGGCGGAACTCCTGGCCGGCTCGGGGAGCGGCGACTGGCGCACGCTCGACCCGGAGAACACCCTGTACCTGGAACTGCCGGCCGGGCGCGTGGTCATCGAGCTCGCGCCGCACTACGCGCCGCTGCACGCGGCCAACATCCGCGCGCTGGCGCGCGCCGGCTTCTACGACGGGCTCGCCGTGACGCGCGTGCAGGACAACTTCGTGGTGCAGTGGGGCGATGCCGAATCGCGCCGGCGGCTCGGCCGCGCGGCGCACACGCTGGCGCCGGAGTTCACGCGCCGCGCCGGCCCGGACGCCGGCTTCACGCCCCTCGCCGAACGCGACGTCTACGCGCCCGAGGTGGGCTTCGCCGACGGCTTCCCGGCGGCGCGCGATGCGCGCGCCGGCACCACCTGGCTCGCGCACTGCTACGCCATGGTCGGCGCGGGCCGCGACAATGCCATCGACAGCGGCAACGGCACCGAACTCTACGTCGTCATCGGCCAGGCGCCGCGCCAGCTCGACCGCAACATCGCGCTCGTCGGCCGCGTCGTCGAAGGCATGGAGCTGCTCGCGGCGCTGCCGCGCGGCACCGGTCCCATGGGCTTCTACGAGCGACCGGAGCAGCGGCTGCCGATCCGCGCGCTGCGCGTCGCCGCCGACCTGCCGGCCGCCGGACGCACCGGACTCGAGGCGCTGCGCACCGACACGCCGCTGTTCGCGCGGTTCGTCGAGAGCCGCCGCAACCGCCGCGACGCCTGGTACCAGGCGCCGGCCGGCCACATCGACCTGTGCAACATCCCGCTGCCCGTGCGGCGCCGGCCCACGACGACCGCGCCGCAACCACCGCACTGAATTCCCGCCCCCCGGAGGTCACCATGCCACGCCAGCTCCTCGCCGCCACCGGCCTGCTGCTCGGCCTCGCCGCCGCGGCGCACGCCGACACCGTGGTCGTCACCGCGGACCGCATGATCGACGTGCTCGCCGGCCGCGTGGTCGAACGCCCGCAGATCACGATCACCGACGGCCGCATCGCGGCGCTCGCGACGCAGGGCGCGGCCGTGCCGGCCGACGCGCGCCGCGTCGACCTGCCGGGCGAGACCTTGCTGCCCGGCCTGATCGACATGCACGTGCACATCACCAGCGACCCGCGCTTCGGCGGCTACAGCTGGCTCGAGTTCACCGACAACTTCTGGACCGTGGTCGGCGTCGCCAACGCGAAGCGCACGCTCGAGGCCGGCTTCACGACCATCCGCAACGTCGGCTCGGAGAACTTCGACGACGTCGCGCTCAAGCAGGCCATCGAGCTCGGCTACGTGCCGGGGCCGCGCATCGTGCCGGCGACCTATGCGATCGGCGCCACCGGCGGCCATTGCGACTACACCGAATTCCCGCCGTCCATCACGACGCCGACGACCGGCGTGGCCGACGGGCCCGAGGCGATCCGGCGCGAAGTGCGACGGCTGCGCAAGTACGGCGCCGAGGTCATCAAGTTCTGCGGCACCGGCGGCGTATTCTCCAAGACCGACACGGTCGGCGGCCAGCAGTACAGCCTCGCCGAGATGCAGGCGCTGGTCGGCGAGGCGCACATGCTCGGCCTCAAGGTGGCGGTGCACGCGCATGGCGCCGCCGGCATCAAGGACGCGATCCGCGCCGGCGCCGACACCATCGAGCACTGCAGCCTGGCCGACGCCGAGGCCTTCGAGCTCGCGAAGCAGCACGGCACCTGGTTCTCGATGGACATCTACAACGACGACTACATCCTGGCCGAGGGCGAGAAGAACGGCACGTTCAAGGAGTCGCTCGACAAGGAGCGCGCCATCGGCCGCCAGCAGCGCGAGACGTTCCGCTCCGCCCTCAAGGCCGGCGTGAAGATGGTGTACGGCACCGATGCCGGCGTCTATCCCAACGGCGACAACGCCAGGCAGTTCGCCACGATGGTCGAATGGGGCATGACGCCGCTGCAGGCGATCCAGTCGGCCACCGTCTCGGCCGCCGAGGCGCTCGGGCGCAGCGCCGACGTCGGCGCGATCGCCGTCGGCCGCTACGGCGACCTGGTCGGCGTGCGCGGCGATCCGCTCGCCGACGTCCGCCTGCTGCAGTCGGTCGCCTTCGTGATGAAGGGCGGCGAGGTGGTGAAGCGCTAGCGCCGCGTCGCCTGCCGGGCGTCGACCACCAGGATCACCTTGCCCTCGGTGTGGCCGGCGCGGTTGTACTCCTGGGCATCGCCCGCGCGCGCCAGCGGGAAGGTGCGGTCGACGTGCACGTGGAAGCGGCCGGAGGCGGCGAGCGCGGCCACCTGGCGCAGCAGTTCGCCCTCGCCGGGCTCGCCGCTCCCCGGCGGGCCGCCGGCGGCGCAATTGACGCCCGCCGCCGTGCACAGCGCCGGGTCCGCCCGCCCCGCCACCGTGCCGAAGCTGCCGCCGCGCCGCAGCGTCTTCAGCGCCCGCGCGGCGGTATCGCCGCCGACCGTGTCGACCACGACGTCGACGTCCTTGATGCGTTCCTCGAACGGCCCCTGCGTGTAGTCGATCACATCCTCGACGCCGATGGACCCGAGGTAGCGCAGGTGGCGCGCCGAGGCCGTGCCAATCACGTGCGCGCCGCGCGCGCGCGCGATCTGCGCCACGGCGCTGCCGACGCCGCCGGCCACTCCCGTCACCAGCAGGCGCTGGCCGTCCGCGAGGCCGACGCGCGCGAGGATGCGCGCGGCGGTCATGCCGGTGGTGCCCAGGCCCGCCGCCTCCGCGTAGCTCAGGTTCGGCGGCTTGGCCACCACGTTGTCGACCGGCGCCAGCGCATACTGGGCGTAGGCGCCATTGAGCCCGCCGATGCCGCGGCCGATCATCGAAAACACCGCGTCGCCCGCCTTGAACTGCGTGACGCCCTGCCCGACCTTCTCGACCACGCCGGCGACGTCCAGCCCGGGAATGCGCGCGGCCGGCGCGCCGGCATCGCCCGGCGGCGGCGCGCCGGTGGCCTGTGCACCGCCGGCCGGCGGCGGCACCGCGGGCCGGTAGCCGCTACGCATCTTCCAGTCGATCGGGTTCACCGACGCGGCGTACACGCGGATCAGCACCTGGCCCGCGGCCGGCTCGGGCACGGCGATGCTGCGCAGGTGCAGCACCTCCGGGCCGCCGCTGCCCTCCTGCATGATGGCCTGCATCTGCGCGGGCGTGGCGCCGGCCACGGCGGCGGCCGCGGCCCAGGCGGCGGCGAGTGCTGCGATGCGCGCGACGATCCGGTGGTCCATGCGAGTCCCCGCGATGCGGCTGGATGGGTTCGATGGACGCTAGTACCGCGCGTGCTCCCGGGCTGTCAATATTTGTGAATGGCGCCACGACTCCGCATCGCCCGCCGCGCGCTGTTCGCCTGCGTTGCCGCGTTGCTGGCCGCCAGCGCCGACGTGGCCCGCGCCGACGTGGTCGATGCCGTCGACGCCGTGCGCCCACGGGTTGCGCCGGCGCATCCGCGCGCTGCCGTTGCGACGCCAGGCGCAGCTCGACGCGGCCGCCCGGCGGCTGGCCGGCGGCGCGGAGATCGGCGCGGCGCTGGCGGCCGCCGGCTACCGCGCCGAGCAGGCCTTCTCGGCACACGTGGACGGCGCCGCCAACGACGCGGCCCTCGCGGCCGTGCTGGCGCGCGACTTCTGCGCGCGGCTGCTGGACGCGCGGCTGCTCGAGGCGGGCGGCTTCCAGCGCGGCACCTCCGCCTGGGTGCTGCTGGCCGCGCGCGCCGATACGCCGGCACTCGCCGACCCGCGCGCCGTCGCACGGCGCGTGCTCGCGCTCGTCAACGCGGCGCGCGCGCGGCGTCGCGACTGCGGCGCACAGGCCTTCGCCGCGGCGCGGCCGCTCACCTGGTCCGCGATGCTCGCGGCCGCCGCGCGCGCCCATGCCGAGGACATGGAACGGCACGACTTCTTCGACCATGCGGGCTCCGACGGGAGCGATCCGCTGGCGCGCGTGCGCCGCGCCGGCTACGCGGCGGCCGTGGCCGGCGAGAACCTCGCCTTCAACCAGGAATCCGCGGAGGAAGTCGTGCGCGGGTGGCTCGCGAGCCCGCACCACTGCGCCAACCTGATGGATGCGCGCTTCCGCGAGCTCGGCCTCGCCTACGTCGTGAGCCGCCGGCGCGAGCAGTCGATCTACTGGGACCTGACGCTGGGTGCGCGCCGCCGCCTATAATCGCGCCATGCGCCCCGAACTCGACCCGCACGAAGCCCGCGTGATCGGCTGCCTGATCGAGAAGCAGATCACCACGCCCGACCAGTACCCGCTCTCCCTCAACGCGCTCGCCAGCGCCTGCAACCAGAAGAGCAACCGCGATCCGGTGCTGGCGCTGGAGGACGCGGCCGTGCAGCAGGTGGTCGACCGGCTGTCGCGCAAGCACCTGCTGTTCGAGAAGTCGGGCTTCGGCAGCCGCGTGCCCAAGTACCAGCAATGCTTCTGCAACACCGAGTTCGCCAGCCTGAAGTTCACGCCGCAGGAGACCGCCATCGTGTGCGAACTGCTGCTGCGCGGGCCGCAGACGCCGGGCGAACTGCGCAGCCACGCGGCGCGGATGGCGCCACTCGCCGACGTCACCGGGGTCGAGGCCGCGCTCGCGGCGCTGGCGGGCCACGCCGGCGGCGCGCTCGTCGTGCGCCTGCCGCGCGAGCCGGGCCGGCGCGAGAACCGCTACGCGCACCTGTTCGGTGACGCCGCCAGCCGCGACGCGCTGTTGTCGGCCGCCGCCAGCGGCGCTGCCGGCGGTAGTGCCGAGGACGCACCGGCCGCCGCGGGGCCACCCGCCGTGGCCGCGGTCCAGCCGCTGGAGCGCCGCATCGAGGCGCTCGAGGCCGAGGTGCGCGCGCTGCGCTCGGGACTCGATGCCCTGCGCACGCAGCTGGGCGTGGCGAACGACTAGAAGCCGAGGTCGCTCAAGGACGGATGGTCCTTGGGTCGCGGCCCCGGCGCCGGCCAGTGGAACCGCCGCTCGGTCTCGAGGATCGGCAGGTCGTTGATGGACGCATGGCGCCGGCGCATCAGCCCGCGCTCGTCGAATTCCCAGTTCTCGTTGCCATAGCTGCGGAACCAGTGGCCCGAATCATCGTGCCACTCGTAGGCGAAGCGCACCGCGATGCGGTTGTCGGTGAAGGCCCACAGTTCCTTGATCAGGCGGTAGTCGAGCTCGCGCGCCCACTTGCGCCTGAGGAATGCGGCGATGGCCTCGCGGCCGCGGAAGAACTCGGCGCGGTTGCGCCATTCGCTGTCGGCGCTGTAGGCGAGCGCCACGCGCTCGGCATTGCGGCCGTTCCAGCCATCCTCGGCCGCGCGCACCTTGATGATCGCGGTTTCACGCGTGAACGGCGGCAACGGCGGACGTGGCTCGTCGGCGATGGTATTCATGTGCGGCTTCGACCCCCTGGCCCGCGCAACGGGCAACCCCGATGCTAGCAGGCCGAGGCCGCCGCGGGCAGCCGCCCGGGCGCCGCTCAGGCCGCGGTGCAGAGGTTGCGGCCGGATTCCTTGGCGCGGTAGAGCGCCGCGTCGGCGCGATCGAACAGCGTCTCGGCCGAATCGTCGGCGCGCATCTCGGTGGCCCCGCAGGAGATGGTCACGTGCACCGGCGTGCCGTGCACGTGCAGCTTGAGCGCGGCGATCGCCGCGCGCAGTTCCTCGGCGCGCGCCAGGGCCTGCTCCGCCGTCGCGCCGACCATCAGCGTCACGAACTCCTCGCCGCCGATGCGGGCGACGAAGTCCTCGATGCGCAGCGCGTGCACCAGGCAGCGCGCCACCTCGCGCAGCACGCCGTCGCCGACGCGGTGGCCGAAGCGGTCGTTGATGGCCTTGAAGTGGTCCAGGTCCCACAGCAGCACGCAGACCTTGCCACCGCTGCGGCTGCAGCGCGCCAGCTCCTGGCCGAAGCGCTCGTCGAAGGCGGCGCGGTTGGCGATGCCGGTGAGCGCATCGATGCGCGCGCGCCGGCGCTCGTCATCGAGCGTACGGCGCAGGTCGCAGGCCTGCTGCTCGAGCTGCGCCAGGCGCGACCCCATCTGGTCGGCGCGCTGCTGGTACTCGGTGTAGCGGCGTTGCTCGAGCTTGTGGAATTCATCCACCTTGGTCGTGATCGCGTCCAGCCGGGTGCCGACGCTGAGCTTGAGCGCACCGAGGTCGGTGGAGTCCTCGACCTCGACCGACAGCTCGCGCACCTGCACGGAAACGGCGGCATTGAGCCGGTCGGCATCGGCAAGCACCGTGCGCCGGTCGGTCCGGGCGCCCTCGAGGTAGGCCGAGATCTCCTCCAGGCGCTGCGTGACGCGCTCGAGCAGGCCCGCGGCCTCGACGCGCTCGCGCGCCAGCCGGTCAGCGCGTCCGGCCACCAGTGCCACGGCGCGGTGGATCACCGCGGCGAGCGCGACGTCGCTCGCCACGCTGCGCAGTTCCTGCTCCAGCCCCTTGAGCAGTTCCTCCGGGGCGGCCTCGCCGCGGAATTCGCCGGCGAGCTGCTGCAGCATCAGGCCCATGGCCTCGATGGAAGCCTGCCACATCGGGGTCGGTGCCGGCGCGGACACAGCGGTCGCCTCGGGCGCAGCCGTCGGGGCGACAACCGGCGCGGCGGTGGCCGGCGCGGTGGCGGCCGGCGCGGCGGGGGTCGAGGTCGACGGCGTCGCACCCTTGCGCAGCGCCGTCACCGAGGACTCCAGCTCGCTCAGCAATCCGCTCCATGCGTCGGCCTGGCCGCCCAGCCCGGCGGGTGCCCGGCTGGCACGCGCCAGCGCGTCCAGCGGCCCGTGCAGCCGCTCCTCGCCGGTGTCGGCCGCGAGGCACAGGCGCCCGATGATCCGCCGCAGAACGTGCTCGAGTTCACGCCAGCGGTGCTCCGCGGCGTCGAATTCGCGCACCAGCTGCTGGTATTTGCTGCGCCAGTTATCAGTTTCCACGATGAATTCCGCGAGCGTCCGTGCGCCGAGCCTTGTCGAGCGTGTAGTGCCAGCACGGCGTATCGGCCGCCTCAGGGGCTACTTGAGCCACCCGTCGCCTGGCCGGGACCCAGGGCCCGCCGGCCGCCGTCGTGACGCTCGAACACCGAATCGCGGTGCCACGCGAGGTAGGCCTGCTGTTCCGGGCGGAACGCGCCGGCATTGAATGGCAGCGCAATGCCCCAGGCGGCGAGTACCGACGGATTGAGCCGGCGCGAGACCAGCAGCTCGCCGTCATCGGCGAAGCCGACGTAGCCGCGCTCGAACAGGTGCAGCACGTGCGGCGCCAGCAGCAGGCCATTGCAGCCGTCGAGCATCTCGCGGTCGTCGCAGGCATGCCAGGGCTTGATGTGCGCCGCGCACAGGTGGCGCCGGTCGAGCACGCGCGTCAGCCGGCAGCCGTGCTCGTACTGCTCGACATTGCGCCGGAACAGGCCCTGGCCGCGGCGCGCCCGCAGCAGCTGCGCCCGCTGCGACGGCACCAGGTCGCGGCGCAGCTCGATCTCCACCGCGGCGGCGTCCTCGGCCCATTCGGCCGCCGCCGGCTGCGCCAGGGTGGCGCGGATGCGGCCGAGCTGCTCGCCGAGCAGCTCCGCCAGCAGCGCCGCCATGGCGGCGGGTACCGGCGCGAGGTAGACGCTCGGATTGCTGTCGCCGGAGGCGCGGATCGGCGAGTACTTGTCCGGCAGCACGGCGGCCAGTGCCGCCGCGTGCTCCTTGATGCGCAATGGCTCGTCGAGCAGCTGCAGGCGCACCGCCACCTGCCAGCCCGGCTCGCCCGCGCCCGCACCCTCGACCAGGCCGTGGTCGGCGGGCTTGGTGGCCTCGCGCGCCCCCGCCAGCGCCACGCCCGCCGCGCGCAGCTCGCCGGTGGCACAGGACAGCACGGTGTCGCCACCGCGCACGCGCGTCATGTTGGCGTAGCTCTCGTTGACGCTGCCGTTGCGATTGCACTTCGGCGACCACAGGTACCCGCCGGTGAGCTCCTGGCGGAAGTTCTGGCGGTGGTTCACCCACCAGATGCCGGAGGCCGGCGGCGGCGCCGGCGACGGGGCATTGTCGGTCGCGCGCTGCGCCGGCTCGTCGCCGAACAGCAGGCGCCCGAGCTGGCGCGCTTCCTCGGCGCTGCGCAGCCGCACCGACCACTCGCCGCCCGCCGTGCCGTGCGCCCAGTTGAAGTGTTCCTTCAGGTTGCGCAGGCCGCCGCGGACACGGGCCTGGCCGGGCTTGCGCACCTGGAACAGCAGGTCGCTCTGGTTGACGGCACAGGCGAAGGGACGTTCGCCGGAAACGGCGTCGTCGAAGGCGAGCAGGCGCGAATCGCCCTGGCGGTACGGCAGGCAATCGTAGCGCTGCAGCCGCTCACCCAGGGCCAGCAGCGCATCGAAGGCCTGGCGGGCGTCCTCGGTGCGCAGGTAGCCGCGGTATTCGTCCAGCAGCGCGTTGTTCCAGTCCGGTGATTTCATCCGTCCCGCAGGCCGCGCAGGTTGGCTGGGCGTGCTTCGCGCACCGATCATGACACCCCCGCTCCCCGCCGGGAAAGCTCCGGCCAGGGCAATTGCGACGGATGTCCGCTGCGGCCCTCAGCGGCCCCACAGGGTCGCGCTGGCGATGCGCGCGCCCTCGACCAGCGCGGCCAGCTTCAGGTAGGCGATCTCCGGTTCGACCGGCCCGAAGCCGGCGAAGGTGCCGAAGCCGCAGTCGCTGCCGGCGATCACGCGTTCCCGGCCGACGATCGCCGCGAAGCGCTCGATGCGCTCGGCCACCAGCAGCGGGTGCTCGATGTAGTTGCTGGTGGAGCCGATGACGCCCGGCACCAGCACCAGGTCGTCCGGCAGGCGCGCGTCGCGGAACACACGCCACTCGTGCGCGTGGCGCGGGTTGGCCGCCTCGAACAGCAGCGCCCGCGGCCGCGCCCGCAGCAGGATCGGCAGCAGCCGCTCGAGCGGCACGTCGTGGTGGTGCGGGCCCTCGTAGTTGCCCCAGCACACGTGCAGCCGCACCCGCTCGGGCGGGCAGTTGCGCAGCGCGTGGTTGAGCACCTCGACGTGCCGCGCGGCGAGGCGTTCGAACTCCTCGAGGCTGCGGTCGCGGTACATCGTGTGCCGCCCCATCGCCAGGTCCGGCGCATCGACCTGCAGCAGCCAGCCGGCCTGGACGATCGGCTCGTATTCGCTGCGCAGCGCCTCGGCCAGCGCCTCGAGGTACTCGTCCTGCGTCCGGTAGTAGTCGTTCGGCTGGAACAGCGCGATGACGCCGGGCGATGCCACATTCAGGAAGGCGGCGTGCGGCGGCGTCGGCGCGGCCGCCACCGCGGCGCCGAGATTGGCGAGATCGGCGGCGAGCGGCGCGCGGTCGCGCGCCGCCACCGCGCCGACGCAGCGCGGCCGGCGGTAGCGCGCGGTGGCGCCGCCCTCGGCCAGCTTGCGCAGCAGCCCCGGGAACTCCACCAGGTCCTGCCCCGGCTCGCGTGGCGTATCGCCGCCGAAGCCGGCGAAGCGCTCGGCCACGTACGTCGCATAGCTGATCTTGCTCATCTCGCCGTCGCTGACGATGTCGAGGCCGGTCGTCGACCTGGCGGCGCACCGCCTCGGCGACGCCGGCCGCGATGGTGCGCGCGGCGGCCGCCGGGTCGCCCACCGTGCCGCGGTCGCGCGCGAACAGCACCTCGGTGACCGCCGCCGAGCGCGGCAGGCTGCCGACGTGGGTCGTCAGGATGCGCTCGATGCTGCGCGGCGCGCTGCCGGCGTGCATCGAATCAGCGGTAGGCGTTGTTGGAATGATGGTCGCCCGCCAGCCAGCGCCTGAGCTCCTGGTGCGCGTCGGCGCGGCGGGCCTTCGCGATCGCCGCGGCGTCCGGATGATCGCGCGTGAACTCCAGGATCAGCCCGTTCGGATCCTCGACGTACACCGAGCGGCAGTAGCCGTGCTCGAGCACGTAGGTCCGTGGCTCGCCGATGCCGGCCCTGGCGATGCGCGCCTCGATGGCCGCCTGCGTCTCCGCGTCGACGTGCAGCGCGATGTGGCGGAACGGCGATGGCGTCAGCGCCGGGTCGAACTCCGCCTGGTCCTGCGGGTCGGCGAACTGGAAGAACGCCAGCGCGCCGCCGTCGGCGAGCGCGAAGAACGTGTGCACGTAGGTGCGCAGCTTGCCGAACAACTCGTCGGACTCGCACCAGGTAGCCACCAGCGGCATGCCGATCACGTCCTCGTAGAACTGCCGCGTCTTCTCCTGGTCCTTGGTCACGTAGGCGTTGTGGTGCAGGCGGCTGGGGAGCTTGGCGGCTGTGGCCATGGGCGTTTCCTCCGGTTGGCGTAAGAGGTGCGGCGGACTGGACGGGCGGCGCGGTCAGGCGGCCGGAGCGCGGGTGGCATCGAGCTGCGCGCGCACCATCTGCGCGCCGGCCACCATGGCCTGCAGCTTGGCGAACGCCGTCGCCCGCGGCAGGTACTTCATGCCGCAGTCCGGCGCGATGATGAGCCGGGCGGGATCGACGTACGGCAGCGCCCGGCGGATGCGCGCCGCCACGGCGACCGGCGACTCCACGCCGGGATCGTTGAGGTCGATGACGCCGAGGATGATCTGTTTGCCGCCGAGAGCGGACAGCACCGAGCAGTCGAGCCCCGACTGCGCGGTCTCGATCGAGACCTGCTGGCAGCTGCAGGCCGCCAGCTCCGGCAGGAACGAGTAGCCCGGCGGCCGCGCGTGGACCAGCGCGGCGTAGCCGAAGCACAGGTGCACGGCGGTCGCGCCACTGATGCCCTCGAGCGCGCGATTGAGCGCCGCGACCCCGAAGGCCCGGGCCTCATCGGGCCGCGCCTGCAGGTACGGCTCGTCGATCTGCACCACGTCCGCGCCGGCTGCGAACAGGTCGCGGATCTCGCCGTTGAGCGCCGCGGCGTAGTCCATCGCGGCCAGCTCGCGGCTGCCGCCGTAATGATCGATCTGCGCCTGCTGCACCATCGTGAACGGCCCGGGCACGGTCATCTTCACGCGCCGGCGCGTATGCCGCAGCAGGAACTCCAGGTCCGCGACCAGCACCGGGTGGCGGCGGCGGATCGGCCCGACCACCCGCGGCACCGGGTTGGGCTGGCCGCTGCGGTTGAGCACCGTGCCGTAGTTGTCCAGGTCGACGCCGGCGAGCGCGGTGGCGAAGCGGTTCGAGTAACTTTCGCGGCGCATCTCGCCGTCGGTGATGATGTCGAGGCCGGCCTCCTCCTGCGCGCGGATGGCGAGGAGCGTCGCGTCGTCCTGCGCCTCCGCCAGCAGCGGCTCGGGCACGCGCCACAGCTCGCGCGCGCGGATGCGCGGCGGGAAACGGCCCGCCAGGCGCTGCCGGTCGATCAGCCAGTCCGGCTGCGGATAGCTGCCCACCAGCGTCGTCGGCAACAGCATCGCCACGGACACCCCCAAGCTGCGCGCTTTTCGCTATGCGAAATGCTTTTCGTTAGCTTCCTCCATGCTGGACCGGCGCGCGCCGGCAAGTCAAGCGCCCTGCCCGGCTACCGGCCCAGGGCGCCGCCCCATAGACTGTGCGCATGGCCAGGCGCAGCAGCATCCCGCGGCGCGAGGCGATGGGCGGGCTCGCGCGCGGCCTCGCGGTGCTGCGCGCCTTCAGCCGCGACCGGCCGGCGCCCAGCCTCAGCGAGGTCGCGCGCAGCGCGCGCATCCCGGCGGCCAGCGCGCGCCGCTGCCTGCTGACGCTCGAGGAGCTCGGCTACGTGACGCGCTCCGGGCGCGGCTTCCTGCTGCGGCCGAAGGTGCTGGAGCTCGGCGCCGCCTACCTCGAGTCGATGAACATCGAGCAGTTGACGCGCACGCACCTCGAGGAGCTGGCGCGCCGCACGGCGGACTCGGCCGCGCTGTGCGTGCTCGACGGCGCCGACACGGTATACGTGGCGCGCGCCTCGGTGCGCACGCTGCTGCGGCTCGAGGCGCACGTCGGCAGCCGCTTCCCGGCGCATGCCACCTCGACCGGCCGCGTGCTGCTCGCCGGCCTCGGCCCCGACGCACTGCAGCGCTACTTCGCCGGCGCACGCCTGGAGAAGCTCACCGAGCGCACCGTCATCGATCCGGCGCGGTTGCGGCTGGTGATCGAGGAGTGCCGGCGCGCCGGATTCGCGGCGGTCGAGGACGAGCTCGCCTACGGCGTCGTCGCGCTCGCCGTGCCGGTGTACGACCAGCACGGCCGGGTCGTTGCCGCGCTGAACACCTCCAGCCATTCACGGCGCATCTCGCGGGCGCGGCTCACGCGCGCGCGCCTGGCCATGCTGCGGCGGGCGAGCCGCATGATTTCCGCCGACCTGGCCACCGTGCCGGGCCTGTCGCTGAGCGCGGCCTCATGAGCGATGCGCGGCGACTGGGCGCCGGGCTGATCACCGGCGCCGCCGACGACGATCCGAGCGGCATCGCCACGTATTCCCAGGCCGGCGCGCAGTTCGGCTACAGCATGCTGTGGACGACGCTGCTGACGCTGCCGCTGATGGCCGGCATCCAGCTGGTCAGCGCGCGCCTCGGCTACGTCACCGGCCGCGGCCTGGCCGCGAACGTGCGCGCGGCCTACCCGCGCGGCGTGCTGCTCGGCGTCGTCGCGCTGCTGCTGCTCGCCAATACCTTCAACATCGCCGCCGACGTCGCCGCGATGGGCCAGGCGCTGCAGCTGCTGCTGGGCGGCCCGGCGCAGCTCTACGCGGTGGGCTTCGGCCTCGCCTGCCTCGCGCTGGAGATCTTCATGCGCTATGCGACCTACGTCCGCTACCTGAAGTGGCTGACGCTGGCGCTGCTGTCCTACGTCGCGGTCGCATTCACCGTCCACGTGCCCTGGGGCACGGTGCTGCGCGAACTGCTGCTGCCGCGCCTGGAGTTCACGCACGCCACCGTGCTGATCGTGGTCGCGGTGTTCGGCACCACCATCAGCCCCTACCTGTTCTTCTGGCAGGCCGCCGGTGAAGTGGAGGAGCGGCAGGCCGCGGCACGCACCGCGGCCGCCCGCGCCGCGGGCACCGGCACCGTACCCGACGGCGACGCCGACCCCGCGCCGGCAGCGTCCGCGCCACCGCCGTTCGGCGCCAGCGCGCGGCGGCAACTCCACCGCATACGCTGGGACACGTGGGTGGGCATGGGATTCTCCAACCTGGTGGCCTTCTTCATCATCCTCAGCACGGCGGCGACGCTGCACGCCGCGGGCGTGACGCGGATCGCCACCTCGGCCGAGGCTGCCGAGGCGCTGCGCCCGCTGGGCGGTCCGCTCACCTTCCTGCTGTTCAGCCTCGGCATCATCGGTACCGGCCTGCTCGCGGTGCCGGTGCTGGCCGGTTCGGCCGCCTATGCTGTTAGTGAGTGCTTCGCCTGGCGCGAGGGCCTCGACCTGAAGCTCCGCGAGGCGCCGCATTTCTACGGGTTGATCGCGCTGGCGACCGTCGGCGGGCTGGCGCTGGGCTTCACGCGCATCGACCCGATCCGCGCGCTGCTCTGGAGCGCCATCATCAACGGCGTGATCGCGGTGCCGATCATGGTGCTGATGATGCGGCTCGCCAGCGATCCGGCCGTCATGGGCGGCTACCGCATCCGCCCCTACCTGCGGCGGCTCGGCTGGGGCGCGACGCTGGTCATGGCGCTGGCGGTGGTGGCGATGCTGGCGACGGCGTGAGGGCGCAAGTGCTAGATTGCACGCGGATGCAATCGCGCTCCGGGCAGGAGGTCCCAGGCATGATTCCGCCATCGCGCTGGTTGGCCACGTTGGTACTTGCCGGAACCCTCGCGCTCGGCGCCTGCGCCGCGCTGCAGCCCGGCGAGCCGCTGCAGGTGAGCGTCGCGGGCATCGAATCGCTCCCCGGCGAGGGCCTGGAGCTGCGCATGCTGGTGAAGCTGCGCGTGCAGAACCCCAACGACGCGCCGTTCGAGTACGACGGCGCGCAGCTGCAGCTCGACGTGCTCGACCGGCCGTTCGCGAGCGGCGTCAGCGACGCACGCGGCAGCGTGCCGCGCTTCGGCGAGAGCGTGGTCGCCGTGCCGGTGACGGTGTCGGTGCTGCGCATGGTGGGCCAGGCGATCGGCCTGCTCGACGGCAAGCCGGTCGACAAGGTCGGCTACGCGCTGCGTGGCAAGCTCAGCGGCACCGGCCTGCGCGCGTCGCGCTTCAGGTCGCAGGGCGAGCTCGACCTGCGCGGCCTGGGCGGCCTGGGCGGCCTGGGCGGATCCCCGTCAGCGGCCCCGCGCCTCGCGCCGGACGCGCTGCCGCGCACCTAGGGCGGTTCAGCCGGCGGCGGCGCGCACGGCGGCGAGGTCCGCGCGGTAGCTGCGCGCGCTCCACAGGTAGTGCGCGGTCGCCCAGACGTTCACGAAC
>JAXMGO010000031.1:0-50525 GCA_046347255.1 Steroidobacteraceae bacterium
ATCGCCCGGGAGCGTGCGCGTGCGCGGCGAGCACGATGGCTACATGCGCCTGCCCGCGCCGGCCACGCACCGGCGCACGCTGCAGCTCGATGCGGCCACCCGCACGCTCGCCATCGAGGACGAGATCGTCTCCGAAGGCGCACACCAGGTGGCCCTGCATTTCCACCTGGCCGAGCATTGCGAGCTCGAACCCCCCGTCGGGCAGCGCTGCGTGATCCGCGTGGGCGCGCAGCGCGTGACGCTCCGCGTGGATCCGTCGCTGGAGCTCGCGGTGCTGCCGAGCAGCGAGGATCCGATCCAGGGCTGGGTCAGCCGCGGCTACCACCACAAGGTGGCGGCGCCGCTGCTGGTGGCGCGCGGCCGCACCAGCGGCAACACGCGCCTGCGCTGCACGATCGAGCTGTCCGCGCCCGCCGGCTGACGGCGCCCGCCGGCCCGACCCGGCCCTAGCGCGCGCCCTTGCGGAACAGCACGACCTCGACCGTCTGCAGCAGGATCAGCAGGTCGAAGAACAGCGACTGGTGCCGGATGTAGTACAGGTCGTACTGCAGCTTCTCCTCGGCATCGCGCTGCGAGGCGCCATACGGATACGAGAGCTGCGCCCAGCCGGTGATGCCGGGCCGCACGCAGTGACGCTCGCGGTAGTAGGGAATCTCCTCGGACAGGCGCGCCACGTACTCGGGCTGCTCCGGCCGCGGGCCCACCAGGCTCATGTCACCGCGCAGCACGTTGATGAGCTGCGGCAGCTCGTCGATGCGCGTGCGGCGGATCCACGAACCCACGCGCGTGACGCGCGTGTCGCCGGCGCAGGTCCAGCGACCCGGCTCGGCGTCGTCCTCGATCCCGACGCGCATGCTGCGGAACTTGCGGATGCCGAACACCGCCTCGTTCAGCCCGACGCGCGGCTGGCGGAAGAACACCGGCGCACGCACGCCATCCTCGATCCAGATGGCCAGCACCGTCAGCAGCATCAGCGGCAGCGTCAGCACCAGCAGCACCGTGCCGAACAGCAGGTCGGACAGGCGGCTGACGGCCCGCCACAGCGGCTGGCGGCCGAAGCCCTCGCCGAAGATGATCCAGCTCGGGCTCAGGACACCGAGGTGGATGCGGCCGGTTTCGCGCTCCAGGAAAGTCGCGACGTCGGTGACCTCGATGCCGGCGAGCCGGCAGTCGATCAGCTCGCGCATCGGCAGGGTCTGGCGGCGCTCGTCCATGGCGACCACGACCTCGTCCACCTCGTGCGCGAAGCAGTAGTCGCGCAGCGGTCCCGGCGGCTGCCGCACCTGCTCGGCCGGTACCAGGCAGGCCTCCCCGGCGCGCGGCACGAAGCCGACCAGCTTGAAGCCGCGCCGGTCGGCGCGGCGCCGCAGGCGCGCGATGTGCTGGGCGCGCTGGCCGGCGCCGTAGACCAGCACCCGGCGGCGCATGACGTCGCGATCGAGCAGCGGGCGGGCGGCAACCGTCAGGGCCGCGAGCCCGGCCCAGGCCAGCAGCATCGTGACGGTGAACAGGCGTGGCGTGCCGCTGCGCACGGCCATCAGTTCGCAGGCGATGCGCGCGCCGGCCCCCGCCACCACCGCGACGATCGTGATCCGCAGCAGCAGGGCGACGGTGCGGTCGCGCTGGCGCGGATTGAACAGGCCGAGGGTCAGCAGTCCGAGGCCCGCCAGCACCGCGAAGATCGCGCTGATGGCGCCCAGGTCGCTGCCCGAGCGGCTCCCGCCCAGCAACGCAAGCGCCAGGGCGGGCGCCGCGGCCGCCACGGCCAGCTCGCCCAGCCAGAGCAGCAGCAGCGGCCAGGGCAGCAGCTGGCCGTACAGACGGATTCGCATGTGGACAGAATATTACGGTGCCCGCCGGATCGGCGCGGCACCGCCGCACGGTCCCCGGAAGGGCCCTCGCGTGGCGTCCCCAAGGGGATTCGAACCCCTGTTACCGCCGTGAAAGGGCGATGTCCTGGGCCTCTAGACGATGGGGACCCGGGCGATGCGCAAATTCGGTGGTGGAGCTAGGCGGGATCGAACCGCCGACCTCTTGCATGCCATGCAAGCGCTCTCCCAGCTGAGCTATAGCCCCACGGAAGGGCCGCGAGCGTATGCAAGCCCCGCACGGGTGTCAAGGAATACTATGTTCAATCGGCGATCCGGTCGTGTGTGCATCTGGCGACAGCTTGTGCGCCGAGTCACGGGCGATAGCGTAGCGGTGTGCCATAAGGCCACAGCAGCTCCCGACGCTCGCGAGGACCGCCATGCCGACCACCGCCCATTCGCTCCGTGCAACCGCCTGCGCCGTGCTCGCGCTGGGGTGCCTCGCCTTGGCGGGCTGTGGTGGGGGCGGCGGCAGCAGCGGTGGTGGCGGCAGCAGCGGCGCGAGCAGTGGCGGCAGCAGTGGTGGCAGCAGCAGCGGCGCGACCGGCAGCGCCGCCCTCAGCTGGGCCGCCCCGACGTCCAATACCGACGGCAGCGCCCTCACCGACCTCGCCGGATACAACGTCTACTACGGCACGGCCTCCGACCTGCTCGACCGGAACATGGCGGTCAATAACGCCAACGCCACCAGCGCCACCGTGGGCAGCCTCGCGGCCGGGACCTGGTATTTCGCCGTCGCGGCGGTCAACGGCGGCGGCGTCGAGGGCAACCTGTCGAACGTCGCCAGCAAGACGATCAACTAGCGCCCCGCGAACCCCGGGCGGCGGCCTCAGGCTGCGCCCGCGCGTGCCAGCGCCCGCTCCAGCGCGGCCGCCACGCGCTCGCGCCCGAGCAGGGCCAGCGTGATGTCGATCGGCGGCGAGACGCCCCCGCCGGTCGCCGCGACGCGCAGCGGCTGGGCGACCTTGCCCAGCCCCACGCCGAAGCGGGTCGCGACGGCATTGATCGCCTCGTGGATCGCGCCGGCGTTCCATTCGGCCGTCGCCGCCAGCGCGGCGCGCAGCGCCTCGAGCAGCGGCACCGCGTCCTTCCCCAGGTTCTTGGCGGCCGCCTTCTCGTCGTACTGCTCGAAATCACGGAAGAAGAAGCGGCTGTTCTGCGCCATCTCCTTCAGCGTCCTGGCCCGCTCGCGCTGCGCGTTGGCGACGCCCTCGAGCAGCGCCTGGTCGGCGCAGTCGATGCCGAGGCGCGCGAGCTGCTCGCGCAGGCCGGCCGCCAGCGTCGCAACCGGCGCCTTCATCATGTGCTGCTGGTTGAGCCACAGCAGCTTCTCGCCGTTGAAGGCCGAGGCGGCCTTGTTGACGTCGCCGATGTCGAAGGCCGCGATCATCTCGGCGCGCGTGAACACTTCCTGGTCGCCGTGCGACCAGCCGAGGCGCACCAGGTAGTTGAGCAGCGCGTCCGGCAGGTAGCCCTCCTCCTGGTACTGCAGCACGCTGACCGCGCCGTGGCGCTTGGAGAGCTTGGCGCCGTCGGCCCCGAGGATCATCGGCACGTGCGCGTACACCGGCACGTCGGCGCCCAGCGCGCGCAGCATGTTCATCTGCCGCGGCGTGTTGTTCAGGTGGTCGTCGCCGCGGATCACGTGCGTGACGCCCATGTCCATGTCGTCGACGACCACGCAGAAGTTGTAGGTCGGGTTGCCGTCCGAGCGCATGACGATCAGGTCGTCGAGCTCGGCGTTGCGGAACGCGACGTTGCCGTGCACCAGGTCCGCGACCACGACCTCGCCCTCGTCCGGGTTGCGGAAGCGGATGACCGGTTCGACGCCCGGCACCGGCGCGCTGCGCGCGCGGCAGCGGCCGTCGTAGCGCGGCTTCTGCTTCGCCGCCAGCTGCGCGTTGCGCATCGCCTCGAGCTCGTCCTTCGAGCAGTAGCAGCGGTAGGCCCGCCCGGCGTCGAGCAGCTGCTGCACGACGGCACGGTAGCGGTCGTAGCGGCGCGTCTGGTAGTGGATCTCGCCGTCGTGGTCCAGGCCCAGCCAGCGCATGCCGTCGAGGATGACCTGCACCGCCTCCGCGGTGGAGCGCTCGCGGTCGGTGTCCTCGACTCGCAGGATGAAGCGGCCGCCGTGGTGGCGCGCGTACAGCCACGAGAACAGCGCGGTGCGCACGCCGCCGATGTGCAGCAGTCCGGTCGGGCTCGGGGCGAAGCGGGTTACTACGGTCACGGCGGGCCTCGACCGGGCGTTCCGGTCCACGTCACGGCTGGAGGAGTTCGGGCGGCGGCGCATGGTAGCCGGCACCGGCCCGCAAGCCAATGCGGATTGATTCGCCGTCGGACGCGCCGTAATATTCCCCGCCCGCTTGGGGGACCCTTCGGCGGACGGTTAGCTCAGCGGTAGAGCACTGCTTTCACACGGCAGGGGTCACTGGTTCAATCCCAGTACCGTCCACCACCCGACCCACGGCGCCGCACCCTCAGTTCACTTCCTCGCGGCACCGCCGGTCGATCGCGAGCTTGACCAGGCGCGCGAACCGCGGATTGGACTCCATCGACTGGTTCATGTCATTGCCGGTCGCGACGACGGCACTGATGGCCGCCTGCTCCTTCGGCGCCCGCTCCCGTGCGTTGCGCTCGCCGAAGGCCTGGTTCGCCTTCATCATGCTCTCGCTGGCCGCCGCGGCCGCGTGCCCGCTCACCAGCCCGCCACTCGCGATCTCCGTGGCCCGGTCGGCGGCCGCGGCCGTCGCCATGGTCGCGGTCTCCGCCGCCACCAGCGCCCCGGTCTCCGCCTCCTGCCGATCCATCGTCCGCTTCAGGTCCGCGGCAGCCTCCTGGCCCTGCTGCACGTGCCCGGCCGTGGGCCCGATGCCGCGCATGCCCTTCATCTCGGCGCCGATGTCCGCGCAGCTCATCTGCTCGTCCCCGGGCCGTGCGCCGGACGTATCGTCCAGGTGCGCCTGGGCGCCCATCGCCATGGACTTCATCGCCTCGCACTGCTCGATCGTCATCGGGGCGTTCGGAATGGAGGCGAGCATCGAGCAGTCCATGCCCTGGGGCGAGGGCATGCCGTTGGGATCCGGCGGCGGCGCCGACTTGCGGGAGAACCAGCCGGCGCCCTGCGCCATGGCGGCGCAGCCGATGGCCACCGTCGCCAGGCACGCGATCCCTGCGTTCTTCATGGCCCCTCCTGGGTTCCCCGGGCGACGACCGAAACGCCCGCGCGGCGGCGCCAGCGCCGCAGGCGCGGGGATTGCTAGAAGGGGTTGATGCGCTTCTTGCGGCTGAAGTGCATGTAGCCGACGCCGATGCCCTGGCGCCAGCCGACGCCGAAGCGAACCGGCGCGAGCGTCGCGCCCTCGGACTGCACGTAGTTGACGCCGAAGCCGCCGACGAAATACAGGCTCCCCTCCACGCCGGGGAAGCGCTGGAACAGGGCCTCGGTGCTCGGCAGGTCGTAGACCAGCACGAACACCTTCACGGCGTTCGCGCCGACGTCGAAGCCGAGCGAGGGTCCCTGCCAGTAGACCTTGCGGCCGCCGCCGCCCTTGTACACCAGCTCGCCGCGGCCGTAGCGCAGGCCCACGCCGATGGCCCCGCCCGCCTCCTCGCCACGGATGAAGGCCATGGGACGCCCGCGCTCCTTCAGCACCTTCTCCAGGACTTCGGACAGCCCCTTGGCGCCGGTCGCGAAGAACTTCGAGGCCTCGCGCGCGACCTCGTCCTCGCTGTAGGTGTCATGGCCGGCCTGCGCGGCGGCGGCCGCCGGCGCGGACAGGGGAACGACCTGCAGCAGCAGGCCGCAGAGCAGCGCTCGCAGCAAATGCCTCATCGGTGCCTCCTCGGGCGGTCGCGTCTGGCACCGGTTATTGTAACCCTTCAGCCTCCGTACCGGCGCATGTGCGCGCGCGTGCCGAGGTAGTAAATCCCGCTACCGAGCTTCCAGGCCGAGGGATCGAGCGCCGGGCCGTCGTTGGCATCGACGGCCTCGCCGGCGCGCATGACGTCCTCGTACTCGGCGAGCGTCAGGCGGCGGCGGCGGTCGATGTCGCGCTGCGGATCGAGGCGCGCGGCATGCGCCGCGGCGCCGCTCGCGACGCGCGCGAACAGGAGCGAGGCCCCGCATCCGCTGCCGTAGGCGAACACGCTCGCGGTGCGGCCCTCGCGCGCCGCATCCGTGTGCCGCAGGTAATCCATCAGCGCGAGGAACAGCGAGCCGGTGTAGATGTTGCCGACCGTCGCGTTGAGCTTCAGCCAGGGCGCGACGCGCTGCTCGTAGGAGGCGTTGATCAGCGCCAGCTGCGCCACGTCCTCCTTGCCGACCGGGCGGCCGAGCTCCGCCTCCCAGTGCCGGTGGTGCGCCTTCTGCGCCATCTTCACGAACGGCACGTGGTAGAAGCAGGCGTCCAGCCCGCCGATCGGCATGCGCGCCGTCGCGTTCGGCTTGCTGGCCGCGTCGGACCAGGTGCCGGCCAGGGCGTCGAGGTAGCAGCTGATCGAATAGTGGCCGTCGGCGAAGGCGTACTTCGAATACAGCGGGCGCCAGAAGTCCATGACCTGGCGCGTGTAGTCGCCGTAGATGTCGGGATTGAACTCCAGCAGCCGCGGACGTTCGCTGACCGCGAAGGCCACGGCGCCGGCGCCCTGGGTCGGTTCACCGGGCGTGTTGAGTCCGTAGCGCGCGATGTCGGCGGCGATCACCAGCGCCTTGCGGCCGCGCGCGCGCCCGGCCGCGATCCAGTCCATCGCGGCCGTCAGGCCGGCGGAGCCGCCAAGGCAGGCGTGCTTGGTCTCGAAGCTGCGGCAGTTGCTGGCGAGCCCGAGATGCTCGTGCACGTAGGTCGCCACCGGCTTGCTGTGGTCGACTCCCGTCTCGGTGCCGACCACCAGCGTGCCGATCTCGGTCGGGTCGATGCCGAAATCGTGCAGCACCTTGCGACCGGCCGATACCGCGAGGCTCACCGTATCCTCGCAGGGGGTCGGCACGGCCATCGCCACCTGCCCGAGTCCCTTGATGTACTTGGCGGGCTCGACGCCGCGGGCCACGGCGAGATCCGCCATGTCGATGTAGCACTCGGGGCCATGGAACGCCATGGCATCGATACCGACGGTTCTGACACTCACCTTGCGCTACCCCCGAGGGTGGACCGGAACGTCGCCAATGATAACAATGCGTGGCAGTTGCACCGCTGGCCTTCTGTCACAACGCTGATCGACGGACTTGCCGATTTATGTCGAACGGGTTCCATCGCCGCGGGCTGCCATTGCTGCTGCTGGCCGCGACTATCGCGATCGTGACGTTCGTCGACCTTCCCGGCGGGCGGCGCTGGCTCGAAGTGCTGCAGGACGCCGGGCACGTCCCGGCCTTCGCCCTGGCCACGCTGTGCCTGGCGCGCCTGCGCGGCGGCGCGGCCTCCTGGCCGCGGCTGCTGGTCACGGCTGCGCTCGCGCTGCTGCTGGGCGCGCTGGTCGAAGGCGCGCAGCACTTCCTGCAACGCGACGCCTCGCTCGGCGACCTGGGTCGAGATGCCTGCGGGGCGCTCGCGGCCGTCGCGTTGCTGCGCCTTTCGGCCACCGGTCCGGCGCCGTCGTGGCGCTCGCGGCTGCCCGCGCTGGGCCTGCTCGCCGCCGCGCTCGCGCTCGCGGCGCTGCCACTGGCCGAATGCGCACGCGCCTACGCCCATCGGCGCGCGCAGTTTCCGCTGCTGGCGGACTTCGCCTCGCCCCTCGACCTGTACTTCCTGCGGCCGGTCGATCCGCCCTTCCAGCGGCAGTGCCTGCAGGCGGGCGCCGCCGGCGCGCCGCGCTGCCTGCGCTGGGCCCTGTCCGCGCCGTCCGACGCGAACACCTGGGCGGGCCCGGGGTTCGAGGAGCCGCCGGCGGACTGGCGCGGCTGGGGCGAGCTGTGCATCGATCTCTCCAATCCGAATGCGCAGCCGTTCACGCTGGTCGTGGCGCTGCAGGATCGCGCCTACGACGGCCAGAGCAGTGATCGCCATACCGGCCTGTGGCCGGTCGCCGCGCGCTCGACGCGCGTACTGTGCCTGCCGCTCGCGGACCTGCGCCGCACGCCCGGCGGCCGCGAACTGGACCTGGGTCACATCGCGCGCCTCGCCATCGCGCAGGACGACGCCGGCCACCAACCCGGATTCCGACTGCATCGCGTTTGGCTGCGCCCGTCGTTGGCGCCCCCGGACGCCGATGCTATGGTCGCCCGACCATGAGCGATCCCATTCCATCCGCCGCCCGCGGGCTGATCGGCGTGCGCAAGGTGCGCCGCTGCGAGGTCACGCGGCGCGACATCGCCCGCTTCGCCCAGGCCATCGGCGCCACCGACCGCGTGCACTACGACGAGGCCTACGCGCGCGGCACGCGCCACGGCGGCATCGTCGCGCCGCCGCTGTTCTGCCAGTCGCTGACCTACGAGGAGGTGCCGGCGGAGCTGCTGCCCGCGGACGGCTCGCCGCTCGAGCTGCACGTGCCGATCCCGGCGCAGCGCGCGGTCGGCGGCGGCAGCGAGTACACGATCCACCGCCTGGTGCGCGCCGGCGAGGTGATCACGGTGACCTCGCAGCTCAAGGACATCCAGACGAAGCAGGGCAAGAGCGGCCCGCTGTACCTGGTCGTCGTCGAGACGCGCTTCGAGGACGAGCGCGGCGAGCCGGTGGCCGCCGAGACCGCCACCTACATCAAGCGGGTGTGACGCGCATGGCCACCACGACGATCGACTGGTCCGCGCCGGCGCTGCCGGCCCCGCTGCCGGCGCTGGAGCTGGTGCCGACGCACACGCAGATCTTCATGTTCAGCGCCGCCACCTGGAACCGGCACCACATCCACTACAGCAAGGACGCGGCGCTGGCCGAGGGCCTGCCCGACGTGGTCGTGCAGCGCGCGCTGATCGGCAACTTCTTCGCCCGCATGCTCACCGATGCGCTCGGCGACGCGGGCGAACTGCGCGAGCTCGCCTGGAAGGTCAGCGCCAGCGCAGTGCCCGGCAAGCGCCTGCGCGTGCAGGGCGATGCCGTGGCGCTCGAGGGCAGCGGCGGCCACCGCGACGTGCGCTGCGAGCTGCGGCTCGACGACGCCGACGGGCGGGCGATCGCCTCCGGCACGGCGCGCCTGCGGCTGCGCGCCTGACATGGCCACCGAACCCACGGGCTTCGCCCTGCTGCGCGACCTGCGCGCCCGCTACGGCACGCTGGCGCTGCTGCAGCACGTCGTGCACCGCGCGCTCAATGCCGTGATGTTCGTCGAGTGCATGAACATCATCGTGCTGGACCGCGAGCGCCTGCGGCCGCTCGATCCGGCGCTGGCGTCGAAGCTGCGCTCGCGCCTCGCCACGCGCGCGGACCTGGAGGCGATGCGCGCCACGCCGGCGCTGGGCATCAACGCCACCAAGCTCGCCAATTTCGATGCCGGCGACGCCTGCCTGCTGAGCTATGCCGGCGAGGCGCTCGCCGGCTACACCTGGGCGCACACGCTGGGCCGGCCGGAGCTCATCCCGGGACTGGTGATCGCCATACCGGGCAGCTACCTCTACAACTACGCCGCGCTCACCCTGCCGGAGTTCCGCGGCCTGGGCCTGCAGCCCTACCGCCACCACCAGCTGCTCGACAGCGGCCTGTGGCACGACAAGCGCGGCCTGCTCGGCTACGTCTTCCAGACCAACTTCGCCTCGCGCAAGGGCCAGACGAAGAGCGGCTATCGCAGGATCGGCGCGATCTGGCTGGTCGGCAGCCGCCGCCACTTCCTCACGTGGTTCACGCCGGCACTGCGCCGGCTGGGAATCCGGCGGCTGCGGCCCGCGGCCTAGCCGCGCAGGAAGATCGTGCCGTAGCGCCGCACCGGGTCGCGCTTGAGGAACGAGCGCGGCTCGGCGCCGTAGTAGTGCCGCCACCAGGCGAGCGCGATGTGCCGCCGCCCGTAGTCGTAGATCTCGCGGTAGCGCCACTCGAGCGGCGCGAGCCCGGCGGCCCGGGTCAGCTCGACCTTCAGGTCGAGGTCGACGCCATCCACCAGCAGCGCCGCGCGCGGCTTGAGGAAGCGCACGACGTTGCCGAAGGCGAAGCGCGCCTGCCGCGGGTCCAGGTGGAACAGCACGTTCTGCACGATCACCACGTCGGCCGGCCCGTACTGCCGGTCGATGCCGGCGTCGAGCAGGTCGGCCTGGACGAAGCTCACCTGCGCGCGCAGCTCGGGCTTGACGATGAAATCCTGGCCATCGGCGTCGAAGGTCGCGGCGATGAATTCCGGCGTGATCGACTCGCTGTGCAGCACCTCATCGCGCGTGTAGCGCGCGGCGCGCGCCTTGGCCACCATCTCGGGGTGCAGGTCCGAGGCATGGATGTGGAACGCCAGCCCGGGACGCGCGCTGCGCAGGACCGAGGCCAGCGTGTAGGCCTCGGCGCCGTTCGAGCCGGCGAACAGGTCGATGACCAGCGGCGCGTTGCCCTCGCGCCCGGCGAGCAGGAAGTCGAGCACCGGGCCGGTGAAGGCGGCCAGCTGCGCGGGCACGCGGTTGAAGCTGGTGTAGGTGTGGCTCTGCGAGCGCCTCGCCGAGGCCTGCAGCGCCCGGTGGCGCAGCTGCCCATACGGGTAGAGCAGCACGTCGAAGAGGAAACGCTGCTGCGCATGCCAGGCGGCGCGCGCCGCGCGGTACAGGAGGCCGCGTTCGCCGCTACCGTGCTGCGCCCGGTACTGGCCGTAATCCACCGTGTCATTCATGATCGGCGACAGTGCCGGCGGCACGCCGGACCCGTCAAGCACGCAGTTCTCACCCGAAGGAAGCCGCCATGCCCAGCGCAGTAGCCATCGCCGACCGCCTCGAGATCCACGACCTGATGGCGCGCTACGCCTGGGCGCTCGATACCGGCGACGTCGATGGCCTGGTCGCCTGCTTCACCCCGGACGCGGTCATCATCGAGGAGGTGTTCGAGGATCCGGACCGCTGGGAGGGCCACGCCGGCATTCGTGCGCTCGGCCAGCACTACGCCAATGCCGCGGGCTTCCCCGGCCGCCAGCACCACATCAGCCAGGTGCTGATCGAGGGCGATGCCACGCGCGCCAGCATCCGCGCCTTCGCCTTCGTCACCGAGTGCCGCGGCGAGCCGCCCTACCTGCTGCGCTTCGCCGGCTACTACCTGGACAAGGTGGAGAAGCGCCAGGGCGAGTGGCTGTTCACCGAGCGCGTGATCCGCCTGTGGGATGGCGAGGTGCTGGCGCGCTTCCCGGGCCACGGCGAATTCAAGCCCCGCAAGCGCCCGCCGGAGCTGCGCATCCGGCGGTGACACGAAGCGCGCGCACGACATGACATAAGTGCGTCGGCGCATGCTGCCCTGCGCAATAGTACGGATGCGTTTTGTTGCACTGCGGTAGATTCTGGTCGCGCTGGGATGCTCGACGGGAATCGTGCCATGGACGGGGATCGTTCCGGATCGGTTGATCGCGCTGGCGCCGCGCCACGCACTTCGGTGATCGTGCCCACGTACAACCGCGCCGCGCTCCTCCGGGAGGCGCTGGCGAGCGTCCTGGCGCAGTCGCGCACGCCGCTCGAAATCCTGGTCGTCGACGACGGCTCGACCGACGCGACACGCGCGGTGGTCGATGCCTGCGGCGAGCGGGTCCGCTACCTGCACCAGTCGAATGCCGGCGTCGCGGCCGCGCGCAACCTGGGCATCGCCGCCGCGCGCGGCGAATACGTGGCGCTGCTCGATTCCGACGACGTGTGGCTGGGCGATCACCTCGAGGTGACCGAGGCGGTGCTCGAAGCGGCCCCACAGGCGGCGCTGGTGTTCACCAACTTCACCGAGCTGCGCGGAACGCAGCGGCGCGACGCGCCGATCGAGGACAAGGAACTCTTCACCGTGTTCCGCCGCTGGAACCTGCGGCTGGCCGACGCGCTGCCGCCGGCCCGGTTCGCCGCAAGGCAGGGTGGGCCGCCGCCCTTCCACCTGGGCGATGCCGCGCCGTTGCTGTTCTTCGGCAACTTCGTGCTGTGCTCGACCGTCTGCGCCCGCCGCGCGGCGCTGCAGGCCGCGGGCGGTTTCCCGGCCGGCTGGGAATTCTGCGAGGACTGGGACCTGTTCCTGCGGCTCGCGCGCAGGCAGGCATTCGCCTACGTCGAACGCCCGACGATCGGCTACCGCTACCACGGCGACCAGGCCATCGACACGGTGCACGGTGGCCGCATCCGCGACCTGATCGTCGCCGTCATGGAACGCCACGCGGACCTCGCCGCGCAGATGCCGCGTCCCTGGCGCGCCCTCGCCGCCCAGCGCATGGCCCGCGTCTACACCGACCGGGCGCTGGCGCGGATCCAGGCCGGCGACGCCGCCGGCGCCCGCGCCGACTGCCGCCGGGCGCGGCAGCATCGCACCGGCGACCCGCGCGCCTGGGGCCTTGCCGCGCTGGCCCGCGTGCCCCGGCCCGCGCTGTCGCTCGCCGCCGGGTTGCGCCACGGGCTGCGCGACGCGTTCGACGTCGCGCACCACCGCTGATCCCGGCGGCGTCGCGGGCGCCACGCGCCGCGGCGCTCAGTCCGCCAGTGCCTGGCCGCGGGTCTCGATGTAGAACGGCACCAGCAGCAGCGCCGCCAGCGGCACGAAGCCGACCCAGAAGATGGCCTGCATCGCCACGCCGCGGGCGGCAGCGGCACCGACCAGGAACGGTCCCACGGCCGCGAGCAGCCGGCCGATGTTGTAGCAGAATCCCGCGCCGCTGGCGCGCAGCCGCGTCGGGTACAACTCCGGCAGGTAGTAGGTGAAGGCGCCGAACACGCCGAACACCGTGAGGCCGATCAGGAAGAACATCATCAGCCGCGTGTGCGCGTCGAGCTCGAGGCCGAAGGTCGCGAGGATCGCGGCGGCCGACCCGGCGAAGTACAGCGCGAACATCGGCCGGCGGCCCAGCAGCTTGGCGGCCGGGATCGTCAGCAGCGTGCCGATCAGGCCGCCGAGGTTGAAGATGTTGGTCGCCGAGCGTTTCCATTCCTCGACCAGGGCCAGTGTCGCCAGCTCGTCGAGCCCGCGGGCCGCGGCCGCCGCGCGCGCCAGGCCGGTGGAGAGCGCCGGCAGGAAGGCATTGCAGCTCCACCACGTGATCAGCGCGACGATCGCCACGAACGCGCCCCACAGCGTGCGACGGCGATGCTGCGGCCCGAACAGCTCGCGCCACGAGGCGCGTGATTCCTGCGCCGCCTGCCAGCGCTCCGGCTCGCGCACGAACAGCCGCACGACGAAGGCGGCGGCGGCCGGCACCAGGCCGAACAGGAACACATAGCGCCAGGACACGGTGGGCATGCCGGCGAACCAGACGCCGGCGACGCGGTGGTTGAGGAAGGTGGCGAGGAACAGGCCCATCGGTGCCGCCGTGTACAGCAGCGCGCCGGCCTCGACGCGCCGCTTCTCGGGCACGACCTCGGCGACCATCGAGGCGCCGGCGGCCCACTCCCCGCCGATGCCGATGCTGGCGATGAGCCGGAACGCCATCAGCATCCAGATGCTGGTGGCAAAGGCGCAGGCGGCGGTGCCGAGCGCGTACATCAGCATCGTCAGCATCAGCGTGCGCAGCCGCCCGATGCGGTCGCACACGTGGCCGAACAGCACGCCGCCCAGCGCCCAGCCGACCAGCAGGAGCGAGGTCAGCAGACCGGTCCAGAACAGCGTCGCCGACCTGGCCGCAGGAGAACCCACCGCCAGGCCGAGCAGGGTCGGCACGCAATTGGGCGCGACGTAGTTGAACAGCAGGCTGTCGAAGATGTCGAAGCCCCAGCCGAGCCAGGCGGCCAGCAGCACCGTCCACTGGTAGCGATTCAACCCGAGCATGTCGACCCCCCCGCATCCCGGGCCTTGCGGCCACCGACGCGGATGCGCACCAGCACGCTGACCAGCAGCAGCGCCGCCCCCGCCGCCCCCATGCCGGCCTCGAGGATGCGCGACAGCCACGCCCCGGGACCGAACTCGCCGCCGACCTGCGGCAGCCGGGCCAGGGCGACGGCGGCGGCCGCGGCGCACGGCACGGCCACCAGGACCGCGCTCCAGGCCAGCCGCTCGCCGCCCGGCAGCGCGCGGCGCGTGCCCGCCGGCGCATCCTGGGGCAAGGCGCGATGCCAGCGCCAGGCGTAGGCCGCAATGATCGCCAGCCCGGCGATGCTGCTCAGGTACTGCAGGATCCGGTACAGGTGCATCGGATGCCCGGCCAGCCGGACGGACTCCGCCTCCAGCACCGGCAGCATCTCCACGCCGCGCGCTCCTTCGTGCGTGAAGCCGTCCCACACCAGGTGGGTGATGGCCCCGCCCAGGATCGCGCCGGCCACCAGCAGCCACGTGAGCCACGAACGCAGGTCGGCGCCGCCGGCGCGCTGCCAGCCCGCCCACCAGCGGTCGGGCGCGATGGCGAGCAGCGCCGGGCGCACCAGCGATTCGAACAGCGCCCAGGCCAGCAGGCCCGCGGGCAGGCAGAACGTCAGCAGGGCCATGCGGCCATGCGTCGCCACCCGCGGCAGCCACCATGGCAGGAAGAGATCGAAGTCCGGCGCCATCGCGCCGATCACCGCCGCGGCCAGCAATCCCGCGCGCCGCAGCCAGGGCCCGAAGGGCAGCACCGCGGCCACGTGCGAGACCGTGAACGGCATGGGCGCCGTCAGCCCTCCGGCCGCAGCCAGTCGCTGACGTAGCCCGCCGGCGCCGTGCGCTCGCGCAACGCGATCCTGCCCTGCGGCGTGCCGACGTAGACGAAGCCGAGGTGCCGGTAGCCGGGTCCGTAGCCCAGCGCGCGCGCCACCGCCGGATCGAAGGAATTCGGGCCGGTGAGCCAGACGGCGCCGAAGCCCTGGGCGTGGAAGGCGTTCAGCAGGTTCATCACCGCCGCGCCAACCGCCAGGATCTGCTCAATCTCGGGCACCTTCGGGTGCTCCTGCAGCGCCGCGCCGACGGCGATGCCGAGCGGCGCCGTGAGCGGCGTATTGCGCGAGCGCTCCAGCAGCGGCGCCGGCGCCGCCGGGTCGCGCGCCAGCGTGGCGCGCACCAGCAACTCGGAGAGCTCGCGCCGCGCCTCCCCGCGGATCAGCCGGAACCGCCACGGCAGCAGCGGCCCGTGGTCCGGCGCCCGCAGCGCCAGCGCGAAGGCCGCGTCGATCTGCGCCTGGCTCGGGCCCGGGGCCGCGAGCTGCGGCACCGGCACCGACTGGCGCGTCATCAGGACATCGAGCACCGCTTGTGCATCCACGTTCAGCGTCTCCATCAACCCGCGTCGATCAACTTCAGCAGCTCGTCGGTCTTGGCGCGCATCAGCGTCTCGCTCCCGCGCGCCTCGACATTGAGCCGCACCAGCGGCTCGGTGTTCGAGCCGCGCAGGTTGAAGCGCCAGCCGTCGAATTCCAGCGACAAGCCATCGGTCAGGTCCAGCGCCTGCGCCTGCGGCTCGTACTGCGCCCGCACCCGGGCGATGACGCCGCGCGCATCGGCGATCTCGCGGTTGATCTCCCCGCTCGCCGGGAAGGCCCGCATGCGCTCGCCGACCAGCTCGGCGAGCGTCTTGCCCGACTCGCACATCACCGCCAGCACCAGCAGCCAGGGGATCATGCCGCTGTCGCAGTAGGCGAAGTCGCGGAAGTAGTGATGCGCGCTCATCTCGCCGCCGTACACGGCGTCGGCGTCGCGCATCACCTGCTTGATGAAGGCGTGGCCGGACTTGCTCTGCACCGCCTTGCCGCCGAAGCGCCGCACGATGTCGAGCGTGTTCCAGGTGAGGCGCGGGTCGTGGACGATCGCCGCGCCCGGGTAGCGCTTCAGGAAAGCCTCGGCCAGCAGGCCGACCAGGTAGTAGCCCTCGATGAAGCCGCCGTGCTCGTCGAAGAAGAAGCAGCGGTCGAAGTCGCCGTCCCAGGCGAGGCCGACGTCGGCGCCCGAGCGGCGGATGGCCTCGACGGTGCTGGCGCGGTTCTGCTCGAGCATCGGATTCGGCACGCCGTTCGGGAAGCTGCCGTCCGCCTGGTGGTGCACCTTGATGAATTCGAACGGCAGGTGCGGCTCGAGGGCGTCGACCACCATGCCGGCACCGCCGTTGCCGGCGTTGACGACCACCTTCAGCCGCCGCAGCTTCGCGCTGCGGATGTAGCCGAGCAGGTGGTCGAGGTAGCGCTTGCCGATGTCGAGCGCACCGACGCTGCCCGCCTGGCGCGCGCGCGGCGGCAGCCGCCCCGACTCGATCATCGCCTGCATGTCCTTCAGGCCCGAATCGGCGCTGATCGGCCGGCTCTGCTCGCGCACGAACTTCATGCCGTTGTAGTCCGGCGGATTGTGGCTGGCGGTGACCATGATGCCGCCGTCGAGCTTCTGGTCGAAGGTGGCGAAGTACACGCCCTCGGTGCCGCACAGGCCGATGTCGACCACGTCGCAGCCGCTCTCGGTGAGTCCGCGCTCCAGCGCCGCCGCGAGGCTGGCGCTGGAGGCGCGGATGTCGCGGCCGACCGCGACGCGCCGCGGCTTGACGAAGCCGGTGTACGCCTGGCCGATGCGGTAGGCGAGGTCCTCGTTCAGCTCCCCGGGGATGCGCCCGCGGATGTCATAGGCCTTGAAGCAGCTCAGCGTGGTCATGTTTCCCCTTGGCGCCCGTAGCGATCCTCGAAGCGCACGATGTCGTCCTCGCCGAGGTAGGTGCCCGACTGCACCTCGACGATGTGCAGCGGGATGCGCCCCGGGTTCTCGATGCGGTGGCGCACGCCGACCGGGATGTAGGTCGACTGGTTCTCCTCGAGCAGGAAGGTCTCCTCGCCGCGCGTGATGCGCGCCGTGCCGGAGACCACCACCCAGTGCTCGGCGCGGTGATGGTGCATCTGCAGCGACAGCACGCCGCCGGGCCGGACCACCAGCCGCTTGACCTGGAAGCGCTCGCCGCCGTCGATGCTGTCGTAGCTGCCCCAGGGGCGGAACACCTCGCGGTGCAGCGAGTGCTCGTAGCGGCCCTCTTCCTTCAGGCGCGCGACCAGCTGCCGGACGTCCTGGGCACGCTCGCGCGGCGCGACCAGCACGGCGTCCTTGGTCTCCACCACCACGTGGTCGCTGAGGCCGAGCGTCGTCACCAGCCGGTCCTCGGAGTACACGTAGCAACCGCGCGTGTCGATCGCCAGCACGTCGCCGCGCAGCACGTTGCCGTCCGCGTCCGGCGTGCTCGCCGCGTGCAGCGCGTCCCAGGAGCCCACGTCGCTCCAGCCCGCGTCCAGCGGCACGACGACCGCCGCGTCGGTGCGCTCCATGACGGCGTAGTCGATCGAATCGCCGCGGCAGGCCTCGAAGCCGCGCGCATCGACGCGCGTGAAGTCCAGGTCGCGGCTGGCGCCGCCGAAGGCCGTGCGGCAGGCGGCGGCGATGTCGGGCGCGTGGCGCTCGAGCTCCTCCAGGTAACGGCGCGCGCCGAACAGGAACATGCCGCTGTTCCAGTAGTACTCGCCGCTGGCGAGGAAACGCTCGGCGCGCGCGCGCTCCGGCTTCTCGACGAACTCGGCGATGCGGTACGCGGCGCCGGCCGCCGGCCCGCGGCGGATGTAGCCGTAGCCGGTCTCGGGGCTGCGCGGCACGATGCCGAAGCTGACCAGGTGGCCGGCGCGCGCCGCCGCCGCGCCGGCGCCGACGGCGGCGCGGAAGGCGGCGGCATCGCGGATCACGTGGTCGGCGGGCAGCACCAGCAGCAGCGCATCGCCGCCATCGGCGGCGAGCACCGCATGCGCGGCCAGGGCGATCGCCGGCGCGGTGCTGCGGCCGACCGGCTCGAGCACGATCGCGCCGGGCTGGCAGCCGATGCTGCGCAGCTGCTCGGCCACCAGGAAGCGGTGTTCCTCGTTGCAGACGACGACCGGGCCGGCGGTGTCCAGCCCGGCGAGCCGCTGCACGGTGTCCTGCAGCATGGTGTGCGGCCCGACGAGCGGCAGCAGCTGCTTGGGATACAGCTCGCGCGACAGCGGCCACAGCCGCGTGCCCGCCCCGCCCGAGAGGATCACCGGCACCAGCACGGGACTGCGCTCCGGCAACGCCGCCTCAGTCCGCGGCCAGCGGCTTGCCGCGGCCGATGGCGTAGTAGTCGAAGCCGAGGCGCGCGAGCAGCCCCGGGTCGTAGAGATTGCGTCCGTCGAGCACCAGCGGCCGCGCCAGCAGCTCCTTCAGCCGCTCGAAGTCCGGGCTGCGGAATTCGCTCCACTCAGTCAGGATCAGCAGCGCGTCGGCCGCCTCGGCCGCGGCGTAGGCGTCGCGGCACAGCGTCAGGCCGTCGTGGCCCGCGTAGGCGCGCCGCGCTTCCTCCATCGCCACCGGGTCGTAGGCGCGCACCCGCGCGCCCTCGCCGAGCAGCGCATCCAGCACCACGCGGCTCGGCGCCTCGCGCATGTCGTCGGTGTTGGGCTTGAAGGCGAGGCCCCACAGCGCGATCGTGCGCCCGGCGAGCCGGCCGTCCATGACGCGGCGGAGCTTGCGCACCAGGATGCTCTTCTGCAGTTCGTTGACCTGCTCGACAGCCTTGAGCACCGCCGGCTGGTAGCCCACCTCGTGCGCCGAACGGATCAGCGCCTTGACGTCCTTGGGGAAGCAGGAGCCGCCGTAGCCGGTGCCCGGATAGATGAAGCTGTAGCCGATGCGCGGATCCGAGCCGATGCCGATGCGCACCTTCTCGATGTCCGCGCCGACGCGTTCGGCCAGGTTCGCCAGCTCGTTCATGAAGCTGATCTTGGTGGCGAGCATCGCGTTGGCCGCGTACTTGGTCAGCTCCGAGGAGCGGATGTCCATGACGATCAGCCGGTCGTGGTTGCGCGTGAACGGCTCGTACAGCGCGCGCATCAGCTCGGTGGTGCGCGGATTGTCGGTGCCGATGACCACGCGGTCGGGCTTCATGAAGTCCTGGATCGCGGCGCCTTCCTTCAGGAACTCGGGATTGGAGACCACGTCGAACTCGATCTTCGCGCCGCGCCCGGCCAGCGCCCGCGTCACCTCGGCGCGCACTTTGTCGGCGGTGCCCACGGGCACGGTCGACTTGGTGATGACGATCGCGTAGCGCCCGAGGCGCTCGCCGATGGTGCGGGCGACGCTGAGCACGTGGCGCAGGTCGGCCGAGCCGTCCTCGCCCGGCGGCGTGCCGACGGCGATCAGCTGGAACAGCCCGTGCTCGACGCCGCGGGCGGCATCCGTGGTGAACTCCAGGCGCCCGGCCTCGCGGTTGCGCTTGATGAGCGCATCGAGCCCCGGCTCGTGGATCGGCACCTCGCCCTGGTTCAGGCGTTCGACCTTGCGGGCATCGACGTCGACGCAGACCACGTGGTTGCCGGCCTCGGCCAGGCAGGCCCCCGTCACCAGTCCGACGTAGCCGGACCCGAATATCGTCACGCGCATGCTGGCTCAGCCTTGATTCCGCACGGATGTCATCCGCGCGAGGTTATCAGGGACGGATGGTGATTTCGATGCGGCGGTTCGCCCGGCGGCCCGCCGGCGTGTCCTGGCCCGCCACCGGTCCGGCCTCGCCACCGCCACGCCCGTCGAGCCGTGCGGCCGGCACCCCGGCGTGCTGCAGCCAGGCGACCAGCGCGGCGGCGCGCGCCGCCGCGAACCGCCGATTGGCCTCGGCGGCGCCGATGGCGTCGGTATAAACGACGATCTCGGCGGCACAGCCGTGGCAACCGCGCAGCAGCCGCGCCAGCGGGCCGAGATCCACGCCTCCGGCCGTGCGCAGCGTGGCCGCATCCGCATCGAAGAGGCGCTCGGCGGGCACGACCGCGCGTGCGGCGCCGTCCACGGCCTCGACCGGGAAGCCCGGCAGGGCCGCCGACAGCCGGCCGCCCAGCACGTCGGCCGTCGCGGCACGCGGCGCGACCGGCGCTGGCGGCGGCGTGCTCCGGCGTGGCGCGTGACCGGCGCAGCCCGGCAGCAGCAGCAGCAGCAGCAGCACGAGCAGCGCGACGGGAGCGGGACGGTGGCAGGTGGACGGTGTCATGTGGCGCGACGGTAGCAGGAACCGGCCGCCGGCGTGAAGATTGGCAAAGCTGGAGCCACAGTCCTCCACATTCGGCCCGTTGCGGCGGCCGCGCCGCACGCTGCTGCGCAGATCCCCGTGGTCGCCGCGCCGGCGGCTCGCTTAATATCCCCCGCCGCACCGCACTCGAATCCAGAGGCAACCATGAGCGCTCCCGCCGACAACGGATCCACGGCCCGCCAGGCAGGCTTCCTCCAGGGCATCATGCTGCTGCTGCCGGTCACGATGTCGGTCATGGGCGTCTCGCTCCTCACCACCGTCGTGCCGCTGATGAACGAGCACTTCAGCGACGTGCCGAACTCCCGCTACTGGGTGCAGCTGCTGCTGACGATGCCGGCGATCTGGATCCTGCTCTCGCCCGCCGTCGGCTGGTTCGCCGACCTGTACGGCCGGCGCCGGCTGCTGATCGGCTCGATGTTCGTCTACGCGGCCGTCGGCGCGGCCCCGACGGTGCTCGACAACATCTACGCGATCATCTTCACCCGCTGCCTGGTGGGCATCTGCGAGGCCGTCGTCCTGACGGTGACGACGACCATGATCGGCGACTACTTCCGCGGCCACGCGCGCGAGAAGTGGCTCGCGAGCCAGACCGCGGTGGCCTCGCTGTCGGCGGGCCTGGTCATCATCCCGCTGGGCGGCCTGCTCGCCTCCGCGATCGGCTGGCGCGGCCCGTTCTACGCCTACCTCTACAGCTTCATCCTCGCCTTCGGCGTCATCCTGTTCACCTGGGAGCCGGCGAAGATCGACCACGCCGCCGAGGCCGAGCTCGAGGAGCGCGGCAAGCAGCTGTACACGACGATCCCGTGGGGGCGCGTCATCGGCATCTGCGCGATGACGCTGATCGGCTCGCTGATGTTCTACGGCATCATCACGCAGAACGCGAACGCGCTGCTGCTGCTCGGGGTCAAGGAGCCGGCGAGCATCGGCCGCTACACGATGCTGGCCTCGATGGGCGTCCCGGTCGGCACCTTCATCTACTACGCCGCCGCGCGGTTGCACATCGGCCTGCTGCTGTTCCTGGAGTTCCTGCTGGTGGGCCTGGGGTTCCTCGGCATGAGCCGCGCCACCGACCCGGTGGGCTACTCGATGGTCGCCTTCGTCAACCAGGTGGGCTGCGGCCTGATCCTGCCGACCCTGCTGGTGTGGGCCACGCGCGGCCTCGCCTATGGCATCCGTGGCCGCGTAACCGGCATCTGGACCGGCGTGTTCTCCGTCGGCCAGTTCATCAGCGGCGTGACGATCCAGTACCTGAGCGAGCACATGGCGGGCGAGTTGTTCGGCGCCTTCCGCGGCCTCGGCCTGCTGGCGCTGGCCACGGCCGTGGGCGCGCTGCTGGCGAAGCTGGCGCTCGGCCGGGCTGCCACCGCGGGGTCGACGGTCTCATAATGGCCGGATGAGCAATCGCCCGGCCCCCGCGCTGCACGTGATGATCCTGGCGGCCGGGGGCTCGACGCGCTTCGGCTCGCCCAAGGCGCTGACGCGGCTCGAGGGCCGGGCGCTGATCCAGCACATCATTGCGCGCGCCCTGGCCGTTGGCGGCCAGGCGGTCACGGTGGTGCTCGGCGCCCATGCCCGCGACATCGTCCCCGCGATCGGCAGCGCGCCGGTCGGACTGGTGGTCAACCGCGACTGGGATTCGGGGCTCGCCAGCTCGATCCGCGCCGGGGTCGAACGGCTCCCCGGCAGCTGCGCCGCCGTGCTCATCATGCTGATGGACCAGCCGCTGGTCGGCACCGACGCGCTGCGCCGGCTGGTGGCGACCTGGAGCACGCGGCCGAAGGAAATCGTCGCCGCCCAGTACGACGGCCACTGCGGCGTGCCGGCGATCTTCCCGCGCTGGGCCTTCGCCGAGCTGCGCCAGCTGCGCGGCGATGCCGGCGCGCGCGCGCTGCTGCAGCGGCACGGCGACCGCACCGTGGGCGTGCCGATGCCCGAGGCCGCGATCGACATCGATACGCCCGAGGACCTGCTCGGGATCGGCGAGCTGCCGTAGCGCGCTTGCAGGGCTCGCCGGCCGCCGGCGAGCGCGGGCTTCACCAGGCCGTGGCGCCGCCGTCGACGTGGAAGTCCGCGCCGGTGATCCAGCTGGCTTCGTTGGAGACCAGGAAGGTCGCGCACCAGGCGACGTCCTCGGGCTGGCCGAGCCGCTTGATCATCTTGCGCTGGAGGATCGCCTGCTCGTAGCCGGGCTTGGCGAGCTCGGGCCGGGTCGCACCCGTGACGATCATGCCCGGCGAGATGCTGTTGGCGCGGATGCCGTGCGCCCCGCCCTCCGAGGCGAGCTGGCGCGTCATCGCCAGCACGCCGCCCTTGCCGGCGCAATGCGCCAGCGCGCCGGCCACCGGATGCGCCATGTAGGAGTTGACCGAGGCGAAGTTGACGATCGCCCCGCCGCCGCGCGCCTTCATGTGCGGCCACACGGCCTGGCAGGCGAGGAACACGATGTCGAGTTCGCCGGTGAGCGTGCGCTTCCAGTCGCGCTCGTAGTCGAGCTTCTCGATGAAGTCGAAGGCGCACCAGGCCGCGGCATTGACCAGGATGTCGATCCCGCCGTGCCGCTCCACCGTGTGCGCGACGAGGCGCTGCACATCCGCGGGCCGCGTGAGATCGAGCGGCTGCAGGCTCTCGAGCGCGAGCCCCTCGGCGCGCGCCGTGGCGAGCGTCGCCTCGGCGCCCTGCACGTCCAGGTCGCAGCCCACCACGCGCGCGCCGTGCCGCGCGAACATCAGCGCGCAGCCCTGGCCGATGCCGCTGCCACTGCCGGTGACGATCGCCACCTTGCCTTCGAGTCGCGATGAGAGCTTCACGGACGGCCTTTGCGCTGGATGTCGCCGGAACGGCGCCAAGCCAGCCTAGCACGGCGTCGCCGCCGCGTGGCGGTCGCCTATGCGGCATAAGTATGGCGGACAACGACCGCCGGCCAGCCCGCGCGCGGCAGCACGAACTAGCCGCGCACGCGTCCGCGGACGCCGAGTGCCAGCAGCAGCGCCAGCAGCAACAGCAGCGCCGCCAGGTACCAGGCGCCGCCGGCAGGTTCCAGGGCGCGCCGAGGAAGGTGGCGAAGGTCGCCGCGAACAGGCCCGGGCCGATCAGCATGGCGATGCCGCGCACGGCCGCGAGCGCGCCCTGCAGCGCGCCCTGCTCCTCGGCGGCGATCCGTTGCGTCATCAGCGACAGCGACGGCCCGTTGGCGAGACCGGCGAGCGCATCGACGGCGATTGCCACCATCATCATGGCGCCGGTCGCCGCCACGCCGAGCAGCACGAACCCGAGCACGCCGAAGGCGAGGCCGGCCTGCAGCGTGCGCCGCTCGCCGAGCCAGCGCACCGTCGGCCCGACCAGCAGCGCCGAGACGATCATCGAGGTGACGCCCACCAGCGCCAGCGCGGCACCGACCATGCGATCGTCCCAGCCGTAGCGCAGGTTCGCGTACAGCACGAACACCGTCACGTACACCTCGTGCGCGACGAAGCTGAGGAAGCTGACGGCCGCCAGCGCGAACAGCTCGCGGTGCGATCGCAGCAGGCGCAGCGCGCCGACCGGGTTGGCCTCGCGCCAGTCGAGCCGCCGGCGCCGGTGCTCCGGTGCCAGCGACTCGGGCAGCACCAGCAGGCCGTACAGCGCGCTGCCGAGGCTGAGCGCCGCGGCCGCCCAGAACGGCAGCCGCGGATCGCTCGCGCCGAGCCAGCCGCCGAGCGCCGGCCCGACGATGAAGCCGATGCCGAAGGCCGCGCCGAACAGGCCGTAGGCCCGCGCCCGCTCGGCCGGCGCGGTGACGTCGCTGATGTAGGCCGAGGCGGCCGGCATGCTGGCCGAGGTGATGCCCGAGACGACCCGGCCGAAGAACAGCCAGGCGATGGACGGCGCCAGCGCCATGACGACGTAGTCGACGCCGAGGCCGAGATTGGAGAGCAGGATCACCGGGCGGCGGCCGTAGCGGTCCGAGAGCAGGCCGAGGAGCGGCGCGCAGCAGAACTGCATCAACGCCCAGGCGGTGCCGAACAGGCCGAGGTAGTGCGCGGCGCGCGCGACGTCGCCGCCGGCGAGCTGCGCGACCAGCCGCGGCAGCACCGGGATCACGATGCCGAACGAGAGCATGTTCAGCAGCGCGGTGACGAAGATGAAGCCGAGCGCGGCGCGCTTCGCGCTCATGCGGGCGCCCCGTGTCGCATGTGTCGCGACTAGTCCTGCGCGCCGGCGCCGACCGCGACCCAGGCGAGATCGGCGTTGGAGACCGACTCGAGCCTGAAGCCCTTGGCCGCGGCCAGCATGCGCGTCAGCGCCTGGCCGATCGGCATGGCCGGCTTGCGCTCGCCGGCCTTCTGCTTGTGGAAGCGCACCGGGTTGATGCGCGCCACCACGTAGGCGCGCAGGTACGGCGACTTGAAGCCGCGCGCCTGCAGCGCGGCGATGATCCGGCGCACCTCGGCATCGATCGCGACCAGCCGGGCCGCGTAGCCGGCGCGCTCGCGCAGGCTCACCGCCAGCGTGCGCTCGCTGAAGCGGTCGACCTTGCGCAGCATCGGGCTGTAGGCGCCGCCGGCGAAGCGCGCGTTGTCCTCGTACAGCATGCCGAGCGTGAGCAGCTCGGCGGACTCGAACTGCTCGGCGAAGCGCGACTCGCGCGCGTTCGGCTCGCGCTTCGCCAGGTTGCGCGCCATGCGGATGACCTCCAGGCTCCGGTCCTTGAGGTTGTGCGCCTTCTCGGTGTTGAGCGCGAGGATGCGGTAGGCGAGCGCCGCGTCCGGCGAGACCAGCACCGTGATCTGCTTGAGGCCGAGCGACTTGCCGGCGGCCAGGCGGTGCCGGCCGTTCGGCGTCCAGAAGCCGCCATCCTCGCCGCGCACGACGATCAGCGGGTCGAGGAAAGCGCCGGCCTGCTCGATGCGCTCGGCGAGCCGCTTGGCATGCGTCGGCGACAGGTCGCGCTGGAACGGCGTGGGCTGCACCGCCTTGAGTGGCAGCGTCGCCAGCACCAGTGCGTGGCCGCCGAGCGGGTCGTGGTAGGCGCCGAGCACCGCCCCGCCCTGCGCGCCGATCTGTTCGACCAGCGGCGCGACGGCCGGATCGGCCGCGGCGAGCGCGATCTCGGCCGAGGCCAGGCCGCGCTCGGCGCCCGGGCGGATCGCGCGGCCGCGCGCGCTGCGCCGCGGCGTCGCCTTGCCGGCACTCCTGGACTTGGCCATCGCTGCCTCCTGGTGCACGGACACGGGCGGAATGGATGGTGGGGCGTGACGGATTCGAACCGTCGACCAGCGGATTAAAAGTCCGATGCTCTACCGACTGAGCTAACGCCCCAGGGGGCGCGCGCATGATACCGGAAAGCGCCGCCGCGATCCCGCCACGGCCGCCCGCCGGCTCAGCGGTAGCGGGTCGGGTCGGCCACGCCCGCCTGCTCGAAGCCGGCGCGGCGCAGGCGGCAGGACTCGCAGCGCCCGCAGGCGCGGCCGCCCGCATCGGCCTGGTAGCAGGAGACCGTCATGGCGTAGTCCACGCCCAGGCGCGTGCCCGTGCGGATGATCTCCGCCTTGCTCCACTCGATCAGCGGCGCGTGCACGCGGAAGCGCGCGCCCTCGGCGCCGGCCCGCGTCGCGAGGTTGGCGAGCGCCTCGAAGGCGCGGATGAACTCCGGGCGGCAATCCGGATAGCCGGAGTAGTCCACCGCGTTCACGCCGACGAACAGGTCGGTCGCGCCGAGCACCTCGGCCCAGCCCAGCGCCAGCGCCAGGAACAGCGTGTTGCGCGCCGGGACGTAGGTGATGGGGATGCCGCTGGTGGGCGCCTCCGGCACGGCGATGGCCGGATCGGTGAGCGCCGAGCCGCCGATGCGCGCGAGGTCGACGTGCATGACGCGGTGCTCGGCGGCGCCGAGCGCGGCGGCGACGCGCCCGGCCGCGTCCAGCTCCGATTCGTGGCGCTGCCCGTAGGCGATCGCCAGCGTGTGGCAGCGATGGCCCTGCGAAAGCGCCAGCGCCAGCGTCGTGGCCGAGTCCAGGCCGCCGGAGAGCAGCACCACGGCCGGCCGGCCGGCGCCGCTCATCGCCCGCGCTCCTCGCCCCACAGCAGCTTGTGCAGCTGCAGCTGGAAGCGCACCGGCAGCCGGTCCTCGAGGATCCATTCGGCGAGCTGGCGCGGCGCGAGCTCGCCGTGGCTCGGCGAGAACAGCACGGCGGCGCCCGTGCCGAGCGTGGCCAGGCGCGTGCGGCTCCACTCGTAGTCGGCGCGGCTGCCGATCACGAACTTCACCTGCTCCTCCGGCCGCAGCGTCGCGAGCTGCGCGTACAGGTTGCGCGACTCCTCGCCCGACGCGGGCGTCTTCACGTCGACGATCCGCACCACGCGCGGGTCGACCGCCGCGACCGGCAGTGCGCCGCTGGTCTCGAGCGACACGCGGTAGCCCGCGTCGCACAGCGCCGTGAGCAGCACCAGGCAGTCCTTCTGCGCGAGCGGCTCGCCGCCGGTTACGCACACGTAGCGCGTGCCGAATTCGCCGACGCGGCGCAGGATGTCGGCGACGCTCCAGGTCTCGCCGCCGGTGAAGGCATAGGCGGTGTCGCAGTAGCGGCAGCGCAGCGGGCAACCGGTCAGGCGCACGAACACCGTCGGCAGGCCGACGGTATCGGCCTCGCCCTGCAGCGAGTGGAAGACCTCGGTGATGCGCAGGCGCGCGTCCACGCGGCTCAGGGTGCGTCGCTCCCGAGCTTCTTCAGCCGCTCGGTCGCGAGCCTCGCCGCATCGCTCCCCGGAAAGCGCTGCACCACCTGGCCGAGCGTCGTGCGCGCCTCGGGCAGGCGCTTCTGCTCCTGCAGCGTGTAGCCGAGCTTGAGCAGCGCGTCGGGCGCCTTGCGCGAATCCGGCCAGCGCTCGCCCACCGCGCGGAAGGCGCCGGCGGCGTGCTCGTAGTCGCGCGTCACGTAATAGGCCTCGCCCAGCCAGTACTGCGCATTGTCGAGCAGCTCGCTCTGCGGGTTGGCCTTCATGAAGTCGCGGAAGCGGGTGATCGCCGCGGGATAGTCGCCGGCCTTGAGCGTCTCGAAGGCGCGCGCGTAGGCCTCCTGGTCGCCGTTCGGCGCGCCGGCGGCGCCGCCGGCCGGCGTGCCGCCACCCGCCGCGGCACCAGCCGCGCCGCCCGCGCCGGCCTCGCCCGGCGCCGCGCGCAAGCCCTGCTCCAGCGCCGCCAGCCGCCGGTCGAGGTCGGCGTACAGGTCGCGCTGCTGCTTGCGCACGCCCTCGCCGGCGTTCTGCAGTTCCTCGGTGCTGCCGCGCAGGGAACGCAGCTCGGCCTCGAGCGCATCCACCCGCCGGCCCAGGTCGACCAGGCTCTGGTTGTTGACGACGCGCTCGACGCGCCCGAGCCGCGAGTCGAGGTCGTTGAGCCGCAGCTGCACCGGATCCTCCTCCGGCGGCGTGGTCGCGCAGCCGGCGAGCAGCAGCGCGAGGCCGCAGGCCAGCAGTGCCGGACGGGAAGTTGCCATGCGATGCGGCCCTTCAGTTGAGGTAGACGATTTCCACGCGCCGGTTCTGCGCCCAGGCCTCCTCGGTCTGGCCGCTCACCGCCGGTCGCTCCTCGCCGTAGCTGACGGTTGAGAGCTGCGCGTCGGCCGCGCCCTGCAGCATCAGCGCCCGGCGTACCGCCTGTGCGCGCCGCTCGCCGAGGCCGATGTTGTACTCCGGCGAGCCGCGCTCGTCGGTGTGGCCCTCCAGGCGCACGCGCACCGTCGGGTTCTGCGTCAGCACCCGTGCGTGCTCGGCGAGCGCGGCGTTGAACTCGCTGCGGATCTCGCTGCTGTCGAAGTCGAAGTAGATGATGCGGCTCGCCGCCGGCGCGCTGGTGCCGCCGCTGCTCGCCGCACCGCCGGTGCCGGCCGCCCCGGCGCCGGCCGCCTGGGTCCCGGCCGCGTCGGCCCCGGTGCTCTGCACCGTCTCGGTGGCGCCGCCGGCGCCGCTGCCCGCCGTGGGCTTCACCGCATTGCGCGGGCAGCCCGCCAGCGCCAGCAGCGAGAGCGCGAAGAGGACGAGGTAACGTGGCCTTTGCATGGCTCGATGCTCCAGTGATTGCGATTGGCTCATGGAAGGAAGGGTCCCCAGACGGGTTCGCGGATGTCGCCCTGCTCGGACTTCAACCGCTGGCTCACCAGGCCGTCGACCGAGACGGTCGCCAGCGCGGCGCGCCCGCCCTCGTGGCTGGCGTAGATGAGCGTGGCGCCGTTGGGCGCGAAGCTCGGCGACTCGTCCAGGCTCCCGCCGGAGAGCGGCCGCACCGCGTTGCTCGCCAGGTCCTGCACCGCGATGCGGAAGCGGCCGTCCTCGCGCGTGACGAAGGCCATCCAGCGGCCGTCGGCCGACAGGCGCGGCCGCGCGTTGTAGGACGTGCCGAAGCTCACGCGCTGCACGCGCGTCACGTCGGCGGGATCGACGCGGTAGATCTGCGGCCCGCCGGCGCGATCGGAGGTGAAGTACAGCGAGCGGCCGTCGGGCGTCCAGGCCGGCTCGGTGTCGATCGCCGGGTTGTTGGTGATGCGCGTGAGCTGCTGGGTGGCGAGCTCGAGCACGTAGATGTCGAGGTTGCCGGCCGAGCCGGACAGCGTCAGAGCCAGGCGCGTGCCGTCCGGCGAGAAGGCCGGCGCGCCGTTGACGCCGACGCGCGCCGAGACCTGGCGCCGCTCGCCGGTGCGCACGCGCTGCACGTACACCGCCGACGCGCGGCTCTCGAAGGACACGTAGGCGAGCCACTGGCCGTCGGCCGACCAGGCCGGTGACATGATCGGCTGGCGCGAATCGAGCACGACGCGCGCGTTCTCGCCGTCGGCGTCGGCGACGACGAGCTGGAAGTGCTGCGCGGGCGGCTGGCCGTCGACCGCGACGTAGGCGATGCGCGTCGCGAAGGCGCCGCGCGTGCCGAGGATCTTCTCGTGCACGAAGTCGGCGACGCGGTGCGCCGCGTTGCGCAGCGTCGCCGCGGTCGCGGCGATGCGCTGCCCGCCGAGCCGCTGGCCGCTGAGCACGTTCACCAGCTCGAATTCCACCAGCAGCCCGCCGGCCGCGTCGCCGACCACGCGGCCGACCACCACGTAGTCGCTCCCGGCCGCGTGCCAGGCCGCGCTCTGCACGTCGGCGGCGCGCACCGGCTGGGAGAGCATGTCGCGCCGGGCCAGCGCGCGGAAGCGCCCGCTGCCCTCCAGGTCCTGCTGCACGACGGCCGCGATGTCGAAGCCGCCGTCGGCGGGCACCGCGCGTGCGAACGGCACGATCGCCACCGGGATCGGGTCGGTGACGCCCTTGGTGATGTCGATCTGCAGCACGGCGCCGGCCTGGCGCCAGGGCTGCAGCGCGCCGAGTACGGCGGTGCACAGCAGGAGCGCGCGCAGCCGGCGGCGCCGCGGGTTGGACAGGTTGGATGCGGGTTCAGTCATTGGGTGCGAAGGTAACCAGCAGATTGCGATCGAACAAGTCCGGGTTGGAAGGCTGCGGCAGTGGCGAGGCACGGTACACGGCGGCCTCGATCGACTCGCGCACGGCCGCATCGCCGTTGCAGCGGGCCACCTGCACGCCCACGACCTCCCCGCCCGGCACCTGCGTCACGCGCACCTCGCAGTTGATGCCGGTGCGCGCCGTGGCCGGGCGGATCCAGGCGCGGTTGATGCGGGCCTCGATCAGTGCCTTGTACTCGGCCTGCTGCGCGCTGCCGCGCGCCGCGTTGATGCGTTCCTCGGCGGCCATCTGCGCGTGCAGCTCGGCTTCGCGCCGCGCCCGCTCCGCCTCCGCCTGCCGGCGCGCGGCCTGCTCGCGCTCGGCGGCCGCGCGCGCCTTGCGCTCGGTCTCGGCGCGCGCCTGCGCCTGCGCCCTGGCCTTCGCCTCGCTGGCGCGCCGCTCGCGCTCGGCCCGTTCGGCCCGCGCGCGCTCCGCCCTGTCCTGCTCGGCCTGCTGCTGCTCGGCCTTCTGCTTTTCCGCCTTCGCCTGCTCCGCCTTGCGATCCGGCTCCGGCTCGGGTGCCGGCGGCGGCGGCGCGGGCGGCGGCTCCACCGGCTTCGGCGCCGGTGCCCGCGGCGCCGTCAGCCGCGCCAGCGTGGCGCTGTCGATGACCTGCGCCTCGATCGCGAGCTGCTGCGACGCGGCGCCGGGCGACGGAACAGCCACCAGCCCCAGCCGAGCAGCGCGAAGACCACCGCGTGTACCAGCACCGACATCAGCACCGAGACCCATGCGTCGCCGCGCCGCTCGCTCATCGCGTCCCGGCATCCGCGCGCGCCGGCGGCAGCGGATCGGTCAGGAACCCCACCTTGGTCGCGCCCGCGCGCTGCAGCATCACCATCGCCTCCACCACGCGCCCGTAGGCCACCGCCTGGTCGCCCTTGACCAGCACCACGCGCCCGGGCGCGCGCCGCAGCGCGGCCGTCGCGCGCGCGATGAGCGTCTCCTCGGCCAGCGGCCGGGCGGCATCCGCGCCCACGTTCAGGTACAGGCGCCCCTGCCGGTCCACCGAGAGGATCAGCGGCTCCTGGTTCTTGACATCGCGCGGGTCGAGCGGTTCCGCGCCCGCCTTGGGCAGCTCGACCTTGATGCCCTGCGTGAGCAGCGGCGCCGTGATCATGAAGATGATGAGCAGCACCAGCATCACGTCGATGTAGGGCACGACGTTGATCTCGCCCATCAGGCGCCGGCGACCCTGCACGCCGGGCACGGCTCAGCCCCCGCCCGCGGCCACGCGGCCCGCGTGCCGCTGCAGGATGGTGGAGAACTCCTCCATGAAGGCGTCGTAGCGCAGCTCCAGGCGGCTGATCTGGTCGGCGTAGCGGTTGTAGGCGACCACCGCGGGGATCGCGGCGAACAGGCCGATGGCCGTCGCCACCAGCGCCTCGGCGATGCCCGGCGCGACGCTCGCCAGCGTCGCCTGCTGCGCCTTGCCGAGCGCGGTGAAGGCGCTGAGGATGCCCCACACGGTGCCGAACAGCCCGACGTAGGGGCTGGTGGAGCCCACGGTCGCGAGCGTGGCGAGCGAATGCTCCAGCCGCTCGATCTCCTTGATCTGCGCGACGCGCATGGCGCGCCGCGCGCCCTCGAGCAGCATGTCGGCCGCCACCCCGCCTTGCTGGCGCAGCCGCGCGAACTCGCGGAAACCGAACTCGAAGATGCTCTCCATGCCGGTGGCCCCGCCGCGCGACTCGATGGCGCGGTACAGGGCGCCGAGGTCGCCGCCCGACCAGAAGCTGTTCTCGAAGCGCTCGGTCTCGAGCCGCGCGCGCCGCACCAGCATGCGCTTGCGGAAGATGATGCTCCACGACACGACCGAGGCCGCCAGAAGCAGCAGCATGACGAACTGCACCACGGGGCTCGCGTGCAGGACAAGGTCGAAGATCTGCAGTTCGTTGCTCATCGTTCCAGCACCTCGAGGATAGCCTGCGGCAGGCGCCGCGGCCGCAGTGTCGCCGCATCCAGACAGGCGATGCGCGCGCGTGCCTCGACCAGCAGCTCGCCGCCGCCACCGTCGCCGCGGATCGCCTGGCGGAACTCGAGCGTCGCCGCGCCCGACTGCGCCGGCTCGCAGCTGATGCCGAGCAGGTCGTCGAGCCGGGCCGGCCGGCGGTACTCGACGTTGATCGCGGCGACCGCGAACACGATGCCCGGCTCGCGCGCCAGCACGCTCTGCACGATGCCGCGTTCGCGCAGCCACTCGGTGCGCGCGCGCTCGAGGAACTTCAGGTAGTTGGCGTAGTAGACGATGCCGCCGCCGTCGGTGTCCTCCCAGTACACGCGCGCCTGCCAGCAGAAGGCGCTCATCCGTTCTCCCCGAACAGCGGCAGGTTGGCGGCGGCGCGCTCCGGCACCTTCAGCCCGAAGTGCTGCCAGGTCAGGCGCGTGGCGATGCGGCCGCGCGCGGTGCGCGCCAGGTACCCCTGCTGGATCAGGTAGGGCTCGATGACGTCCTCGAGCGTGCCGCGTTCCTCGCCGACCGCGGCGGCGAGGCTGTCGATGCCCACCGGTCCGCCCTCGAACTTCTCCAGCAGCGTGAGCAGCATGCGCCGGTCGAGCGCGTCGAAACCGCGCGGATCCACCTCGAGCAGGTCGAGCGCGGCGCGCGCCGTGGCCTCGTCGATGTGGCCATTGCCGCGCACCTGGGCGTAGTCGCGCACCCGCCGCAGCAGCCGGTTGGCGATGCGCGGCGTGCCGCGGGCGCGCTCGGCGATGCGGCCGGCGCCGCCGGCGTCGATCGGCACCTTGAGGATGCCGGCCGAGCGCACCACGATGCGCTCGAGCTCGGCCGGCGTGTAGAACTCCAGCCGCTGCACGATGCCGAAGCGGTCGCGCAGCGGCGAGGTGAGCAGCCCGGCGCGCGTGGTGGCGCCGACCAGCGTGAACGGCGGCAGCGCGAGCTTGATCGAGCGCGCCGCCGGCCCCTCGCCGATCATGATGTCGAGCTGGTAGTCCTCCATCGCCGGGTAGAGCACTTCCTCGACCACGGGACTCAGGCGATGGATCTCGTCGACGAACAGCACGTCGCGCGGCTGCAGGTTGGTGAGGATCGCCGCGAGGTCGCCCGGGCGCTCGAGCACCGGGCCGGAGGTCTGCCGCAGGTTGCTGCCGAGCTCGCCGGCGATGATGTGCGCCAGCGTCGTCTTGCCGAGGCCCGGCGGCCCGAAGATCAGCGCATGGTCGAGCGCCTCGCCGCGCATCCGCGCGGCGCTGATGAAGATGCCGAGCTGGCTCTTGACCTGCTCCTGGCCGACGTAGTCGGCGAGCGAGCGCGGGCGGATGGCGCGGTCGGCCGCCTCCTCCTCGCCGCCGGCCGCGCCGGACACCAGCCGCTGTTCGTCGCTCCCGCTCATTCGCGCACCGCGCCCTGCAGCGCCCGGCGGATGCGCTCTTCGGTGCTGCCGCCGCCGGCCTTCTTCAGCATCTGCGTCGCCTCGGCGGGCTTGTAGCCGAGCGCCACCAGCGCGCTGAAGGCCTCGCCCTCGGCGCCGGCCGGCACCGCGGCCGCCGGGCCGCCGGCGACCAGGCCGCCGGCCGCATCGACGCGATCGCGCATCTCGACGATGAGCCGCTCGGCCGTCTTGCGGCCGACGCCGGGGATGCGCGTCAGCGCCGCCGTGTCCTGCTCGAGCACGCAGCGGCCGAAATCCGCGGCGCTGACGCCCGAGAGGATCGCGAGCGCGATGCGCGGCCCGACGCCGCTCACCTTCAGGAGGCTGCGGAACAGCGCGCGCTCGGCGGCGGTGGCGAAGCCGTAGAGCACGTGCGCGTCCTCGCGCACCACCAGGTGCGTGAGCAGCCGCACGCGTTCGCCGGCCGCCGGCAGCGTGTAGAAGGTGGACATCGGCGCCTCGAGCTCGTAGCCGACGCCGCCGACCTCGATTTCCAGGTGCGGCGGCGCCTTGTGCGCCAGCACGCCGTGGAGGGAGCCGATCACGCCTCAGCCCCGGACGCGGACGCGCGCGCGCCCGGCCGCCCCCAGCGCCCCGAGGCGCCGCGTCTGCGCATGGCACAGCGCCACGGCGAGCGCGTCGGCCGCATCGGCCACCGGGCGCGACTTTAGCGCCAGCAGCGTCGTGACCATCTGCGCCACCTGCGCCTTGTCGGCGGCGCCATAGCCGCTGACCGCCATCTTGATCTGCCGCGGGGCGTACTCGTGCGCCGCCGCGCCGCGCGCCAGCGCCGCGCACAGCGCCGCGCCGCGCGCCTGGCCGAGCTTGAGCGCGCTGTCGGGATTGACGTGCACGAACACCCGCTCGATCGCCACCTCGTCGGGGCGGTGCGCCTCGACCAGCGCGACCACGGCCTCGAAGATGGTCCGCAGGCGCGGCGCGAGCTCGCCACCGCCGGCGGCAATGCGCCCGCTGGCGACGTGGCGCTCGCCGCCCGGACCGCAGTCGATGACCCCGTAGCCGGTGTAGCGCGAGCCCGGATCGAGCCCGAGGATGCGGCAGGCGGCGGCCGCCGGCAGCGTCACCGCGGCCACGGCCCCCGGCTGGAAACTGCGCCACGCGCGCGAGGCGTACCGGGTCATCCGCTGCACTTGCCGTGGCCGCTCATTATTTGAATGATAGCCGGAAGCACCGCCCCCCACACCCTCCGCACCCCGCCCGCAACCGCGCTTGGAAACGCTCCAGAAAGCCCCGGCCTCCGCCTCGCTCGCGCTCGAGCAGGCCACCGCGCTGCTCGGCGCCGCCGGCACCGGCGCACCGGCCATGGCGCGGGCCCGCGAAGCCGCCGAGCTGGTCGGGGCGCTCACCGAGGACGGCGACCTGCTGGCCGCCACCTGGCTGCAGGCCCTGGCCCAGCAGGGCGTCGCGCACCGACGCCGGGGCGCTCGAGAAGACGCTCGGGCCGAAGGCGACCGGGCTCGCCGCCGAGCTCGCGCGCCTCGGCGAGTTCGGCCTGCCGGCCGGCTGGAGCGAGCAGCAGGGCCTGGACGCCGCGCAGTCCGAGACGCTGCGCAAGATGCTGCTGGCGGTCGCCGCGGATCCGCGGCTGGTGGTCGCGCGCCTGGCGCTGCAGCTCGTGCGCCTGCGCCACGCGCGCGAGCTCGACGCCGACGGCCGGCGGCGCATCGCCCTCGAGACGCGCGAGATCTACGCGCCGCTCGCCAACCGCCTCGGCACTTGGAGCCTGAAATGGGAGCTCGAGGACCTGGCCTTCCGCCACCTCGAGCCGGAGGCCTACCACCGCATCGCCAGCGCGCTCGCCGAGCGGCGCGTCGACCGCGAGCGCTACATCGAGGCGGTCTGCGCCCAGCTGCAGAGCGAGCTCGCCCAGGCCGGCGTCGCGGGCCGCGTCTACGGCCGGCCGAAGCACATCTACAGCATCTGGCGCAAGATGCAGCGCAAGGACCTCGCCTTCGAGCGCATCTTCGACGTGCGCGCGGTGCGCATCGTCGTCGACACCGTCGCCGACTGCTACGCGGCGCTCGGCGTGGTGCACGGCCTGTGGCCCTACATTCCCGGCGAGTTCGACGACTACATAGCGACGCCGAAGGACAACCACTACCGCTCGATCCATACCGCGGTCACCGGGCCGGAGGGCAAGTCGCTCGAGGTGCAGATCCGCACCGCCGACATGCACGAGTTCGCCGAGCTCGGTGTCGCGGCGCACTGGCGCTACAAGGAGGGCGGCGCGCGCGACGCGCGCTACGAGCGCAAGATCGAGTGGGTGCGGCGCGTGCTCGACCCCGGCGCGCACGCCGCGTCCGAGGACGACTTCATCGAGCGCATGCGCGCCGGGCTGTTCGCCGACCGCATCTACGCGCTCACCCCGAAGGGCGAGGTCGTGGACCTGCCGCGCGGCGCGACCGCGCTCGACTTCGCCTACCACGTGCACACCGACCTCGGGCACCGCTGCCGCGGCGCCAAGGCGGGCGGGCGCATCCTGCCGCTCGACCAGCCGCTCGCGAACGGCGACGTCGTCGAGATCATCACCGGGCGCAGCGGCGGCCCGAGCCGCGACTGGTTGAGCCCGGAGCTGCACTTCCTCGCCTCGGCCCGCAGCCGCGCCAAGGTGCGCGCCTGGTTCCACCGCCAGGAACAGGAGGCCGCCGCGCGCGCCGTGCCAGCCGCCGCCCCGCCACCGCCGGCGCCGCCGGAACCGGAACCCGAGGTCCGGGTCGCCGTACGCCCGCGGTCGCGCCCGTCCGGCCGCTCGCCGGTGGACATCGAGGGGGTCGGCGACCTGCCGACGACCATGGCGCGCTGCTGCGGCCCGGTGCCGCCCGAGCCGATCGCGGGCTACATGACCGTGGGACGCGGCGTGACGATCCACCGCGCCGGCTGCGGGAGCCTGGCGCGCATGCGCGCGCAGCAGCCGCACCGCGTGCTGCGCGTGGAATGGAACCTGGGTGGCGACAACCTGATGCCGGTGCAGATCCGCATCGAGGCCTTCGACCGCCGCGGGCTGCTGCGCGACGTCTCGGACGTCATGGCGATGGAACACCTGAGCATCGACGGGGTGAATTCCAACACCGACCCGCGCGACCGCATCGCCACCATCGTGATGCGCACCGCGGTGCGCGATGCCGAGCAGCTGCGCCAGGTGCTGCAGCGGCTCGGCGACGTCGCCAACGTGCTCAAGGCCGAGCGCGTCACGTAGCCGCGGGGCACGCGACCCGTGGCGGGGCCTGCGCGCCGCTCAGCGGTTCAGGCTGTCGATCGCGCGCTTGTCGGCGGCCAGCGCCGCCTCGTGCAGCGCCTCGGAGAGCGTCGGGTGCGCGTGGATCGTGCGCTGCAGGTCCTCGGCGCTGCCGCGGTACTCCATCGCCAGCACCGCCTCGGCGATGAGCTCGCCGGCCATCGGGCCGATGATGTGCACGCCGAGGATCTCGTCGCTCTGCGCATCGGCGATGAGCTTGGCGAAGCCCGCCGGGGCTTCCATCGCCCGCGCCCGGCCACTGGCCGCGAACGGGAACACGCCGCACTTGTAACGCACGCCGGCCGCCTTGGCCTGCTCCTCGGTCTGGCCGACCCAGGCGATCTCCGGGGCGGTGTAGACGACCGCGGGGATCAGCGCGTAGTTCACGTGCGCGTAGCGGCCGGCGATGCGGTCGGCGACCGCGATGCCCTCCTCCTTGCCCTTGTGCGCCAGCATCGGCCCGCGCACCACGTCGCCGACGGCCCAGACGCCCGCGACGCCGGTGGCGCAGTGCTCGTCGACGCGTATGAACCCACGCTCGTCGAGCTGCACGCCGCTGCCCTCGCCCAGCAGTCCCGCGGCATACGGCCGGCGGCCGACCGCGACCACCACCTTGTCGGCCACCACGGCCTGCTCGCCCTTCGCGTCCGTGTACTTCACCGTGACGCCGTCGGCGCCGGCGACCGCGCCGCCCACCTTCGCGCCGAGGCGGATGTCGAGGCCCTGCCTCTTGAAGTGGCGCGCGGCCTCGGCCGCGAGCTGCCGGTCGGCCATCGCGAGGAAGTCGGGCAGCGCCTCGAGCACCGTGACCTCGGCGCCCAGCCGCCGCCATACGCTCCCGAGCTCCAGGCCGATGACGCCGGCGCCGATCACGCACAGGCGGCGCGGCACGGCCTCGAGCTCGAGCGCATCCCAGGAATCGAGGATCGCGGCGTGGTCGAACTTCAGGAACGGCAGCTCCGTCGGCACCGAGCCGCTCGCGAGCACCACGTGCTTCGCGGCGAGCGCCTGGCGGGCGCCGTCGTGCGCCGTGACCTCGACCGCACGGCCGGCGAGCAGCCGCCCGCTGCCCGCGTGGACGGTGACGCCCGCGGCCTTGAGGAGCGCGGCGATGCCGCCGGTCATGTTCTTCACGATGCCGGCGCGGCGCTTCTGCATCGCGGCGACGTCGAGCGCGAGGCCCTGCGCGCGGATGCCGTGCGCGGCGAATTCGGACTGCGCGCGGTGGTACAGCTCGCTCGATTCGAGCAGCGCCTTGGAGGGGATGCAGCCGGCGTTCAGGCAGGTGCCGCCGAGCGCCGGCGTGCCGTCGCGCCCGCGCCAGGCGTCCACCAGCGCCACCTTCAGTCCGTTCTGCGCCGCGCGGATCGCGGTCGGGTACCCGGCCGGACCGCCACCGATCACGACGACGTCGTAGCTCTCTGCCATGCGTTCAGACTCCGAGCAGCAGCCGGCCGGGATCCTCGAGGCAGTCCTTGATCGTCACCAGGAACTGCACCGCCTCGCGGCCGTCGATGATGCGGTGATCATAGCTCACCGCGAGGTACATCATCGGCCGGATCTTCACCTCGCCATCGACCGCCACCGGGCGCTCCTGGGTCTTGTGCATGCCGAGGATCGCGCTCTGCGGCGCGTTGACGATCGGCGTCGAGAGGAGCGAGCCGAACACGCCGCCGTTGGTGATCGTGAAGGTGCCGCCGGCCAGGTCCTCGAGCGCGATCGCGCCGTCGCGCGCCTTCTGCGCGTAGGCGCCGATGGCGCGCTCGATGCCGGAGAAGTCCAGCCTGTCGGCCTCGCGCAGCACCGGCACCAGCAGGCCGCGCTCGGTCGACACCGCGACGCCGATGTCGAAGTACTCGTGGTAGACGATGTCGTTGCCCTCGACCGAGGCGTTGAGCACCGGGAACTTGCGCAGCCCCTCGATGGCGGCCTTGACGAAGAACGACATGAAGCCGAGCTTGACGCCATGCTTCTTCTCGAAGGCGTCCTTGTGGCGCGCACGCAGCGCCATCACCGCCGAGAGGTCCACCTCGTTGAACGTGGTGAGCATCGCCTGCGTCTGCTGGGCCTGCACCAGCCGCTCGGCGATGCGCGCGCGCAGCCGCGTCATCGGCACGCGCTGCTCGGCGCGCCGCCGCGTGCCGGCGCCGGGGCCGCGGCGCCGCGGCGGCGAGCGCCTGCAGGTCCGCCTTGGAGGCGACGCGTCCATCGCGGCTCGCCGCGGCCACGGCCGCCGGCTCGAGTCCCTGCTCGCCGGCGACGCGCCGGGCGGCCGGACCGAGCTTCGGCGCCGCGGCGACGCCGACGGCGCCCGGTGACGCGGACGGCGCGGCAGCGACCGGCACTGGGGCCGCCGGCGCGGGCGGCGCGGCAGCGGCGGCCGGAGCGGCCTTGGCGACCGCGCCCTCCTCGAGGATCGCGAGCAGCTCGCCGGCCTTCACCGTCGTGCCGCTGCTGACGCGGATCTCGCGCAGCACGCCCGCGGCCGGGGCCGGCACCTCGAGCACCACCTTGTCGGTCTCCAGGTCGGCGAGGTTCTCGTCGCGCGCCACGCTCTCGCCCGGCTGCTTGCGCCAGGCCACCAGCGTCGCGTCGGCCACGGATTCCGGCAGGGCCGGCACCTTGATCTCCAGGCTCATGGTCAGCTCTTCCTCTGCTGGGGCGCGCCCTGCGCGAGCGCGAGGCGCGGCAGGTTGCGTTGGGTGTGCTCGTGGGTCGAGGCCGACAGCGCCGTATTCACCAGGCGCTGCTGCTCGGCTTCGTGGATCTTCGCGAGGCCGGTGGCCGGCGCCGCCGCCGGCGCGCGGCCGGCGTAGTAGACCGGCAGGCGTTCGCCGGCCAGGTCCTGCAGGCGGTGGCGGATCTGGTACCAGGCGCCCTGGTTCTGCGGCTCCTCCTGGCACCAGACGATCTCGCGCGCATCCGGGTAGCGCGCCAGCGTGTCCTGGTACTCGCCGACCGGGAACGGATAGAGCTGCTCGATGCGCACGATCGCCACGTCGCGCTCCGCACCGGCGCGCCGCGCCTTCAGCAGGTCGTAGTACACCTTGCCGCTGCAGAACACCACGCGCCGCACCCCGGAAGCCGGCAGGTCGTCGACCTCGTCGATGATGCTGGCGAAGCCCCCGCGCGCCAGCTCGGCGAGCCCCGAGACCGCGAGCTCGTGGCGCAGCAGGCTCTTGGGCGTCATGACGACGAGCGGCTTGCGCAGCGCGCGCAGCATCTGCCGGCGCAGCAGGTGGAACATCTGGGCCGGCGTCGAGGGCACGCACACCTGCATGTTCTGCTCGGCGCACAGCTGCAGGAACCGCTCCAGGCGCGCCGAGGAATGCTCGGGCCCCTGGCCCTCGTAGCCGTGCGGCAGGAACAGCGCGAGGCCGCACAGCCGGCCCCACTTCGCCTCGCCCGAGGAGATGAACTGGTCGATCAGCACCTGCGCGCCGTTGACGAAATCGCCGAACTGCCCTTCCCAGACCACCAGCGTGTCGGGGCTGGTGGTCGAGTAGCCGTACTCGAAGCCGAGCACCGCCTCCTCCGACAGCACCGAATCGATCACCGTGAAGCGCGGCTGGCCGTCCTTGACGTGCTCGAGCGGCAGGTAGCGCGCGCCGCTCGCCTGTTCGTGCAGCACCGCATGGCGGTGGAAGAAGGTGCCGCGGCCGCAGTCCTGGCCGGAGATGCGCACCGCGTAGCCTTCGTCGAGGAGCGTCGCGTAGGCGAGCGTCTCGGCGCAGCCCCAGTCGAGCGGCTGTTCGCCGGCCAGCATCTTCCTGCGCGTCGCCACCACCTGCGCGACGCGCGGGTGCAGCGTGAAGTCCGGCGGCACCTGCAGCAGGCGCGCGCCGAGCGCCTGCAGCCGCGCGGCGTCGACCCCGGAGCGCACCGTCTCGGTCCAGTCCGCGCCCGCATAGCGCGACCAGTCGATGGTGTAGCGGTTGCCGATCATGCCGAGCGAGGGATGCACCTGGTGCCGGCCGGCATCCAGGGCCTCGCGGTACTGCTCGGCGAGCCGTTCGCCCTCGCCCGCGGCCAGCACGCCCGCCGCCGCGAGCCGCTCCGCATAGAGCCGGCGCGTGGTCGGATGCCGGCGGATGGCCGCGTACATCACCGGCTGCGTCGCCGCCGGCTCGTCGGCCTCGTTGTGGCCAAGCCGGCGGTAGCACACCAGGTCGATGACGATGTCCTTGTGGAAGCGCTGGCGGTACCGCAGCGCCAGGCGCGTGGCGAACACCACGGCCTCCGGATCGTCGCCGTTCACGTGCAGGATCGGCGCCTCGATCATCTTGGCGACGTCGCTGCAGTAGAGCGTCGAGCGCACGTCCTCGAGCGCGCTGGTGGTGAAGCCGACCTGGTTGTTGATGACGAGGTGCACGGTGCCGCCGGTGCGGTAGCCGCGCGTCTGCGAGAGCTGCAGCGTCTCCATCACCACGCCCTGGCCGGCGAAGGCGGCGTCGCCGTGCACCAGCACCGGGATCACGCGCTCGCCGGCGGCGTCGGCGCGCCGTTCCTGGCGGGCGCGCACCGAGCCCTCGACCACCGGGTTGACGATCTCGAGGTGCGAGGGATTGAAGGCCAGCGCCACGTGCACGTTGCCGCCGGGCGTGCGCAGGTCGGAGGAAAAGCCCTTGTGGTACTTCACGTCACCGGAGCCGTGGTGCAGGTCGTAGCGGCCCTCGAACTCGGAGAACAGCTCGGCCGGCTGCTTGCCGAGCACGTTGATCAGCACGTTGAGGCGGCCGCGGTGCGCCATGCCGATGACCACTTCCTCGACGCCACCGCGGCCGGCTTCCTGCACCAGGTCGTCGAGCAGCGCGATCAGCGACTCGCCGCCCTCGAGCGAGAAGCGCTTCTGGCCGACGTACTTCGTGTGCAGGTAGCGCTCCAGCCCCTCGGCGGCCGTGAGCTGCCAGAGGATGTTGCGCTGTTCCTCCGGGCCGAAGCGCGCCTGCACGCGGCCGAGCTGGAACTCGTCCTGCAGCCAGAGGCGCTCCTCGGTGTCGGAGACGTGGGCGAACTCCGCGCCGATGGACCCGCAGTACACCTGCTCGAGGCGCGCGATGATCTCGCGCAGCGGCGCATGCTGCGGTATCCAGGCGGTGCGCGCCGCGGTATGGAAGACCGAGTCCAGGTCGGCGGGCGTAAGCCCCGTGTAGTCGAGCTCGAGCACGCGCGGCCGCGGCCGCGGCATCAGGCCCAGCGGATCGATGCGCGCGACGAGATGGCCCCGGTTGGCGTAGATCTGCATCAGGCGCGAGACGGCGCCCTGCTTCTCGCTGGCGGCATCGCCGGCGGCCACGCCGGCGGCGGTCCCGGGCGCCGCCGCGGATCGGGCGGATGACTGCAGCCGGGCCGCGATGGCGTCCAGGATCGGCCCGTGCGCACGCTCGCCAGCGGGCGCTGTGCCGAGCGCGGCGAAGAACGCGCGCCACCTGGGCTCCACGGCCTCGGGCGAGTCGAGGTAGCGCTCGTACAGCGCCTCGACGTACGCGGCATTGCCACCGGAGAGCGGCGTCGTGGCAAGGAGTTCTTCCAGGGAGGAACTCATGCTTCAAAATCCTTGCGCTTCAGTTAGTTACAGTACATTTCAAAGGCAAAATCTTGCACCCGCACGGGCCGGCCGACGGCCCACCCCGGCCGCCGCGATGCAATTCCCTATCGACGTCATCGGCACCTGCCGTGCATTCTTTCGCGTTCATGAAAGCCCGGCCCGCCTTTTTGATGCTGCCTTGCGTCACGCTTACGCCGCTGGCCGGGGCGCTGGGCGCCGTGGCCGACGAGCGGTTCTACCGCGGCTTCAGCGCCTGGATGTCGCTGTGCCGGATCGGCCGGCTGGGCGCGCTCGAGGCCCTGTTGCTGCAGGCCCGGCTGATGCCCATGGCGCTGGGCTCGATGCTCGCGTTCGCACTGCTGGGCACGCTGGCCGTCGGGTCGCAGAAGGCACGCGGCAACGGGGCGCGCGTGATGCTCGCCGCCCACGCGGGCTGCGTCCTCGCGGTGGTGGTCGGCGCCCTGCTCTGCCCGCTGCTGTTCGGCGAGCTGGACTCGACGTGGCTGGCCCTCGGTGGCATGGCCCTGCTCGAGACCGTCATCACCTCGGCCGTGGCCCTCGTGCTCCTGCGGCCGCTGCTGCGTGCCGACCCGGGCCAGGGCCCGGGCGTCGGCGCCGCGACGGCGCCGGCCCTCAAGCCGCCGGCCTGCTGCCCGCCCGGCTCCTGATCCTCGCCGAACGCTAGCGGCCCGTCGCCCCGGCGAACAGCTTCAGGTCGATGGCATCGCCCATCGCCCGGTAGCCCGCGTCGTTGGGATGCAGGTGATCGCCCGGATCGAAGGCCGGCGCGATGCGGGAGGGATCGGCGCCATCGCGCACCGCCGCCTCGAAGTCGATCACCGCGTCGAAGGCGCCGGAGCCGCGGATCCAGTGGTTCACCGCCTGGCGGATCGCCTCCTTCTCCGGCGAGGCGTACATCGCGCCCACGAACGGCGTGAGCGTGCCGCCGTAGACGCGGATGCCGTGCTCGTGGGCGCGCGCGATGAGCTGCCGGTAGGCGCCGATGAGCTCGTCGGCCGTCACGGCCGGGTTCGTGGTCCCGAAGAAATTCGAGTTCGACATGCCGATGTCGTTGATGCCCTCGAGCACGATGAGGTGCGTCACGCCGGGGACCGAGAGCACGTCGCGGTCGAAGCGCCCGAGCGCGGTGGTGCCGAGGCCGTCGTGCAGCAGGCGGTTGCCGCCGATGCCCTGGTTCGACACGGCGTAGCGCACCGGGCCGCGGCTCGCCGCGAGCCGCTCGGCGAGGCGCCCGGGCCAGCCGCGCACCTCGGCGGACTTCGACACCGCGCCGTCGGTGATCGAATCGCCCAGCGTGACGATGGTGTGCACGCTCGCCGGTGCCAGCACGTCGATCCCGGCCACCAGCGGGCGCGCGCTCACCAGCGCGGCGTCGGCGGGCGCGGCCTCGCCAGTCGCATCGCGGCCCTTCACCAGCGTCGCGAGCAGCCCGTTGGCACCCTGGGCCTGCTCGGCGCTCGCCGGCAGGTAGACGCTGACGACGAGGACCGCGCCGCGCGGCACGGCGAGCTCGACCGGATCGCTGAGCACCGGCGCGCCGGCGGGGATCTCGAGGCCGGCGCGACCGCCGAAGCCCAGGGCCCGCAGGCTGTTGGCCTGCGCGTTGGTGCCCTCGGCCGCGAGCGCCACGCTCGCCGCGCCGATCACCAGCGGTTTCGTGCCGGCGGCATTGCTGAGCCGGACCTGCAGGCGCGCGCCGCCCTCGCTCAGGGGAAGCCGGTAGCGCAGCGTTCCCTGCGCCGCCAGCGGCGCAGGGATCGGCAGGCCCGGCCGCGCCGGGAAGGGCTCGGCGGCACTGTTGCCGTAGCTGCCGACCCAGTGCGGCTCGCCGGCCAGGGCCGGCCAGGCGATGACGGTCGCGAGCAGCAGCCCGACTAAGCGATGGCGTGCGATCGATATGCGCATGGGGGATTCCTCCAGCATCGGATGGCCTAATTCGCTGGGCCGCGGGGGCCCGATCAGTGCTTCGCGGCCGCCGGTCCACGACCGCGTGGGCGCCCGCCTCCCACTGTTGCCGCAGCACGAACTTCTGCACCTTGCCCGAGGCGTTGAGCGGCAGCGCCTCGACGAACACCCAGTAGCGCGGCGCCTTCGGCGCCGCAAGGCGCGCGCGCACGTGGGCGCGCAGCTCCGCCGGCCCAGGCCGCGCGCCGCTCGCGCGCACGAAGGCCGCCAGTTCCTCGCCCATGACCGGGTCCGGCACGCCGATGACCGCCGCGTCGCCCACGCCCGGGTGCTCGAGCAGCACGGCCTCGATCTCGGCGGGAAACAGGTTTTCGCCGCCGCGGATCGCCATGTCCTTGAGCCGGCCGACGATGCGGCAGTAGCCGCGCTCGTCCATCGTCGCGAGGTCCCCGGTGTGCAGCCAGCCCTCGGCATCGAGCGCCGCGGCCGTCGCCTCCGGCATCTCGAAGTAGCCGCGCATCACCTGGAAGCCGCGCACGCACATCTCGCCGACCGCGCCGCAGGCCACGACCGCCCCGCCCGCCGGATCGACGATCTTCACCTCGGTCTGCGGCAGCGGCCGCCCGACGGTGTCGGCCTTCACCTCCGGCGCGTCGTCGAGCCGCAGCTGCGTGACGATCGGCGAGGCCTCGGTCTGGCCGTAGCCGATGTTGAAGCGCGCGTGCAGGCGCGATTCGATGGCGCGCACCAGCTCCGGCGCGACGCTCGCCCCGCCCGCCAGCACCACGCGCAGCGCGCCGAGGTCGCGCCGCGCGAAGTCGGGGTGCTCGAGCATGCCGATGATCATCGTCGGCACGGCGATCAGATGCGTGGCGCGCGCGCCCTCGGCCGCCTCGAGCAGCAGGCCCGGGTCGAAGGCCGGCAGGAACACCTGCGTGGCCAGGTGCTGCAAAGGCCCGAGCGTGGCGAGGCCGCAGCCGGTCGTGTGGAAGAACGGCAGCGCGTGCACCAGCACGTCGCCGGCGCGCAGCTCGGCGCGCTCGAAGAAGAAGCGCGCGTTGTTGGTGAGCCCGCGATGGTGCAGCAGCGCGCCCTTGGGCTGCCCGGTGGTGCCGGAGGTGTACTGGATCTGCGCGATCGAGTCCGGCGCCACGCCCGGCAGCGCTCCGTCCGCGACCCCGTCCATGAACTCGCCCCAGCGCTCGAACGGCACCACCTCGCGCAGCGCCGCCCGGCGCGCACCGCGCCGACCCAGGTCGCGAGTGGATTGCCGCGGAAGCCCGCGCCGTGGAACACGCCGGCGGCGCGCGACTGGCGCAGCAGGTACTCGAGCTCGCGCTCCCGGCTCGCCGGATTGACCGTGACCAGCACCAGGCCGGCGAGCGCCGCGCCGAACTCGAGCAGCTGCCATTCGGGGCAGTTGCCCGCGTAGACGGCGACGTGCTCGCCCGGCCGGAAGCGCGCCAGCAGCGCCTGCGCCGTGCGTTCGGCCTCCCGCAGCAGCGCCGCGAAGCTCCAGCTTTGCCGCCCGGCGGGCGCGGCACCCCAGGCGATGAGCGCGGTGCGCTCCGGTGCCGCCGCCGCGGCGGCGCGCAGCGCGCCGCCCACGGTCGTCTCCAGCACCGGCTCGCCGCGCTCCGCGGGCCAGCAGGCGCGATCGAGCCCTCTGCCGGAGTACGCGATCAACCTTCCTGCTTCGATTTGCGGCGGATGTCCGCCGAGTGCGCGCGCTGGTAGGTCTGGATGTCCTTGAACTTGCCCGAGGCGTCGCGGACCGCGTAGAGCTTGGTGCCCTTGGAACTGCGGTGCGTGGTGCGCTTGGCCTTGCCCTTTGCCTTTGCCTTTGCCTTGGCCATCGTCGGCTCCCCTCTGGTTGTCTTCGCTGTGGCCCGGATCAGCGACCGGGCGCAATGGAAACTACGACCGCGATCGAAGCGTCGTCAAGGGCCGCGCGGCCGCTCGAACACCGTCGCGCCCACTTCCTGCTCCGCCTGGTTGGCAATCGAGAGGTCGATGCCGCGCCGCTCGCGCAGCAGCAGCACGGCGATGAGCGCGATGACGCTCATCGTCACCAGGTACCAGCCCACCGCGGTGGTGCCGCCGGTGGACTGCACCAGCGCGGTGGCGATCATCGGCGAGAAGGCGCCGCCGAGGATGGCGCCCAGCGCGTAGGCGATCGACACGCCCGAGAAACGCACCGGCGCGGGGAACAGTTCGGCGTACCAGGCCGCCTGCGGCCCGTAGGTGACGCCCAGCCCGACGGTGAAGATCGCGAGCCCCAGGAACAACAGCTCGATGCGCCCGGTGTTGACCAGCGCCAGCATCGGGAACACAGCCAATATCTGGCAGGCGTAGCCGAAGATGTAGACGCGGCGCCGGCCGTAGCGATCCGAGAGCATGCCGCCCGCCAGCGTGAACACCAGCCACAGCGCCGCCGAACCGGCGATGGCCAGCAGCACCGGCGTGCGCGCGAGGCCAATGGGCCCGGACGGGTCGGTGGCGTACTTGGTGATGAAGCCGCCGGTGGTCATGTAGCCGGCCGAGTTGTTGCCGGCGAACACCAGCGCGGCGAGGAGCACCAGCCCCCAGTGGCGGCGGAACAGCTCCGCGATCGGCACGCGCGACTGCTGGTGGCGCGCGGCGATCTGCAGGAATACCGGCGACTCGTCGACCGCGCGCCGCACGTAGTAGCCGATCACGATCATCACCACGCTCAGCAGGAACGGCACGCGCCAGCCCCAGGCGAGGAACTCGGCGCCCGGGGAGATCCAGCCGGTCATCAGCGCGTTGACGCCGGCCGCGAGCAGCATGCCGAGCGGCACGCCGATCTGCGGGAACGAGCCGGCGAGACCGCGGCGCGCCGGCGGCGCGTGCTCGACGGCCATCAGGATCGCGCCGCCCCACTCGCCGCCGGCGGAGATGCCCTGCAGGATGCGCAGCAAGAGCAGCAGCGCCGGCGCGAGCACGCCGGCCTGCGCGTAGGTCGGCAGCACGCCGATCAGCGTGGTGGCCGCACCCATCAGCAGCAGCGTCAGCACCAGCACCGCGCGCCGCCCGAAGCGGTCGCCGAAATGGCCGGCGAGGAACGCGCCGAACGGCCGGAACAGGAAGCTGATGCCGACCGAGGCGAACGAGACGATCGCGGCCATGCGGCTGCCGGCGGGCTTGAAGAACAGGTCGGCGAACACCAGGCCCGCCGCCGTGGCGTAGATGAAGAAGTCGTACCACTCCACCGTCGTGCCGACGATGGTGGCCAGCGCCACGCGCCGCCGGATCGCCTCCGGCGCATGGCTCAAGGTTGCCGTGCTCAAGTCCGCCCCCGCGCGCCGCCATCCCCCGGCGGCAAGGCGGTGGATTGTGCGCTGCCGGGTGCGCCCAAGTCCATGCGCCGCGACGACGTGCTAAGTTGCGCGCAGGGGAAGTGATCATGAGCGAAGCCTCGACCGAAGGCCTGCCGTTCGTGGCGCCGTGCCGCACGCTCGCGCCGACGGCGCCGCTGCGCTGGCTGCGCCTCGGCTGGCGCGACCTGCGCGCCGCCACCGGCGTGAGCCTGGCCTACGGCTCCGGCATCGTCGTGCTGAGTGCCGCGATCAGCGCCATCGGCTGGCGCTTCGGCAACGGCTGGATGGTGCTGGTGCTGCTCTCGGCCTTCATCTTCGTCGCGCCGCTCCTGGCGATCGGGCTGTACGCGATCAGCGTGCAGCTCTCGCGCGGCGAGCGGCCGACGCTGGCCCGCTGCCGCCACGAGGCGCGCCGGCGCATCAGCGACGAGCTGGTGTATTCGCTGGTCCTGATGGTGATCTGCCTGGTCTGGGTGCGCGCCGGCAGCGGCGTGGAGATCTTCTACCCGGAGTCGGGGCAGCCGACGCGCGCCGAGCTGCTCACCTTCTTCGCCATCGGCAGCGCCGTCGGGAGCCTGTTCGCGCTGGTGGCCTTCGCGGCCAGCGCCTTCTCGCTGCCGATGCTGCTCGACCGGCGCACCGACGGCGTGACCGCCGTCGTGACCAGCATCAACGCGGTGTTGCGCAACAAGCGGGCGATGGCCGTCTGGGTGATCTGCGTCGTCGGCGCCGTGGCGATCGGCTTCGCCACCGCGCTCATCGGCCTCGCCGTGACCATGCCGCTGATCGGCTACGCCACCTGGCACGGCTATCGCGAAACGATCGACGCCTCGGCCTGGCCGGGCTACGACTAGGCCCGCCTCAGCCGGCGGGAGGGCTGCCGGCGCCTGCCGCCGGGCAGCGTGCGCGCAGCGCCGCGCACTGCGCCTCCGCCCCATCGCCCAGCAGCAGGTGCACGGCTCCGGCGGCCGTGCGCACGCCGCGCGCGCGGCGCGAGGCCGTCGAGCGCCGCGAGGTCCACGCGCTGCGCGTCCGCCAGCCCGACCCGCAGGCGGCCGGCGCGTGATTCGAGCGCCCGCACGTTGTCCGCGCCGCCGAGCGCCGCCAGCAGCGCTTCGCTGGAGGCCACCGCGACCGCCGGCTTCGCGGCAGCCGGCGCTGCGGCGTCGGCGCCGCGCGGGCCCAGCGCCGCATCTCGCCGGCGAGCTGGTCCGCGATCGGACCGACCACCACCTGCAGCACGTTCGGGCCGGGGCGGATCACGCCGCGCGCCCCGAGGCGCGCCAGCGCCGTGGCGTCGACCCTGGCATCGTCGGCGATCGACAGGCGCAGGCGCGTCGTGCAGGCGTCGATGCGCGTGAGGTTCGCCGGCCCGCCGAGCGCGGCGACGAAGGCGCCCGCCTGCCCGTCGGCGCCGGCCTCGATGGCGCCCATCGCGCCGCTGCCCGCCGCGCCGCCGCCAGCCACTGCGCCGCCGGCCTCCACGTCGCCGGTACGCGCGGCGGCTTCGCGCCCCGGCGTGGCGAGGTTGAGGCGCCGGATGCCATAGCTGAACAGGCCGTAGTACACGCCGAAGTACGCCACGCCGATCGGCAGCAGCCACAGCGGCCGCGTCGCGCGCGGGAAATTGAGCACGTAGTCGAACAGCCCGGCCGAGAAGCTGAAGCCGAGCTTCACGCCGAGCGCGTTCATGATGACCATCGAGAGGCCGGTCAGCACCGCGTGCACGCCGTACAGCACCGGCGCGAGGAACATGAAGGTGAACTCGATCGGCTCGGTGACGCCGGTGAGGAACGAGGTGAGGCCGATCGAGAGCAGCAGGCCGCCGGTCGCGCGGCGCTGCCCGGGGCGCGCGCAGCGGTACATGGCGAGGCAGGCGCCCGGCAGGCCGAACATCATCACGGGGAAGAAGCCGGCCATGAACGCGCCGGCGGACGGGTCGCCGGCGAAGAAGCGCTTGAGGTCGCCCGTGACGCCGTGGAAATCACCGAGCAGGAACCAGGCGATGTTGTTGAGGATGTGGTGCAGGCCGGTGACGATGAGCACGCGGTTGAGCGCGCCGTAGGCGAACAGGCCCCAGGGGCCGGCATTCAGCACGCTGCGGCTCAGCCCGTCCATGCCCCGGGTGAGCAGCGGCCAGCCGTAGCCGAAGGCCACCGCCACCAGGACGCCGAGGCAGCCGGTGACGATCGGCACGAAGCGCCGGCCGCCGAAGAACGCGAGGTAGCTCGGCAGCTTCACCTCGCTGTAGCGGTTGTAGGCGAAGCCGGCGATGAGGCCGGAGAGCACGCCCACCGGCATGCTGAGCTTGGCGAGCTGCTGCGTGCGCCAGGCGGCCGCGGCCGCATCCGCCGCACTGCCGGCCAGCGCCGCGGTCACGTCCGGCGGCACCGCGAGCAACACCTCGGCGCCGCGCGTCGCGATGAGGTACCCGACGAGGCTCGCCAGTCCCGCCGCGCCGTGGTTCTCGCGCGCGAAGCCCACCGCCACGCCGACCGCGAACACCAGGCCGAGGTTGGAGAAGATCGCATCGCCCGCTGCGGCCAGCACGGCGATGCCGAGCAGGTCCGGCTGGCCGAGCCGCAGCAGCAGGCCCGCCACCGGCAGCACCGCGATCGGCAGCATCAGCGCGCGGCCGAGCCGCTGCAGTCCATCCATCGTGCGGGCCATCCGCTACTCCACCGCGGGCCCGCCGGCCCGCTCCTGCAGCCAGGTGCGCACGAGTGCACGCACCGCGGCGGCGTCCGCGGCGGCGAGTGCCGCCCGCGCGAGCGCCACGCATTCGGCGAGCGCCACGCGCCGCACGCAACCCTTGATCCGCGCCACCATCGCGGGCGCCGCCGACAGCTCGCGCACGCCGAGGCCGACCAGCACCGGCACGGCCTCCGGATCGGAGGCCAGCGCGCCGCACACGCCGACCTCGAGGCCACGCCCGGCGCCCGCCTCGGCCGCGAGCGCGATGAGCCGCAGCACCGCCGGGTGCAGCGCGTCCAGCCGCGGCGCCAGCGTCGGATGCAGCCGGTCCATCGCCAGCGTGTACTGCGCGAGGTCGTTGCTGCCGATCGAGAAGAAATCCACTTCGGCGGCGAGCTGCGCGGCGAGCAGCGCCGCGGCCGGTGTCTCGATCATCACGCCGAGGGGCGGCGCCGCGCGCCCGAGCCGCCCCGCCACCGCCTGCAGCCGCCCGCGCACGGCGCGCACGTCACCGAGGTCGGTGACCATCGGCAGCAGCACGCGGCACTGGCCGGCTGGCTCGACGCGGGCAATGGCCTCGAGCTGCGCCTCGAGCAGCTGCGGGTGCGCGAGGCTGGTGCGCAGGCCGCGCAGGCCGAGCGCGGGGTTGTCCTCGCGCGGCAGCGGCGCATACGCAATGGGCTTGTCGCCGCCGGCATCGAGCGTGCGGATCGCGAGCGGCCGGCCCGCGAGCCGGGTCGCCACCGCCTGGTAGACCGCGAGCTGCTCGTCGGCATCCGGGGCGCGCGAGCGCTCGAGGAACAGGAACTCGGTGCGCAGCAGGCCGCAGCCTTCGGCGCCGCCGTCCACGGCGGGCCCGGCCTCGGCGACGCCGCCGAGGTTGGCGAGCACGTGGAGGCGCGTGCCGTCGCTGGTCGTCGCAGGTTGCGCCGCGGCCGCGGCATCGGCCGCGCGCGTGCGGGCGCGCAGCTCGCGCTGCGCGCCGATGCGCCGACGGTCGGCCGCCTCCGGCTCGAC
>JAXMGO010000032.1:0-40993 GCA_046347255.1 Steroidobacteraceae bacterium
CCGTCGTGCAGCTTCACCGGCAGGGCCTCGCCGGGCGCGTATTCGACGTTGATCGCGCCCGCCGGCGGCACGAAGTCGGTGTGCACCGCTTCCTCGTAGTGCTCGCGGGTGTAGGCGTAGCTGCGCGTCGAGCCCTCGTGGTCGTTGAAGGTCACGCACGGGGAGATCACGTCGATGAGCGCGAAGCCCTTGTGGTGCAGCGCCGCCTGGATCAACGGCACCAGCTGCTGCTTGTCGCCCGAGAAGCTGCGCGCCACGAAGGTGGCGCCGAGCGTAATGGCCAGCTCCACCGGATCGATCGGCGGCTGCAGGTTCACCTCGCCCTTCTTGGCCTTGCTGCCGATGTCGGCCGAGGCCGAGAACTGCCCCTTGGTCAGGCCGTAGACGCCGTTGTTGTCGAGCAGGTAGACGATGTTGAGGTTGCGGCGCACCGCATGGCAGAACTGGCCGAGGCCGATCGACAGCGAGTCGCCGTCGCCGGAGACGCCGATGTAATGCAGCCGGCGGTTGGCGGCGTTGGCGCCGGTGGCGACCGAGGCCATGCGGCCGTGCACCGCATTGAAGCCGTGGGCGCCGCTGACGAAGTAGGCCGTGGTCTTGGAGGAGCAGCCGATGCCGGAGAGCTTGACGATGTCCTGCGGCGCGATCGCGCTGGCCCAGCAGGCCTCGACGACCGCGGCGGTGATCGAGTCGTGGCCGCAGCCGGCGCACAGCGTGGAGTTGGCGCCCTCGTAGTCGCGGCGCGTGAGGCCGAGCGCGTTCTTCGGCAGGTCGGGGTGCTTGACCTTCGGCTTGAGCATGAACGTCATGGTGGATTCCTCGGGACCCGGCTCAGACCGCGCGCGGCGCGGCGGCGCGCGCCGGCTCGACCTCGGAGAGCACGCCCTCGATGACCGCGGCGGCAGTGATCGGCAGGCCGTTGTAGTGCAGGATCGAGCGCAGGCGGGCCTTCTCCACCTGCGTCTCGAGCGTCAGCAGCGCGCGCAGCTGGCCGTCGCGGTTCTGGTCGACGACGAAGATGAGCTCGTGCGCCGCGAGGAAGCGGTCGACGTCCTCGTGGAACGGGAAGGCGCGGACGCGCAGGTAGTCGACGTGCACGCCACGCTCATGGAGCCTGGCGACCGCCTCCTGCACCGCGCCGTCGGAGCTGCCGAGCGCGACGATGCCGATGCGGTTGCCCTGGCCGTCGATCACCGGCCTGGGCGCGATGCGCGCCGCGGTCACCGACTTCTTCTTCAGCCGGTCGACGACGATCTGGTACTCGCGCGAGTCCTCGGTGTAGCCGCCGTACTGCGTGTGGCCGGAACCGCGGGTGAAGTAGGCGGCCTTCGGATGCAGCCCGGGGAGCGAGCGCTGCGGGATGCCGTCGCCATCGTGGTCGAAGTAGCGGTAGAAGCGGTCGATGCGCGCCAGCTCGTCGGCGGCGATCACCTTGCCGCGGTCCGGCTGGTAGGCGTCGTCCCACTTGAACTCCGGGCACACCCAGTCGTTCATGCCGATGTCCAGGTCGGTCATCACCAGCACCGGGGTCTGCAGCCGCTCGGCGAGGTCGAAGGCCACCGGCGCGAACTCGAAGCACTCCTTCGGATCGGCAGGGTACAGGCACACGTGGCGCGTATCGCCGTGCGAGGCATAGGCGGCCGAGGTCAGGTCGCACTGCTGCGTGCGTGTCGGCATGCCGGTCGAGGGTCCGACGCGCTGCACGTCCCACAGCACCACCGGTATCTCGGCGTAGTAGGCGAGGCCCAGGAACTCCTGCATCAGCGACAGGCCCGGGCCGGAAGTGGCGGTGAAGGAGCGCGCGCCGTTCCAGGCCGCGCCGATCACCATGCCGATCGCCGCGAGCTCGTCCTCGGCCTGGATCATCAGGAAGTTCTTGCGGCCGGTGGCCGGGTCGACGCGCAGCTTGTCGGCGAAGGACTTGAACGCATCCATCAGCGAGGTCGACGGCGTGATCGGGTACCAGCCGCCGACGGTGGCGCCGGCGTATACGCAGCCGAGCCCGGCCGCGGTATTGCCGTCGATGACGATGTGGCCGGCGGTGGCGTCCATCTTCTCGACGCGCAGCGCCAGCGGGCAGGCGAAGTTGGCGCGCGCGTAGTCATGGCCGAGCTGGATGGCCTTCATGTTCGATTCGACCAGCTGCGGCTTCTTCGCGTAGGTCTCGGCCAGCAGGGCGCGGATCACTTCCAGGTCGATGTTGCACAGCGCGGCCAGCGCCCCGGCGTAGCAGATGTTCTTCATCAGGATGCGCGTGCGCACGCCCGGGAAGTTCTCGTTGCACAGCCGCGCGAACGGCACGCCCAGCACGGTGACGTCCTCGCGCTTCAGCAGCGCCGGCCGCGGCCAGGTGGAGTCGTAGATGAAGTAGCCGCCCGAGGCCACGTCCTGCAGGTCGCGGATGTAGGTCTCGGCGTTCAGCGCCACCATCAGGTCGACCTGGCCGGCACGCGCGCGATAGCCGTCGCGGCTGACGCGGATCTCGTACCACGTGGCCATGCCCTGGATGTTCGAGGGGAAGTAGTTCTTGCCCACGACCGGCACGCCGCTGCGGAAGATCGCCTTCATCAGCAGGCCGTTGGCACTGGCGGAGCCGGTGCCGTTGACCGTGGCGATCTTGATGACGAAGTCGTTTACGCGGTCTTGCGCTCTCGCGGCTGACATTGCTGCTCACCGTCTCCGGCGTGTGGCCAGTGGATCGTGGATTTTTGCATGTCCCAGGCGGCGGTCGGGCAGCGCTCGGCGCACAACCCGCAATGCACGCACAGGTCCTCGTCCTTCACCATGACGCGCCCGGTCTGCTTCAGGCCCGAGGACACGTACAGCGGCTCGGCGAGGTTGCGCGCCGGCGCGCGCAGGCGCGCGCGCAGCTCGGCCTCGGGGCCTTCATGGGTCATCGTCAGGCAGTCGACCGGGCAGATGTCGATGCAGGCGTCGCATTCGATGCACAGCTTCGCCTCGAACACCGTCTGCACGTCGCAGTTGAGGCAGCGCTGCACTTCCTGCTCGGCGATCTCGGCCGAATAGCCCAGCTCGACCTCGATGTTGAGCTTCCTGAAGCGCTCCTTGAGCGACACGTGCGGCACCAGCCGGCGCTCGACCGGGGCGTACTCGTTCTTGTAGGCCCACTCGTGCATGCCCATCTTGCGGCTGCTGAGCGTCACGCCGGGTGCCGGGCGCTCGGCCACCGGCCGGCCCTGGCAGTGCGCGTGGATCGACAGCGCGGCCTGGTGGCCCTGCTCGACAGCCCAGATGATGTTCTTCGGGCCGAAGGCGGCGTCGCCGCCGAAGAACACGCCGGCGCGGGTCGACTGGAAGCTGCGCTCGTCGACCAGCGGCTGCTCCCACTTGTTGAACTCGATACCGACGTCGCGCTCGATCCACGGGAAGGCGTTCTCCTGGCCGATCGCCAGGATGACGTCGTCGCAGGGCACCAGCTCCTCGCCGGTGATGCGCTCGGCGGTGATGCGGCCGCGCGCGTCGATGTCGTACTCCATCACGTCGAAGCGCATGCCCGCCAGCCGGCCGCCCTCGATCACGAAGGCCTTGGGCGAGCGGTTGACGACGATCTGCACGTTCTCGGACTCGGCGTCCTCGAGTTCCCATTCCGAGGCCTTGAAGAAGGCGCGCGGCTTGCGCGCCATGACCTTCACGTCCCGGGCGCCGAGGCGCAGCGAGGTGCGGCAGCAGTCCATGGCGGTGTTGCCGACGCCGATGATCAGCACGCGCGCGCCGATCGTCTTCACGTGCTCGAAGGCCACCGACTCGAGCCAGGTGATGCCGATGTGGATGCGGTCGGATTCATGCCGCCCGGGGAGCTCGAGCTCCTTGCCCTTGGGAGCGCCCGAGCCGACGAACACCGCGTCGTAGCCCTCGGCCAGCAGCGCCTTGAGGCTCGCGACCGGGCTGTTGAGCCTGAGTTCCACGCCCATCGCGAGGATGTGGCCGATCTCCTCGTCCAGCACGCTCTCGGGCAGGCGGAAGGAGGGGATGTTGGAGCGCATCAGGCCGCCGGGGACTCCGTGGCGCTCGAAGACCGTGACCGCGTAGCCGAGCGGCGCCAGGTCGTTGGCGACGGTGAGGGAGGCCGGGCCGGCGCCGATGCAGGCGATGCGCTTGCCGTTGCGCTGCGCCGGGGCCTGCGGCAGGCGGCCGGCGAGCTCGCCCTTGAGGTCGGCGGCGACGCGCTTGAGGCGGCAGATCGCCACCGGCTTGTCCTCGACGCGGCCGCGACGGCAGGCCGGCTCGCAGGGCCGGTCGCAGACGCGCCCGAGGATGCCCGGGAAGACGTTCGAGTGGCGATTGAGCAGGTAGGCGTCGGTGTAGCGGCCCTGCGCGATCAGCCGGATGTACTCCGGGACGTCCGTGTGCGCCGGACAGGCCCACTGGCAATCGACGACCCGGTGATAATAGTCTGGGTTCGAGGTATCGGTCGGCGGCATAGAGCCGTTCTGTATAGCAAAACTGGCCGTTGGATGCGAGGAAATCAGATGGTTACGCCGGCAATCGACGAGATCAAATTGCGCGTGAAATCACGGTTATTGGAAGTAAGCTTTGCCGATGGTACGCGGTACGAACTTCCCTGGGAGTACCTGCGGGTGCACTCGCCCTCCGCCGAGGTGCAGGGGCACGGCCCGGGGCAGGAGGTGCTGGTACTCGGCAAGGAGGAGGTGCGCCTCACCGGCGTGGAACCGGTCGGCAACTACGCCGTGCGGCTGCTGTTCGACGACGGCCACGACACCGGCCTCTACACCTTCGCCTACCTGCACGAGCTCGGCACCCTGCAGGAGGCGAAGACCCGCGACTACCGCGCGCGGGTCGAGGCGGCAAAAAGAAAGGCCGGGCATTGAGCCCGGCCAAACTTTCACAAGACCCCCACTCAGCTGGCGACCTGCTACAGGAGACCAGCTGCACGGGATTCTCGGACAACTGCAGGGAAATTGCTACAGCCTTGATTGAAAAAGAATTCTTTAATGCGGCGCATACAAGATCTTCGCCGTGCGGTCAGGGCGTTACGTCAATAGAATGACCCCGGTGAGCATGCAGAGCGAAAAAACCACGCACTTCGGCTACACCGACGTGCCGTGGGAGGAGAAGGCGCAGCGCGTCCGCGGCGTCTTCGACTCGGTCGCCAGCCGCTACGACCTCATGAACGACCTCATGTCGGGCGGCGCCCACCGGCTGTGGAAGCAGTTCGCGCTGTCGCTGACCGGGCTGCGCCCCGGCGCGCGCGCGCTCGACGTCGCCGGCGGCACCGGCGACCTCACGGTCGGGCTCGCGCGCCAGGTCGGCCGCGAGGGCCTCGTGCTGCTCAGCGACATCAACGCCGCGATGCTCGCGCGCGGCCGCGACCACGTCATCGACGCCGGCCTGGTCGGCAGCGTGCAGTGCGTGCAGGCCGATGCCGAGCGCCTGCCCTTCGCGGACGCGAGCTTCGACTGCGTGACGATCGGCTTCGGGCTGCGCAATGTCACCGACAAGCCCGCCGCCCTCGCCTCGATGCGCCGCGTGCTCAAGCCCGGCGGCCGGCTGCTGATCCTGGAGTTCTCCAGGCCGACGCTGCCGGGGCTCGAGGCCCTGTACGACCTGTACTCCTTCCGCGTGCTGCCGCTGCTCGGCCGCGTGGTCGCGCGCGATGCCGAGAGCTACCGCTACCTCGCCGAGTCGATCCGCCGCCATCCCGACCAGCAGACGCTGCTCGGCATGATGCGCGATGCCGGCCTGGAGGACTGCCGCTACCACAACCTCGCCGGCGGCATCGTCGCGGTGCATGTGGGCCAGCGCTATTAGCCCGCGGCTCGAGGCCGCGCTCGCTCGCGCGCTGGCGGACTCGCCGCGCGCCCGCGAGCTGGCGCGCGAGCTGGCCGGCCGCAGCGTGGAACTGCGGCTCGCCGGCAGCGTCCTGGGGCTGCGGGTGCAGAGCGACGGCGAGCGGCTCGAGCTGCGCGCGCCGGCGAGCGGCGCCGATGCCAGCCTGAGCGGCGGCGCGCTCGCCTGGCTGGCGCTCGGCGGGCCCGACCCCGCGGGCGTGCTGCGGCGCGGCGACCTGCGCGTCGAGGGCGATGGCGAGGTGGCCGAGCGCTTCCGCGAGCTCCTCGGGCTGCTGCGTCCGGACGTCGAGCATGCGCTCGGCCGCGCCATCGGCCCGGTGCCGGCGCATGCCGCGATGCGCGCGGCGCGCGGCGCGCTCGCCTGGGGCCGCCGCGCGGCGCGCGCCACGCTGCGCGACACCGCCGACTACCTGGCGCACGAGCGGCGCGACCTGGTGCCGGCGGCCGAGGCCGAGCACGTGCTGCGCGGCAGCGAAGTCCTGCGCGAACACACCGACCGCCTGGACGCGCGGCTCGGCGAGCTGGAGCGCCGCGTCGCAAGGCTGCGCGTCGCGGGCGGAGTTGCCGGCGGCGACGCCGGCGGCACGCCCGGCGGCAGCGTCGGCGGCGGCGCGGGCCGTCGTCGCTGAGGCACATCGCCGCATGCGCCTGCAGGTCCTCGGCCGGTTGATCGCGATCCAGCGGGTGCTGGTGCGCCACGGGCTCGACGACTTCGTGCGCGCCACGCACCTGTACCGCCCCTTGCGCTTCCTGTTCTTCCTCTCGCCCTGGACCTGGTTCCAGCGCAGCCGCGGCGCCACGCGCGCCGAGCGCCTGCGCCTGGCGCTCGAGGAGCTCGGGCCGATCTTCGTGAAGTTCGGCCAGGCGGTCTCGACGCGCCGCGACCTGCTGCCGCCCGACATCGCCGACGAGCTCGCCAAGCTCCAGGACCGCGTGCCGCCCTTCCCCGGCGCCGAAGCGCGCGCCGCGATCGAGGCCAGCCTCGGCCGGCCGGTCGGCGAGCTGTTCGCCTCCTTCGACGAGCAGCCGCTGGCCGCGGCCTCCATCGCACAGGTGCATGCCGCGCAGCTGCGCGACGGACGCGAGGCGGTCGTGAAGGTGCTGCGGCCGGGGATGCGCGCCGTCATCGGCCGCGACCTCGAGGTGCTGTACGCGCTCGCGGGCCTCGCCGAGCGCTGGTCGGAGATCGCGCGGCGCCTCAAGGCCACCGAGGTGGTGCGCGAGTACGAGAAGACCATCCTCGACGAGCTCGACCTGATGCGCGAGGCGGCCAACGCCTCGCAGCTCAAGCGCAACTTCGCCGGCTCGCCGCTCCTGTACGCGCCGGAGATCCACTGGGACCTGTGCCGCGGCGACGTGATGGTGATGGAGCGCATCCGCGGCGTGCCGATCGGCGACCTGGCCGAACTGCGTCGGCGCGGCGTGGACTTCCGGCGGCTGGCGGAGAACGGCGTGGAGATCTTCTTCACGCAGGTGTTCCACCACAACTTCTTCCACGCCGACATGCACCCCGGCAACATCTTCGTGCTGGCGGAGGACCCGGCGCAGCCGCGCTACGCGGCGATCGACTTCGGCATCGTCGGCACGCTCGACCTGCGCGACCAGCGCTACCTCGCCGAGAACTTCCTCGCCGTCTTCGACCGCGACTACCGGCGCGTGGCCGAGCTGCACGTCGAGTCCGGCTGGGTGCCAGCCGGCTCGCGCATCGACGAGATGGAGTCCGCGATCCGCACGATCTGCGAGCCGATCTTCGACAAGCCGCTGATGCAGATCTCCTTCGGCACGGTGCTGCTGCGGCTGTTCGAGGCGCTGCGCCGCTTCAACGGGCAGATCCAGCCGCAGCTGATCCTGCTGCAGAAGACGCTGCTGAACGTCGAGGGCCTGGGGCGCCAGCTCTATCCCGAGCTCGACATCTGGAAGACGGCCGGCCCGATACTGCGCAACTGGATGCGCCAGCGGATGAGCCCGCGCACGCTGCTGCGCGAGTTGCGGCGCGGCCTGCCGGACGTGGTCGAGGTCGGCAAGTCGCTGCCCGGGATCGCCAAGCGGCTGGTCGAGGATGCGCAGGACCGCAACTACCACCTGCCGATCGACACGCGCGCGATCGACCAGCTGCGCGCCGAGATCGCCGCCGGCAACCGCCGCCGCGACCGGCTGCTGATCGGCGGCGTGCTGCTGCTCGGCGGCATCGGCTGGCTGGGCCTCGCGCTCGCGCCACGCTGGGGCGGCTGGCTGGGCCTCGCGGCCGGCGCCGTGTTCCTGCTGCTCGCCAGCCGGCGCGCGGCGGACGCCTCCCGCTAGGCACGCGCCCGCGGGCGATTCCCGCCGGCCCGCTCAAGTCCCCGCGGCCGGCGCCGATAGACGCTATCGGGCCGGGCCGGATCCAGGGCGGGAACTGCCGTGCGGTACAAGACCACGACGGAGGAGAGCGCCGAAGTGCTGCGGCTGATCCTGCCGCGCGTCGCGCGCCACGGCGGCGCCTACGTGCCCACGACCTACGCGGTCTGGTTCGAGTACCTCGCGGGCCTGAACACCACGCTGGCCACGGCGCTCGACACCCACCTCAAGTCGGCCAGCCAGCTGTCGCAGGCCGAACTCGACCGCTTCTACGAGAACCACATCCACGCGCGCGACCTGCAGTCGCTCGAGCAGTTCCAGCAGGGCCTGGCCGAGCTGCTCAATCGCCTCGGCCAGATGGCGGAATCCTCGGGCGAGGGCATGGTGGACTTCACCCGCGGCCTGAGCGCCTGCCGCGAGCAGCTCGGCCAGATCCGCGACAGCGCCGGCCTCGGGCGCATCGTCGATACGCTGCTGCAATCCACCGCCACCGCGCTCGCCTCGGCGGAGACGCTGCAGCGCGAGGTGGCCGCGACGCGCAGCGAGGTCAGCCAGCTGCGCGCGCAGCTCGGCGTGCTCGAGAACCAGGCGGACGTGGATCCGCTGACGCAGCTCTACAACCGCCGCGGCTTCCACAAGGCTGCGGCCGAGAGCCTGCGCCGCGGCGGTGAGCAGGCGGAGCGCGCGGTGCTGGTCGCCGACATCGACCACTTCAAGAAGATCAACGACGGTTTCGGCCACCTGTTCGGCGACCAGGTGCTGCGCACCGCGGCGCAGCTGATCCGCCAGTGCATCAAGGGACGTGACGTCGCCGCGCGCTGGGGCGGCGAGGAATTCGTGATCCTGCTGCCCGAGACCGGCGGCGAAGGCGCGATCGCGCTCGCCGAGCAGATCCGCACCGCGTTCACCCGCGCGAAGATCCGGCGCGGCGAGCGGCACGAACTCGCCGACGCCGTCACGATCTCGCTGGGCGTCGCCGAGCTGGCCGCGAACGAGTCCCTCGAGCGGGCCATCGAGCGGGCCGACCGTGCGCTCTACCGCGCCAAGACCGAGGGCCGCAACTGCGTGCGCGTGTCCTCGTTCCTCGAGGCGCCGTAGGCGCGGCGCGCGCCGGTCGCGGCGCGCGGGGTTTCAGTCGGGCACCACCGCCGTCGTCTCGATCTCGACGCGGGCCGCCGGTTCCATCAGCGCCGTGACCTGCACCACCGCCATCGCCGGGTAGTTGCGGCCCATGAGGGCGCGCCAGGCGACGCCGATGTCCTTCACGGCGGCGAGGTACTCGTCGCGGCTGGTCACGTACCAGGTCTGCCGCACGACGTGCTCCGGACCCGCGCCCGCCTCGGCCAGCACCGCGAGCGTGTTGCGCAGCGCGAGCTCGACCTGGCCGGCCAGGTCCTGCCGCAGGAACTCGCCGCGCTCGTCCCAGCCGATCTGGCCGGCGACGAACACCATGCGGCCGCGGGCCGCGACGCCGTTGGAGTAGCCCTTCGGCCGCGGCCAGCCGGGGGGCAGCAGGATGTCGTGCGCGCCCGTCACGGCGACACCTGCGCCACGCGCTCGAGTTCCTGGCGCGCGATCACCGTCTTCTGCACCTCGCTCGCCCCCTCGTAGATGCGCAGCGCGCGGATCTCGCGGTACAGGGCCTCGACCGGCTCGCCGCTGACCACGCCGAGTCCGCCGTGCAGCTGCAGCGAGCGATCGATGATCCGCTGCGCTTCCTCGGTCGCGAACAGCTTGGCGATGGCCGCCTCGCGCGTGACGCGCTGCTGCCCGCGGTCCTTGGCCCAGGCGGCCCGGTAGACGAGCAACGCGGCGGCATCGAGCGCCACGGCGTTGTCGGCCAGCGCGGCCTGCGTCAGCTGCAGCGCGCCGAGCGGCGCGCCGAACAGCTGGCGCTCCGTCGCGCGCGCCAGCGCCGCATCGTGGGCGCGGCGCGCGAAGCCGAGCGCGGCGGCGCCGACCGTGGTGCGGAACACGTCGAGCGTCGCCATCGCGACCGCGAACCCCTGCCCCGGCCGGCCGAGCAGCGCGTCGGCCGGCACGCGCACGCCCTCGAAGCGCAGCCGCCCCAGCGGGTGCGGCGCGATCACCGGTATGCGTTCGACGACGCTGAATCCGGGCGTGTCGGCCGGGACGATGAAGGCCGACAATCCCTTCGCGCCGGGCGCCTCGCCGGTGCGGGCGAACAGCGTGTAGAAGCCGGCGATGCCGCCGTTCGAGATCCAGGTCTTCTCGCCGTCGATCACGTAGTGGTCGCCGTCGCGGCGCGCCCGGGTGGCGAGCGCGGCGACGTCGCTTCCGGCCTCGCGCTCGGACAGCGCGAACGCGGCGAGCGTGCGCCCGGCGGCGACTTCCGGCAGCCAGCGCCGTTTCTGCGCCTCGGTCCCGAACAGCGTGATCGCCCCGGAGCCCAGCCCCTGCATGGCGAAGATGAAGTCGGCCAGCCCGCCGTGGTAGGCCAGGGTCTCGCGCAGCATCGCCAGCGAGCGCACGTCGAGCTGCTCGCGGCGGCCGCCGTACGCGGCCGGCACGCAGTAGCGCAGCCAGCCGGCCGAGCCGAGCAGCCGCGCGAGCGCGTGGCAGTCATGGTCGAGGTCGGCGCCATGGGCGGCGAGTTGCGCCGCGTGCGTCGCCGCCCAGCCGCCGAGCTCGCGCTGCAGCTCGCGGTGCGTGTCGTCCAGGAACGGCCAGTCCAGCCAGCTGCGGTCGCTCATGCGCGCTCCTCAGTTGCCTTCGAAGGCCGGCGACTGCCGGGCGACGAAGGCCGCATACGCGCGGCGGAAGTCGCCGGTCTGCATGCAGATCGCCTGCGCCTGGGCCTCGGCCTCCAGCGCGGCCTCCAGGCTCATGTCCCATTCGGCGTGCAGCTGCGCCTTGGTCATGGCATGCGCGAAGGTCGGGCCGTTCGCCAGCTCGGCCGCGAGCTGCGTGGCCTCGGCGAGCACGCTCTCCGGCGCGCACAGGCGGTTGAACCAGCCCCAGCGCTCGCCCTCCTCCGCGCCCATGGCGCGGCCGGTGTACAGCAGCTCGCTGGCGCGGCCGTGGCCGATGATGCGCGGCAGGATCGCGCAGGATCCCATGTCGCAGCCGGCGAGCCCGACGCGCACGAACAGGAACGCCGTCTTCGCGCGCGGCGTGCCGAGGCGCAGGTCGCTCGCCATCGCCAGGACCGCGCCGGCGCCGGCGCACACGCCGTCGACCGCCGCGATGATCGGCTGCGGGCAGGCGCGCATCGCGCGCACCAGGTCGCCGGTCATGCGCGTGAACTCCAGCAGCTCCGGCGTCGTCATCCGCGTCAGCGGCCCGATGATCTCGTGCACGTCGCCGCCGGAGCAGAAATTGCCGCCGGCGCCGGTGATCACGACGGCCTTGGTGGTCGCGTCGCTCGCCAGGTCGTGGAAGGTGTTGCGCAGCTCGTCGTAGGACTCGAAGGTCAGCGGGTTCTTGCGCTCCGGGCGGTTCAGCGTGACGACGCCGACGCGTCCCTGCTGGTTCCACTCGAAGTGCCGGGGCGTGCGTGTCATGGAGGGTTCCTGCGTTGCGTGGCGTCCGCGTGTCACTGGATCTCGCCGCCGGCGACCGGGATCGCCGTGCCGGTGATGGCGGCGGCTTCGGGCAGGCACAACCAGTACACCGCCGCGGCGACCTCGGCGGGCTGGACGAAGCGGCCCTGCGGGTTGGAGCGCGCCAGCTCGGCGCGCACTTCGGCCGCCGTGCGACCGGTGGTGCGCACGATGTTCGCGATCGCCTCCTCGAGGAGCGGTGTCTCGGTGTAGCCGGGGCAGACGGCGTTCACCGTCACCGGCCGGCGCGCGAGTTCGACCGCCAGCGCGCGGGTGTAGCCGATGAGCCCGTGCTTGGCGGCGCAATAGGCGCTGACATAGCCGTAGCCGTGCAGGCCGGCCGTCGAGGCGATGTTGACGATGCGGCCGGGCCGCTCGGCCGGCAGCTGCAGCAGGAATTCGCGGCTGCAGAGGAACGCGCCGGTGAGGTTCACGGCCAGGGCGTCGTTCCACAGCGCCAGCGTGGTGCGCGTGGCCGGCGCCGACTGCGCCAGCCCGGCGCCGTTGACGAGGATCGTGACCGGGCCGCGCTCGGCACCGGCCGCGGCGATGGCGCGTTGCACCTGCGACTCGTCGGCCACGTCGGCGCACGCGCTGCCGTGGCCGGCGCCGAGCGTCGCGACCACGTGCTCGAGCGGCTCGCGGCGGCGGCCGGCGATCGTCACGCGCGCGCCGGCCGCGGCCAGCCGGACGGCCACGGCCGCGCCGATGCCGCTGCCGCCGCCGGTGATGAAGGCGTGTTGCCCCGTCAGTGTCTGCTGCGAATCCAGGTTCCCGGCCTCCCCATTCCCGTCGTTGCGCGCGCTGCGATCCGATGCGGCGCGACTCAGCGCGCGTCGCGCCCGGCGACGGCGCGGACGCTCTCCTTCACCTGCCCGAGCAGCGCCGTGAGGTCGCGCACGCCCGTCCGCGGCACGTCCGCGAACAGCTCGATGATCCACTGCTCGTGCCGCTCGGCCATCGTGCGGAACAGGCCGCGGCCGGCGTCGGTGAGCGTCAGGTAGGACGCCCGGCCATCGCGTGGATCCTGGCGGCGCGCGATCAATCCGTCGCGTTCCAGCGGCGCCGCCACGCCGGTCACGTTGCCGCCGGTGACCATCATGCGGCGCGACAGCTCGCCCATCTTCAGTCCGCGCGGTTCGCGGTACAGCTGCGCCATCAGGTCGAAGCGCGGCAGCGTGGTCTGGAACTGCTCGTGCAGGCGCCGCCGGACGTGGGCCTCGATGAGGTTCGTCGTGGCCAGCAGGCGCAGCCACGCCCGCAACGCCTGGTGGTCGCCGGGGGCGACGCGCGCCTCCAGGTCCGGTTGTGATCCGGCCTTCGACGACCCTGCTGACCGGCGCGCCATCGCTGCTCCCACCCGGGCGAATGATTGAATCCTAAACTATCATGGGGCCCCAGACACGCCGGGCAGGACCCGGATGCTCCCCGCAGGAGCGATGCTGCGATGCAGCATCCGCGTGGGAACCCGGCGCCGCTCCGTGCAAGCAGGCGGGGGCGCGTCCAGAATACCGTGGCGTCGCCCGGCGGCCGGTACGAGCGGCGTGTTCGCCGCGCGCCAGGGCGGCGTCAATGACATGCGAGCGTCCATGAGCAATGCCGACGAGCTTCTGACGATGCAGCCCGACACGAGCGTGTCGGCGCGCGCCTTCGGCGTCGACAGCGACATGCGGGTGCCGGCGTTCGCGCGCCGCACCGAGTACGTGCCGGCGGTCGACGAGGCGTACCGCTTCGATCCGCACACCACGCTCGCGATCCTCGCCGGCTTCGCCTACAACCGCCGCGTGATGGTCCAGGGCTACCACGGCACCGGCAAGTCGACGCACGTCGAGCAGGTCGCGGCGCGCCTGAACTGGCCGCTGGTCCGCATCAACCTCGACGGCCACGTCAGCCGCGTCGACCTCGTGGGCCGCGACGCCATCGTGCTGCAGGAGGGCCGGCAGGTCACCGAGTTCCGCGAAGGCCTGCTGCCGTGGGCGGTGCAACGCCCCGTCGCCCTGCTGTTCGACGAGTACGACGCCGGCCGGCCCGACGTCATGTTCGTGATCCAGCGCGTGCTGGAGGCGAGCGGCAAGCTCACGCTGCTCGACCAGAACCGCGTCATCAGCCCGCACGCCGCCTTCCGGCTGTTCGCCACCACCAACACCGTCGGCCTTGGCGACGCCACCGGCCTGTACCACGGCACGCAGCAGCTCAACCAGGGCCAGCTCGACCGCTGGTCGATCGTCGCGACGCTCAACTACCTGGAGCACGACGCCGAGGCCGCGATCGTGCTCGCCAAGGTGCCCGCCTGCGACACGCCGGCCGGCCGCGCGATGCTCGATGCCATGGTGCGGGTCGCCGACATGACGCGCAACGCCTTCATGAACGGCGACATCTCCACCGTGATGAGCCCGCGCACGGTGATCACCTGGGCCGAGAACGCGCAGATCTTCGGCGACCCGGGGCTCGCATTCCGCGTCACGTTCCTGAACAAGTGCGACGAGCTGGAGCGCGCCACCGTGGCGGAGTTCTTCCAGCGCGCCTTCGGCAGCGACCTGCCCGAAGCCGCTGCGCGCGTCCAGGTCGTGTGAGGCCGCGGCGTCGATGCCCGCCGGCCCGGGGCCGACCGAACCACTGAAGCGCGCGCTGGCCGATGCGGCACGCGCGCTCTCCGGCGCGCGCTCGCTCGAGGTCGAGTTCGGTGCGACCGCGGCCGGGCTCGACGGCCACCGGCTGCGGCTGCCGCAGCCGCTGCCGCCGCTCACGCCCGGCCGCGTCGCCGAACTGCGCGGCGACGCCGACCGCTTCGCCCTGCGGCTCGCACATCATGACGCCGCCACGCACGCGCTTCCGTCCCGGCGCGGGCGCCGGCGCGCGCGCTGTACGACGCGCTCGAGGACCTGCGCTGCCAGGCGCTCGGGGCGCACGCGCTCGCGGGCGTGCGCGCCAACCTCGGGGCCGCGTTCGCATCGACGTTGCCGGAGCATTCGGCGCTGCTCGCGCGCCACGCCGATGCGGCGGCGCTCGCCGATGCGACCACGCTGCTCGCGCGGGAGCAGCTCCTCGGCGAGGCCGCGCCGGCCGCGATCGCACCGCTGCTGCGGCACTGGCGCGCACAGCTCGGCCCCCGCGTCGGCGCGGGCCTCGCGCAACTGCGTGCTCTGCGTCGCCGACCAGGCGGCCTTCGCGCGCGGCGCGCGCGCGCTGGCGCTCGCACTCGGGGGCAGCGGCACGCACGACGCGACCGCGGCCAGCGACGCGCCGGCGGCGCCGGCCGCCGGCACGCCGCCGCCGGAGCTCGCCGACGACGGCGGCGTGGCCCGCGGCGCCGACGCAAGTGATGCCGCCGAGCCGCTCGCCGCGGCGCGCGCGCCGCGGCCGGTGGCGCCGGGGAGCGCACCGCTCCCACCCCCGCGGCCGGCGCGCGCGGCCGGCGTGGCCGCGCGATCCCGGCGGCCGCTACCGCGTGTACACGCGCCTGCACGACGAAGTGCTGGGCGCCGCGCAGGCCAGCACGCCCGCCGAGCTGGCGTCGTTGCGCGCGCGGCTCGACGTCGCATCGGCGCGCGTGCGCGCGAACGTCGCCCGCATGGCGAACCGCCTCGAGCGCCTGCTGCTGGCGCAGCAGCGACGGCAGTGGCGCTTCGACCAGGAGGAAGGCGTGCTCGACACCGCGCGCCTGACGCGCGTGCTCACCGATCCGCTGGCCCCGCTGCTGTTCCGGCAGGAAAGCCCGGCCGGCTTCCGCGACACGGTGGTGACGCTGCTCATCGACAACTCCGGATCGATGCGCGGGCGACCCATCCTGCTCGCCGCGCTGTGCGCCGACGTGCTCTCGCGCACGCTCGAGCACTGCGGCGTCAAGGTCGAGATCCTCGGCTTCACGACCCGCACGTGGAGCGGCGGCCGCTCGCGCGAGGACTGGCAGCGCGCGGGCTGCCCGCCGCGGCCCGGACGCCTCAGCGACCTGCGCTACCTCGTCTACAAGTCAGCGGACGCGCCCTGGCGGCGCGCGCGGCAGAACCTCGGCCTGATGCTGCGCGAGGACCTGCTGAAGGAGAACGTCGACGGCGAGGCGATCCTCTGGGCGCACGAGCGGCTGCTGGCGCGGCCGGAGCAGCGGCGCATCCTGCTGGTGGTCTCCGACGGCGTGCCGCTCGACGAGGCGACGCTCTCGGCTAACCCGGGCGATTACCTCGAGCGGCACCTGCGCAGCGTGATCGCCTGGATCGAGGCCTGCTCGCCGGTCGAGCTGCTGGCCATCGGCATCGGCCACGACGTCACCGACTACTACGCGCGCGCGATCCGGATCAGCGACGTCGAGCAGCTCGGCGCCGCCATGCTAGAGCAGCTCACGGCGTTGTTCACCGCTCCGCTGCGGCGCGCGGCAAGCTGGCGCGCACCAGCAGCGGAGCGAAGCGCACCAGGTAAATGAGCAGCGCGCCGGACCACAGCAGCGCCGAGGATGCCAGCAGCCATTCGTGGCCCGGCGAGAGCGCGTAGGCGACCCGCAGCAGCGCGGCGGCGAACATCGCCGCGCAGGCCAGCTGCACCGGCGCGTCGGCCCGCACCGGCCGGCCGGTGTGCTTGAGCACGACGCGCGTCATCAGGCCGATCTTCAGCAGGCTGTACGCGCCGATCGTGAAGGCGTGGATCGCCGCCTGCCGCAGGCCGGCGTCGTGGCCGGCGCCGGCACGCAGCAGGAAGGCGACGATGAGCCAGAGGTAGCCGAGGTGGACGCAGCGCAGGAGCGGCTCGCCCAGTGCGCGCCAGCCGCGCCAGCGTGACCAGCGCCAGGCGTGCATCGCCGCTGCCGCCAGCGCGATGGGCGCCATCCAGCGCGGCGGCGCGCCCAGCAGGTCCGCGACGGCGAACGCGGCCATCGCGACGGCCGTGAGGTTCTCCACCGCGTACGACATCGGCGGCGATGGCACGCCGCGCGCGCGCAGCCAGCGGCGCGTGAACGCCGGCACGAACAGGCCGGCGTACAGCGTGAACAGGAACATCAGCGCGTCGACGCCCAGCGCCAGCGCCAGGCGGATCTCGGCCGGCTCGCCGCCGAGCACTCCATGGTGGTAGAGGATGTTGGCGGCCGTGAAGGCGGCCAGCGGCAGCGCGGTCCAGGCGAACAGGCGCAGGCGCGCGCCGCGGGCGCTCGCGGCCAGCAGCACGCACAGCGCCGGCAGCAGCGCGCAGTCGGCCACGGCGACTAGCATCCCCGGCAGCACGCCCTGCAGCAGCATGCCGACGCGCCCGCACAGCCACAGCGCCACCAGCAGGCGCAGGCGCGCGCCACGGATCTCCGCCGCGCCGGTCCAGCTGGGCAGCGCGGTCAGCAGGATGCCGCAGACCAGCGCAGCGGCGAAGCCGAACAGCAGTTCGTGGGCATGGAAGTTGCCGGCGGCGGCCTGCGACCAGGGCGCGTGCCAGGGCGCGACCCGCGCCGCGTACCACAGCGCGACGAGCGCCGGTCCGAAGCTCGTCGCCGCGAGGAAGAAGGGTCGGAAGCCCGCCGACCAGAGCGGCGAGGTTGCGGAGCGGCTGCGCGTCACGGCCACATCTTTGCACAACGGAGCGGAGCGTTGCGCGGCCGGCGTTCCGTGCCGGCGGCGCCGGTGATATATTTTAGGTCAAAAGCAATTCCGCGAGGGGAAGCCGATGCCATTGCGAGACGTTCCCGCCAACCCGGCGCTGCTGCGGCCTGCCCGCCCGCTGCCGCGCAAGCTCGGCATCGTCGGCGCCGGCACCATCGGCCCGGACATCGGCTATTACCTCGCGAGCGAGATCCCCGGCCTGCAGCTGCTGCTGCTCGACATCGCGCCGGCGGCGCTGGAGCGCGCCACCGAGCGGCTGCACGCCTACGCCGACAAGGGCGTGCAGCGCGGCAAGATCACGGCCGCGCAGGCCGCCGCGGTGCGCGCCGGCCTCAGCACCAGCAGCGACTACGCGGCGCTCGCCGACTGCGACTGGGTGATCGAGGCGGCGACCGAGGACCTGCCGCTCAAGCGCCGGATCTTCGCGCAGATCGAGGCGGTGGTGCGGCCCGATGCCATCATCACCTCGAACACCAGCTCGCTGCCGGCCGAGCGGCTGTTCGCGCAGCTCGCGCACCCGGGCCGCGCCACCGTCACGCACTTCTTCGCGCCCGCCTACCAGAACCCGGTCGTCGAGGTGATCGACTGGCCGCGCACCGACCGCGAGGTGCTGGAGTGGCTGCGCCACACCTTCGCGGCGACCGGCAAGGTGCCGCTGGTGACGCGCGACGCGGTGTGCTTCATGCTCGACCGCATCTTCGACAACTGGTGCAACGAGGCCGGCTACCTGCTGCAGTACGCCACCGCGGCCCAGATCGACCAGGCCGCCACCGAGTTCGTGCAGGCCGGGCCGTTCTGGGTGCTGAACTTCTCCAACGGCAACGCCATCATCCACGAGACCAACACGCTGCAGGCCGAGGAGGAAGGCGCGCACTACCGGCCGGCACGGGTGTTCTCCTCGGTGGAGCGCTGGAAGCTGCCGGCGCGCGGCGCCGTGGTGCCCAAGCCCACCGCGGCGGTGCGCCGGCGCATCCGCGACCGCCTGCTCGGCATCCTGTACGCGCAGTCGATCGACATCCTCGACCGGCGGATCGGCAGCGCGGCCGACCTGGACCTCGGCAGCCGCCTGGCCTTCGGCCTCAAGGCCGGTCCGTTGGCGCTGATGCAGCGCGACGGCGAGGCCGAGGTCGACCGGCTGCTGGCGCGGCTCGGCAAGGAGCGGCGCGGCATGCCCGGGCGGCTGCGGCCACTGGAGGCGTACACCGATTTCCGCCGCTACATCCTCACCGACGATGTCGACGGCGTGTGCGTGATCACGATCCGCCGGCCCGAGGCGCTCAACGCCCTGCACGAGGAGCTCACCGGCGAGATCGCCGCGGTGCTCGCCGAGCGGATGGGCGATGCGCGCACCACCGGCTTCGTGATCACCGGCTACGGCCGGCGCGCTTTTTCGGCCGGCGCCGACATCGGACGTTTCCCGACCATGCTCGGCGACGCCGCGGCCTCGCGCGAATACGCGCGCTCGTCCTCGCGGCTGCTGCTCGCCATCGACGCGGCCACCAAGCCGGTGGTCGCCGCGCTGAACGGCTATGCGCTCGGCGGCGGGCTGGAGCTCGCGATCCGCTGCCATGCGATCGTCGCCGCCCCGGGCTGCTGGCTGCAGTTCCCCGAGATCGGCCTGGGCATCGCGCCGGGCATCGGCGGCCTCGTCGTGCCGTACCGCAAGTGGCCGCAGGCCGCGGAAGTCTTCCATCGCATGCTGCGCTGCGCGGAGCGCGTCGACGCCGCCAGCCTCGAACGCCTGGGCGTGCTCGAGACCAGCGCCGGCATGGACGAACTGCTGCCGCAGGCGATCGGGCGCGTGCGCGCGCTGGTCGGTCGCGTGCGCCCGCCCGCCGACGGCGCGGTGGGCCTCGCGCCGCTGCCAGCGCAACCGCCGCTGGCGGCCGATGGCCGTACGCTCAGCGCGGAGGTGCGCCGCATCGTCGATGCGGCGATCGTCGATGGGGCGGCCGCGCCGACCTGGTCGGCGGCGCTCGAGGTCGGCTACGCCGCCTTCGGCGCGACGGCCTGCACCGCCGCCGCGCGCGAGGGCATTGGCGCCTTCGGCGAACGGCGCGCGCCGGACTTCGGCAAGACCGGCTAGCGTCGCGCTAGCGCCTGGCGCGATCCACGCGCACGACGACCGCCATGGCGGAGTCGCCGGCCGCGCAGCCGGTGAACAGCCCGAGCCCGCCGCCGCGCTCCACCAGTTCCTCGACCAGCTCGATGGTCGAGCGCAGGCCGGTGGGGCCGTTCGGGTGCCCGAACACCAGCGAGCAGCCACGCGCGTTCATCATCGCCGGATCGATCCCGAGCGCCTTCGAGAACGCCAGGTCGTTCACGACGAACGGGTTGTGCGTGTTGATCGCCGTGACGTCGCGGATGCCGATGCCGGCGCTCGCGAGCGCACGCTTCGCCGCCTCGATCGGCGCCTCGGGCATGTAGGCGCGCTCGGCGCGCGCCTGCCCGAAGCCGAGGATCTCGATGCCGACCGCCGGGTCGGCCGAGAGTTCGCGGGCGCGCGCGGCGCTGGCGACGATCATCGCGGCATTGCCGTCCGCCGGATGCGTCTGGCCGCCGAAGGTGACGGTCCCGCCTTCCATGACCGGCTTGAGCGCGGCCAGGCCCTCGGCGGTCGAGAAGCGCACGCCCTCGTCGCCCTCGAGGGTCGCCTGGACCTTGCGGAAGCGCGGATCCGGCACCGGGAACGGCAGCGTCATGTAGCCCTTCTGGAAGCGCCGCTCGTCCGCCAGCGCGTCGCGGTACTGCGCTTCGCGCCGCAATACCAGCTCGTGCTGCTGCGCCGTCGTGATGCCGTGGCGGCGCGCGACGTTCTCGGCGGTCGCGAGCATCGAGTGTCCGCCGTTCGGATCGCACTGCATGTTGTCGAGGACGAAGTCCTCGGCCTCGCCGGTGCCGCCGGCGCCACCGGGATTCGGATAGTAGATGTGCGGCCCGTTGGAGTTGCGGTCGCAGGCGAGCGCCAGCGCCGCCTGCGAGTCGCCCATGGCGACCTCGCGCGCGGCGATCGAGAGCACGCGCACGCTGGTGGCGCAGGCCTGCGAAACCGTCGGCCCGGCGACGCGCTCGGCGCCGACCAGCGCCGTCAGCCACGGCAACCCGTAGAAGGAATGGCGTTCCGGCCGCGTCATGCCGAGCACGCCGAAGTCGAGCACCGCCGGATCGAGCTTGCGGCGCGCGAGTTCCGCCTTGGCGACGTGCGCGGCGAAGCGCAGGGCGTGCAATCCGGCGAAGGCGCCCTGCCAGCGCGCGAAAGGCGTCGACCAGTAGGCCCGGTAGGGAATCGTCGCAAGCACGCTCATGGCTCGTCCTCGTCAGGTCGTTGTCGGAAGCTTCACTATGCACTGGACGGCGGCGGCGGGCCATGGCCCGCGTGCCGGCGCCCAACGCGTCTCATGCGCATGCGCGTCGCCTTGCGCCGTCGCGCCCCTCGCCCGTGCGCCGCGCGCGCCTCAGCCCGCGATCACTCCGGCCGCGGCCCACTCCTCGATCTGCTGGCGCGAGCAGCCCGCTTCCGCGAGGACGCGGCGCGTGTCGGCGCCGTAGCGGGGCGGGAATGGCAGCTCGCGCCGCAGGCCTTCGCGCTCGACCGCCGGCGGCTGCATGCGGATGCCGCGGCCGTCCGGCAGGCGCGTCTGCATCAGCCGGCCACGCAGTTGCTCCAGCTCGCGCACCGCGCGCACGTCCAGGATCCGCGTCGCCGGGATCGATGCGCCGGCGAACATCGCCAGCAGCGCTTCGGCCGGTTGCGCCTGCGTCAGCCGGGCGAACTCGCCGGCGATCGCGTCGCGCTCCACGCGCCGTCCCTCGTTGGTGCCGCGCGAGGCGCGTGCCAGCGACACGAACGGCGCCAGCGCCGTCAGCCGCTGCCACTGCAGGTCGGAGCCGATCGCGACGTAGACGAAGCCATCGGACGCCGGGTACACGCCGGTCGGGATGAACTTGCGGTGGATGTTGCCGGAGCGCGTGATGTCGGCCGGCGGCGCGCCAAAATCCAGCATCGGCAGGATCGTCAGCAGCCAGGACACCGCGGCCTGGAACATCGAGACGTGGATCTCGCGGCCGCGGCCGCTGGCGGTGCGCTCGAGCAGCGCCAGCAGCACGTTGGCGTAGACCTCGTCGCCGGCCTTCAGGTCCGCGATCGGCAGGCCCATCAGCATCGGCGGCCCGTCCGGCTCGCCCGTCAGTTCCATGTAGCCGGCCATCGCCTGGATCACCGGATCGTAGCCCGGCGTCTCCGGCCACTCGGGCCCGAGCGCCGAGATGCCCGCCCACACGAGTTCGGGCCGCACCGCGCTCAGCGTCGCGTAGTCGATGCCGAGCGCGGCGTAGCGCGACGGCACGGTGTTGCAGCAGAACACGTCGACCTCGAGCTCGCGCACCAGGCGTTGCAGCAGTTCCCGGCCGCGCGGGTCCTTGAGGTTGAGCGCGATGGCTTCCTTGCCGACGTTGGGCGCGACGAAGTAGCTGCGCCGGTCCGCGTCGGCGACCAGCTCGCCGATGTAGCGGTTCGGGTCGCCGGGCAGCGTGCCGCCGGCCGGCGTCGATTCGATGCGGATCACGCGCCAGCCGAGCTGCGCGAAACGCAGCGTGGCCGAAGGGAGCGACAGCGCCTGCTCGAGGCTCAGTACCGTATGGCGCACGCGCGGCTCAGCCGGCCGGCCAGGCCGGCGGCTGGCTCGCGCCATGCAGCGCCCGGTAGACCTTCTCCGGCGTGAACGGCAGCGCGTACAGGCGCACGCCGGTCGCGTTGTGGATCGCGTTGGCGATCGCGGCCGCCATGCAGATCGCCGGGGCCTCGCCGATGCCCTTGGCGCCCTGCGGCCCCTCGCCGTCCAGCGTCTCGATGAAGGAGACGTCGATCTCGGGGATCTCCGGCGCCGTCACCAGCTTGTAGTCGCGGAAGTTCGGGTTGCGGATCACGCCGTTCTCGACGATCAGGTCCTCGGTCAGCGCGTAGCCCTGGCCCATCACCACGCCGCCCTCCACCTGGCCCTCGATGCCGAGCCGGTTGAGCACGCGGCCGACGTCGTGGGCGCCGGTCACCTTCAGCAGCCGGACGATGCCGGTGTCCGTGTCGACCTCCACCTCGCACACCTGCGTGCCGAAGGCGTAGGCGGCCGACACGTCGCCCTTGTACTCGCGGTCGAGGCTCTGGCTCGGCGGCTCGTAGTAGTAGGTCGTGATCACCAGGTCGGCCTTGTCGGAGAAGTGCAGCGAGCGCAGGAACTTGCCCAGGTCCTGCAGGCGCTCGCCACTCGCCCTGGAGACGATGCAGCCGCCGCGCAGGTCGAGCGACTCGGCCGGCTGCCCGAGCTTGCCGGCGGCGACCGCCAGCACCTTCTCCTTGGCCTTGCGCGCCGCGCCGATCGCCGAGTTGCCGCCGATGAACGTGGTGCGCGAGGCGTGCACGCCGACGTCCCAGGGCGTGATGGCGGTGTCGTTGTTGACGACCGTCACCGCCTCGAGCGGCAGCCCGAGCTCCTCGCAAACGAGCTGCGCGAGCACGGTCTCCGATCCCTGGCCGATCTCCGAGGCGCCGGTGATCAGCGTGACCTTGGCGAAGTCGTCGAGCTTGAGGATCGTGCCGCAGCCGTCCGACGGGTACATCTTGGCGCCGCCGCCGACGTGCATCATCGCGGCGATGCCGACGCCGCGCTTGATCGGGTTGCCGTCGTTCCAGTGCTCGATGTTGCGCCGGCGCCTGGCGCGGTACTCGCTGCGCTCCGCAGCCGTGCGCAGGCAGTCCTTGAGGCCGCAGGTCTTGAAGTGCGCGCCCTGCGGCGTGACCTCGCCCGGGTCCTGGGAATTGAGCAGGCGGAACTCGAGCGCGTCCATGCCGAGCGCATCGGCCATCTTGTCCATGTGCGCCTCGACCGCGAAGGTCGCCTGCAGGTTGCCGTAGCCGCGGAACGAGCCGGCGTACGGGTTGTTGGTGTAGACGGCGCGCGTGCGGTAGCTGCAGTGCGGCACGCGGTACAGCGAGGCGATCGTCTGCATCATCACGAACGGCGTGGTCGCGCCCCAGGAGGTGTAGGCGCCGTTGTCGTGCAGCGTCTCGACGCTGCGGAAGGTCAGGCGCCCCTGGGCATCGCAGCCCGAACGGAGCTTGAGCAGCACCGGCTGGCGCGTCGGCGAGGCGACGAACTCCTCCTCGCGCGTGAACAGCAGCTTCACCGGGCGGCGCGTGATCTTCGCCAGGAAGATCGCGATCGGCTCGAACGGGTAGATGTCGAGCTTGGAACCGAAGCCGCCGCCGATCGGCGGCTGGATGATGCGGATCCGTCCCGGATCCATGTCGAGCAGCTCGGCGAACTCGCGCTTGTGCAGGAACGGCACCTGGGTGTTGGAGTGCAGCAGCAGGTTACCGCCGGTGTCGAACTCGGCGATGATGCCGGAGACGCCCATGCAGCAGTGCGTGACGTAGTGCAGCCAGAAGGTGTCCTCGACGATCACCCTGGAGTCGCGCTCGCCCCGGGCGACGTCGCCCTGCTGGTACTGGGTCACCAGCGCGACGTTGTCCTTCGAGGCCGGATGCGCGACCTGCGGCTTGCCGCGATGGTCGATGACGGTGAGGTCCTCGCCGTGCAGGAGCGGCGCGCCCGGCGCGAGCGCCTCGGCCGTGGTGTTCACGACCGGCAGGCGCTCGTAGGTCACCTTGATGAGCCTGAGCGCCTCGGCCGCCGCCTCGGGCGTCTCGGCCGCGACCGCGGCGATCTCGTCGCGCGGGCTGCGCACCACGTCGCCCTTCAGCGGCATGTGGTCCTTGGTGATGCCGATCGGCCGCTGCCACGGCACGTCGGCCGCGGTGATCACCGCGTGCACGCCGGGCACGCGGCGCGCCGCCTCGACGTCGATCGAGACGATGCGCGCGTGCACTTCGCTCGAGCGCAGGATCAGCCCGTGCAGCTGGCCGGCGACGTTGATGTCGTGGATGTAGCGGGTACGGCCCGCCGCCTTCTCCGGCGCGTCGAGCTTGGGGATGCGGCGGCCGATCAGCGACTCGGCGGCCACGACGTTCGCCTTGGGTACCGACATGACAGTCTCCTCAGCGGCTCGCGCCCGCGGGCGTGGCCAGTGCCTCGATGGCGTCGATGATCTTGCGGTAACCGGTGCAGCGGCACAGGTTGCCCTCCAGGCCGCGGCGGTTCGCCTGCTCGCCGGCCTGCGGGTCCTGCGCCAGGATCTGCTCGGCCTGCACCACCATGCCGGGCGTGCAGAAGCCGCATTGCACCGCGCCGTGCTCGGTCAGCGAGCGCACCAGGCGCTCGCCGGCCGGCGTCGCGGCGATGCCCTCGATGGTGCGCAGCTCGCGGCCGTCGCAGTCCACCGCGAACATCAGGCAGGAGTTCAGCGTGCGGCCGTCGACGTTGATCGTGCAGGCGCCGCACTCGCCCTCGCCGCAGCCGTACTTGGTGCCGGTGAGGCCGATCACCTCGCGCAGCATGTCCAGCGTGCTCATGGTCGGCGGCACCGCGCAGCGGCGGACCTGGCCGTTGAGGCGGAACTCGATTTCAATCTTGGCGGACATCGCTGAGGAGCCTCCGCAGCAGGTTGCGAACCAGTTCATGGCGATACCAGTCGGTGGCGCGCACGTCGCTGATCGGCCGGATCGCGGCGTCGGCCGCGGCGACCGTGGCGTCGATGCGCGCGGCGTCGAGCGCCCCGCCGGCCAGCGCCTGTTCGGCCGCCGCGATGCGCACCACGGTCGGCGCCACGGCGCCGAGGGCGATGCGCGCATCGCTCAGCCGTCCGTCGATCCAGCGGCCGCCGATGCCGATCGCGACGGTGGAGATGTCGAGCGCCGGGCGGGTGCCGAACTTCAGGTAGCGATCCACCCAGCCGGCCGCCGGCAGCGGCACCTCGACCGCCGTCAGCAGTTCATCCGGGCCGAGCGCGGTGCGCCCGGGACCGAGCAGGAAGTCGGCCAGCGGCAGGCGCCGCGGCGTGCCACGCCGCCCGGCCGCGACCAGCACCACGCTCGCGCCCAGCACCAGCAGCGGCACCAGTGTATCCCCGGCCGGCGAGGCGTTGCAGAGGTTGCCGCCGAGCGTGCCGGCGTTGCGGATCTGGCCGCTGGCGAAGTGGTCGCAGGCGCTCCACAGCACCGGCAGCCGCTCCCGCACCAGCGCGTGCTCGTACAGCTCGCTGATGGTGGTCAGCGCGCCGATGCGCACCACGCCGCCGCTCTCCGCCATCCCCGCCAGCTCCGTGATGCGGCGGATGTTCAGCAGCCGCCCGCCGAGCTTGCGCTTGCCGGAGCGGCTCTGCGGCATCAGGTCGGTGCCGCCGGCGAGCACGGTCGCGGGCCCCGAGGCCAGCACGTCGAGCGCCTCGCCGAGCGTCCGCGGTGCAAAGTATTCGATGGTCTGCGACACGATCAGAACCTCACTGGCTCCTGGAAACGCCCGTACACCTGCACCAGCTCGCGGGTAATCTCCCCGACGCTGGCATAGGCCTTCACCGCCTCGACGATCGCGGGCATGACATTCTCGCCCTTACGCGCCGCCGCATTCACCGCCGCCAGCGTGCGCTTGACGGCCTGGGCGTCGCGCGTACGCCGCACCGCATCGAGGCTCGCGATCTGCTGCCGCGCATCATCCTCCTGGTACGGGTGCATCTCGACCTCGGCCTGTTCGCCGCCCTCGCTCTGGTAGCAGTTGACGCCGACCTTGCGGAACTTGCCGGACTGGATGTCGCGCAGCATGTGGTACGCCTGACGCGAGACCAGCGCCTGGATCTCGCCGCTCGCCACCTGGCGCACGATGCCGCCGTTGGCATCGACCTCGGCCATGACCTGGCGCATGCGCTCGCGCATCTGGTTGGTGAGCGTCTCGACGTACCAGGAACCGCCGAGCGGATCGACGGTGTCGGCGAGGCCCATCTCCTCGATCAGCAGCTGCATGGTGCGGAGCGAGACGCGCTGCGCGTACTCGGAGGGAATGGTGTAGGCCTCGTCGTAGCAGCACAGCGCCATGGTCTGCGCGCCGCTGAGCGCGCTGATGAGCGCGTAGTAGGCGGCGCGCACGATGTTGACCTCGGGCTGCTCGAGCGTGAGCCCGCCGCCGCCACCGCCGGCGATCATGCGCATCCACATCGAGCCGGGCTTGGTCGCGTGGTACTCCTCGCGCATGATGCTGGCCCACAGTCCGCGGCCGGCGCGGAACTTGGCCACCTGCTCGAAGATGTTGCCGAAGATGTTGAAGTTGAAGGACAGGCGGCCGGCGAACTCGTCGATCGGCAGCCCGCGGCGCACCACCTCGTCGGCATAGGCCTTGGCGATGGCGAAGGCGAAGGCCATCTCCTGCGCCGGATCGGCGCCGGACTCGCGGATGTGGTAGCCGCACACCGACACCGGGCTGTACTTGGGCGCATGCTTCGCACAGTACTCGATGGTGTCGCCCACCAGGCGGATCGAGGGCTCGACCGGGTAGATCCAGGTGCCGCGGCCGATGAACTCCTTGAGGATGTCGTTCTGCGCGGTGCCGCGCAGGGCCTTGACGTCGTAGCCGCGCTTCTCGGCCATCGCCAGGTACATCGCGATCAGCTGCGGCGCCGCGCCGTTGATCGTCAGCGACACGGTGATCTTGTCGAGGTCGACGCCCTCGAAGGCGATCTCGAAGTCGCGCAGCGTGTCCACCGCCATGCCGACGCGGCCGATCTCGCCCTCCGCCTGCGGGTCATCGGAATCGAGGCCGCACTGCGTCGGCAGGTCGAAGGCGACGTTCAGGCCGGTCTGGCCGTTGGCGATCAGGTAGTGGAAGCGCTTGTTGGTGTCGGCCGCGTTGGCGAAGCCGGTGTACTGCCGCATCGTGAACGGCTGCTTGCGGTACATCAGCGAATGGATGCCGCGCGTGAACGGGTATTCGCCCGGCGCGCCGACCATGGCGACGCCACCGGTGCGCTCCACGTCGCCCGGGCCGTACAGCGTCTGGACCTCGATGCCGGACTCGTTGACGACCCGGCGCGGTGCTTTCGATTCGCTCATGGCAGGTTGGCCTTCACGTAGGCGACGATGTCGTCGAGCCGCGAGCTCGACGGGAATACGCCCTTGAAACCGAGGGCGCGCAGTTCGTCGTGGTCGCGGCTCGGCAGGTTGCCGCCGATCATCCACAGCCGGTTGCCGAGCCCGGCCTGCTCGAGCATCGGCTTGAGCTTGCGGCAGAACGGGATGTGCGAACCGGCCATGCTCGACAGCGCGATCACGTCGGCGTCGTGCTCGCGCGCGATCGCCGTGATCGAGGCGGGCGTCTGGCGCAGGCCCGTGTAGATAACCTCGTAGCCGGCGTCCATCAGCGCCCGCACCACCACCTTGGCGCCGTGGTCGTGGCCGTCGAGGCCGAGCTTGCCGAGGACGATGCGTCGCTTGCGTGGTTCACTCACTTGCTCAACTCCCGGGCGATCACCATGCGGAGGATCTCGCTGGTGCCGCCACCGATCAGCGTGAAGCGTACGTCGCGCAGGTAGCGCTGCACGGGGTATTCCATCGCGTAGCCGTAGGAGGCATGGATGCGCGCGGCCTGGTCGCAGACCATGGCGGCGGTCTCGCTCGCCAGCAGCTTGGCCATGGCCGCCTCGCAGTGATGGCTCTCGCCGGCATCGCAGCGGCGCGCGGCCTCGTACACCAGCAGCTTCGCGGCCGCGAGCTGCGCGCCCATGTCGCCGAGCTTCTGCTGGATCGCCTGGTTGGCGCCGATCGGCTTGCCGAACTGCTTGCGTTCGGCCGCGTATTGCAGCGCGGCCGCCAGCGCGGCGCGCGCGATGCCGACCGCCAGCGCGCCGGTGACGATGCGGATCTCGGCCAGCGTCTTGCGCAGGTGCTCCTCGCCGTCGCCCTCGGCGCGCGACAGGCGGTGCGTGTCCGGCACGAAGCAGTCGTCCAGGCTCAGTTCGGAGGTGGGCAGCGCCCGGACGCCCATCTTGTGGATGGCGCGGCCGATCGCCAGGCCGGGCGTGCCGCGCTCGACCAGGAAGATCGTCAGCTTCTGCTCGGCGCCGGCACGCGCGAACACCGTGAAGAAGTCGGCGACCGGCGCCGAGGTGACCCAGGTCTTCTGGCCGGTGATGCGGTAGCCGCCGGCGACGCGCTCGGCGCGGGTCGCGATGCTGGCGAGGTCGCTCCCGGCGTTGGGTTCGGTCATGCAGATCGCGCCGATCTTCTGGCCGGCGAGCGCCGGGCGGAACAGGCGCTGCTTGATGTCGTCGTTGCCGAGCAGCTGCAGGAACTTGGTGCCCATCAGCGACTGCATGGCCGCGGCGCCGGCCAGCGCCAGCGAGCCGCGCGCGACCTCCTCGAGCGCCAGGCAGAAGTCCGCGAGCCGCATGCCGAGGCCACCGTCGGCCTCGGGGTAGCGCATGCCGAACAGGCCGACGTCGGCCAGCACGCCGAACAGCTCGCGGGGAAACTCCCCCGCCTCGTCGATCGCCTGCGCCTGCGGCGCGATGGTCGTGTCGCACAGGCGCGCGAAGCTGTCGCGCACCTGCTGCTGTTCGGCTGTCAGGGCCGGTTCGATCACGCGGACGCTCCATTGCGGTCGGGGAACATGCGCGAGCGCACCTCGCCGCGCATCACCTTGCCGAGCGGCGTGCGCGGCAGCTGCTCGACGAAGTGCACTTCGCGCGGGTGCTTGTAGCGGGCGATGCGGCCCTGCAGGAAGGCGAGCACCGCGCCCGCCTCCAGGCCGGCGCCGGCGCGCAGCACGACGGCGGCGACGATCTTCTCGCCAAGCCGCTCATCGGGGCGGCCGAGCACGCAGACCTCGGCGACGCCCGGGCACTCGAGCAGCACCGACTCGATCTCCTCCGGGTAGACGTTCTCGCCACCGGTGATGATCATGTCGCGCTTGCGGGACACCACGTAGAGGTAACCGTCGGCATCCAGGTGCCCGTAGTCGCCGGTGTGGTACCAGCCCTCGCGCAGCACGGCGGCGGTCAGTTCCGGCTGGTTCAGGTAGCCACGCATGACGTGCCGGCCGCGCACCAGGATCTCGCCGTCGATGCCGGCCGGCACCGGCTTGCCGTCGCCGTCGACGATGCGCAGTTCGCTGTGCAGCGCCGGTGCGCCGGCGCAGCCGGGGCGCTCGAAGGCGTCCGCAGCCCGCTGGTAGGCCGCGGCGGGGGCGGTCTCGGTCGAGCCGTACACCTGCGCGAGCGGCACGCCGTGGGCGTTGACGCGGCGGGCGAAGGACTCGTTGATGATCGTCGAGCCGGTGGTGATCATGCGCAGCGAGCGGATCCGCGCCGCGCTCCAGCCGGGCAACTCCAGCAGCGGCGTGAGCTGCGCCGGCACCAGCACCGCCAGCGTGATCTGCTCACGTTCGATCGTCTCCAGCACCGTCGCGGCGTCGAAGCGCGGATGCAACGTGACCGTCGCGCCGACGTGCAGCGCCGGCAGCGTCTGGATGTTCAGGCCGCCGACATGGAACATCGGCGTGGTCGTCAGGATGCGATCCTGGCTGGTCATGTCGTGCATGTGCGCGCTGTTGATCGCATTGCACAGCAGCGCGCCCTGGTCGAGCACCACGCCCTTGGGCGTGCCGGTGGTCCCCGAGGTGTAGCACAGCAGCAGCGGCGTATCGGCATCGCCGCGGTGCGGATAGGCCGCGCCGTCGGCCGCATGGGCGAGGAACTCCGGCCAGGACTCGACGCCCGCCGGACCGGGCAGGTCGACGATCACCCGGCGCGTATGCGCGGGTGGCCGCAAGGCGTCGGGCGCGTTGACGAAGGCCGCCTCGGCGAACAGCAGGCGCGGCCGGCAATCCTCGAGCATCCGCAGGATCTCGGGCGGCGCGAGCCGCCAGTTCAGCGGCGCGACCATCGCGCCGAGCCGCGCGCAGGCGAACAGCAGCTCGAGGATCAGCGGATTGTTGAGGCCGAGGTAGGCGACGACATCGCCCGCGCCCACGCCGGCGGCGGCCAGCGCCGCGGCCGCGCGCTCGATGCGCGCGAGCAGCTCGGCGTAGCTGATGTCATGGCCGGCGAAGCGGATGGCGCAGCGGCCCGGGGCGAAGCGGGCGTTGCGTTCGATCCAGTGGGAGAGGTCCACGCTGCCGCCCGCCCCGCGTACTCAGCTGGCCGCCGCGCCGGCGAACTGCCGCAGCAGCACCGCGCGCGCGGCGAGCAGGTGTTCGCGCATGATCCCGCCGGCGGCGTCCGCGTCATGGCGTTCGATCGCGGCGAGCTGCCGGCGCAGGCGCTCGAGCACGCCACGGCGCACGTCGGCGTCATCGAGCGTGGCCTCGCGCAGGTAGCGCACGTGGTCGGCGTACAGCTCGATGCTGCGCGCCAGGCGGCGGTTGGGCACCTGCTCGAGCCAGGCGGTGCGATAGCGGTAGTTGGCCCCCATGAAGCGTTCGCCGTCCTGCGCGGCGTGCGCGGCCTCCATGTCGGCCACCGCCGCGCGCAGCGGCGCGAGTGCCGCGGCCTCATGCTCGCGGCGCGCGACCAGGCGCAGCGCCTCGACCTCCAGCAGGATGCGCAGGCCGTAGATCTCCTCGATGTCCTCGACGCTGAGCGTCGCGCTGGTCAGGCCACGCCCGTCGGCGACCAGGAAGCCCTCGCTTGCGAGTCGCAGCAGCGCCTCGCGCACCGGCGTGCGCGAGACCCCGAGCTGCGCCGCCAGCGCCGCTTCCTGCAGGGGCTCGCCACGCGGGATCCGGCCGTTGCCCAGGTATTCGCGCAGCGTGGTGTAGACGCGGCTGCTCAGGGGCTCGGACTTCTTCAGCGCCTCGAACCGGGTATTCATGCGGACGAATTCCCCACGGCGGACGTGTGCATGCCCGAGACCCAATCCGACCGGTAGCGTACGTATGCGGCATACCGTACACTCCATACTTTCGACTGTCAACGCGGGTCGGGCATGCGCGTAGGAATCGACGTCGGCGGGACCTTCACGGACTTCGTCCTGCTCGACGAAGCCAGCGGCGAGGCCCGTACCTATAAGTGCCTGACCACGCCAGGCGACCCGGCGGCCGCGATCCTCGAAGGGCTGGCCGCGCTCGAGGCCGAAAGGCCCGGCACGCTGGCCGCGCTCGAGGAAGTGATCCACGGCACGACGCTGGTCATCAACGCGATCATCGAGCGCAAGGGCGCGCGCACCGGGCTCATCACCACCGCGGGCTTCCGCGACGTGCTCGAGCTGGCGCGCGAGATCCGCTACGCCTCCTACGATCCGCTCGCACCGATGCCCGAGCCGCTGGTGCCGCGCGAGCGCCGCCTCGAGGTCGCCGAGCGCGTGCGCGCCGACGGCCGCGTGCTCTCGCCGCTGGACCTGGGCTCGGTGCGCGCGGCGCTGGCGCAGCTGCGCGCGCAGCAGGTGGAGTCGGTCGCCATCTGCCTGCTCAACTCGTTCGAGAACCCGGCGCACGAATTCGAGATCAAGCGGCTGGTGGCCGAGGAGCTGCCCGGCGTCTCGCTGTCGGTGTCCTACGAGGTGCTGCCGCAGATCCGCGAGTACGAGCGCACCAGCACCACGGTCGCCAACGCCTACGTGAAGCCGCTCACCGAGCGCTACCTGCGCTCGCTCCGCGAGCGCCTCGCGGCGCTCGGCTTCACGCGCCGGCTGTTCATCATGCTTTCCTCCGGCGGCGTCACCTCGGCCGAGGTCGCCGCCGCCTTCCCGGTGCGCATCATCGAGTCCGGGCCGAGCGCCGCGGTGATCGCCGGCCAGTACTTCAGCAAGCGCTTCGACCTCCCGGACATGTTCTGCTTCGACATGGGCGGCACGACCGCCAAGTCCTGCCTGATCCAGAACGGCCACGCCGACGTGGTGCCGACCTTCGAGGTCGGCCGCGTGCAGCGCTTCCAGCGCGGCAGCGGCATCACCATCCAGGTGCCGGTGGTCGACCTGATGGAGATCGGCGCCGGCGGCGGCTCGATCGCGCGGCGCAGCCGCATGGGCACCCTGCAGGTCGGGCCGCAGAGCGCCGGCGCCGAGCCGGGGCCGATCTGCTACGGCCGCGGCGGCACGCAGCCCACGGTCACCGATGCCGACCTGCTGCTCGGCTACCTCGACGCCAACTACTTCCTCGGCGGCAAGATGCAGCTCGACCTCGCGGCGGCGCGCCGCGGCATCGAGCGCGAGATCGCCGGCCCGCTCGGCATCCCGTACCTGCAGGCGGTGTGGGGCATCCACGACCTGATCAACGAGACCATGGCCGCCGCGGCCAAGACGCACATCGCCGAGCGCGGCGGCAATGCGCGCCGCGTCACCGTCGCCGGCTTCGGCGGCGCCGGCCCGGTGCACATGTACGGCCTCGCGCGCCGCCTCGGCGCGCCGCGGCTGCTGGTGCCGCCGAACGCCGGCGTCGGCTCGGCGCTCGGCTTCTTCACCGCGCCGCGCGCCTTCGACGTCGTGCGCAGCCACAAGGTGCCGCTCGCCAGCGCCGATTTCGGCGACATCGAGCAGGTGTTCGGCGCGCTGGAGCGGGAGGCCGAGGGTGCGCTCAAGTCCGCGGGTGCCGCGGGCCAGGTCCGGTTCGAGCGCAGCGTCGACGCGCGCTTCGTCGGCCAGGGCTCGGAGACGCCGCTGCCGGTGCCGGGTGGCGACTTCGCGCAACTGTCGCGCGCCGACCTGCGCCAGCGCTTCGACACCGCGTACGCGCGGCTCTACGGCCGCACCTATGCCGAGTGCGCGGTGGAATTCGTCAGCTTCCGCGTGCGCGCCTCGCTCCCGGTCAAGCTGCTGGAGCTGCCGCGATTGCCGGCGGTCGCCGGCGCCACCGCGGCGCGCGCGCTCAAGGGCGAGCGACCCGCCTATTGCCCGGTCGCGGGCGGCATGGTGCCGCACACGGTGTACGACCGCTATCGCCTCGCGCCCGGCGTGCGCTTCACGGGCCCCGCGATCGTCGAGGAGCGCGAATCGACCGTGGTGATCGGCGCCGGCGGCGAGGCGCGCGTCGACGAGTACGGCTTCCTGTGGATCGACCTCGGCTAGGAGATCGCCCGTGGAACAGCAATTCGATCCCGTAACCCTGGAGATCCTCTGGCGCCGGCTGGTGTCGATCGTCGACGAGGCCGATGCCGCGGTGGCGCGCACCGCGTTCTCGAGCGTGCTGCGCGACTCGCACGACTACACCTGCATGTTCACCGACCGGCACGGCCGCGAGCTCGCGCAGGGGACGCTCGCGAGCCCCGGGCAGTCGGGCGCGATGGCGCTCGGCATCCGCAAGCTGGTCGCCGACCGCGGCCCCGGCTACTTCGCGCCCGGCGACGTGTTCATCACCAACGATCCGTGGGCGCTCGCCGGCCACCTCAACGACGTCTGCGTGCTGGCGCCGATCTTCCACCGCTCGCAGCTGGTCGCGTTCACCGCCTGCATCCTGCACCACGGCGACGTCGGCGGCCGCGTGGCCTCGGACAACCACGAGGTGTTCGAGGAAGGCCTGTTCATCCCCTTCGTGCACCTCTACCACGCCGGGCAGCCGAACCACGACGTGTTCGAGATGATCCGCGCCAACGTGCGCACGCCCGAGCAGGTGCACGGCGACATCCGCTCGCAGATCGCCGCCAACCACGTCTGCGGCGAGCAGGTCTGCCGGCTGCTCGAGGACTACCACCTCGAGAACCTGGACGCGCTCGCCGACGAGATCATCACGCGCAGCGAGCAGAGCCTGCGCGAATCGATCGCCCGGGTGCCGTCCGGCCACTACCGCTCGGAGGGCGTGATCGAGCAGATGGAGGGCCACCCGCCGGTCACGATCAAATGCGACCTCACGATCGCGGGCAGCGACATCACCGTGGACCTGAGCGGCTCGTCGTCGCAGGTCGAATGGGGCGGCAACGTCGTCTACAACTTCACCTTCGCCTACGTGCACATGGCGGTGAAGAGCATCTTCGACCCCGAGCTGCCCAACAACCACGGCGCGGCGGCGCCGATCACGCTGATCGCCCCCGAGGGCACGGTGGTCAACTGCCGCTTCCCCGCCGCGGTGGTGGCGCGCATGCAGATCGGCCACTTCCTCACCGAGATCATCTACCGCGCGCTCGCGCCGGTGCTGCCCGAACGCGTGATCGCCGGCTGCGGCGGCACGCCGGCGACGATGCAGGTGTTCTACGGCGCGCGCGCCGGCGGCTCGACCTTCCATGCCGCGCTGATCCGCGGCGGCGGCATGGGCGCCGGCGCGACGCAGGATGGCGTCGGCTGCTTCGTGTTCCCGGCGAACGGCGCCAACTCGCCGGTGGAGATCTTCGAGAGCGACACGCCGCTGCTGGTGCGCCAGCGCGAGCTGATCAGCGATTCCGGCGGAGCCGGCCGGTTCCGCGGCGGACTCGGCCGCCGCGAGGTCATCGAGGTGCCCACGGGCGCCGATGCGCCGCGCGGCAGCGTGAGCCTCGCGATCCAGTCCGGCCGCTTCCAGCTCGCGCCCGAGGGACTGTTCGGCGGGCGGCCGGGCGGACTGGCCACCTTCCTGGTCAACGGCCAGCGCGGCAATCCCTACGGCCTCACGCGGCTGCGGCCCGGCGACGTGGTCGAGCTGAGCGCGGCGGGCGGCGGCGGCTTCGGCCCGCCGGCGGAGCGCGAACGCGCGGCGCTGCTGCGCGACGTCGCCAGCGGGCGCGTGAGCCGCGCTCAGGCGCTCGCGGAGTACTGCGTCGAGATACCCGACGGGCCATAGCGCCCGACCCCGGAGCATTCCATGTCGATGTGGCGCCCGCCGGAGAGGATCCGCTTCGATGCGCGGCCGGGCCGCTGGCCGACGGCAGCCGAGGCCGCCGCGTCGCGGCTGTTCAGCCCGGTGGCCGCCGGGCCGCTGGCGCTCGCCGCGCGCACCTGGGTCCCGGCGATGGTGCCGTGGCGGGCGACCGGGGACGGCCACGTCAGCCAGCACGTGCTCGACTGGTACCGGCGCTTCGCGCTCGGGCGGCCCGGTGCCATCGTCGTCGAGGCCACCGGCATCCGCGACGTGCCGAGCGGCCCGCTGCTGCGCATCGGCGACGACCGCTTCATCCCCGGCCTCGCCCGCCTCGCCGAGGTGGTGCGCGAGGCGAGTGGCGGCGAAACGCGGCTGCTCATCCAGATCATCGATTTCCTCGCGATCCGCCGCCGCCCCGATCCGGCCAGGTTCCTGGAGCGCTTCCTCGCCATCACGCCCGCGCATCGCGAGCGCCTGGCGATGCCCGCGGCGGACGACGCCGCGGTGCGCGCGCGCCTCGCGACGCTGGCGGAGCCGGAACTCGAGCGGGTCCTCGACCCGCGCGAGTGGGAGTCGCTGGCGCGCGGCCACCGCGAGCGCGTCACCGACATGGAACTCGCGCACGTGCGCGAGCTGCCGGCGACGCTGCCGGGGCTGTTCGCGCGCGCCGCCGCGCGCGCCCGCGCCGCCGGCTTCGACGGCGTCGAGCTGCACTACGCGCACGCCTACACCATGGCGTCGTTCCTCTCGGCCACCAATACGCGCGGCGACGGCTACGGCGGCGCGCGCGAGCAGCGCGTCCGCCTGCCCCGCGAGGTGTACCAGGCGGTGCGCGCGGCGGTCGGCCCCGGCTTTGCCGTCGGCTGCCGGCTGCTCGCCGACGAGTGCATCGAGGGCGGCAGCGGCGTCGATGACGCCAGCTACTTCACGACGCAGCTCGCAGCCGCGGGCATGGACTTCATCTCCCTCTCGCGCGGCGGCAAGTTCGACGACGCCCGCCAGCCCAAGGTCGGCGACGCCGCCTATCCCTACACCGGCCCGAGCGGCTACGAATGCATGCCGTCGTACTACTCGGACGCCTGCGTGACCCTTCGGCCGCAACCGCGAGGCCGCGGCCACGGTCCGCGCCGCGGTGCGCGGCCGGCCTCGCGACGCCGATCGTCGCCGCCGGTGGCGTGCACAACTGGAGCAGGCCGAGGCCATGCTGGCGGACGGCGTCGCCGACATCGTCGGCATCGCACGCCAGGCGCTGGCCGATCCGGACTGGTTCCGCAAGGTGCGCGGCGGCCGCGGCGCCGAAGTGCGCCTGTGCAAGTACACGAACTACTGCGAGGCGCTCGACCAGCACCATCGGGTCGTGACCTGCGAGCTGTGGGACCGGCTCGAGCTCGACGCGCCGGGCACCGTCAGGACCGACGATCGCAAGCGGCGCACCGTCGCGCCCGACTGGAAGTAGGCGCGCCGCGGCCTCACTCGTAGGACTGGCCGAGCGCCGCGTAGCGGGCCGGGTCGCGCCTGCGCAGTGACCACGCGTACAGGCCGCCGCCGAGGCCAACGAGCGCCATGAACGGCGGGAACAGCCGCACCACGAGGCTGTCCGAGCCGGCCATCAGCGCGATGTTGTCGATGACGAGCGCGATGGCGATGCCCAGGCCCACGCTGCTCAGCAGCGGCGCAACCGCGCCGGTCCAGGCCCCCTCGCCGCCGGAGCGGCGGAAGAACACCACGACCGCGAGGCTCACCAGCAGCTGCACCGCGAGGATGCCCAGCACCGCGAGCACCGACATCCAGGCGAAGATGATCGCGTACGGGTCCTGGCGGCTGGCGACGAAGGCCAGCAGGAGCGCCGCGACGACGACGCTCTGCAGCAGGCCCGCAGCACGTGGCGCCTGGTGCACCGGATCGGTCGTGCCGAGGATCCGCGGCCAGGTGCCTTCGCGCCCCAGCGCGAAGTAGTAGCGGCTGATCGTGCTGTGGAAGCTCAGCACGCAGGCGAACAGGCTGATGATCAGCAGCACGTTCATCGTCACCGAGGCCCAGTGGCCGAGCACGGCGTCGGCGGCGGTGAAGAACATGGTGTCGGCGGCCGAATGCGCCACGTCCTTGATGTGCGTCGGCCCGTAGTAGGCGGTGATCGCCCAGGTCGACGCGGCGTACAGCACGGTGATCAGCAGCACCGCGGCGAAGGTGGCGCGCGGCACGGTGCGGCGCGCGTCGCGGGCCTCCTCGGCGAAGATCGCGGTCGCCTCGAAACCGGTGTAGGAGCCGACGACGAACACCAGCGCGGCGCCCAGCCCCGGCGCGAACACCGTCGCCGGCCGCAGCGCCGTCGCGTCCATGCCCTCCGGGCCGCCGCCGTGCAGGACGATGCCCAGGTCCAGCAGCACCAGGATGAGCGCCTCGGCCGTCATGCAGGCGCCGAGCAGGCCGCCGCTGAAGCCGATGCGCAGCCGTCCCAGCAACGTCACCAGCACGAGAGCTCCCAACGAGTACGCCCACCACGGCAGGCCGATGCCGAGCGGCCCCAGGGCCGACTGCGCGAACACGCCGAGCAGCGCGTAGATGGCCGTCTGCATGGAGTTGTAGGCGGTCAGCACCATCAGCGCCGCGCCGAAACCGGCCGGCTTGCCGAGGCCGCGCGTGATGTAGCGGTAGAAGGCGCCGCCGCCCGGGATGTGCCGGCTCATGGCGGTGAAGCCGACGCTGAACAGCAGGTACAGGCAGCCGCTCAGGATGAACGCCCCGGGGACGCCGGGCCCGTTGCCGAAGGCAATGGCGGCCGGCGACGCGCCGACCACCGCCGTCAGCGGCGCGGCCGCCGCGACCACGAAGAACAGGATGTGGCCGAAGCCGACGGAGTCGCGGGCCAGCCGGGCCGGCGAACCGTCGCCGCGGTCGGTGCTGCCGGACACTGCCACTCCCCCCTGTTGCCCCCGGACCCGCCCCATTATGCTTCATATCTCAAGCAATGACGCCGGGGGGGGCGATGCCGGAGCGCCACTGCGCAGGCCGGCAGGTCCGCACTGCACGGGGCACATACGTAGATCATGCACCCACCTGCCATGGACGCCGCCGACCTGCTCAACCGCCTGCGCCGGCGCAAGCAGCGCCTGGCATGGTCGCTGTCGGCAACGACGGTGGTCGCGACCGCCGCCTACTTCGTCGCCGTCACCAGCGATGCGCCGCTGCTGGCACGCGTCGTGCTGGGCCGGAACATCACGCTGGCCGTCGTCGCCGCGGCTCCTCATCGCACTCTCGGTCTTCACCGTGATCGTCAACGCCCGGCTCGCCAACCGCATCGACGCGCTGGCGGCCGCGCGCGGGAGGCCCGCGTGCGGCAGCCCGACCCGATAGCCGCCGGCATCTGCCTGGCGCTGGTCCTGGTGACGCTCGTGATCACCTGGCGCGCGCGTGCGCGCCGGCCCGCGGCGCCAGTGGCTTCTATGCCGCGGGCGGCGGCATCACGGCGCCGCAGAACGCGCTGGCGATCGCCGGCGACTACCTGTCGGCGGCGTCGTTCCTGGGCGCGACCGGCGTGCTCTACACGCTCGGCGGCGACGGCATGCTGTACACCGTCGGCGCCGTGGCCGGCTGGCCGGTCACGCTGCTGCTGTTCGGCGACGGCTGCGCGCGCTCGGGCGCTACACGTTCTCCGACGTGCTGGGCTACCGCCTGCAGGCCCGGCCGGTGCGCCTGCTTTCGCGGCCGCGAGCACGCTGGCGGTATCGGCCAGCTACCTGATCGCCCAGATGGTCGCGGCCGGGACGCTGGTCGAGCTGCTGTTCGGCGTGCCGTTCGACGCGGCCGTCGTGCTGGTGGGCGCGCGCTGATGATCGTCTACGTGATGTTCGGCGGCATGGTGGCGACGACCTGGATCCAGGTCGTCAAGGCCTGCTGCTGCTGGCCACCGCCGCGCTCATCGCCCTGCTCTGTCCTGCGGCACTTCGGCTTCAGCTTCGACGCCGTGGTGGCGCGTCGGGCCATGGCCCGACGCCGCGCGCACGTCGCCGCTCCGCCACCTGTTGCCCGATCCGTGGAGTGCGCTGTCGCTGGCGCTCGCGTTCACGCTCGGGCCTTCCGGCTTCCCGCACATCCTCATGCGGTTCTTCACGGTGCGCGACGCGCGCACTGCGCGCCGCTCGATCGAGTACGCCACGCTGCTCATCGCGCTGTTCCAGTTGCTGGTGATCGTGCTCGGCTACGGCGCGGCCGCGCTGGTGGCGCCCGGGCGCCTCGGCGGCGGCGCCAACATGGCGGCGGTGCTGCTCGCCGGCGCGGTCGGCGGCCACTGGCTGCTGGGACTGACGGCGGCGGTGACCTTCGCCACCGTGCTCGCCGTGGTATCCGGGTTGACGCTGGTGGCGGCCGCCGCGGTCTCGCACGACCTCTACAAGCACGTGCTGCACGGCGGCCAAGCCAGCGAGGCCAGCGAGATCCGCGTCTCGCGCATCGCGGTGGCCGCGATCGGCGGCGGCGTCATCGCGGCCTCGATCCTCTTCAGGGACCAGAACGTCGGGTTCCTCGCGACATGCCGCTGGTGATCGCCGCCTGCGCCAACTTCCCGCTGCTGCTGCTGGCGCTGTACTGGCGCGGCTTCCGGCGACGCGCGGCGCCGTGGCCGCGGCAGCGTCGGCCTCGCCGGCTCGATCGTGCTGCTGCTCGGCAGTCCCGGTCTGGGTCGGCGCCTTCGGCATGTCGCAGCCGCTGGTACCCGTACGAGTACCCGACGCTGCACGCGCTCGCCGCGGCGCTGCTGGCCGGCGTGCTCGCATCGCTCACCGACCGCTCCGCCGCGGGACCGCCGAGCGCGATGCGTTCACCGCCCAGACACGGCGTGCGGACGGCCTCGTGGACGAAGCGCCGCGCGCCGCGATTCACTGGCCGCGGCCCACGGGCCGCGATTCACTGGCCTTGGCGCCCTTCGAGCGCGCGCGCGCGTTCCTTCACCTGGCCGAGCAGCGCCGAGAGCTCGCGCAACCCCGAGCGCGTGACGCCGGCGAACACCTCGATGATCCACTGCTCGTGCTTGTCGGCCATCGCGCGGAACAGCGTGCGGCCGGCATCGGTGAGCGCCAGGTACGCCGCGCGGCCGTCGCGCGGATCCTGCCGGCGGGTGATCAGGCCGGCGCGCTCGAGCGGCGCGGCGACCCCGGTCACGTTGCCACCGGTGACCATCATGCGGCGCGAGAGCTCGCCCATCTTCAGCCCGCGCGGCTCGCGGTACAGCTGCGCCAGCAGGTCGAAGCGCGGCAGCGTGATGTCGAACTGCTCGTGCAGGCGCCGCCGCACGTGCGCCCCGACCAGGTTGGTGGTCGCCATCAGGCGCAGCCAGACGCGCAGCGCGTCGTGGTCGCCGGGGGCGACGCGCATCTCCAGGTCCGGCGTCGCATCCGCCTTCGACACTGCTGCTGACCGGCGCGCCATCGCTGCTCCTCACCCGGGCGGATCATTCAATCCTAAACTATCATCGCCCTGCAGACACGCCAGGCGGTCCTGCTGGCCGGTGGAGGACAGGTATGCTGCAATGCAAAAGCACTCGTCCGGAGCCGGCTGCGCTGCTGGGCAAACGGCCGGACGCGCGTCCAGAATACCGACCATGCCCACCGGCCGCGTACGCGCCGCGCCGGCGCGCGGCATCACCACGGAGACACGAGCGTCCATGAGCACTGCCGACGAACTGCTGACGCTGAAGCCCGACACGACGATCGCGGCGCGCGCCTTCGGCGTCGCGGCCGAGATGCGCGTGCCGGCCTTCTCGCGCCGCAGCGAGTACGTACCCGAGGTCGACGAGGGCTACCGCTTCAACCCCGAGACGACGCTGGCGATCCTCGCCGGCTTCGCCTTCAACCGCCGCGTCATGGTCCAGGGCTACCACGGCACCGGCAAGTCGACGCACGTCGAGCAGGTCGCGGCGCGGCTCAACTGGCCGCTGGTGCGCATCAACCTCGATGGCCACGTGAGCCGCATCGACCTGGTCGGCAAGGATGCCATCGTGCTGAAGGACGGCCAGCAGGTCACCGAGTTCCGCGAGGGCCTGCTGCCCTGGGCGG
>JAXMGO010000033.1:0-40615 GCA_046347255.1 Steroidobacteraceae bacterium
GCGCATCGAGTACCCGCACGCGCGCCGCGTGCTGGAGAACGCCATCCTGACGGCCCGCGCCCGCGGCCTGCTCGGCCCGCGCGTGCTCGGCAGCGCGCGCGCCTTCGACATCGAGCTGCGGCTCGGCGCCGGCGCCTACATCTGCGGCGAGGAGACCTCGCTCCTCGAGAGCCTGGAGGGCAAGCGCGCCGAGACGCGGTTCCGCCCGCCGCTGCCGGCGATCAAGGGCCTGTGGGGCCAGCCGACCGTGGTCAACAACGTGATCACGCTGGCGAGCGTGCCGGTGATCCTGGCGCGCGGCGCGGCCTACTACCGCGACTTCGGCGCCGGCGACTCGCGCGGCACGCTGCCGCTGCAGCTCGCCGGCAACGTGCGCCGCGGCGGCCTCGTCGAGAAGGCCTTCGGCCTCAGCCTGCGCGAGCTGGTCGAGGACTTCGGCGGCGGCACGCTCTCCGGCCGGCCGGTGCAGGCCGTGCAGGTCGGCGGCCCGCTGGGCGCCTACGTCACGGCGGCGCAGCTCGACACGCCGCTGAGCTACGAGGGGCTCGCCGGCATCGGCGCGATGCTCGGCCACGGCGGCGTCGTGGTGTTCGACGACTCGGCCGACATGCTCGAGCTGGCGCGCTTCGCGATGGAATTCTGCGCGCACGAGTCCTGCGGCAAGTGCACGCCCTGCCGCGTCGGCTCGACGCGCGCCGCCGAGCTGCTCGCGCGCCTGTGCGCCGGGCGCGCGACGCGCGACGAGCTGAAGCTGCTCGATTCGCTGTGCGAGACGATGATCGTTGGTTCGCTGTGCGGCCTGGGCGGCATGGCGCCGCTGCCGGTGCGCAGCATCCTGCGCGGCTTCCCCGACGCCGTCGCGCGCCGGCTGGCCTGAAGGAGGTTTCCCCATGCATTCCATCCAGCACTCGGACCACGGCACCCCGTCCGTCGCCGCCGACGCCGCCCCGGTCACGCTCGCCGTCGACGGCCGCAGCGTCACGGTGCCCGCGGGCACTTCCATCATGCGCGCCGCCGCGCTCGCCGGCGTCGCGGTGCCGAAGCTGTGCGCCACCGATGCGCTCAAGGCCTTCGGCTCCTGCCGCCTGTGCCTGGTGGAGATCGCGGGCCAGAAGGGCCTGCCGGCCTCCTGCACGACGCTGGTCGCGCCGGGCATGCAGGTGACGACGCAGTCGCCGCGCCTGCGCGAGGTCCGCAAGGGCATCGTCGAGCTGTACGTCTCCGAGCATCCGCTCGACTGCGACACCTGCGCCGCGAACCACAACTGCGAGCTGCAGGACGTGGCCGCCGACCTCGGCGTCACCGGCTCGCCGTTCCCGGTCGCCGGTGACGTGGCGCCGGCCGGCGCGCATGCCGCGCCCTGCGCGGCCGCCACCGACGCCTCCAACCCCTACTTCCAGTTCGACCCGTCGCTGTGCATCGTCTGCTCGCGCTGCGTGCGCGCCTGCAACGACATCCAGGGCACCTTCGCCCTCACGGTCGAGGGCCGCGGCCTCGCCTCGCGCATCGTCGCGAGCCAGGCCGAGCCGTTCCTGCAGTCCGAGTGCGTCTCCTGCGGCCAGTGCGTCGAGAGCTGCCCGACCGGCGCGCTGCTCGAGAAGTCGCGCATCGCGGCCGGCCCGGCCGAGAAGGCCACGACGACCACCTGCGCCTACTGCGGCGTCGGCTGCAGCTTCGACGTCGAGACGCGCGGCGAGCAGGTGGTGCGCATGGTGCCGAACCGCGACGGCGGCGCCAACCACGGCCACGCCTGCGTCAAGGGCCGCTTCGCCTACGGCTATGCGACGCACCCGGACCGCGTGCGCCAGCCGATGATCCGCGCGAAGATCACCGACCCGTGGCGCGAGGTCAGCTGGGACGAGGCGCTGACGCACGCCGCGGCCGAGTTCCGCCGCATCCAGGAGCGCCACGGCCGCAACAGCGTCGGCGGCATCACCTCCTCGCGCTGCACCAACGAGGAAGTCTACGTGGTGCAGAAGCTGGTGCGCGCCGCGCTCGGCACCAACAACGTCGACACCTGCGCGCGCGTCTGTCACTCGCCGACCGGCTTCGGCCTCAAGAGCACGCTGGGCGAATCCGCCGGCACGCAGAACTTCGACTCGGCGATGCAGGCCGACGTGATCCTGCTGATGGGCGCCAACCCCACCGAGGGCCACCCGGTGTTCGCCGCGACGCTCAAGCGCCGCGTGCGCGAGGGCGCCAAGCTGATCGTCATCGACCCGCGCGCCATCCCGATGGTGCGCAGTGCGCGCGTCGCCGCCGACTACCACCTGCAGGTGCGCCCGGGCACCAACGTCGCGATCCTCAACGCGCTGGCGCACGTGGTCGTGACCGAGGGGCTGGAGAACCGCGAGTACGTCGCGGGCCGCTGCGAGGCGGGCCCGTACCAGGAGTGGCGCACCTTCGTCGCCGCGGCCGACAACTCGCCCGAGGCGCTCGAATCCGTCACCGGCGTGCCGGCGGCGCTGGTGCGCGGCGCGGCGCGGCTCTATGCCCGCGGCCCGAACAGCGCCATCTACTACGGCCTCGGCGTCACCGAGCACAGCCAGGGGACGACGGCGGTCATGGGCATCGCGAACCTGGCGATGGCCACCGGCAACATCGGCCGCGAAGGCGTGGGCGTCAACCCGCTGCGCGGCCAGAACAACGTGCAGGGCTCCTGCGACATGGGTTCCTTCCCGCACGAGCTCCCCGGCTACCGGCACATTTCCGACCCGGCGCTGCGCTCCCAGTTCGGCGCGGACTGGAAGGTCGAGCTCCAGGCGGCTCCGGGCCTGCGCATCCCCAACATGTTCGAGGCGGCGCTCGACGGCAGCTTCAAGGGCCTGTACGTGCAGGGCGAGGACGTGGCGCAGTCCGACCCGAACACCCAGCACGTCACCGCGGCGCTCGCCGCGATGGAGTGCGTCGTCGTGCAGGACCTGTTCCTGAACGAGACGGCGCGCTACGCGCACGTGTTCCTGCCCGGCTCGAGCTTCCTCGAGAAGGACGGCACCTTCACCAACGCCGAGCGGCGCATCAGCCGCGTGCGCAAGGTGATCGAGCCGCTCGCCGGCCTGGCCGACTGGGAAGTCACCGTACGCCTCGCGCAGGCGCTCGGCTACCCGATGCACTACCAGCATCCGTCCGAGATCATGGACGAGATCGCGCGCCTCACGCCCACCTTCACCGGCGTGAGCTACCCGCGGCTCGAGGAGCTGGGCAGCATCCAGTGGCCGTGCAACACCGGGGCACCGGAGGGCACGCCGACCATGCACGTCGGCGAGTTCGTGCGCGGCCAGGGGCGCTTCTACGTGACGCGCTACGTGCCGACCGCCGAGAAGGTGTCGGCGCGCTTCCCGCTGCTGCTGACCACCGGCCGCATCCTCAGCCAGTACAACGTCGGCGCGCAGACGCGCCGCACCGGCAACACCGCCTGGTACCCCGAGGACGTGCTCGAGATCCATCCGCACGACGCCGAGGCGCGCGGCATCGCCGATGGCGACTGGGTCGGCGTCGCGAGCCGCGCCGGCGAGACGGTGCTGCACGCCACGGTCACCGAGCGCGTGCAGCCGGGCGTCGTGTACACGACCTTCCACTTCCCCGAGTCGGGCGCGAACGTCGTGACGACCGACAACTCCGACTGGGCCACCAACTGCCCGGAGTACAAGGTCACGGCGGTGCAGGTCGTCAAGGTCACTGAACCGTCGCGCTGGCAGCAGCGCTACCGGCGCTTCGCGCGCGAGCAGGACGCGCTGTTCGCCGCGTCCCACACCGGTGGCTGAGGCGCCCACGCCGACCCGCCGCGCCACGGTGTGGCGCTGGGACGGCACGCGGCACGTCGCCGACACCGACACGCTGGCCGAGGAGACGGCCGTGGGGCTGAGCTACAACGGCACCGCGCACGCGGTGATGATGACGACGCCCGCCGACCTCGAGGACTTCGCCCGCGGCTTCACGCTGACCGAGGGAATCGTCGATGCGGCCGGGGAGATCAGCGCGCTCGACATCCGCTCCGGGCCGGACCGCGTGACCATCGACATCACCGTGCCGGAGGTGCGCCGCACGCGGCTCGAGCAGCGGCGCCGCAGCCTCGAGGGCCGCAGCGGCTGCGGCCAGTGCGGCATCGCCGAGCTCGACGAGGTGCTGCGCCGCCCGCCGCCGCTGCCGACGACGCTGGCGGTGACGCCCGCCGCCCTGCACCGCGCCATCGCCGAGCTCACCGCCGGCCAGCCCATGGGCTCGAGCACCGGCACGCTGCACGCCGCCGCCTGGGCCGCGCGCGACGGCGCCATCGCCGTGGTGCGCGAGGACGTCGGCCGGCACAACGCCTCGACAAGGTCATCGGCCAGCTGCTGCAACGCCGCACGGTGCCGGCCTCCGGCTTCGTGCTGCTGACCAGCCGCGCCAGCCACGAGCTGGTGCTCAAGTGCGCGATCGCCGGCATCGAGCTGGTTGCGGCCGTATCGGGCGCCACCAGCCTCGCCGCGCGCCTCGCCGCCGCCTGCAACCTCACGCTGGTGGGCTTCACGCGCACCGGCCGCCACGTCGTCTACTCCTGCCCCGCCCGACTGGAACCCGAACAACCATGAAGAGCGAATACCTGGTCAAGATGGCAAACGAGATCGCCGCGTTCTACGACGGCACCGACCCGAACGCGGTCGGCATGGTCACCGAGCACATCCGCAAGTACTGGGAGCCGCGCATGATCGCCGCCTTCGTCGCGCACCTGAAGTCCGGCGGCACCGGCCTCACGCCGACCACGCGCGCGGTGGCGGAGAAGCTCGCCGCCTGAGCGCGGCCCCGGCGGCGGAGCGCGCCGAGCAACAAGCGGGTGGGCGCCGGACCCGCCGCGGCGCAAAGTCGGCGCGGCAGCCATCAGCGAGCACCGCCATGCCCTACCGCATCCTCGGCCTCGATCCCGCCCCTTCATCGGCCTCTATGGCCTGGGCGACACCGAGCTCGCGCGCCACGGCGCGCGCCGGCTGGTGGCCGATGCGAGCCCCGGCTTTCCCGACCGCATCGAGCTGCGCGACGTCGAGCCGGGCGAGACCGTGCTGCTGCTCAACCACGTGCACCAGCCGGCGGCCACGCCCTATCGGGCCAGCCACGCCATCTTCGTGCGTGAAGGCGGCCGAACGCGCCTACGACCGCGTCGGCGAGATCCCCGCACCGCTCCGCTGCCGCCCGATCTCGCTGCGTGCCTTCGACGCCGGGCACGAGATGGTGGATGCCGATCTGGTCGACGGATCGGCGCTGGAGGGGCTGGTCACGCGATTCCTCGCCCGGCCGGAAGTTGCCTACCTGCAGGCGCATTACGCCAAGCGGGGCTGCTACGCCGCCCGCATCGAGCGGGCCTGAGCGCCGCCTAGTTCTTCAGGCGATAGCCGGTACGGAAGATCCACCACACCAGCGTCAGGCACAGCGCGAAGAACAGCAGGATCGCGACCAGGCTGGTGCCGACGCCGACGTCGGCGTTCTCGTAGAAGCTCCAGCGGAAGCCGCTGATCAGGTAGACGATCGGGTTGAACAGCGCCACCTTGCGCCACACGCCCGGCAGCATGTCGATCGAGTAGAACGCGCCGCCGAGGAAGGTCAGCGGCGTCACGACCAGCATCGGGATGATCTGCAACTGCTCCCAGCCCTTGGCCCAGATGCCGAGGATGAAGCCGAACAGGCAGAAGCTCAGCGCCGTCAGCACCAGGAAGGTGATCATCCAGAAGGGGTGCGCGATGTGCAGGTCGACGAAGAAGCTCGCCGTCACCAGGATCACCAGGCCGATGATCACCGACTTGGTCGCGGCCGCGCCGACGTACGCGGTCACGGTCTCGAAGGCGGAGACCGGCGCCGACAGCACCTCGTAGATCGAGCCGGTCCAGCGCGGGAAGTGGATGCCGAAGGAGGCGTTGCCGATGCTCTCGGTGAACAGCGACAGCATCATCAGGCCCGGCACGATGAAGGCGCCGTAGCTCACGCCCGCCACCTGCCCCATGCGCGAGCCGATCGCGGCGCCGAAGACCACGAAGTACAGCGCCGTGGTGATCGCCGGCGTGCACAGGCTGCTCCACAGCGTGCGGCCGAAGCGCGCCATCTCGAAGCGGTACACCGCCCAGATCGCGCGGCGGTTGACGAGCGGCACGCGGAACTCGGCGCTCATGGCCGCGCCCCGCCGTTGTCGTTCACCAGGTTCACGAAGATCTCCTCGAGCGAGCTCTGGCTGGTGTTGAGGTCGCGGTAGTTGAGGCCGAGCTCGTCGAGCCGGCGCAGGAGCGCGGGGATGCCGGTGTGTTCCTGGTGCGCGTCGAAGCTGTAGCGCAGCTCGCTCCCGCCCTCGCCGAGCGCCAGGTTCCACTGCTCCAGCCCCGCCGGCACGGCCGCCAGCGGATCGACCAGGTGCACCGTGAGCTGCTTGCGGCCGAGCTTCCTCATCAGCCGCGTCTTCTCCTCGACCAGGATCAGCTCGCCGCGGTTGATGACGCCGATGCGGTCGGCCATCTCCTCGGCCTCGTCGATGTAGTGCGTCGTGAGGATGATGGTCACCCCCGCGTCCCGGAGCCGGCGCACCAGCGCCCACATCTCGCGCCGCAGCTCGACGTCGACGCCGGCGGTCGGCTCGTCGAGGAACAGCACGCTCGGCTCGTGCGCCAGCGCCTTGGCGATCATCACGCGCCGCTTCATGCCGCCGGAGAGCGTCTGGATGCGGTCGCGCGCCTTGGACCAGAGCGAGAGGTCGCGCAGCAGCCGCTCGAGGTAGGCCGGGTCCGGCGGCCGCCCGAACAGCCCGCGGCTGAAGCGCGCCGCCGCCCAGGGCGTCTCGAACATCTCGGTGGCGATCTCCTGCGGCACCAGCCCGATGCGCGCCCGCGCCGCGCGGTAGTCGCGCACCACGTCGTGGCCGTCGACGACGACGCTGCCGCCGCTGATCTTCACCAGCCCGCAGATCATGCTGATCAGCGTGGTCTTGCCGGCGCCGTTGGGCCCGAGCAGCGCGAAGATCTCGCCGCGGCGGATGTCCAGGTCCATCGGCTTGAGCGCCTGCAGGCCGGACTCATACGTCTTGCTGAGCTGGCGGATCTCGATGACGGAACTCATCCCGCTACTCTAGCGGCCCGGCGCGCCGGCGCACAGGGAGGCGCGTGGGAGGGAGGCGGAGCGTGGGCGCGGCGCCGGATCGGGGATCCGGGAATGGCTTAATCGAGGCCCGTGAAAGCCCCGTCCCGGCGCGGACGCGGGCGCCATGACACGTCCTGTCAGCGAACCCTGAAAGGGATCACGGGCGCCCGCTGCGCCGGGCCGGCGGGCCTCATGCGCCATTCCCGGATCCCCGATCCGGCGCTGCAACCTCGCGCGGCCCTTCCTGCGCGCCTCACTGCGCGCTGGCGGGCCAGGTCTCGAGCGTCTCGACGAGTTTCGACAGGAAGGTGTTGGTCTGGAAGCCGTCGAGGGCGCGGTGGTCGATGGTGAGCGAGACGTAGCACATCGGGCGCACCAGGATCGCGTCCTGGCCGTCGATCTCGTGCACCACGACGCGCTTCTCGGTCTTGCCGACGCCGAGGATCGCGACCTGCGGCTGGTTGATGATCACCGGCGCGGCGACCAGGCTGCCGCTGACGCCGTGGTTGGAGATCGTGAAGGTACCGCCGCGCACGTCCTCGGGCGCGAGGCGGTTGGCACGCGCCGCGGCCGTCAGCGCCGTGAGGCGCTCGGCGATGCCGAACAGGCCGAGCGTCTCGGCGCGCGGGATCACCGGCACGATCAGCCCCTCGTTGCCCAGCGCGGTGCCGACGCCGATGTTGCAGTGGGGGTGCAGCTCGAGGGCGTCGGCATGGAAGGTGGCGTTGACCTGCGGCACGGCCTGCAGGGCGCGCGCGGAGGCCGCGACGAAATAGGCCGTCAGCGTGAGCTTGGCGCCACGCGCGGCGAAGGCCTCCTGGTGCGCCGCGCGATGCGCGATGATCGCCGAGAGGTCGGCCTCGAACACCGCCGTGACGTGCGGCGCCGTCGCGACGCTGCGCGCCATGTGCTCGGCGATGCGCCGGCGCATCGCAGTGTGCGGCACGAGGCGGGCGCCCGGGGCCGTGGCCGCGGCGCTGGCAACCGGAGCGCCGGCGGCACCGGTGCGCGGTGGCGATACCATGTGGGCCTCGACGTCGGCGCGCGTGATGCGGCCGCCGCGGCCGGAGCCGCGGATCGCCGCGGCGTCGAGCCCGCGCTCGCTCAGCAGCCGGCGTACGGCGGGGCTGAGCAGCTCGCGCGGCCCTGTCCCGCGCCCGCGTCCTCGGCAACCACCGGTGGCGTCGGTGCCGGCGCCGGCCGGGCGCTGCCGGCTGCGCGAAGCCGCGGCACCCGCCAGCGACGCCGCCGTACCGGCGGGCACCGCGGGCCCGGCCGCCGCGGCCGACCCGGCCGGGCGCAGTCGCCGAGCACGGTGCCCGGCGCGACATCGCTCCCCTCGGCCTGCAGCACCTCGGCCAGGACACCGGCCGCAGGCGCCGCGATCTCCACGGTCACCTTGTCGGTCTCGAGCTCCACCAGCGGGGCGTCCTTCGCGATCGCGGCGCCGGCGGCGGCCAGCCAGCGCAGCACGCGCGCGGTGGAGCCTTCGCTCTGGTCCACCGGCACGATGACGTCGACCAGCGTGGCCATGCCTCAGCCCTCGACCAGGGCGCGCAGCGCCGCGCCGATGCGCGCCGCATCCGGCACCGCGGCCTGCAGCAGTTCGGGCGCGTGCGGGCTCGGGATGTCGGGCATCGCCAGGCGCTCGATCGGCGCGTCCAGGCTGTAGAAGGCCTCGCGCGCGAGGACCGCGGCGACCTCGGCGCCGAAGCCGCCGGTCATGTTGTCCTCGTGCACGATCAGGCAGCGCCCGGTGCGGCACACCGAGGCCAGCACGGCCGCGCGGTCCCAGGGCACGAGGGTGCGCAGGTCGAGGATCTCGGCGTCGACGCCCGTCTCGTTCACGGCCTGTTCGCAGCGCTCGACCATCGCGCCCCAGCTGACGATGGTCGCGGCGTTGCCGGCGCGCACCTGCCGCGCCTGGCCGAAGGGCAGCACGTAGTCGTCGCCCGGCCAGGGCGAGCGCGCCGAGGGCGCGTCGAGCAGCGTGCGGTGCTCGAAGAACACGGTCGGATCGTGGCCGCGCAGCGCGGCGCGCAGCAGCCCGACGGCGTCGGCCGCGGTCGCGGGCACCGCGAGCCGCCAGCCGGGCGCGTGCACGAACTGGGTCTCGTTGACCTGGCAGTGCCAGGGATCGCCGCACTTGCCGAAGCCGCCGGCCATGCGCACCACGATCGGCGCGGCGAAGCGGTTGGCGCTGCGCCAGCGCACCATGCCGCAGTCGTTGAGCTGCTCGGTGGCCGGGTCGGCGTACTTGCGGAACTGGATCTCCGGCACCGGCACCAGGCCGGCATACGCCATGCCGACGGCGCGGCCGATGATGCCCTCCTCGTTGAGGCTGGTGTCGAACACCCGCGCTTCGCCGAAGCGCTCGGCCAGCCCGAGCGTCGCGCCGTGCACGCCGCCCTTGCGCGCCACGTCCTCGCCGAAGACGCTGACGCGCGGGTTCACCGCGAGTTCGTGCTCGAGCGTGCGGCGGATGGCCGTGAGCATGTTGAGGCGCGGTCCCTCGGTGGCCGGCGTCGCGTTCTCCGGCAAGGCCGGCGCGCCATCGGCCCATTGGCCGCCCTGCAGCGGCAGCTCGATGCGTCCGTCGGCGCCGCGCTCGGCGAACACGTGGCGCGCCACGCCGGCGCCATCGGGCGGCGGCCGGCGCTCGACGCGCGCCAGCGTCTCGAGCACTTCGCGCTCGGCGGCCTGCTCGAGCTCGCGCCAGCGCGCCTCGCGGAGCAGTCCCGGCACGAGCTGCGCGCGCAGGCGCGGCAGCGGATCGCGCCGCTCCTCGGCGGCGATCTCCTCCGGAGCGCGGTAGGCCTGCGTGTCCTGGCCCGAATGGCCGGAGAGGCGCGGCACGCGCAGCCGCAGCAGCGCCGGGCCGGCCCACGAACGCACGTGCGCCACGGCCTCGTGGATCAGTCCGGCGGCCTCGAGCGGCGCGGCATCGCCGCCGTCGATCAGCCGCAGCCCGCGGAAGGCGGCGAGGTTCGCGGCGATGTTGCCGTCCGGGGTCTGCAGCCGCGAGGGCACCGAGATGCCGATGCCGTTGTCCTGGATGAAGAACAGCAGCGGGAGCCTGAGCGTCGTGGCGATGTTGAGCGCCGACCAGAAGCCGTTGGACGCGGTGGAGCCGTCGCCGCCGTGCACCAGCGCGATGCTGCCGCGCGCCGCCGCGTCGCCCAGCACGTTCGCGCGGTAGACCAGCGACTGCGCCCAGCCGACCGCCGGCGTGTACTGGCAGCCGACGCCGCCCACGCTGGGCAGCACGCACGGACCGTCGCGGCGCGGCACGTTGAAGACCACGCCACCGTCGCGGCCGGCGCTGATGCTGCCGGCGCGCAGCAGCGCCGTGGCCATCGCGTCCTCGAGGCCGAGCCCGAGGCCCATCGCCAGGCGGCGCCGGTAGTACACCGCCGCGGCATCGCGCGCGCCGGTGAGCTCGCGCGCCATGAGCGCCTGGGTGACATCGTGCCCGCGCGCGACGAACTGGAAGAACATGCGCCGCTCCGGGTAGAGGCGGCTTTCCTCGAGGTGGTCGAGGGCGCGCGACAGCAGCACGGAGCGCGCGACCGCTTCCCAGTCGACGGCGGGCCGCGGGACGGGCTGCACCTGGGCGTGGCGTTGGACAGGCATCTGGATCCCCCGGGGGCCGGCGAGCGGGCCGGCGTCGGCGGACCATCCTACGCACCATGAATTGGCGACTTCCGTCAATCTTGCGCCATCTGGCGTGGCTATAGTTGGCGCTTTCCTCCATTTATGCACGCTCACTTGGAGTTATCCCGTGGAATTCGACCGTACCGATGCCCGATTGCTGGACCAGCTCGCGGAAGACGGCCGGCGATCCGTGGTAGAGCTGGCCGAGAAGGTGGGGCTCACCGAAACCCCGTGCGCGCGGCGCGTCCGCCTGCTCGAGCAGAGCGGCGTCATCCGCGGCTACACCGCGGTGCTCGATCCCGCGCGCCTCGGCCTCGGCGTCCGCGCCTTCGTGCAGGTCAAGCTGGAGCGCCACACCGACGAGAACATCGACGAGTTCCGGCGCGAGCTCGCGGACATCGAGGAGGTCATCAGCTGCCACGCGACGACCGGCGCCTACGACTTCCTGCTGCAGGTGGTGGCGCACGACCTCGATTCCTTCAGCCGCGTGGTGCTCAAGCGCCTGATGAAGATCTTCTACGTGCGCGACGTGTACTCGAGCATCGTGCTCGACACGCTCAAGGAGACCACGCGGCTGCCGCTCGGCCAGCTCGGCGCGCGCTAGAATCGCCCGCCCCGCGCGAACCCAGGAACGCCGTGGACGAACTGCGCGCCTACTACGCCGCCCGCGCACCCGAGTACGACCGGGTGTACGCCAGGCCCGAGCGCCAGGCGGAGCTGCGCGCCATCGAGGCCTGGCTGCCGCCGTTGTTCGACGGCCGCAGCGTGCTCGAGATCGCCTGCGGCACCGGTTACTGGACGCGGTTCCTGGCCGGGCGCGCGGCCTCGCTCCTCGCCGTCGACGCGGCCGCCGAGCCGCTCGCGCTGGCCGCCGCCCGCGTCCGCGCTGCGAACGTCCGCTTCGTGGTCGGCGACGCCTACGCGCCGCCCGTGCCGACCGCAGCGGGCGCACATTTCGATGCCGCCTTCGCCGGCTTCTGGTTCTCGCACGTGCCCCGGGCGCGCTGGCAGGAATTCCTGCGCGCGCTGCACGCCGCGCTGCGCCCCGGCGCGCGCGTCGTGCTGCTCGACAACCGCTACGTCGAGGGCAGCAGCACGCCGCTCGCCGAACGCGATGCCGCCGGCGACACCTGGCAGCGGCGCGAGCTCGCCGACCGCAGCACCCACCGCGTCCTCAAGAACTTCCCGACCGAAGCCGAGCTGCGCACGGCCGTCTCCCCGTTCACCGCACACGTCGACTACCGCGAGTGGCCCCACTACTGGGCCCTCCACTACGTGCTCCCTGCCTAGTCCGCCGGACTGCCACAACCGCGGCCACCCCGCCGCATCGCCCATCGCGAAGGACCTGGATCGAGTGATCGCGCCAGGCCGCGTCGCGCGGCCGTCGCGCCGGCTGCGGGCGCGCGCATGAAGCCCGCCGGCCCGGCGCAGCGGGCGCCCGTGCTCCTTTTCAGGGTTCGCTGACAGAACGTGCCATGGCGCCCGCGTCCGCGCCGGGACGGGGTTTCACGGGCTTCGATTGATCGCGCCCGCAGCCGGCGCGACGGCCGCGCGACGCGACCCCGTACATCTTCACTTGATCCTGATCTTCCCTGGCTCGTACTTCGGCTTCGGCCACTCGAGCGGCATCGCCTCGAAGGCATCCAGCAGGATGCGCGCCACCGCGAGATCCCGCAGCCACTTGTGGTTCGCCGGCACGACGTGCCACGGCGCCTCCGCCGTGCTGCAGCGCTGGAACATCTTCTCGAAGGCGCCCACGTACTCGTCCCACTGCGCGCGCTTCTCCAGGTCCGCCGGATCGAATTTCCAGTGCTTGCGCGGATCGGCGAGCCGTTCCTCGAAGCGCCGCTTCTGCTCGTCCTTGCCGATGTGCAGGAAGATCTTCACGACGCGGATGTCGGCGTGCACCAGCTGCCGTTCGAAGTCGTTGATCTCCTCGTAACGCCGCTTCCAGACCGGCTTCGGCACCAGCCCGTCGACGCGCACCACCAGCACGTCCTCGTAGTGCGAGCGGTTGAAGATGCCGACCTCGCCGCGCGCCGGCGCGTGCGCGTGCACGCGCCAGAGGTAGTCGTGCCGCAGCTCCCCGGCCGAGGGGGCCTTGAACGCGGTGACGGTGCAGCCCTGAGGATTGAAGGCGGAGGCGACGTGGCGGATCGTGCTGTCCTTGCCGCCGCCGTCGATCGCCTGCAGCACGACGAGCAGGCCGAAACGGCCGTCGGCGTACATCTGGTACTGCAGTTCGCCCAGGCGCGCCTTCATGCGCACCAGCTCGGGGCCGGCCTGCTCCTCGCTCCAGCCGAAGCGCCGCCCGGCATCGCCGTCGCGCAGCGGGTGGGCCGCGCCCGGCTTCACGCGCAGCAGCCCGGGGAGCTCGCCGACCGGGACGGCTTCGCCGCCCTTGCCCTTCCTGCCGTCGCGCTTGCCCATGGTCAGACGTCCTCCACCGGCCGGCGCCGGCGCCGGGCCGCCGGGATCTGCGGCGTGATGCAGTGGATGTTGCCGCCGCCGAGCAGGATCTCGCGCGCCGGCACGCCGACCACGCGCCGCCCGGGGAACACGCGCCGCAGCACGCGCAGCGCCGCGGCGTCGGTGCGCGGATCCAGCAGCGGCATCACGACGCCGCCGTTGGCGATGTAGAAGTTCACGTAGCTGCCCGCGAGCCGCTGGCCGGCGCGCAGCGCGCGGATGCCCGGCCGCGTGGCGATGCCGGCCGCCTCGCGCCGTGTCATGTGGAGCGGGCCGGGGCTCGGCAGCTTGTGGACCACGAGGCGCCGGCCGCGCGCGTCGCGCGCCGCGCTCAACCGCTCGAAGGCATCGCGCGACACGCGGTGCTGCGGGTCGCGCGGATCATCGCACCAGCTCAGGCACACCTCGCCCGGCCGCGCGAAGCAGGCCAGGTTGTCGATGTGGCCCGAGGTCTCGTCGGCAATGACCCCCTCGCCCAGCCAGATCACCTGCCAGACGCCCAGGTGGGCGCGCAGCGCCGCCTCGATCTGCTCGCGCTTCAGGCGCGGATTGCGGTTGCGGTTCAGCAGGCACTGCTCGGTCACCAGCAGCGTCCCCTGGCCATCGACATGGATGCCGCCGCCTTCGTTGACCAGCGGCGCACGGTAGCGCTCCAGGCCCTCGACCTCGAGCACCTTGGCGGCCACCGCGTCGTCGCGCGCGTACGGCCGGTAGAGCCCGCCCCAGGCGTTGAAGCGCCAGTCGACCCCGCGGCGCCGGCCGCGCGCATCGACAACCACCGTCGGCCCGACGTCGCGCATCCAGGCATCGTCGCTGGAGATCTCCACCACGCGCACCGCCGGCGGCAGCGTGGCGCGCGCGCGCGCGTAGTCGGCGCAGCCGGCCCCGACGGTCACCGGCTCGAAGCGCGCGATCGCCGCGGCGACCGCCGCGAAGGCGCGCTGCGCCGGCCGGGCGCGGGCGCGCCAGTTGTCGGGCCGCACCGGCCAGAGCATCCAGGTCCCGGCATGCGGCTCGTACTCGGCCGGCATCCAGAAGCCGTCGCGGGCCGGGGTCGTGAAGTGCGTCGCGGGCATGACGGCTGGATGCTAGCACGCGGGTTTCCACGGGGGCCGGCGCGGCCCCGCTGTGCTAGGATTCGCGCGCTTTTTCAACCCCCTCGAGGCATGCGAGAAGGCCCCCATGAGCACCAACCCGAACCCGACCTCGCCGCAGCCGGTCATCCCGGCCGGCGGCCAGAAGATCACCATCCAGAACGGCAAGCTCCAGGTGCCCGACCGCCCGATCATCCCCTTCATCGAGGGTGACGGCACCGGCCGCGACATCTGGCGCGCCAGCGTGCGCGTCATTGATGCGGCCGTGCAGAAGGCCTACGGCGGCAAGCGCCAGATCGCCTGGGCCGAGGTCTATGCCGGCGAGAAGAGCTTCAAGGCCTTCAACAGCTGGCTGCCGGACGAAACCGTCCAGGCCTGCCGCGACTACCTGGTCTCGATCAAGGGGCCGCTCACCACGCCGGTCGGCGGCGGCATCCGCTCGCTGAACGTCGCGCTGCGCCAGCTCCTCGACCTGTACGTGTGCCTGCGGCCGGTGCGCTGGTTCAAGGGCGTGCCCTCGCCCGTCAAGGCGCCCGAGAAGGTCGACATGGTGATCTTCCGCGAGAACACCGAGGACCTGTACTCCGGCATCGAGTTCGAGCAGGGGACCGAGGACAACCGCAAGTTCCTCGAGTACCTGAAGGCGAACTTCCCCAAGCACTACGCCAAGATTCGCTTCCCGAACACCTCGGGGATCGGCATCAAGAACGTGTCGATCGAGGGCACCGAGCGCCTGTTCCGCTCGGCGATCGAGTACGCGATCGCCAACAAGCGCAAGAGCGTCACGATCGTCCACAAGGGCAACATCCTCAAGTTCACCGAAGGCTCGTTCCGCGGCTGGGCCTACGCGCTCGCCGAGCGCGAGTTCGGCGCCCAGACCTACACCTGGCAGCAGTGGGAGAAGACCAAGGCGAAGTCGGGCGAGAAGGCCGCCAACGAGGAGCAGGCCGCGGCGCTCAAGGGCGGCAAGGTACTGGTCAAGGACGCGATCGCCGACATCACGCTGCAGCAGGTGCTGACGCGCGCCGACGAGTTCGACGTGGTCGCGACGATGAACCTCAACGGCGACTACCTCTCCGACGCGCTCGCGGCGCAGGTCGGCGGCATCGGCATCGCGCCGGGTGCCAACATCAACTACATCACCGGCCACGCTGTGTTCGAGGCGACGCACGGCACCGCGCCGAAGTACGCCGACCTCGACCAGGTGAACCCGGGCTCGGTGATCCTCTCCGGCGAGATGATGTTGCGCTACCTGGGCTGGACCGAGGCCGCGGACGCGATCATCGCCGCGATGGACCGCGCCATCGGCCAGAAGGTCGTGACCTACGACTTCGCGCGCCTGATGGAAGGCTCCACCAAGGTCAAGTGCAGCGAGTTCGGCGACGCGCTGATCCGCAACCTCTGAGCGCCGGGGCCGCGGCAGTCCGCCGGGCGGCACGCCGGGAGCGCGGGGCATGCGACGCATCCTGATCGCCCTCGGCGTGCTGCTGCTGCTCGCCGGGCTCCTGTGGCCGCTGCTGGCGCGCCTGCCCTTCGGCCGCCTGCCCGGCGATTTCCTCATCGACCGCCCGGGCCTGCGCTTCTACTTCCCGCTCGCGACCTCGCTGCTCCTCAGCCTGGTCGTGTCACTCGTGCTCTGGTTGCTGCGGCGCTGAGCGGCCGGCCGCCGGCAGGCGCCGCCAGGCGATGCGCGCATCGCCGCGCACGGTGATGAAGATCTCGCCGTCGCGCTCCAGCGCGCCGCAGGCGTAGTTCACCGCGCGCGTCCCCTCGCCGGCCACCAGCGGCACGACGGCGCCGCTGCGCGGATCGACGCGCGCGACCACCCAGGGCTGCGGGCATTGCGGACCATTGCAGGCGGCGATCGACTCGACGCGCGTGCGCTGCCCGGCCACCAGCAGCGAGCCGTCCTCCAGGCGATGGATGTTGTCGGGCAGGAAGCCGAGCGGGATCTCGCGTCGCGCGCCGTCGCGCCGCGACAGGACGAGCAGCCTGCCGGCGGCCCACGCGCTGGCGTAGATCGTGGCGCCGTCGTCGCTGACCGCGAGGCCGTTGCCGCCCGAGGTCGCGCCATCGGGCACGTCGCGCCAGCCCGCGCCATCGTCGCGCCACTCGAGGATGCGGCCCGTGTCCTCGCCGCGCTGCATGCGCTGCCAGGCCGAAGGATCGTCCGGATCGTGGAAGCTGATGGCGAGCAAACCGTTCCCGGGCAAGGCCGCGAGCGCGTTGGGCAGCGTGCCCGGCGGCAGCGGCAGGCAGCCGCTCCAGCGCAGGCGCGGCACCGAACGCCGCGCATCGAGTTCGAAGATCTCCACGGCCCTGCGATCGCCGTGGTTGGCGACGTAGAGCGTGTGGCGCCGGTGCGCACCGGAGCGCAGCGCGAGGCCATCCAGCGACATGCGCGCCGGATCGGGCGGGCCGGGGCAGGCGGCGGCCGGGCCGCCTTCCGCGCCCGGCCGCGAGGCGGCAGCCCGGGCGGGATCGCCGGGATAGAGCGCGCGGAACGACTTGCGCGTAGCGTCGATGAGATAGAGGTGCGCGGGCGCGCCGACGTTCAGGCCGCTCGCCACCAGCCAGTGCGTGCGCGGGATCGGCACCAGTTCTTCGCTCGCCACCGGGCCGCAGATGAATTGCAGGCCTTCGGCCGGGGCGCAGCGCGCCGCATCCGCGTGCGGCGCCGGAGCCGCGTGTGCGATGGGCGCGGCCGCGATCATCGCGGCGGCTGCCAGGGCGCAGATGGCAACGGCCACCACTTCGGCCGCTGCCGCGAGCCAACCCGTCGCCCGCCTTGCCGTCACGATCATCGCCCCGCGCGGCATGGATTCTCCCCAAGGCGGGCTACACGCGCTGTCCCCGCCCGCAGCGGAACGCTACCATGGCGGGATGCGCCCCGACGACACCCGGACGCCCTGGCCCAGCCCCGCGCGCGGCTGGCTGCTGGTCGCGCTGCTGGCGCTGGCTTCGATCGCCTCGCAGTTCGACCGCACGATCATCAACCTGATGATCGAGCCCATCAAGCACGCCTTCGCGCTCGACGACACGCATTTCGGCATGCTCCAGGGCCTCGCCTTCGGCATCTTCTACACGCTGGCATGCTTCCCGATCGGCCGCCTCGCCGACCACTACCAGCGCCGGCTGATCGTCGGCGGCGGCCTGGCGCTGTTCAGCCTGTTCGCGATGGGCTCCGGGCTGGCGCGCCAGTACTGGCAGCTGTTCCTGATGCGCATCGGCGTGGGCGTCGGCGAGGCCAGCGTGACGCCGGCGACCGTGTCGATGCTGAGCGATCACTTCCCGCCGGAGCGGCTCGGCGCGCCGATCGGCGCGTTCCTCGTGAGCGCACCCGTCGGCCAGGGGCTGGGGATGATCGGCGGCGGGGCGCTGCTGCAGTGGTTCATGACCTCGCCGGTGCTCGCCCAGGGCCCGCTGTCGGGCTTCGCGCCCTGGCAGGCGGCGTTCATCGTCGTCGGGCTCCCCGGCCTGCTGCTGGTGCCGTTGGTCCTCCTGGTGCGTGAGCCTGCGCGGCGCGGACCCGGCGGCGCGCAGCCGCTGCCGTTGCGCGAGGTCGCGGCGATCCTGCGCGAGCGCCGCCGCGCGCTCGTGCCGATGTTCGCCGGGTTCTGCATGGTCACGCTCGTGTCCTACGCGTTCTTCATCTGGACGCCGGCGTTCCTGCAGCGCACGCATGGCTTGAACCCGGCGCAGGTCGGGCTCGGGTTCGGGCTGATCCTGCTGGTGTTCGGCACCAGCGGCGCCTACTTCAGCGGTTGGCTGAGCGACAAGCTGACGCGTCGCGGCCACCTGGACGCGCCGCTGGTCGTCGCCGCGTGCGGTTTCGTCGTCGGCGGTACCTTCGGCGCGCTGGCGCCGCTGATGCCGACGGCACCGCTGGCCCTCGCGTTGCTGGCGCCGGCGGTGTTCCTCAGCAACATGCCCTATGCCTGCGCCGCGACCTCGATCCAGTACATCATCCCGAACCGCGCCCGGGCGCAGGTCACGGCGCTCTACATCACGCTCACGACGCTGGTGGGCCTGGGCCTGGGCCCGCTGCTGGTCGGCCTGATGACCGATCACCTGTTCCACGACCCGGCGCAGATCCGCTATTCGCTTGCGATCGCCGTCGCGGTGCCCACGCCGCTGATGTTCGCGCTGCTGTACGCGGCGCGCCGCCCGTACCGCGCGCTGCGCGCCGCATGAACCCTCAGAGCCGGTCGTCGATGCTGGTGCGCACGAAGCCCTCGGGGAATTCCTCGACGGCGTTGCCGACGATCGTGTAGGCCTTGCTCCGGCCGCTGAAGCGGCCCTCCAGTTCCATGTAGGCCTGCGGGTCGAACAGCGGCGTGGCGCTCATGCCCATCACTCCGGTGGCGTCGCGCTTGTCGCAGGTGTAGAGGCTCCCCTGCTGCGCGAAGTTGCGCTTGCCGTGCTCGAGCATGCCGTCCATGGCCGCCTTCAGCGTGTAGTGCATGGTCAGGAAGTTGAAGCCCAGCGGATAGATGTCCTCGACCGTGACCTCGGCCACGCCATCCTTGCCCGCCACGTCCGGGTACATCTTCCATCCGGGCACCCGGCTCGCCACGTAGCGCGCGTCGGCCAGGTTGCTGAGCTTCACGACCGTGGTCATCCGCGCACCCAGCTCCACCGCCCTGCGGCAGCGCTCGATGCCCTCGTCCAGCTCGGTGGCCGGATCGGCGTTGGTGCGCGCGATCAGGATGCAGTCCGTCCCCTCGAGCGCCGCCAGCGCGGCCTTGACCTTCTCGTAGTAGCGCTCGCGCGGCAGCAGGCGGGTGGATTCCTCCATGTCGCCCGAGTCCTCGAGCTGCAGGGCGCTGGCGCCGGCCATGGCCATGCGCTTGGCGGCACGGTAGACGGCCAGTGGCCCGCCGAAGCCGTCCTCGATGTCGGCGGCCAGCGGCAGCGGCGTGCTGCGGCTGATGCGGCTGGTGATCCACTCGAGGTCGGTGAGGTTGGTGAAGCCATAGTCGATGACGCCGTTCATGGCGATCGACACCTCGCCACCACTGAGCATCAGCGCCGGGAAGCCGACCATCTCCACCGCCCGCGCCGAGGCGCAGTCGTACACGCAGGGCGCCACGACGCATTGCCTGGCCTCGAGCAGGACCTGTCGCAGGGATCTTCGTGCCATCTCGGTCGGACTCCTCTACTCCACGGCGTTGGGCAAGCGCGCGCCCTTGAGGAACGCCGCGACGTTCTCGAGCACCACTTCTGCCATGCGTGCGCGCGTCTCGACGGTCGCGCTGCCGATGTGCGGGGCCAGCACCACGCGCTCGCTGGCGCGCAGCGCGTCCGGCACGCGCGGCTCGTCGGCGAACACGTCGAGCGCGGCGCCGGCGAGCCGACCGGCCTCGAGCGCGGCGATGAGCGCCGGCTCGTCGACGACGGCACCGCGCGCCACGTTCACCAGGTAGCCCTCGGCGCCGAGCGCCTCGAGGACGCGCGCGTCGACCAGGCCGCGGGTCGCGGCATTCGCCGGGCAGCACACGACCAGCACGTCGCTGGCGCGCGCCAGGTCGGCCAGTTCGGCGTGGAAGGCCAGCTCCACGGGCTTGCGCCGCGGGCCGTGGTAGGCGACCGGCCCGAAGGCCGCGAGCCGCGCCGCGAGCGCCAGGCCGATCTCGCCGAGCCCGACGATGCCGAAGCGCCGGCCACTGACGCTGCGCGCCAGCGGCCGCTCGCCCTCGAGCCAGCGGCCGGCGCGGACGAAGGCGTCGGACGCCGCGATGCCGCGCAGCAGCGCGATGATGAGGCCCACGGCCAGGTCGGCGACGTCCGCCGCCAGCACGCCGCTGGTGCGCGCCACCCGCACGCCGCGCGCGCGCGCGAAGTCCAGGTCGATGCGGTCGAGGCCGACGCCGTTGACGGCGATGAGCCCGAGGGCGGGCAGCGCCGCCAGCAGCGCGTTGTCGCAGCCGACGTTGCCGCTGGTCACGACCACGCGCGCCTCGGCCGCGTGCGCCGCGAGCCAGGCGCCGCGCGCCGCGGCGTCGAGCTCGAACCAGCGCACCACGGGGCCGAGGCGCGCCAGCGCGGCCTCGAGCCACGGTGACTGCGGGCCCAACTGCAGCAGGGTCGCGCGCGGCGCTTGCATCGGCCCGCCTCAGATCACCGCGACGATGCCGCCGTCGACGTACAGGATCTGGCCGTTGATGAAATCCGAGGCCGCCGAGGCGAGGAAGATCGCCGCGCCGTGCAGGTCCTCGAGCTGGCCCCAGCGCCCGGCCGGCGTGCGCTTGCGCAGCCAGTCGTCGAACACCGGGTCCTCGACGAGCGCCCGGTTGAGCGGCGTCGCGAAGTAGCCGGGGCCGATCGCGTTGACCTGCAGGCCGTGGCGCGCCCAATCGGCGCACATGCCCTTGGTCAGGTTCTTCACCGCGCCCTTCGAGGCCGTGTAGGGCGCGATGCCGGGGCGCGCCAGCTCGCACTGCACGCTGCCGATGTTGATGATCTTGCCGCGCCCGCGGCGGATCATGTGCGCCGCGACCGCCTTGCCGACGTAGTAGACGCTGTCGAGATTGGTGGCCATCAGCTCGCGCCACGCCCCATCGTCGAACTGCTCCAGCGGCGCGCGGCGCTGCATGCCGGCGTTGTTCACCAGGATGTCGATGGGCCCGCGCGACGCCTCCCAGGCGTCGACCGCGGCCCGCACCGCGGCGGGATCGGTCACGTCGAAGGCGCAGGTCTCCGCCTGCACCCCGGTCACGGCGAGCCGCCGCGCCGCGTCATCGAGCGCGCCGGGCGTGCGGCCATTGAGGACGACGCGCGCGCCGGCGCCACCGAGCGCGGCGGCGATCGCAAAGCCGATGCCGCGCGAAGCGCCGGTGACCAGGGCGGTGCGCCCCGCGAGATTGAACAGATCCATGGCTGCAGGCCGCGCGGTTTCTTGCTAAGTTGGACATCCTAACGCACCGGGCATCGAGATGTTCGCCGCCGTCTGCCACGGAAAGAAGGACCTGCGGATCGAGCCGCTCCGCGAGCGGCCGCTGGCCGCCGACGAGGTGCGCGTCGCCGTCGCCTACGGCGGCATCTGCGGCTCGGACCTGCACTACTACCACCGCGGCGCCGTCGGCGACTTCGCGCTGCGCGAGCCGCTCACGCTGGGCCACGAGATCTCCGGGACGGTCATCGAGGTCGGCGCCGGCGTGCGCGGGATCGCGCCGGGCACGAAGGCTGCGCTGGATCCGAGCCGGCCGTGCCTGGCCTGCCGCTACTGCCGCGCCGGCCGCAGCAACCTGTGCACCGACATGTACTTCCTCGGCAGCGCCGGCCGCTTCCCGCACGTGCAGGGCGGCTTCGCCCAGCACCTGGTCCTGCGCCAGGACCAGGTCTGCCCGGTCCCGCCCGCCACCGACCTGCTCAAACTGTCGGTCGCCGAGCCCCTGTCGGTCGGCCTGCACGCGGTGAACCGCGCCGGGCCGCTCGCGGGCCGGCGCGTCATCGTCGCCGGATCCGGCCCGATCGGCCTGCTGACCGCCCGCAGCGCGCTGGCGGCCGGCGCCATCGAAGTGGTCGCCACCGACGTGGAGGACGCGGCGCTGGCCGTGGCCCGCACCGGCATGGGCGCCACGCGCACGATCAACGTGCGGACCGGGCCCGATGCCCTGGCCGAATTCGACTCCGCCGGCGGGTATTTCGACGTGGCCTTCGAGGCCTCCGGCACGGCGACCGCCCTCGCCGCGCTGTTCGGCGTGGTCCGGCGCGGCGGGCGCATCGTCCAGGTCGGCATGCTGCCGCCCGGCACGGCGCCGGTGCCCGTCAACGTGCTGCAGTCGCGCGAGATCGAACTCGTCGGCGCCTTCCGGGCGCACGACGAATTCCGCCTGGCGGTGGATTACATCCTCACCGGGCGGATCGACGTCACGCCGATCCTCTCCGGCACCTACCCGCTGTCCCAGGCCGCCGCCGCGCTCGAGCGGGCGGGCGACCGCTCGCAGGTCGTCAAGCTGCACCTGGCCCGCGCCGACGCCGCGACGTGACCCGCACCCTGGTGGTCATGGGCGTCAGCGGCTGCGGCAAGACGACGCTGGCGCGCGCGCTCGCCGCGGCACTCGGCTGGGATTTCGTCGAAGGCGATACGCTGCACCCCGAGGCCAACCTCGCGCGCATGGCGGCCGGCATCCCGCTGGGCGACGCCGATCGCCAGCCGTTCCTCGAGCGCGTGGCCGACGCGCTGCGCGCCGGCCGGCCGCGGGGCGTCGTCGTCACCTGCTCGGCGCTCAAGCGCCGCTATCGCGACCTGATCCGTGCCCGCGCCGGCGACGTGCGCTTCGTGCTGCCGGTGCTCGACCGGGCCCGCATCGCCGCACGGCTGGCGCTGCGCCGCGATCACTTCATGCCCGCCGCGCTGCTCGACAGCCAGTTCGCCGACTTCGAGCCGCCCGCCCCGGACGAGAGGGTCGTCGAGATCGACGGCGGCGCCGATACCGGCACCCAGGTCGGCGCCGCGCTGGCCGCGCTGCGGGCTGAAACGCCGCTCCCGCCACCTTGAAAGAAGGCCGGGACTGTAGGAAAGTCCCCGCTCATATCGGACAGGGGCGCACCCATGAGCTGCAAGAAGGACGGGGAGTCGGCCGGCGGCTGTGGCTGCGCGGGCACGGCCGGCGTGGAGGCTGCACCGCTCCTCGGCGCGGGGCGTGATCCCGTCTCGCGCCGCACCTTCATCAAGGGCGTGATCGCCTCGGGCGCCATCGTCTCGGCCGGCAGCTTCCTCGCCGGCCAGCTCGCCGGCTGCAGCGGCGGGCGCGGAGCGGCGGCCGGCGCGGTCGAGCGCCTGGTGACGCTCACCGTCAACGGCAAGCAGCGGCGCGTCGACGTGCTGCCCAGCGAGACGCTGGCCATGACGCTGCGCTACAAGCTCGGCCTCACCGGCACCAAGCTCGGGTGCGACCGCGGCGAGTGCGGCGCCTGCACCGTGCTGCTCGACGACGTGCCGCACAACTCCTGTTCGCTGCTCACGCACGGCGTGCGCGGCCGGGCCATCACCACGATCGAGGGGCTGGAAGGGCCCAACGGCGAGCTGCACCCGGTGCAGGCGGCGATGATCGAGGAACTCGGGCCCCAGTGCGGCTTCTGCACCTCGGGGCAGATCATGTCGGCGGTGGCGCTGCTGAAGGTCAACCCGAAGCCGACGCGCGACGAGGTGCGCCACGCGCTCGCGGGCAACCTGTGCCGCTGCGGCGCCTACGACCACTACCTCAACTCCGTGCTGCGCGCGGCGCAGGGAGCCTGACATGGCGTACTCGCTGATCGGCAGGAACTTCACGCCGCCCGACGTGCGCGCCAAGGTCACCGGCAAGTCGAAGTACGCCGAGGACTTCCGCGCCGAGGGCATGGCCTTCGTCAAGCTGCTCTTGAGCCCGATGCCGCACGCGCGCGTCAGGAGCTGCGACGTCTCGGCGGCGCTCAGGATGGAAGGCGTCTACGGCGTGCTGCGCGCGAGCGACGTGCCGGTGTTCGCGCCGCCGCAGGAGAGCATCCTCACCGACGAGCCGACCTTCGTCGGCGATCCGGTGCTCGCCGTGGCCGCGGTCGACGAGACCACCGCGGCCGAGGCGCTCGAGAAGATCAAGATCGAGTTCGAACCGCTCCCCTTCACCATCGACCCGCTGCAGAGCCTCTACCCGGGCGGCCCGGACGCGCACGTGGCCGGCAACATCGTCACGGCGAGCAAGGGCGATGGCGGCAACGGCACGCCGGAACTCAAGCGCGTGAAGTGGACGGCGCGCGACTTCGCGGCCGTCAAGGAAGGCGAGCTGCCGATGGGCGAGAACCTGCTCGGCTGGTCCTATGGCAATCTCGACCAGGGCTTCGCCGCCGCGAAGCTGGTGCTCGACGAGACCTTCGTCACCGCCAGCAACCCGCACCAGTCGATGGAGCCGCGCAGCAGCTTCGCCTACTGGCAGAACGGCAAGTGCTACGTGCACGGCTCGAGCCAGAGCCAGAGCTTCATCGTGCCGGGGCTGGCCGGCTTCGTCGGCGTGCCGCCCGACCAGCTGGTGTACATCGCCGAGTTCTGCGGCGGCGGCTTCGGCTCCAAGGGCTCGGCCTACGCGGTGATGTCGATCCCGGCGCACATGTCGAAGAAGATCAACCGGCCGTGCATGCTGCGCATCACGCGCGCCGAGGAGTACTACCTCGGTTCGGCGCGCGCCGGGTTCCAGGGACGCATGAAGCTCGGCTTCCGCGCCGACGGCAAGCTGGTCGCGGCCGACCTGTACGTGGTGCAGGCCAACGGCTCGAAGTCCGGCTTCTGGGACTCGACCTCGGCCGGCGAGGCGCTGTCGCTGATGTACTCGGTGCCGGCGATGCGCTTCCGCGCCATCCCGGTGTCGACCAACACGCCACCCTGCGGCCCGCAGCGCGGACCGGGGCAGAACCAGTTCGTCTGCGCGATGGAGCCGATCCTCGACAAGGCCGCGCGCCAGCTCGGCATCGACCGGCTGAGGATCCGCGAGATCAACGCGCCTGACCACAGCACGCACGTCGCCGGCCGGCAGAAGGTGTCGAGCTCCTACCAGCACGAGGCGCTGGCGCTCGGCGCGAAGAAGTTCGGCTGGGACGAGAAGAAGAAGCTGAGCGGCAAGCGCAAGGGCTCGAAGGTCATCGGCGTCGGCATCGGCCAGGGCTACCACTCGGCCGGCTTCGCCGGCTTCGACGGCCTGGTGCGCATCACTCCCGACGGCAAGCTCCACATCCACTCCGGCGTCGGCAACCTCGGCACCTATTCCTATGCGACCACTTCGCGCGTCGCCGCCGAGGTGCTCGGTTGCGCCTGGGAAGACTGCATCATCGAGCACGGCGACAGCAGCAAGCACCTGCCGTGGAACCTGGGCCAGTTCGGCAGCAACACCTCGTTCACGATGTCGCGCACCAACTACGCCGCGGCCACGGACGCGAAGCGCAAGCTCCAGGAGATCGCCGCGAAGGACCTGGGCGGTGCGCCCGAGGACTACGAGGTCGGCGGCGGCGCGGTGTTCCGCAAGGCCGACCGCGCGAAGAAGCTGACGTTCGCCGCCGCGGCGCAGCGCGCCATCGAGCTCGGCGGCAAGTACAGCGGCCAGGAGGCGCCGGCCGACATCTTCTTCCTGACCAGGGCGGCGGTCGCCGGCGTCGCCGGCAGTGGCCTCGTCGGCGTCGCGAAGGACAACCTCAAGCTCGAGGACCACGTCGCGGCGCTCGCCGCCTCCTTCGTCGCCATCGAGCTCGACACCGAGACCGGGCGCTTCGAGATCGTCGACTACGTCGGCACGGCGGACTGCGGCACGGTGGTGTTCCCGCTGGGTCTCTCGCAGCAGCTGCGCGGCGCCGCGGTGATGGGCATCGGCCTCGCCTCGCTCGAGCGCGCGGTGATCGACCCGCAGAACGGCCTCTCGGCCGGCACCGGCCTGTACCAGTCCAAGCCCCCTTCCTACCTCGACGTGCCGCGCGAGATGCAGGTGGCGGCGGTCGACAAGCCCGACCCGGACATCCCGTACGGCATGAAGGGCATCGGCGAGCCGCCGATGGGCTCCTCGGCCTCGGCGCTGCTGTGCGCGATCTCCGATGCGCTCGGTGGCGTCATGTTCAACCGCACGCCGGTGATGCCCGACATGATCCTCAACGCGCTTGCCGGCCGGCCGCAGGCCCACAAGCCGCTGCAAGTGAACACCCAGTAGGAGGCGGCGATGTCGAAGGACATGATGCCGAGGTTCGAGCTGTTCCAGCCGGCCGACGTCGCGGGCGCCCTGGGGCTGCTCGACAAGTACGGCAAGGACGCCTGGAAGATGGCCGGTGGCCAGGACAGCCTCGACTGGTTCAAGGACCGCGCCAAGCGCCCGGCGGCCGTCGTCGACCTCGGGGGCATCGCCGCGCTCAAGGGCGTGCGCGAGACCGCCGACGGCGTGGAGATCGGCGCGCTCACCACGCTCGCCGAGGTGGCGGGCAACGCGCTCATCAAGGAGCGCTACGGGCTGCTCGCGATGGCGGCCAGCCGCGTCGCCAGCCCGCAGATCCGCAACCAGGGCACGCTCGGCGGCAACGCCTGCCAGGACGCGCGCTGCTGGTACTACCGCGCCGGCCTCGACTGCTACCGCGCCGGCGGCAACACCTGCTACGCCGACACGCCGCAGGGCATGAACCGCGAGCACTGCCTGTACGGCGCGGCGCGCTGCGTCGCCGTCTCGCCCTCGGACACGGCGCCGGCGCTGGTGGCGCTCGACGCGAGCTTCGTGATCGCGAGCGCCAAGAGCGAGCGCGTCGTGCCGGCCGAGAAGTTCTTCATCGGCCCCGCGGTCGACATCCGCCGCATGACCAGCCTGGAGCCGGGCGACATCCTCACGGCGATCCGCCTGCCGAAGACCTTCGCCGGCGCGCGCTTCTATTTCGAGAAGGTCGCCGACCGCAACACCTGGGACTTCGCCCTGGTCAGCATCGCCGCGGCGCTCGTCGTCGTGGACGACGTCATCAAGGACATCCGCGTCGTCTGCGGTGCGGTCGAGGCCGTGCCGCGGCGGCTCACCGGCGTCGAGGAACTGGCGCGCGGCAGCGCCAGGAACGAGGAGACCGCCAACCTCGCCGCCAGCGTGGCGGCGCGCGGCGCCGTGCCGCTCAACTACAACGGCTACAAGATCCCGCTGATGGAAAACCTGGTGCGGCGCGCGCTGCGCGATTCCTGAGCCATGCAGCTGCTGCGCTACAGCCACGACGCCTGGGGGCGGGAAGTGCTCGAAGGCGTGTCCTTCGACCTGGCCTGGTGGTTCGCCGGCGCCACGCTCGCCTTCATCCTGCTCCACGTGCTGTACCGCTGGCTGCGCCGGCCGCAGGCCTGAGCCTCCGCATGAACGACGCACCCATCCTCCGCCACCGCGGCGCCGACCGCCTGTTCCACTGGGTCATGGCGGCCAGCGTGCTGGTGCTGCTGGCCACGGGCCTGCTGCCGCAGCTCGGCGTGCAATTCGACTGGGTGGCCCTGCACTGGAGCGCCGGGCTGCTGCTGGTGGTCGCGATCGCCTTCCACGTCGTGCGCGTGATCGCGCGCCGCAGCGTCGCGGCGATGCACATGTCCTCGGTCGACGTCGCGCAGCTGCGCGCGCTGGCCGGCGGGCCGGCCGTGCTGCCCGGCAAGTACTCGCTCGCGCAGAAGGCCATGCACCACGCCGTGGCGCTGCCGGGCCTCGCGGCCGCCGCCACCGGGCTCCTGATGCTGGCCAAGGTCGACACGCCGTTCTGGCAGCGCAACCCGTACTGGCTCGAGGCCGGCACCTGGGGCATCGTCTACGTCGTGCACGGCCTCGCCGCGCTGTGCCTGCTCAGCCTCGTCATGCTGCACCTGTACTTCGCGCTGCGCCCCGAGAAGCGCTGCTACCTGCAGGCGATGCACGGCGGCTGGATGAGCCGCGCCGACTGGCGCGCGCGCCACGACGCGGCGCTGTGGCCGGGCGAGGCGACGGATCCGGGGAAGCAGGGAGCACATCGATGAGCACGGACGCACGGGCATCGCTCCGGCAGGCGATCGACGCGATCGAGTCGGGCTACGAGTTCATGCTGGCCTACGCCGCGCAGGGGCGCGACGTCGAGCCGCGCGCGCCGGAGCCGACCATCCGCTCCACGCTCGAGTCGCTGGCGACGGCGCTCGGGGGCCTGTGCGACCGCGCCCAGGCCAGTGCCACCGGCAGCGCCGAGGCGCGCACGGCGATCGACGAATTCCTCTCGGTGGCGCGGCGCGACGTCGCCGCGGCGCGTGCCGCCGTGCGCCTGGCGCTCGCCGTGCCCTCGATCAGCTCGCAGCTGGTCGACAACCTCAACGCCTCGATCCACATCCGCGCCGTGCTCACGGACCTGTTCCTGCTCGACGAGGCGCTCAAGCTCCTCGCGCGGCCGGGCTGAGGGCGAACCGATGCTCCCACGCCAGCTGGCCCTGCTGGGCCTGGTCCTGCCCATGGCGGTGCTGCCCGCGCTCGCCGAAGACGCCGGCGACGCCGGCCTCGAGACCGTCACGGTCTACGCCCTGCGGCCGACGCCGGTGGCGCGCGTCGCCGCGGCGGTCACCGTGATCGACGCCGAGCAGGCGCAACGGGCGCTGGCCACCGACATCAAGCAGCTGGTGCGCGACCAGCCGGGCCTCGCCGTCCGCAACGATCCGTTCCGCTTCGGCCTCGACACCTTCGCGGTACGCGGCCTCGGCGGCAATCGCGTGCGCGTGGAGATCGACCGCGTGCCGGCGGCCGGCGGCTTCGCCGTCGGCAGCTTCGCCGACACCGGGCGCGCCGCCATCGACCTCGCCTTCGTCGAGCGCGTCGAGATCCTGCGCGGCCCGGCCTCATCGCTCTACGGGAGCGACGCCATCGGCGGCATCGTCGCGATGACGACGCTGCGGCCGGCGACGCTGCTGCGCGCCTCGCCCGACGCCGTGGCCCTGCGCGCCAGCCTCGGCTACCAGGGCGAGGACCAGGGCTGGCACGCCGCCGCGATCGGCGCGACGCGCCTCGGTCCAGGCGAACTGCTGCTCGGCTACGTGCGGCGTGAAGGCCGCACGCTGCGCACCGCGGCCGAGGTGCGTCCGGACCCGCGCCGCTACCACGGCGATTCGGCGCTGCTGCAGTACGCCCTGCCGGACCTGCCCGGCGGCCCGCTGCTGCTGACGGCCGAGGGCGAGCGCCTGCCGCAGGCCACCGACGTCAACGCCTTCCTGCGCCTGCCGGGCCGCTTCGTGAACACCACGGCGCTGCACGGCGAGGACATGGCGCGCCGTTACCGCCTGGGCCTGCAGCAGTCGGTGCCCCGGGCCTTCGGCCTGGGCGATCTCGACTGGCGCGTGTACTGGCAGGGCACGCGCACGACGCAGGACAGCTTCGAGACGCGCCAGGCCGCCCCGCCGCGCACGCCGCCGCTGCACATCGACCGCAGCTTCGACTTCGACGCCCGCAGCCTCGGGCTGGTCGCGAACCTGCTGCGCACGCAGCAGCTCGGCGCCACGCTGCACGAATGGGTATTCGGCATCGCGGCCGAGCGCACCCGCCTCGAGGAGCTGCGCGACGGCCTGCAGACCAACCTCCTCACCGGCGCGACCACGAAGACCATCCTCGGCGAAGTGCTGCCGGTGCGCGACCTGCCGACCAGCGACGTCACCACGCTGGCGGCGTTCGCGCAGGACCAGGTGCAGCTCGGCGCCTCGCGCTGGACGCTGATCCCGGCGCTGCGCGTCGACGACTACCAGCTGCGGCCGCGGCCGGACCGCATCTACCTGGACGACAACCCGACTGCGGCGGCGGTCGGCCTGCACGACGTCTCGCTCGCGCCCAAGCTCGGCGTCCTGGTCCGGCTCGGCGCCGGCACCAGCGCGTTCCTGCAGTACGCCCACGGCTTCCGCTCGCCGCCCCCGGAGGACGTGAACATCGGCCTGGAGATCCCGCTGTTCGCGGTGCGCGCGATACCCAATCCGGACCTCAAGGCCGAGCGGAGCGATGGCTACGAGCTCGGCCTGCGCCGGCACGGCGCGGCGCTCGACTTCACGGCCAGCGTCTACGACAACGAATACCGCGAGTTCATCGAGTCGAAGGTCAACCTCGGCGTCGACCCGGGCAGCGGCATCACGCTGTTCCAGTCGCAGAACGTGGCGCGCGCGCGCATCCACGGCGCCGAGCTGGAAGCGACGCTGCGCGCCGGCGAGTGCTGGCCGCGCCTGCGCGGCTGGTCGGCGCGCCTGGCCGGCGCCTGGACGCGCGGCAGCGACCTGGCGCGGCACCAGCCGCTGAACTCGGTGGGGCCGGCCAGCGGCGTGCTCGCCCTGCGCTACGACGCGGCCTCGGGCCGCTGGGGGAGCGGCCTCACGCTCACGGTCGTCGGCGCGAAGCGCGACCTCGACCGCAGCCGCGCGGACCTGTACGCCACCGGCGGCTATGCGACGCTCGACTGGCACGCCGGCATGCAGCTCGGCCATGGCCTGCGGCTCGACGCGGCGGTCTTCAACCTCGCCGATCGCGCCTACATCGAGTGGGAGGACGTGCGCGGCCGGGCCAATGGCGACCCGCTGCTGCCGTACTACACGCGCCCGGGGCGCAGCGCCTCGCTGGCGCTGCGCTGGTCGCGCTGAAGCCCCGCTGAAGTCCCGCTGAATCCGCGCGGCATTCCCGCCGGGCCGCGCCGGATGGCCGCGCCACCCCCCCGGGCGGGGGGGCGGCGCGGCGCTTCATGCCAGCCGGGTCAGTGGATCCGGCTCAGTAGATGTCGCCCACCGTGTTGTGCACGTTGAACTTGCCGGTCGGCGTGATGATGCGCGGATCGTCGATCACCGCCTTGAGCTTGAGCGTCTTGTCGTCGACGACCACCAGCGCGGACTTCTGGTCCTTGCCGTTCCACACCGAGAACCACACCTCGTCGCCGGCGGCGTTGAACTCCGGCTGCACGACGCGCTTCGGCCCCTCGCCCAGGTTGGCCCATTCGGCGATCGGCAGCACCGTGTAGGGCGCGTCGAGGTTGTTGACGTCGAACACCGCGATGCTCTGCGCGATCTTCGGGTCCGGATTGAGCGCGGTGTCGACGTACAGGTGGCGCGACTTCGGGTGCGTCTTGACGAACAGCGAGCCGCCACCCTGGCCCTTGAGCACGCGCACCACCTTCCAGGCGTTGGCCTTGTGCTTCTCCGGATCGGTGCCGAGCAGCGTGACCTTCTCGTTGCCCAGCGCGCTGGTCACCCACACCGGCCCGTACTTCGGGTCGACGAAGTTGGCGCCGCGGCCCGGGTGCGGGATCTTGTCGACGTCGGCCATCGCCACCAGCTTCTGCTCGCGCGAGTCGATGACCGCGATCTTGTTCGACTGGTTGGCGGCGGTGAGGAAGTAGCGCTTGGTGACGTCCCAGCCGCCGTCGTGCAGGAAGCGCGCGGCGCCGATGGTCGTGGTCTTGAGGTTGTCGATGTCCTCGTAGTTGACCAGCAGCACCTGGCCGGTCTCCTTGACGTTGACGATGAACTCCGGGTGCTCGTGCGAGGCGACGATCGCGGCGACGCGCGGCTCGGGGTGATACTCGCCGGTGTCGACGGTCATGCCGCGGGTCGAGACCACCTTGAGCGGCTCGAGCGTGGCGCCGTCCATGATCACGAACTGCGGCGGCCAGTAGGAGCCGGCGATCGCGTACTTGTCCTCGTAGCCCTTGAACTTGGAGGTCTCGACCGAGCGCGCCTCGATGCCGATCTTGATCTCGGCGACCTTGTCCGGCACCGCCATGAACAGGTCGATCAGGTCGATCTTGCCGTCGCGGCCGATCGTGTAGACGTAGCGGCCGGAGTGCGACAGGCGCGAGATGTGCACCGCGTAGCCGGTGCGGATCACGTTGATGATCTTCTTGCTGTCGCCGTCGACCAGCGCCACCTGGCCGGCGTCGCGCAGCGTGACCGCGAAGACGTTGTCGATGTTGTAGTTGTTCTCCTTCTTCGTCGGCCGCTGGTCGAGCGGCACGATGACGTTCCAGGAGGCCTTCATCTCCTTCAGGCCGAACTCCGGCGGCTGCGGCGGCTCGTGCTGCACGTAGCGCGCCATCAGGTCGACCTGCTCGGCGCTGAGCTCGCCGGTCTTGCCCCAGCTCGGCATGCCGGCCGGCGATCCCTGGTTGATGAAGGCCTTGAGGTACTCGGTGCCCTTGGTCCGCGTGATGTCCGGCGTCAGCGGCTTGCCGGTCGCGCCCTTGCGCAGCACGCCGTGGCAGCCGGCGCAGCGCTCGAAGTAGATCTTGCGGGCGGCATCGAACTCCGCCACGGTCATCTCGGGCGCCCCGGGCGTGACGCTGATCTGCGCCCCGGCCGCGCCCACCGGCGAGGGAGCGCCCTGGTACTTGAGCTCCGCGGTGGTGGTCGGATGCTGCGTGGGCGAATCGGCCTTCTTGGGCGTCTTCGCCGCCAGCGCGCGCTCGGCGGCCACCCGCGTCACCGTGATCGAGCCACCGCTGTTGCCCCAGCTGTTGAGCACGTAGGTGAGCGCATCGGCGATCTGCTGGTCGCTGAGCTGGGTCATCGCCGGCATCACGCCGTTGAACTTGGCGCCGTTGATGACCACCTCGCCCTGCAGGCCATTGACGACGATGCCCACGCCGCGGTCCGGCTTGCCGAGCAGGAAGTCCGAGCCGGCCAGTGGCGGGAACGCGCCCGGCAGGCCCTTGCCGTCTGCCTGGTGGCAGGCCATGCACAGGCTCGTGTAGACCTGCTCGCCGGCGGCGATCTGTGCGGCGGAAGGCGCGGCGGCGGCGGCCACCTCGGCCGCGTGGACCTGCTGTGCCAGGGCCAGCGGACTGGCCAGGGCAGCTGCGCCAGTGGCCAGCAGCGTGCCGAGGAAGCGGACGGGGGCTCGGAAACGGGACATTGCGTGTTCTCCTTGTGGGGGCGGCGCACGCGCGCCACCCATACTCACCCACGGCGGACTCTAGGACGTCGCGCCAGCCGCGGCCTTGATCCCGGTCAAGAGGACCCCACGCCCTCAGCGGCGCGGTCGCAGCAACAGCGGTCCGTAGGCGAGAACGAATACCAGGAAGCCGGCGGACCAGGTCGCGCCCGCCACCGCCATGGCCGGGGCATAGGGCAGCGCGGTGAAGGGCAGCACGAGGCGCAAGGCGGCCCCCAGGAACACCAGCCCATAGACGGCCACGGTGGCCGGCCCGGCATGGAGCGCGCGGCCGGTGTGGCCGAGGCTGGCGCGCGTCATCACGGCCAGCGTCAGCAGCGCGATGCCGCCGGCGGTGAGCGCATGCAGCGCATGCGTCGGGCCGATCGTCGCGGGCGCGAGGATCGCGAGTCCCATCAGCACCAGCGCCACCGGCAACCAGGCATAGGCCACGTGCAGGACGGTCACCAGCGGCTCGGCGAACGTGCGCACGCCGCGCCAGCGCGCCAGCCGCAGCGCGTGCAGCGCGCCGGCGATCACCAGCGCCGCGCCGCTCGGCGCGGCCAGCGGCGCGACCAGCCACGCGAGCGCCGCGAGCAGCGTGAGCGCCAGCACCGCCTGGTCGAAGCGGTTGAAGGGCGTGGGGGGCGGTGCGAGCCCCTGGGACTTCATCCAGTTGGTGGTGAACGCGGGGATGATGCGCCCGCCGATCAGCGACAGCCGCAGCGTCACGACGCCGAGGCCGAGGCGCTGGCCGGAGCCGGCGGCCACGCCCCAGTCGGGCCCGAAATGCTGCAGCACGTTGCCGAGCGCCAGCAGGCTCACGAGGATGCACACCGGCACGTTGCGGCGGTTGCCGCCACGCAGGATCTCGTGCCACACGACGCCGGCGAAGGCGACGAGGAACAGGCAGTCGAGCCCGCGCAGCAGGGCCGTGCCGGCCGGACACAGCATCGCCAGGCGCCCCAGGAGCCACAGCAGGACCAGCGCCGCGAGCGGCGCGCCGCCCAGCGGCTTGCGCCCGGTCCAGTTGGGGACCGCCGTCAGCAGGAACCCGGCCAGCACGGCGGGCACGTAGCCGAACACCATCTCGTGCGCGTGCCAGCCGAGCGCGCTGCCGGCGGGCCCGATCGCGACGCCGCGCAGCAGGGCCAGCGCCCACAGCGGAACGGCGAGCGCGGCGAACAGCCCGGCCAGCAGGAAGAACGGCCGGAAGCCGTAGCTGAGCAGGACGGACAGCGTGCCCGCCGGCCCGGCCTGCGGTCCCCCGGGCCCCGCCATCAGAACTTCGCCTCCACGGCCATCCAGTACTTACTCGTGTCGGTCGCCAGCCGGTCCGCATTATAGTCGGCGTACTTGGCCAGCACGGTGAAATGCTTGCCCAGCGGATGCGAGACCAGGAAGTTCAGCTCGTTGCCGTAGTGCAGCGAATTGTGGACCGAGTGGTAGTCGTGCCAGGCGAGCCGCAGGCTGGTGTCCTTGAGCACGCCCGGTCCCTTGAGCTTCCAGGTGGCATCGCCGTAGACGTCGCGCAGGCCGTTGGCCGGCGTCGTCAGGAACTTGTCGGCCCAGCCGTTGAAGGCGTGCAGCGTCGCGAGCGGGGTCTGCAGCGCCACCGTGCCGTTGCCCTCCAGCCGCTCGTAGCCGAGCTTCAGGCTCCACGGGCCGGCGGCGAGCCCGGGCTCGAGCAGCAGGTAGTCCAGGCTGAAGTCGCGCGGGTTGGCGCCGTAGTCGGACTGGCGGGCGTACTCGAGGGCGTAGAGGAGCTTGAGCGTGCCGGCGCCGAGCCCGTGGCTGCCGGAGAAGCGCGCGCCCAGCGTCTTGGAGGACGATGCCGGCGCGTCCGGTATGTCCAGCAGGTAGTCGTAGGCCACGACCGTGCCCCAGCCCTTGAACTCCTGCGCCGCGCGCAGCAGGTGGATGCGGCTGCCGTCCCACACGCCCTGCGCCGAATCGCGGCCGAAGACGCGATTGACCCGCCCGACGTAGCCGTAGCTCAACGACATGCCCTTGAGCGGCTTGACCGCGACGCTGGCGCCATCGAGCGTCTGGTCGTTCTGCCGCCAGCCCACCGAGCCGATCCAGCGCTGGTTGTCCAGGTTGAGCGCCTGCCGGCCCGCGTTGAGCTCGAGCCGGTCGTGCCAGCGCCAGCGCAGGAACGCCTGGTTGATCGAGGAGTCGCGCGGATCGGCCACCGTCGGGTACTGCGTCTGGCCGTTCACGGTGTCGTTGTAGCGCTCGGAACCGAGGTGGCCGATGGCCTCGCCCTCCAGCGTGGCGCTGAGACCCTGCCACTCGCGCGTCCGCACGCCGAGCCGCGCCCGCAGCGTGGAGGCGAAGGCGTCGTGCGCGATGCCGTCCTGGTCGACGATCTCGATGCGGTAGCGGACGTCGGCGTAGGCCTTGAGCGCGGGCTCGGGCGCCGGCGCCGGCTTCGGCGGCGGCGCATCGGCCGCGCCGGCGGCCAGCGCCGCGCCGGCGAGCAGCGTGCCCGCCAGCAGAGAGTGCGCGCAGCGCCTCGCGGCGCCGTCCCTGGTGCTTCGTGGAGGCGTTTTCATGTCACGTATGTTAAGGACGGCTAAGCTGTCGGGGTTTGATCTGCATCAAGCGGGCCCGCCGGCGATGGAGCAACGCGCATGAGTGACTTTTGCAGTGACGCGCTGGTGCTGTTCGGCATCACCGGCGACCTCGCCTACAAGAAGATCTTCCCGGCGCTGCAGGACATGGTGAAGGCTGGCCGGCTCGACGTGCCGGTGATCGGCGTGGCGCGCGACGGCGCCACCGGCGGCCTGCCCGAGCGCATCGCGCGGAGCCTGGAGGAGCATGGCGGCGGCGTCGACCGCGAGGCCTACGCGCGCCTGTGCGCGCTGCTGCGCTACGTCGAGGGCGACTACACCGACGCCGGCACGTTCCAGCGCCTGCGCGCCGCGCTCGGCGAGGCGCGCCACCCGCTGCACTACCTCGCCATCCCGCCGAGCCTGTTCCCGACCGTGGTGGCCGCGCTCGGGGCCGCGGGCTGCGCCGCCGGCGCGCGCGTCATGGTCGAGAAGCCGCTCGGGCGCGACCTGGATTCGGCGCGCACGCTGAACCGCGAGCTGGCGCGCGTGTTCCCCGACGCGGCGATCTTCCGCATCGATCATTTCCTCGGCAAGGAGGCGGTGCAGAACCTGCTGTACTTCCGCTTCGCCAACGCCTTCCTCGAGCCGGTGTGGAACCGCGGCTTCGTCGAATGCGTGCAGGTGACGATGGCCGAGGGCTTCGGCGTCGAGGGCCGCGGCAAGCTGTACGAGGAACTCGGCGCGCTGCGCGACGTGGTGCAGAACCACCTGCTGCAGGTGGTCGCGATCCTGATGATGGAGCCGCCGGTCGGCACCGGCGGCGAGGCGCAGCGCGACGAGAAGGCGCGCATCCTGCGCGCCATCCGTCCGCCGCAGCGCGGCAGCGTGGTGCGCGGCCAGTATGCGGGCTACCGCGCCGAGCCCGGCGTCGCGCCGAACTCCGACGTCGAGACCTATGTCGCGCTGCAGCTCGGCATCGACTCGTGGCGCTGGGCCGACGTGCCGATCTGCATCCGCGCCGGCAAGGGCCTCGCGGTCACGGCGACCGAGGTGTTCGTCGGCCTCAAGCGCCCGCCGCAGAAGCTGTTCGACGAGACGCTGCCGCGCCACGCCAACTACGTGCGCTTCCGGCTCGGGCCCGACCAGGTCTCGATCGCGATCGGCGCGCGCGCCAAGGAGGCCGGCGAGGCCATGGTCGGCCGGCCGCTCGAGCTCGCCGTCTGCAATGCCCGCGCCAACGAGATGAGCGCCTACGAGCGGCTGCTGGGTGACGCGCTGCGCGGCGATGCCACGCTGTTCGCGCGCCAGGACAGCGTCGAGGCGGCCTGGAGCGTGGTCGATGAGCTGCTGTACGCCGCCGGGCCCGCCCTGCCCTACGCGCGCGGCAGCTGGGGGCCCGAGGCGGCGGCGCGCCTCACCGCGGGCGTCGGCGGCTGGTACGACCCGCCCGGCGCGGCGTAATCTCACCGGCCATGCGCATCCCCGAACCCTTCTTCGTCCTCATCAACCCGACGATGCGGCTGCTGCTGCGCTCGCCCCTCCACGGGCTGGTGAGCGGCAGCCTCATGCTCATCGGCTTCAGCGGCCGCAGGTCGGGCCGGCGCTACGTGACGCCGGTGCGCTACGTGCGCGCGGGCGATGCGATCCGCTGCTTCACCACGAAGGAGACGAAGTGGTGGCGCAACCTCAAGGGCGGCGCCGCCGTCACGCTGCGCATCGCGGGCCGCGACCTGCCCTGCCAGGCCGTCGCGGTCGACGACGACGTGCCGCGCACGCGCGCCGCGCTGCTCGACTACCTGCGCGCCTTCCCGCAGGACGCCGCCTACCACGACGTGCGCATGGGGAGCGGGCGCGAACCGCTGGCCGCCGACCTCGACCGCGCGGCCACCCATGCCGTGCTGGTCGAGGCCCGGGCTCAGTCGCGGCAGGCGTAGCTCGCCGCCGATTCGGGGTCGCCGCTGCCCGCGTACTGCGCATGCAGCGGATAGGCGCACAGCGGCCGGCTGCGTCCGGGAAGCGCGCGGCCGGTCGCGACCACGGATTCAGGCGCCTTGCCCTCCTCGCTCCAGGCGACGAGCGCGCCCAGCAGGTCGAAGTGATCGAGCGCCGCCGCGCCGCCCTGGCAGTGGCCCATGCCCGGCACCAGGAACAGCCGGCTCCAGCCGTGCACCGCATCGGCGCCGCCGTTGTCGGCCTCGACGCGCTCGTAGTACTGCGTGGTGTCGTTGGCCGAGAACCAGGGATCGCTCATGCCGTGGTAGAAGATCAGCTTGCCGCCGTGGCCGGCGAAGCTCGAAAGGTTGGTCCAGTCGGCGGTGTCGCCCACCGCCGCGATCGGCGTCGCGACCGCGCGCGCCTGGGCATCGACGTCCATCGTGGTCGCGACGTCGGGGCCACCGACCGGCCCGGGCGCGGACATCAGGAAGCCCGGGATCGCGCCGGGACCGTTGGCATCGATCCCGGTGTCGTAGGGATAGGAGGGATACACGGCGTTGCCGTGCGAGTCCTTCGGCCCGGCGAAGGCCTCGCGCACCGCGACCACCTGCTTGCGACTGAGGCAGGCGGGCGTCTTCCCGCCCTTGCAGGCGAGGACCCCGGGATCGAAATGGCAGGCGCGCGTCGCGAAGATCATGCCGTCCTGCGCGCCGTCGGCGGCATCGCAGGACTTCAGCAGCGCGGCCATGATGAGCTTGCGATCGGCGTCGGAGAGCGCCTGCGGGCCCTGCGGCTGGCCCTGCGCATCGGGCGGCGCCGCGCGGTTGAAGGCGATGCGCGCCCAGCGCATCGCGAGGTTCGAGAGTCCGGTGCGCATCGCCGGCGCGCCGGCGATGATGCCGTCGTAGTAGCCCGGGTGGCGCTCGGACATCATCATCGCCTCGCGCCCGCCGGTGGAGCAGCCCACGTAGTACGAATGGGCCGCTGGCTGGCCGTAGTAGCGCGCGACGATCGTGCGCGCCACCCCCGTCACCTTGGCCGTAGCCTGGTAGAGGAAGTCCAGCGCCGCCTGCTGGTCCTCCATGAAGGTGGCGTCGAAGACCTCGCCGCTGTGGCCGCTGTCGGTGCTCACGACGGCGAAGCCGCGCGCCAGCGCCGGCATGTCGCCCGCGGCCTGCCAGCCGAGGGGTTCGTTCACCGAACCATTGAGCCCGCCGCCGCCCTGGAACAGGAAGCGGCCGTTCCACTCGTCCGGGAGCGCGAGCGCGAAGCCGATCGCATAGGGACGGCCGTTGCGGCCGGTGCGCGGCTCGAGCACGCCCTCGACGCGGCAGTGGGCCGGGATGAGCGCCTCGATCGGCGGGCCGTAGCGGATCGGCGGCGCCTTGCCCGCCGGGACCGGCTCGGCCTTGCGGATCTCCAGTGAAACGCCGTCGAGGCGCAGGCCGGTGAGCGCGGCGCAGTTGCCGGGCGCCGCGGCGCGCGCCGCCGACCATGGCAGCAGCAGGAGCAGGCCAAGCATCAGGAGGACGGACAGGCGAGGGACGAAGGCTTTCATGGCGGGCGGGTCCTTCCTGCTGCGCTGCGGGCGATGGGCCGACACTATAATGGATGCAGGGAGGTCAACCATGCCCATGTCCAGCACCGCGCGCCACGGCGCCCTCGCCGTCCTGGCGCTCTGCCTCGCCGTCGCCGCGGGCACCGCGCAGTCGGCCGACGCCATCGCCGGCAAGCAGTACTTCCGCCAGCAGTGCCTGCTCTGCCACAGCGCCGAACCCGACGACAATGGCGGTGCGCAGGGCCCCGACCTCGGCAGCGTCTTCGAGCGGCCCGCGGCTTCGAACCCGGCCTTCAGCTACACGCCGGCGCTGAAGCAATCCGGCCTCCGCTGGGACGCGGCCACGCTCGACCGCTTCCTGACATCGCCGCCGCTTGCCGTACCGGGCAGCGCGATGGTGATCGTCGTGCCGGAACAGCCCGACCGCGACAACCTCATCGCCTACTTCGGCGCGCTGCACGCCGGCACCTTCCACGACGACTCGAAGCCGGCCGTGTTCCCGCCGCCCGAGTGGCTCGCGCAGCCCTCGACGCCGGTCAGCGGCCCGCCGGACTGGCAGGCGGACGCCCCCGGGCGCCTGCACCGCGTCCGCGTCGGTGGGCTTGCCGCGCCCTATGCCACGAAGCCGGCGCGCAACTTCCCGCGCCTGGTGCCGCGGCCGGCGGACGCGCTGCCGAAGGTCCCGGCCGGATTCCGCGTGAACGTGTTCGCCACCGACCTCACCGGCCCGCGCCGCATGCTGCTCGCGCCCAACGGCGACATCATCCTCTCCGAGCTGCAATCCGGGCGCATCAAGGTGCTGCGCCCCACGGCCGACGGCACGCGCGCCGAGTCCACCAGCGTCTACGCGCAGGGACTGGTCTCGCCCTTCGGCATCGCGCTCTACCCGACGCACGGCGAACCCGAGTGGCTGTACGTCGCCGAGATCAACCGCGTGGTGCGCTACGCGTACCGCACCGGCGACACGACCGCCCGCGGCGTGCCCGAGGTCGTGATCCCGCAGCTCGTGCCCACCGGCGGCGGCCACAACACCCGCGACCTGGTGTTCTCCGGCGATGGACGCCGCATGTTCGTGTCCGTGGGCTCGGGATCGAACATCGCCGAGGGCATGCCCGCCAAGTCGGTGGCCGAGGCGCAGGCCTGGGAGCGCGAACACGGGCTCGGCGCGGCCTGGGGCGCGGAGACCGGACGCGCCGACGTGCTGGTGTACGAAGTCGGCGGCGACGCGGCGGGGCGCACCTTCGCCACGGGCCTGCGCAACTGCGTCGGGCTGACGCTGCAGCCGGCGACCGGGGACCTGTGGTGCACGGTCAACGAGCGCGACATGCTCGGCGACGACCTCGTGCCCGACTATTCCACGCGCGTGCGCGAGGGCGGCTACTACGGCTGGCCCTGGTACTACCTCGGCGCGCACGAGGATCCGCGCCTCAAGGGCCAGCGGCCCGACCTGCGCGCGCGCGTGACGACGCCCGACGTGCTCTACCAGGCGCACTCGGCGGCGCTGACGCTGACCTTCTACACCGCGACCAGCGGCGCCGCCGCCTTCCCGGCCGAATACGTCGGCGACGGCTTCGCCGTGTTCCATGGTTCGTGGAACCGCGGCTTCCGCACCGGCCACAAGATCGTGCGCCTGAAGATGCGCAACGGCGTGCCGACCGGCGAATACCAGGACTTCCTCACCGGCTTCATCGCCGACAACGACCACGCCTGGGCGCGCCCGGTCGCCACCGTGGTGGCACGCGACGGCGCGCTGCTGTTGAGCGAGGACGGCAACGGCATCATCTACCGCATCGCCTGGCAACCCGGAGACAAATGATGAACACGCGCATCGCCAGAACGCTCCTCCCCGCCACGCTCCTCGCGCTCTGCGGCGCCGGCACCGCCAGTGCCGCC
>JAXMGO010000034.1:0-39012 GCA_046347255.1 Steroidobacteraceae bacterium
GACGACCACGGTGATCAGCGATGCCGCGCCGGTGCTCAACGGCAGCGCGCCGATGAGCTACACGGTCAAGCGCGGCGACACGCTCTGGGGCATCGCCGGCGTGTTCCTCAAGGATCCCTGGCTGTGGCCGGAGATCTGGTACGTGAACCCGCAGGTCGAGAACCCGCACCGCATCTACCCGGGCGACGTGCTGCGCCTGGCGACCGGCGCCGACGGCAAGACGCAGCTGCAGCTGGTGCGCGGCCCCGGCACGCACCTCTCGCCGCTGCTGCGCAGCGAGCCGCTCGAGGGCCCGATCGCCACCATCCCCTACACCGCCATCGCCTCGTTCCTCTCGCGTCCCGGCGTGCTCTCGAAGGAGCAGGTCAAGGCGGCGCCGTACGTGCAGGCGCTGCGCGACGGCCACATGATCGCCGGCTCGGGCAATTCCGTGTACGTGAAGAAGGTCGCCGGCGGCGTCGGCGAGCGCTACAGCGTCATGCACGTGGGCGATCCGCTCAAGGACCCCGAGAGCCGCGACGTGCTCGGCTACATGGGCATCTACGCCGCGACGGCGCAGCTGGCGCGCGCGGGCGATCCGGCCACGGCGACGCTGTCCGACACGGCCCGCGAAACGCTGCAGGGCGACGTGCTGATCGCCGATACCAACCCGGGCGCGCTCGATTTCCGGCCGCACGCCCCGGCGCGGCCGCTCAAGGGCCAGGTCATGGCGATCGTCAACGGCGTGCTGCTCGCCGGCCAGTACCAGGTGGTGGCGCTGAACCGCGGCACCGAGCACGGCATCGAGCCCGGGCACGTGCTGATCGCCCAGGAGAGCCAGCGCGAGGTCAATGACCGCTGCGCGCGCATCGGCGGCAACGGCACCTGCCGCCACTTCGGCTCCGAGAAGCTGCCGATCGAGTCGGCGGGACGCCTGATGGTGTTCAAGAGCTACGCGCGCATGAGCTACGCGCTGGTGCTGGACGAAACGGCGCCGATCCACGTCGGCGACCACGTGACCAGCCCGTAGCCGGGGCATCCGTCCAGCGGCATTCGTGCCGCGATTCGCTGCAAAGAGGCCGGCCTTGCGCCGGCCTCCCTGCTTTATGCTCCCCGGTCCATGGATACCCTCGATCGGTGGCTGGTGCTGGCGCGCGCTCCCGGGCTGCTGGCGCGCCACCTCGACCTCGCCACCGCGGCGCTGGGCGAACCTCTGGCGCTGGCGGGTGCCCGCGCCGCCGAGCTCGCACCGCTCCGCCTGCCCGACGCGGCGGCCGCCTGGCTGGCGCGGCCCGACCTGCAGGCCGTCGCCGCCGACCGCGGCTGGCTCGAGCGCTCGGGCGCGCAGCTCGTCGGCTGCACCGACCCGCGCTATCCGCCGCTCCTGGCCGCCATCGAGGACGCCCCCGCCTGCCTGTTCGTGCGCGGCGCGGCCGAGGCGCTGCTCACCGCGCAGCTCGCGATGGTCGGCACCCGCGATCCGACCGCCGCGGGCCGGCGCGACGCCCACGATTTCGCGCGCCATTTCGCGCGCGGCGGGCTGGTCATCACCAGCGGCCTGGCGCTCGGCATCGATGCCGCGAGCCACGAGGGCGCGCTCGCCGGCGGCGGCAGCACGGTCGCGGTGCTCGGCTGCGGGCTCGACACCCCCTACCCGCCGGAGAACGCCCGGCTGGCCGAGCGCATCGCAGCACAGGGCGCCCTGGTCAGCGAATTCCCGCCCGGCACCCCGCCCCTGAAGGAGCACTTCCCGCGGCGCAACCGCCTGATCAGCGGCCTGGCACTCGGCGTGCTGGTGGTCGAAGCCGCCCGCCGCAGCGGCTCGCTGATCACGGCCCGCCTGGCCACCACCCAGGGGCGCGAGGTCTTCGCCCTGCCCGGCTCGATCCACAACCCCATGACCCGCGGCTGCCACGCCCTGATCCGCCAGGGCGCCAAGCTCGTCGAGACCGCGGCGGACGTGCTCGAAGAGCTTAAAATTCCCTTTACAAAACAGGATCTTGAGCGCGCGCCAGACGCCGCCTCGGGCCCTGTCGCGAGCGGGCGGCCGTTGGACAAGGACTACGAAATCCTGTTAGATGCCCTCGGTTTCGAGCCGGCCAGCATCGATGCCCTGGTCGACCGAACTGGTCTGCCGGGCCCGTCCGTGGCGTCCATGCTCCTGATCCTCGAGCTCGAGGGGCGGGTTGGACTGCAGCCCGGGGGGCGTTATGCGCGGCTGGCATGAACGCGCCGGGAAACCGGCGGAAAGATGGCAATGGACAACAGCGTTTTCGAAATCCTGGTCTACGTCTTCGACCGCTACCTGCTGGAGGACCTGCCGGCGGCCGCGGAGCGGGACACGATCGCCCGCGACCTGGAGAACGCCGGCTTCGGCGGTGCCAGCGTCGAGCGCGCGCTCGACTGGCTGGCCGACCTCGCCGACGTGCGCGAGCGCGCCGGCCAGCCGGCCGACGGACGCTCGTTCCGCATCTACTCCGAGGAGGAGCAGGCGCGCATCGGCACGGCCGGGCGCGGCATGCTCGGCTCGCTCGAGGCGAGCGGCATCCTCGCGCCCGAGCAGCGCGAGATCGTCATCGACCGCCTGCTGGCGCTCGATTCGGAGGAGATCGACATCGAGCAGGTGAAGTGGGTCGTCCTGATGGTGCTGTCGAGCCAGCCCGACCAGGAACAGGCCTACGCCCGCATGGAGGACCTGGTGTTCGACCTGCCCGGGCAGGTGCCGCACTGAGGCGCGCTGCGCACCTCGGCACCCCCACCCGCGGCTCGTCCGCGGTTTTTCGTTTTTGGAGTCCATCGAGCGAACATGGCTGAAAACCTCGTCATCGTCGAATCGCCCGCCAAGGCGCGCACCATCAAGAAGTACCTGGGCAAGGGCTTCGAGGTGCTGGCCTCCTACGGCCACGTGCGCGACCTGGTGCCCAAGGAGGGCGCGGTCGATCCCGAGCACGATTTCGCCATGCAGTACCGGCTGATCGAGCGCAACGAGCGGCACGTCGAGGCGATCGCGCGCGCGCTCGCCAAGGCCAACGCCCTGTTCCTCGCGACCGACCCGGACCGCGAGGGCGAGGCGATCGCCTGGCACCTGCACGAGATCCTGAAGGAACGCGGCGCGCTCAAGGCGAAGCAGCTGCACCGCGTGGTGTTCCACGAGATCACGAAGAACGCCATCCGCGAGGCGGTCGAACACCCGCGCGAGCTGGCGCTCGAGCTGGTGAACGCGCAGCAGGCGCGGCGCGCGCTCGACTACCTCGTCGGCTTCAACCTCTCCCCGCTGCTGTGGAAGAAGGTGCGCCCGGGCCTGTCGGCGGGCCGGGTGCAGAGCCCGGCGCTGCGCATGATCTGCGAGCGCGAGGAGGAGATCCAGGCCTTCAAGCCGCAGGAATACTGGAGCATCGACGCCGAGGGCGGCCACGGCGAGCAGCGCTTCCCGCTCAAGCTGGTCGAGTACGCCGGCGCCAGGGTCGAGCAGTTCAGCTTCACCAACGAAGGCAGCGCGCGCGAGGTCGAGGCGCGGCTGCGCGCCGCGGCCGCGCCGCCCGCCGGCGCGGCGCTCGGCACGCTCACGGTGGCGGCGATCGACCGCAAGCAGCGGCGGCGCAACCCGGCGCCGCCGTTCACCACCTCGACGCTGCAGCAGGAAGCGGCGCGCAAGCTCGGCTTCTCGGCACAGCGCACCATGCGCCTCGCGCAGCAGCTGTACGAGGGCGTCGACATCGGCGAGGGCAACGTCGGCCTGATCACCTACATGCGTACCGACTCGGTGGCGCTCGCCGCCGAGGCGGTCACCGAGATCCGCGCCACCATCGAGCGGCTCTACGGCCGCGAGGCGCTGGCCGAGGAGCCGCGCGTCTACAAGACCAAGTCGAAGAACGCGCAGGAAGCGCACGAGGCCATCCGCCCGACCTCGGCGGCGATCGTGCCGGCCGACATCGAGTCGCACCTCGATGCCGACCAGTACCGGCTCTACTCGCTGATCTGGAAGCGCGCGGTCGCCTGCCAGATGGCGCACGCGCTGTTCGACACCGTCGCGATCGACATGCTCGCCGGGCCCGACGGGGCGCAGCGCCACGTGCTGCGCGCCAATGGCTCGACGCTGGTCAAGAGCGGCTACATCGCCGTCTACCAGGAGGGCCGCGACGACAGCGCCGAGGACGACAGCGACCACGTGCTGCCGCCGATGGCGGTCGGCGACGCGGTGGCGCTGCTGGCGCTGCACCCCGAGCAGCACTTCACCGAGCCGCCGCCGCGCTTCACCGAGGCTTCGCTCGTCAAGGCGCTGGAGGAGCACGGCATCGGCCGGCCCTCGACCTACGCGACCATCATCTCCACGCTCCGCGACCGCGAGTACTGCGAGCTCGAGAACCGGCGCTTCACGCCGACCGACATCGGCAAGATCGTCTGCCGCTTCCTCACCGACCACTTCCACCGCTACGTCGAATACGGCTTCACCGCCGCGATGGAGGACGAACTCGACGCGGTGTCGCGCGGCGAGGAGCCGTGGACCGCGCCGCTGGAGAAGTTCTGGCCGCCGTTCATCCAGCAGGTCGAGCACGCCGAGAAGAACGTCACGCGCGAGCAGGTCGCGCTGGCGCGGCCGCTCGGCACCGACCCGGCGAGCGGCAAGCCGGTGTCGGTGCGCATGGGGCGCTTCGGGCCGTTCGTGCAGATCGGCACCAAGGACGACGCGGAGAAGCCGCGCTTCGCCGGCCTGCGGCCCGGGCAGAAGATGGACAGCATCGCGCTGCCCGAGGCGCTCGAGCTGTTCAAGCTGCCGCGCGCGCTCGGCAACACGGCCGAGGGCGAGCCGATCGTCGCCAACGTCGGCCGCTTCGGGCCCTACGTGAAGTACGGCGCCAAGTACGCCTCGCTGAAGGAGGACGATCCGTACACGATCACGCTGGAGCGCGCGCTCGAGGTGATCCGCCTGAAGCAGGAGGCGGACACCAACCGCATCATCCGCGACTTCGGCGTCGACGACATCCAGGTGCTCAACGGCCGCTACGGCCCGTACATCACCAACAAGCTGAAGAACGCGCGCATCCCGAAGGACCGCGACCCCAAGTCGCTGTCGCTGGAGGAATGCCGCGCGCTGCTCGAGGCGGCGCCGCTGCGCCGCAGCGCGGCCGCGGCCTCGGCGCGCGCCGCGGCCGGTGCGCCGGGCGCCGTGGGCGCGAAGGCCGGGACGGCGGCAGCGACGACGGCGGCCGCTGCGGCGACCCGCGGCCGCGGCAAAGGGCGGCGGCAACGCCGCGGGCACCGCCGGCACCACGCCAACGCCGCGAAAGGGCGCGGCGGCGAAGCCGCCGGCGACGCCGGCACGCAGCACGGGCGCGAAGCCCGCGGCGCCGAAGGCTGTGGGCAGGGCCGCGCCGAAGTCCGCGGTGAAGCCGGCGGCCAAGGCGCCGGCGCGCAAGGGCACCGCGGCCAAGGCCACCGCCGGCCCGAAGGCCGCGGCGGCGCGCGGTCCAGGGCGGGCGGCAAGGCGCGCGGCGCCGGCAAGCGAGCCGCCGGCCGCGGCTGAGCCGCGCCGGCCCATGAAATACCGTCACGCCTTCCACGCCGGCAATTTCGCCGACGTGCACAAGCACGTGACGCTGCTCGCCCTGCTGCGCGCGCTGCAGCGCAAGGACAAGGGCCTCTTCTACCTCGAGACGCACGCCGGCGCCGGGCTGTACGCGAGCGGCGGCGGCGATGGCCACCACGGCGCCGAGGCGCGCGGCGGGCTCGAGCGGCTGCTGCCGCGCACGGCGCGCGGCGGGCGGCGGCCGCGGCGCAGCCGGCCCCGGCAGCGCCGGAGATCCATTACCTCGAGGCCGTGCGCGCGCTGCGCGCGCGCGCCGGCGCCGACGTCCTGCCGGGCTCGCCGCTGCTCGCGGCGCAGCTCCTGCAGCCGCAGGACCGCGGCCCTGTGCTGCGAGATCCAGCCGGCCGAGTGCCGCGCGCTCGAGCGCGCGCTCGCCGCCCACCCGCGCCTGCGCGCGCACTGCGGCGACGGCTACGCCGCCATCGCCGCGCAGCTGCCGCCGCGCGAGCGGCGCGCTGCTGATCGACCTGCCGTACGAGGCGCCGCAGGCGGAGCTGGACGCGGCGCTGGACGCGGCCGCCGCCGCGCTGCGCCGCCTCGCCAACGCGGTGATCGCCCTCTGGTACCCGATCAAGGACGAGCGCGAGCTCGCGCCGGCGCTGCGGCGCGCCGCGGCACTCGAAGCCCCGGTGCTTCGCCGCCGAGCTGTGGGTGCATCCGCGCGACTCGCGCGTCGGCCTGAACGGCTCGGGCTTGCTGCTGGTGAACCCGCCGTGGCAATTTGACGTTGCGCTTGGCGCGCTGGCTACCCGAGCTCGGCCGCCGGCTCGACGTCGCCGGGCACGGCGGCACGCAGCAACGCTGGATCACGCATGCAGGCACCTGACCGCTACGCCATCATCGGCCACCCCCGTGGCGCACAGCCGCTCGCCGCGCATCCACGCGCTGTTCGCGGCGCAGCTCGGCCACGCGCTGGTCTTCGAGCGCATCGACGCCACGCCGGCGCAGTTTGCCGCCACGACGCGCGGCTTCTTCGCCGCCGGCGGCCGCGGGCTCAACATCACGCTGCCGCACAAGGAGGCCGCCGTGGCGCTGTGCGCGCGGCTGACGGCGCGCGCCCCGCGCGCGCGCGGTGAACGCGCTGCGCCCCGAGGACGACGGCACGCTGCTCGGCGACAACACCGACGGCGCGCCGGCCTGGTGCGCGACCTGGAGGCGAACATGGGCCTCGCGCTCGGCGGCCGCCGCATCCTGGTGCTGGGCGCCGGCGGCGCGGTGCGCGGCGTGCTCGGCCCGATCCTCGAGCGCGCGCCCGCCGAAATCATCGCCAACCGCACGGCGGAGCGCGCGCGCCAGCTGGCGGCGGAATTCTCCGGCGGCGCGCGGCTCAGCGGCTGCGGCCTCGCCGAGCCGGAGGGAGCCTTCGACCTGGTCATCAACGGCACCTCGGCCAGCCTCGGCGGCGAACTGCCGGCGCTGCGGCCGGGCTGCATCGGCGCCGGCACCACCTGCTACGACATGGCCTACGGCTACACGGACACGGTGTTCGTGCACTGGGCGCGTGCGCAGGGCGCGGCGCGCGCGGTCATGGGCCTGGGGATGCTGGTGGAGCAGGCGGCCGAGTCGTTCCTGCTGTGGCGTGGCGTGCGGCCGCAGACCGCGCCGGTGATCGCCGCGCTGCTCGCCGAGTGAGGCGCGCGGCGGGGGCGTGGCCGGCGCGCTAGAATCCCCGGCGGCGCTTCCCGCCACCGGAGTCCCCGCGATGCTGAGCGTGCACGGCATGTCCGCCTCGGGCAACTGCTACAAGGTGCGGCTGCTGCTCGAGCAGCTCGGCCAGCCCTACCAGTGGCACGAGGTCGACGTGGTCGGCGGCGCGACGCGCACGCCGGCGTTCCTCGCGATGAACCCGTTCGGCCAGGTGCCGGTGCTGGAACATGCCCCGGGCCAGTTCCTGCCGGAGTCCGGCGCGATCCTCTGCTACCTCGCCGAGGGCACGCCGTTCTGGCCCGGCGAGCGGCTGGCGCGCGCCGCGACGCTCCGCTGGATGTTCTTCGAGCAGTACAGCCACGAGCCCTACATCGCGGTGGCGCGCTACATCCGCAGTTTCCTGCCGGCCGATCACCCGCGGCGCGCCGACCTGCCGCGGCTGCACGAGCGCGGCAACGAGGCGCTGCGCGTGATGGAGCGGCACCTCGCGGCCAACGAGTGGTTCGCCGCAGGCCGCTACACGATCGCCGACATCGCGCTGTTCGCCTACACGCACGCGGCGGCCGATGGCGGCTTCGACCTCGGCAACTACCCGGCGATCGGCCGCTGGCTCGAACGCGTGCGCGCCGAGCCGCGCTGGCTGGCATGCCGTCGCCGATGAGCGCGGCGCCGCTGCGCCTGCCGGGGATCGAGGCGCTCGACCTCGATGCCTACTGCCGGCGCATCGGCTACCACGGCGCGCGCGTGCCGACGCTCGCGACGCTGCGCGAGCTGCAGTGGCGCCACGTCGCGACGATCCCCGTTCGAGAACCTGGCGAGCCTGGCCGGCGAGCCGTGCGCTCGAGCCCGCGGCGCTGCAGGCGAAGATGGTGCACGGCCGCCGCGGTGGCTACTGCTACGAGCAGAACGTGCTGTTCGCCGCGGTGCTGCAGCGCCTCGGCTTCCGGTCACGGCCTGCGGCGCGCGTCGTGTGGAACCTGGCGCCCGGGGCCGGCAACCCCCGCAGCCACATGCTGCTGAAGATCGAGCTCGCCGAGGGCAGCCACATCGCCGACGTCGGCTTCGGCAGCGCCTCGCTCCCGGGCCCGCTGCGGCTCGTCACCGACCTCGCGCAGCCGACGCCGATCGAGCCGTTCCGGCTGGTGGAGCACGCCGAGGGCTACCAGCTCGAGGCGCAGCTGCCGGAGGGCTGGAAGCCGGTCTACACCTTCGACCTGCAGCCGCAGCAGTTCGTCGACTACCAGATGGCCAACTGGTTCGTGTCCACCAACCCCGCCTCGCGCTTCGTGCAGGTGCTGATGGTGGCGCGGCCGGAGGGCACGCTGCGTCGCACGCTGCTCGACGCCGAGCTCGCCCAGCGCCCGCTCGCCGGCGCGGGCGAACGCCGGCGCCTCGCCGGCGTCGCCGAGTGCGCCGCGCGCTCGCCGATGTGTTCGGCATCGACGTGCCCGGTGCGCGCGCATGGATGCCGCGCTCGCTCGCGTGGCCGCGCGCCGGGCTGAATTCACCGCCAGGAGACCCACCGCCATGCCAGCCACCCCCGCCACCCCTGCCCACCCGCCCTACGGTCCGCCGCTCACGCTGGCGCAGGCGCGGCCGCGTGATGCAGGCCGCCGAGCAGGAGGCCAACGCCCACGGCTGGCCGGTCGTGATCGCGATCGTCGACGGCGGCGCACACCTGGTGCTGCTGCAGCGGCTCGAGAACGCGCAGATCGGCAGCATCGCGATCGCGCAGCAGAAGGCGGCGACCGCCGCGAAGTTCCGCCGCGCCACCAAGGTGTTCGACGAGCAGCTGGCCGGTGGCGGTGCGGCGCTGCACCTGCTGGTGCTCGAGGGCCTGTGCGCCTGCGAGGGCGGCGTGCCCCTGCTGGTCGACGGGCGCGTGGTCGGCGCGATCGGCGTCTCGGGCGTGCGCTCGGGCGAGGACGGCCAGATCGCCAGCGCCGGCGCGCGCGCGCTCGGCGGCGCGTGAGCGGACGCGCCGGGCGACGCGCCAGCGGCCGTGCCGCCCGGCGTGGCGGGCGTCGTGAGCGGCGCCTGGACGGCTTCCCGCCCGTCGCACGCCGCGACGCGCGGCTGCTGATCCTCGGCAGCATGCCGGGCGCGGCCTCGCTGGCCGCGGGCGAGTACTACGCGCACCCGCGCAACGCGTTCTGGACCATCGTCGGCGGGCTGGGCGGCGCCGCGGCCGATGCCCGCTACGCGCGGCGCACGGCGGCGCTGCGCGCCACGCGCATCGCGCTGTGGGACGTGATCGCGAGCTGCCGGCGGCGCGGCAGCCTCGACGCGGCGATCGAGCGCGGCTCGGTGCGCGTCAACGACTTCGCCGGCTTCCTCGCGCGCCATCCGCGCATCGCCTGCGTGGCCTTCAACGGCGGCACGGCCGAGGCGCTGTTCCGGCGCCACGTGCTGCCGCGGCTCGCCGCCGCCGGCACGGCGCGCCCCCTGCGCCTGCTGCGCCTGCCTTCCACCAGCCCGGCGCACGCCGGCCTCACGCTGGCGCGCAAGCGCGCCGCCTGGCACCGCGCCCTGCGCGCGGCGCTGGGCGCTGCTGCGGCACGGGTGGGGCGCGCGGCGCCATGAGCGTGCCGCGGCCGGCGGGCGCCACGACCTCGGCCGCCGCGCTGCGGCGCGCACTGCGCCAGGCGGCCTCGCCGCGCGATGCCCGTTTCCTGCAGGGCTATTTCCGCACCGGCCCGGGCGAGTACGGCGCCGGCGACCGCTTCCTCGGCGTGCGCGTGCCGGTGCTGCGCCGCCTGGCGCGCGGCGCGCGCGACCTGCCACCCGCGGCGGCGCTGGCACTGCTGCGCTCGCGCTGGCACGAGGAGCGGCTGCTCGCGCTGCTGCTGCTGGTCGAGCACTACCGCCGCGGCGACGCGCCGCAGCGCCGGCGGCTGTGCCGCGCCTATCTCGCGCAGCGCCGGTACGTCGACAACTGGGACCTGGTCGACGCCTCGGCCCCCGGCATCCTCGGCCTCGAACTGCTCGGCCGCCCGATCGCACCGCTCGTGGCGCTGGCGCGCTCGCCGCGCCTGTGGGACCGGCGCATCGCGCTGCTCGCGACGCTGCCGCGCATCCGCGCCGGCGACCACGCCGCGACGCTGCGGCTCGCGCGGCAGCTGTTGCGCGATCCGGAGGACCTGGTCCACAAGGCGGCCGGCTGGATGCTGCGCGAAGTGGGCGAGCGCGATCGCGCGGCGCTGCGGGGTTTCCTGCGGCGCCACAATGCCGCGATGCCGCGCACGATGCTGCGCTACGCCATCGAGAAACTCGGCGCGCGCGAGCGCGCGCGGCAACTGGCGGGGCGGGCCTGAGCGGACTACCATCGACCGCCTCCCCCCTCGACTCGCATGCGGAGGCGCACCATGTCCGACCCACGCACCACGGGATCATCCGCCACCGGGATCAGCAACCCGGAACGCCGCGCACTGCTGCAGGCGTCCACCGCGCTGCTCGCCGGCGGCGCCGCGACGCGCCTCGCGACCGCCGGCCCGGCATCATCCGCTCCGGCCGCGCCCGCATCGCCCGCATCACCCGCCGCGCCCGCCGCACCGGCCGCCACCCCGCCGGGCGGCAGCGCCCCCGCCTTCGCGCTCGCGCCGCTCCCGTACGCCGACAACGCACTCGAGCCGGTGATCTCCGCCAACACGCTCGGCTTCCACCACGGCAAGCACCATCGCGCCTACGTCGACAACCTGAACAAGGCCGTGGCCGGCACCGAGTTCGCCGGCCAGTCGCTCGAGCAGCTCATCCTCGCCACCGCCGGCAAGCCGGAGCGCGCGGCGATCTTCAACAACGCCGCGCAGGCCTGGAACCACGCGTTCTACTGGAAGAGCCTGCGGCCGGGCGGCGGCGGCGAACCGCCGCCGGCGCTCAAGGCGCGCATCGAGGCGAGCTTCGGCAGCGTCGATGCGTGCAGGAAGGAACTGCTCGCCGCGGCCACCTCGCAGTTCGGCAGCGGCTGGGCCTGGCTGGTGGCGGACGGCGGCAAGCTCGCCGTCGCCAGGACCGGCAACGCCGACAACCCGCTGGTGAAATCACAGCGGCCGCTGCTGGCGATCGACGTGTGGGAGCACGCCTACTACCTCGATTACCAGAACCGCCGCGCGGACCACGTCGGCGCGCTGCTCGACAAGCTGCTCGACTGGGAGTTCGCGCTCGGGAACCTCGGGCGCGGCTGAGCGTTCAGGCGCTGATGGCGAGCGCCTGCGCCGGCAGCAGCCGCGCGAAGGCCGGGCCATCGGCCTGCTGCGCCTGCAGGAGCGACAGCAGCTCGTCGATCGCCAGCGGCTGGCCGAACAACTGGCCCTGCGCCTGGTCGCAACCGGCGGCGCGCAGGAACTCGAGCTGGCGCTGCAGCTCGACGCCCTCGGCCACCACCTGCAGGCCGAGGCCGTGCCCCATGTCGATGATGGTGCGCACCAGCGTCGCGTCGCCCGCGTCCTCGACCACGTCGCGCACGAAGGACTGGTCGATCTTCAGCGTGCGGATCGGGAACTGCTGCAGCGCCGACAGCGAGGAATAGCCGGTGCCGAAGTCGTCGATCGAGAGGTGCAGGCCCATGGCGTGCAGCTGGTCGAGCATCTGCACCGTGCGGCGCGGATCGGCCATCAGCGTCGTCTCGGTGATCTCGAGCTCCAGGCTCTCGGGGCGCACGTCGTGGCGCTCGAACACCGAGCGGCAGTCGAGGATGAAGCTCGCCTGCTTGAGCTGCTTGAGCGAGAGGTTGAGCGCGATGCGGCCCGGGTCGGCCACCTGCCGGCGCAGCAGGTTGAAGTCGATGCAGACGCGCTCCAGCACCCACTCGCCGATGGCGTTGATGAGGTTGTTCTCCTCGGCCAGCGGGATGAACTGCGCCGGCGGGATGTCGCCGTGGCCGGGCAGCCGCCAGCGCAGCAGCGCCTCGGCGCCGACGATGCGGCCCGAGCGCAGCTCGACCTTCGGCTGGTAGCGCACCACGAACTCGTCGCGCTCGACCGCGCGCCTGAGCTTGCTCTTCAGCATCAGCCGCTCGACCGCCGCGGCGTTCATCTCCTGCGAGTAGAGCGCGAAGCTGTTGCCGCCGTTCTGCTTCGAGTAGTACATGGCGGCGTCGGCGTTGCGGATCAGGTCGATGACGTTCTCGGCGTCGCGCGGGCAGAAGGCGACGCCGATGCTGACCGACAGGAACACCTCCTGCTGCACGATGTGGAAGGCGGCGCCGGCCGCGTCCAGCACCGTGCGCGCGAGCTGCGTCACCTGGGTGGCGGCCTCGGCGGCGTCGGCGCTGACGCCGTCGACGAACAGCGCGAACTCATCGCCCGCCAGCCGCCCGAGCACGCACTCGCTGCTGAGCACGCTGGTGAGGCGCTCGGTCAGCACCTCGAGCACGCGGTCGCCGGAGGCGTGGCCGAAGGTGTCGTTGACCTCCTTGAAGCGGTCCATGTCGATGTACAGCAGCGCCACGCCGAGGCCGTTGCGGCGCGCGCGCGCGATCGCCTGCTGCAGCAGGTGCTGGAACTGCATGCGGTTGGGGATCTTGGTGAGCGCGTCGTAGCGCGCCAGGTAGCGGATGCGGCGCTCGGCGCGCTTGCGCTCGGTGATGTCGCGCGCGACGTAGATGTCGCCGGCGAACTGCGGGTCCTCGGTGGCGATGCTCGAGGCGATGAAGGACACCGGGATGGTCTGGCCGGCGCGCGTGCGCAGCACGGTCTCGCCGCTCTCGCGCGCCGCCTGCAGCGCCTCGACGCCGTTGCCGTCCGAGCGGTCGAGCAGCGTCACCACGCTGCAGGACATCAGCTCCTCCTCGGTGTAGCCGGTGAGGCGCTGCGCCGCGCCGTTGGCCATGCGGATCGTGCCGTCGGGCGAGGTCACGAACACCGCGTCGGCCATGCTGTTGAGCACGCTGTGCAGGTAGTTGGTCGTGAAGGTGGTCTGGCGCAACGCGACGCGCATCTGCTCGAAGGCCTGCTGCAGCCGGCCGAAGCGGCCGTGCGGCGAGGAATCGATCCCCTGGGTGAAGTCGCCGTGGCCGATGCGGTCGGTGGCGGCGATCAGCTCGTCGAGCGTCCCCTGCAGGCGCTCGGACTGGCGCCAGGCCCAGTAGCCCGCGCCCATGACCACCGCGATGGTCGTCAGGCCGTAGAGCAGCACCGCCTGGACGTCGAAACCGGTCTCGATGCCCAGCCGGCCGAGCACCATGGCGGTGCCGACCGCGATGACGGCGAGCATGGCCAGCTGTGAGTACTGCAGCCGGGGCGGGCGCATGAACGATTTCTCGAATGATTCCGTGGCCTTGGCCCTAGAATGATGCCCGATGGACGCCAATACGGCCAGTCGCGGGTGGCGGTGGGAGGAGCCGGAACTGACCGGCCGGGCCCGCACGCACGTCGTCGAGCTGGCCGAGCCGCGCTGCGTGCTGCACCGGGAGGTGGTGGCGCCGTGGCGGGCGCTGCGCGCCGCGGCCGCCGCGGCGGGCATCGACCTGGTCCCGGGCTCGAGCTTCCGCGACTTCGAACACCAGCGGCGCATCTGGAACGCCAAGTTCCGGGGCGAGCGGGCGCTGCTGGACCCGGAAGGCCGCCCGCTCGACGCCGCGGCGCTGGAGCCGGGGGCGCGGGTGGCGGCGATCCTGCACTGGTCCGCCCTGCCCGGCGCGAGCCGCCACCACTGGGGCACCGAGATCGACGTGATCGACGCCGCGGTGCTGGCCCCGGGGGAGCGGCCGGCGCTGCTGCCCTCCGAGTACGCGCCCGGCGGGATCTTCGCGCGGCTGGGCGCCTGGCTGGACGCCCATGCCGGCGAGCACGGCTTCTACCGCCCCTACGATGTCTACCGCGGCGGCGTGCAGCCCGAGCCCTGGCACCTGAGCTACGCGCCGCTGGCGCGCGAGGCGGAGCGGCGGCTGACCCCGGACCTGCTGGCGACGGCGCTGGCCGGGGCGGATGTCGAGGGTCGCGAGGCGGTGCTGGCGCGGCTCGGCGAGATCCACGCGCGCTACGTCCAGGGGGTGGCTGAGCCGGCCGAGCAGGTGCTGCTCGCGGCGCGGCGCTTCACTCCGGCAGCCAGCTCTTCGTGACGGTGCCGACCACGAGCGTGCGCACCGTGTCCATCGTGTCGGGGCTCGCGGTGGTGAGCGGCGGGTTGCGCCGGAGCATGCGCCAGCTCTCGCTGCGCAGCACGCGCTCGAGGAACTCGACGTTGCGGTCGATCGCCTCGATGTAGGGATTGCGGCCGTCGAACAGCGCCTCGAGGCAGCGGTAGATGCGGCTGAAGGCGGTGTCGAGCCGCTCCTCGCGCGTCTTGGCGACGAAGCCCGGCGTCTGGCGCAGCAGGTCGAGGCCCGAGGCGTAGCGCACCTCGCGCGCGCCGTCGGCGCCGGTGCCGAAGGCCGAGCCCGCCAGCACGAACTCCGGGTACAGGCGGTCGCGGCACTTCTCGAGGTAACAGCGATCGGCCATCTGCGCGATCATGTCGGCGGTGCCGAGCAGGTGGCCGAGCTTCAGGTCGCGCGCGTCATCGAGGATGATGTCCGGCAGCGCGCGTTCGTAGCCCGTGAAATGCAGGATCTCCGCGGCCACGTCCACCCAGCGCGCGTAGCCCACCTGCGGCAGGTAGCCGCGCAGGAACTCGACGCCGCGGCTGACGTGGTTGCGGGTGAACTCCGCGCCGTTGCGCTGCGCCGCCTCGCTCGCGCGCCGCAGGTAGCCGACGTCGTGGAACAGCGCCAGCACCACGCCGACCAGCGCGCGCTCGGGTCCCAGCTTCCACATCGGCTCGGCCTGGCGCTCGTAGCCGACGACCAGGCGCGCCATCGCCAGCGTCACGTCGAGCGTGTGCTGGCGGTCGTGGTAGACGGTGTCGACGCCGAGGTAGCCGGGCATGCGGCCGGCGAACATCGCGTCGAAGTCGGCGAAGGCGCGCGCCAGCGGACGCTGGTCGGCCCCGGGCCATTCACTGGCGAGCAGCTGGGTGATGGCGCGCAGCACCGCCGGCGGCGAGCTCACGCGCACCGTGTTGGTGATGTCGAAATCGCTGCGCCGATTGCCACCCGAGGCGCCCAGCGCCTCGCGCAATGCCGGCCACCGCCCGCTCGCCATGCCCGTCATGCGGCGAAAGTCTAGGCGAGCCCCCGGGGTGCCGCCAGAGAACTGCGACACAGTTCCGTTTGCCGGGGCCTATATGTCAAAGACCGCCGTGACCGGCGCGTGGTCCGAGGCCCGCTCGACGCGCCGCGGTGCCACATCGATGCTGCACCCGCGGCAGGCCGCGGCGAGCGCCGGCGAGGCGAGGACCAGGTCGATGCGCAGGCCGTGGTTGCGGCGGAAGGCGCCCTGGCGGTAGTCCCACCAGCTGTAGGAGGCGGCCGGCTGCTCGAAGCGCCGGAACACGTCCTCGAAGCCGAGCCGCAGCAGCGCCTGCAGCGCCGCCCGCTCCGCCTCGCTGACGTGGACCGAGCCGGCCCAGGCGGCCGGATCGTGCACGTCGCGGTCCTCGGGGGCGATGTTGAAGTCCCCGAGCACCACGAGGCGCGGCTCGCGCGCCAGTTCCGCGGCCAGCCACGCGTGCAGCGCTTCGAGCCAGCGCAGCTTGTAGGCGTACTTGTCCGAGCCCACCGCCTGGCCGTTCGGGACGTAGAGGTTGACCACGCGCGCGCCGGCCACGTTCGCCGCCAGCACCCGGCGCTGCGGGTCCTCGAAGCCCGGCAGCTCGCGTTGCGGCGCAGCGAGCGGCGCCTTCGCGAGCAGCGCCACGCCGTTGTAGGTCTTCTGGCCGTTGGCGAGGCACTGGTAGCCGGCGGCGGCGAGCTCGGCGTGCGGGAAGACGTCGTCGGTGAGCTTGATCTCCTGCAGCGCGACGACGTCGGGCTGGTTCGCCGCGAGCCACTCGAGCAGCTGGGGCAGGCGCACGCGCAGGGAGTTGACGTTCCAGGTGGTGATCTTGAGGGTCATGGGTGCACCGCCGCTTGTGCCAGGGCCAGGATGGGCCGCCTGTTCCGGATCGCGTGCGTCAGCCGCCCGCGGGGGCGGCGATGCCGTAGAGCTCGAGGAGCGGGGCGATGTCGGGCTTGCGGCCGCGGAAGGCGACGAAGGCCTCGAGCGGGTCGCGGCTGCCGCCGCGGGAGAGGATCTCGTCGACGTAGCGCCGGGCGGTGGCCGGGTCGAAGGCGCCGCGCTCGCGGAAGGCGGCGAAGGCGTCGGCCGCGAGCACCTCGGCCCACTTGTAGCTGTAGTAGCCCGCGGCGTAGCCGCCGGCGAAGATGTGGCCGAAGTTGTGCGGGTAGCGGTTCCACTCCGGGATCGGCACGACGGCCACCTCGGCGCGCACCTCGGCCAGCGTCTCGTAGAGGCGGCCGCCGCGCGCCGGGTCGTACTCGGCGTGCAGGCGCATGTCGTAGAGCGCGAACTCCACCTGGCGGAGCGTCGCGAGCCCGGCCTGGAAGCCGCGGGTCGCGATCAGCTGGCGCTGCAGCGTGTCGGGAAGCGGCGCGCCGTCGCGCACGTGCGCGGAGATGCGCGTCAGCACCTCGGGCAGCCAGGCGTAGTTCTCCATGAACTGGCTCGGCAGCTCGACCGCGTCCCAGGCGACGCCGTTGATGCCGGCGAGGCTCGGGTAGCCGACGCGCGTGAGCATGTGATGCACGCCGTGGCCGAACTCGTGGAACAGCGTGACGACGTCGTCGTGCGTCAGCAGCGCGGGCCGCTCGCCCGACGGCGGCAGCGAATTGCACACCAGGTAGGCCACCGGGCGCACGCGCGCGCCGCCGAGGTCGTTGCGGCCGACGCAGTCGTCCATCCACGCGCCGCTGCGCTTGTGCGCGCGCGCGTAGGGATCGAGGTAGAAGCTCGCCAGCACCTCGCCGCCGGGGCTCGCGAGGTCGAAGAAGCGCACGTCCGGGTGCCACGAGGGCACGCCGGCGCGCTCGCGGATGCGCACGTCGAAGAGCTTCTCGGCGAGCTCGAACAGCCCGGCGAGCACGCGCGGCAGCGGCAGGTACTCGCGCAGCGCCTCCTGCGAGACCGAATAGCGGTTCTGCTGCAGGCGCTCGGAGAAATAGGTGACGTCCCAGGGATCGAGCCGCCGGCCGGCGAAGCGCTCCAGCTCGGCGAACTCGGCGAGCCCGGCGGGCCGCGCGGCGCGCGCCAGCCGCCGCAGGAAATCCAGCACCTCCGGCACGCTGCGCGCCATGCGGTCGGCGAGCGCGTACTCGGCGAAGCTCGGGAAATCGAGCAGCCGCGCGGCCTCGTGCCGCAGGCGCAGGATGTCCTCGATCACCGCGGTGTTGTCGTACTTCCCGGCCAGCGGGCCGCGGTCGGAGGCGCGCGTGCTCCAGGCCTCGTAGAACGCGCGCCGCAGCTCGGGCGACTCGCAGTCGGTCACCACCGCGACGTAGGTCGGCTGGTCGAGGCCGAACAGCCAGCCGGAGGCGCCGGCCTCGCGCGCCCGCTTCGCCGCCTGCTCGACGATGCCCTCGTTGAGGCCGCGCAGCAGCCCGCCATCGTCCACCGCGTGCGACCAGGCGTTGGTGGCGTCGAGCACGTTCTCGTCGAACTTCGCGCCGAGCCGCGCCAGCTCCATCATCAGCTGCTTGAAGCGCGCCTTGCGCGCCGGGTCGAGCGCCACGCCGGCGAGGCGGAAGTCGCGCAGCGCGTGCTCGATCACCGCGCGCTGCTCGGGCCCGAGCGAGGCGGCCTCGCGCTCGCCGATCGCGCGGTAGGCGGCGTACAGGCGCTCGCTCTGCGCGAGGTCGGTCTGGAAGTCCGACAGCAGCGGCAGGCAGGCGTTGTAGGCGGCGCGCAGCGGCTCGGAGTTCATCACGGCGTTCAGGTGCCCGACCGGCGACCAGGCGCGGGACAGGCGGTGGCGCATCTGCTCGAGCGGCTCGACCACGGTGGCGAAGGCCGGCGCGGCCAGGCCCTCGATGCGCGCCACGTCGGCGCGCTGCGCCTCGATCAGGCCGCGCACCGCGGGCTCGACGTGCTCGGGCCGGATCGCCGCGAAGTCCGGCAGCGGCTCCCCGGCCAGCAGCGGGTTGGCGACTTGCGGGGCGGGCTCTTGGACGGGTGCGCTCATCGGTGGGCCTTGCGCTCGAGGATTATTCAACAGGTTATCAGCAAAAGCCCGCTCGCAGGGCCGGGGCCGGCCTAGAATGGCGCCCTCCTGCATCGGATGGCGGCGAGCATGGCCCACGACTTCGACCTGATCGTCATCGGCGGCGGCAGCGGCGGCCTCGCCTGCGCGCAGCGCGCCGCGGAATACGGCGCGCGCGCGCTCATCGTCGAGTCGCACCGGCTCGGCGGCACCTGCGTGAACGTCGGCTGCGTGCCCAAGAAGGTGATGTGGAACGCCGCCGTGATCGCCCACTCGATCCACGACGCGCACGACTACGGCTTCGACGTGCAGCTGCTCGGCCACGACTGGGGGCAGCTCAGGCGCAAGCGCGACGAGTACATCGCGCGGCTCAACGGCATCTACGAACGCAACCTCGCCAGCCGCAAGGTCGAGCTGGTGCGCGGTCGCGCGCGCCTGGTCGCGCGCGATGCGATCGAAGTCAACGGCCGGCGCCACTCGGCGCCGCACATCGTCATCGCCACCGGCGGCCGGCCGAGCCTGCCGCGGATCCCGGGTGCGGAGCTGGGCATCACCTCGGATGGCTTCTTCGAGCTCGGCGCGCGCCCGAACTCGGTGGCGATCGTCGGCAGCGGCTACATCGCGGTCGAGCTGGCCGGCGTGTTCTCGGCGCTCGGCACGCACACCACGCTGGTGCTGCGGCGCGAGCGCGTGCTGCGCGAGTTCGACGCCATGCTCGGCGACACCCTGGTTAAGATCATGCGCGACGAGGGCGTCGAGATCCTCACCGGCGCCGTGCCCGCGGCGCTCGCGCGCAACGCCCAGGGCGGGCTCGAGCTCGCGCTCGAGGACGGCCGCCGCGCCGGCGCCTTCGACACGGTGCTGTGGGCCATCGGCCGCGAGCCGGCGATCGAGGACCTGGACCTGGCCGCCGCCGGGCTCGCGCCCGCGGCGGACGGCAGCATCACGACCGATGCCTTCCAGCAGACGGCGGTGGGCGGCATCTATGCGATCGGCGACGTGACCGGGCGCGCGCTGCTGACGCCGGTGGCGATCGCCGCCGGCCGGCGGCTCGCGGACCGGGTGTTCAACGCCCAGCAGGACCGCAAGCTCGACTATTCACTGGTGCCGACGGTGATCTTCAGCCATCCGCCGATCGGCACCGTCGGCCTGAGCGAGGCCGAGGCGCGCGCGCGCCACGGCGAGGCGGTGCGCGTCTACACCAGCGGCTTCGTGCCGATGTACCACGCGATGACGACGCGCAAGCCGCGCGCCGAGATGAAGCTGGTGTGCGTCGGGCCGGAGCAGCGCATCGTCGGCCTGCACGTCATCGGCGCCGGGGCCGACGAGATGCTGCAGGGTTTCGCGGTCGCGATCCGCATGGGCGCGACCAAGCGCGACTTCGACGACACCATCGCGCTGCACCCGACCAGCGCCGAGGAATTCGTGACGATGCGCTGAGCGGCGCGGGAGGCCCGCGCCGCCCGGTTCCCATCGACGGCCGGCACGCCGCGGCTGCGGCACACCGGCCGGCCGGCCCGCCTCAGCCCTTCTTCTCCGGCGCGACGCGCCGGCGGAACGGCAGCGTGACGAGGAACAGGATCAGCCGCGGCGTCAGCATCTTCAGCGCGGCGCGCACGTCCTCGGGGTTGAGGCGCGCGGTCATCGGCATGGTGCCGAAGATCTTGCCCTTCACCACCAGCACGCTGCCGTCGCGCTCCAGCGCCGCCACCTGCATCATCTCGCGCTTGTCGGGTCCGTAGAGCCTGATCATGTTCCTCAGACCTTCTTCTGGGCGACTTTCTCGAAGTCGAGGCCGAGTTCCTCGAACATCTTCATCGCGGTGGCGCGGCCGGCGCCGATGACGCCGCCGCCGGGATGCATGAACGGGCCCACCAGGTAGAAGCGCTCGACGCCCGGAACGGTGAACTGGCCGAGGTCGGCGGTCGGCCGGTGGCTGGCGCTCTGGTAGAAGTACGGCGCCACGCCGTGCACGTCGCCACGCACGAAGCTGTTGGGGAAGTTGCGGTGGTGGTCGAGCGGCGTCACCACCGTGCGCTTGATGATGTTCTCCGGCGTCAGGTTCTTCACGAACTTGCGGTAGTGCGCCAGGCTCCGATCGCCCATCTGCTCGCGGATCTCGTCCCAGCGCGCCGGGCCGCCGTCGGCCAGGTCGTAGGGCGCGAAGGTGATGCCGTGGAACAGGCCCTTGCCGGCCGGCACGCGCGACGGATCGCCGATGCTCTCATCGCCCCCCGCGCCGAGCACGCGCTCGGTGATGCGGCCGCGGCGCAGGCCGTCGAAGTCCTCGAGCATGTCGGCCATGCTGTCGCTGGCCATGAACTCGAGCATGATGGCGTCCTTGAAGTCGCCGGTGGCGTAGAACTGCGCCTGCTCCTTCAGGTCGTAGTGGCTGACCATCAGGCTGAAGGCCGCGAGCGAGGCGCGCTCGGCGCGCTTGAGCACCGGCTCGGGCACGCCCTCGAGGAAGGCGCGCAGGCGGTGCGGATGGATGCCGCCGATGACGCCGTCCTTCGCGCGGAACTCCTCGCCGCTGTCGAGCCGCACGCCGCTGGCGCGCCCGCCCGAGGAGAGGATCTTCGTCACCGTGGCGTTGCAGCGGATCTCGCCGCCGTAGTGCTCGATGCAGCGGACCAGCGCCTCGGTGAGCTTGCCGCTGCCGCCGACCGGCTGCGACACGCCGTAGTGGTGCAGGATGCCGGGCATCACGTACATGCCCATGCCGGTGCCGAGCTCGTCGGGCATCTGCAGGTTCTCGCTGATCAGGCGCAGCAGCCAGATCTTGATGCGCTCGCTCTCGAACAGCTGGTTCGCCATGTCGAGCGAGCTGCGCTGCATCGCGTCGAGCACCTCGCGGCCCTCGTCGGACTGGTCGAACATCGCGACCATCGCGCCGAGCGGCATCGGCGGGGCGTACATGCCGGCGCCGATCATCGGCAGCATCTCGATGCTGCGTTTCGCGAAGGCACGGTAGGCCTCGGCGTCGTGCTGCGAGATCTTCGCGATGCCCTCGCAGGTCTTGTCGAGGTCCTTGTAGGCCACCAGCGAGCTCTGGTCGGCGAAGATCATCGCGTACGGCGTGCCGTAGCGGTACTTCAGGCCGAACTTCGACAGCAGCCCGAGCTCGTCGTCGCGCAGCATCGGGTTGCCCTGGATCATGATGTGCACGCTCGAGTGCTCGTCGTGCCAGTAGCCCGGCGTGTTGATCTCGCGCGTCGTCACGCCGCCGCCCGGATAGGGCCGCCGCTCCAGCAGCAGCACCTTCTTGCCGGCCTTGGCGAGGTAGGCCGCGGCGACCAGGCCGTTGTGGCCCGCGCCCATCGCGACGACGTCGTACTGATTACCCATGCTTCCCCCTTGGCGCCCCGCAGGCTTGCGAGCCCTCGCATTCTACGGGGCCGGCAGGGTTATGATGAGGAGGTACATGGGTGTTCCCTGGGTGGACGGGCGGTTATGAGCACCAACGAACCCGCTGCCGGCGCGCGCGACCTCGAGGCGCTGCGGCGCGGCCTCGATGCCCTGCTGGAGCAGGAGCCCGAGGGCGCGGAGCGCAGCGCCGCGGGCGCGCGGCTGCACGCCATGCTCGAGCAGATGGTCGCCGACGGCGCCCGGCGCGAGGACCCGATCCGCGAGGTGATGGCGCGCCTCGGCGACAAGTGGAGCCCGCTGCTGCTGCTGCTGCTCGCCGCCGGAAGCTTCCGCCACGCGACGCTGCGGCGGCTGGTGGGCCTGACCAGCACCGAGGGCCGCATCTCGCAGCGCATGCTGACGCTGCGCCTGCGGAGCCTGGAGCGCGACGGCATGGTGCGCCGCGAACTCATCGACACGCACCCGCCGGGCGTGCGCTACCAGCTCACGCCGCTGGGCCGCGGCCTGGTGGAGCAGTACGAGGCGCTGATGGCCTGGACGCGCGGGCACGACGCCGAGATCCGCCGCGCGCGCGCCGAGTTCGCCAAGGCGCCGCCGCGCTTCACCGCCGAAGAGGAATGAGCGCCGGCGCGGCGCCGCACGGGCGCGCGCGGCGCGTGGCGCGCATCAGCGTCCCGCCGCGGCCACCTGCGCCGGCAGGGCGGCGAGCGCGCCGTCCACCGCGGCGTTGAAGGCGGCGACGATCGCGTGCATGCGATCGTCGGCGGCGGTGGCGCTGCCGGCGAGCGTGAAGGTCGCGAGCACCGCGCGATCGCTGCGCCGCCCGAGCGTGCACACCAGGCCCACCTTCACGACCGGCGCGCCGGCGCCGGCGTATTCGGCCTGGAAGTCGCGCACTTCCACCTGCAGCGTCTCGTCGTAGGCGAACGGCGCGGCCTCGGGCTGCACCGCGCGATACACCGCGGCGCCGCGCAGCGTATCGAGCACCAGCCCCTGCACCAGCTCCGGCACGCGCCCCGACCAGTGGTGCGCGGCGTAGTAGTCGAGCGTGCGGTCGGCGCGGCGCAGCGCGATGCGGTCGCTGTCCAGCGCCGGCGCGGCCAGCGGCCGCAGCACGCGCAGGGTCGCCGCGCTGCGCGGCGCGGGCACCGCGCCCTCGGCGGGCCGCGCGTCGGCGGGCGTGGCGCTGGCGCCGGAAGCGCCGCCGGCCGCCGCGGCCGAACCCGCCACCGCCACGGCCGGCGGGTCCAGGGCCCAGGCCTGCACCGCCGGCGCGTCGCTCCGCAAGCCGCCGCCGCAGGCGGACAGGCCGGCGGCGAGCGTCGCCGCCAGTGCGGCGGCCGGCAGCCGCGTGCGGCAGGCGCGGCGCGTGCGGTGGGCGCAGTGGGCGCGGAGGTGGACGGTACGGGGCTTCATGGCGGCACCTCGACGCCGGCGGCGGCAGGCTGGTAGAGGATCTGCGAGGGGTTCTCGCGCAGGCCGCGCGCCAGTTCGTGGAACTCGCGCGTCGCGTCGCGCGCATCGCGCACCAGCGACTGCAGCTCGGGCAGCGTCTCGCGCGTGAAGCCGCGCACGTCGCCCTGATTCTCGGCGACCAGCGCGTCGAGGCGCGCGCTGGCCGCGGCCATGTGGTCGGCGGTGGCGCGCAGCCGCTCCATGCCGGCAGCCAGGTCCGGGCCGGCGGTGCGCATCGCGCTGCGCAGGCCGGCGGCGATCTCGCGCGCGTCGGCGGCGGTGGCACGCAGGTCGGTCATCAGCTGCGCCGCGTCGCGCGCCGTGGCCGGCAGCGTCGCGCCGGCGCGGTCGAGGTTCTGCGCCAGGTTGGTGACGGCGGCGATGTTGCGGTCGGAGAGCAGCGCGTTGGCGCGCGCCACCAGCTCGCCGACGCGCGTCGCCAGGTCCGGCAGGCTGCTGACGAACACGTCGAAGTCCGAACGCGCCGAGCGGATCACCGGGTACTGCTGGCTCGGGACCGACTCGAGGATGCGGCGGTAGCTGGCGCCGGCCTGCTGCTGCTGCAGGTCGATGAACAGCAGGCCGGTCACGCCCTGGAGCGAGAGGCGCGCCAGCGTGCGCGGCGACACCGGGGTCGTCGCATCGATGTCGACGATGACCAGGACGCGGTCGGCGGCGCGGCTGTCGAGGCGGATGTTGCGCACCCGCCCGACCTCGACGCCGAGGTAGCGCACCTCGCTGCCGTCGGAGAGGCCGAAGACGCTGCCGTCGAAGTAGATCTCGTAGCGCTTGTAGTCGCGGTGCTCGCGGCTGGCCGAGTACCAGTAGACGAACAGCACGCCCATGGTCGCCAGCAGCAGCACGAACACGCCCACGGCCACGTAGTTGGCCTCACGCTCCATGTCGCCCCCCGCGCAGCTGCGCGCGCTCGCCGCGGAAATACGCCTGGATCCACGGGTGTGGATGGCGCTGGATGCCCTCGAGCGTGTCGGTCACCATGCGTCCCTCGACGATCACGCCGACGCGGTTGCACACCTGGAAGATGGTATCGAGGTCGTGCGTGATCATCACCACCGTCAGTTGCAGCTCGCGCTGCAGGTAGGCCACCAGCGCGTCGAAGGCCGCGGCGCTGATCGGATCGAGCCCGGAGGTCGGCTCGTCGAGGAACAGCAGCCGCGGGTCGAGCGCCAGCGCGCGCGCCAGCGCCGCGCGCTTGATCATGCCACCGGAGAGCTGCGCCGGGTACTTGCGCGCCGCATCCTCCGGCAGGCCGACCAGGCGGATCTTCAGCAGCCCGAGCGCGTCCTGCACCCGCGCCGGCAGCCGCAGGTGCTCGACCATCGGCAGCTGCACGTTCTGCAGCACGCTGAGCGAGGAGAACAGCGCGCCGTGCTGGAAGGTGACGCCGTAGCCGGCCTTCACGCGCCGCAGCTCCGCGTCCGGCAGCTGCGTGACGTCGCGCCCCTCGATGCGCACGCTCCCCGCCGCCGGCCGCTGCAGCCCGAGGATGGTGCGCAGCAGGACCGACTTGCCCGAGCCCGAGCCGCCGACGATGCCGAAGATCTCGCCGGCCTCGACCGTCATGTCCAGGCCGTCGTGCACCACCTGGTGGCCGAAGCGGTTGACGACGCCGCGCACCTCGATGATCGCGGCCATCAGATGTCCATCTCCATGAACAGCACGGCGAACAGCGCGTCCGCCAGGATCACGAAGAAGATCGCCTCGACCACCGCCAGCGTCGTCAGCCGGCCGAGCTCGCGCGAGGAGCCGCGCACGCGCAGCCCGCACCAGGTGCCGAAGCCGGCGATCAGCACCGCGAACACCGGCGCCTTGATGACGCCCACCCAGAAGGTCGTCGAGGAGATGGCGTCCTGCACGCGGTTGAAGTACTGCGCCAGCGGCATGTCGAGCAGCACGTGGCACAGCAGGCCGCCGCCGGCGAGGCCCACGGCGTCGGACAGCACCGTCAGCAGCGGCAGCGCGATCACCAGGCCGAGGACGCGCGGCAGCACCAGCACCTCGTAGGGGTCGACGCCGGTCGCGTGCAGCGCATCGACCTCCTCGTTCAGGCACATCGCGCCGATCTCGGCGGCGAAGGCGCTGCCGGAGCGGCCGGCGACGATGATCGCGGTCAGCAGCACGCCGAGCTCGCGCAGCACGCCGATGGTCACGAGGTCGACCACGAACACGTCGGCGCCGAACTTGCGCAGCTGCTGCGCGCCCATGTAGGCGAGGATCACGCTGATCAGGAAGGCGATCAGCCCGACGATCGGCATCGCGGTGATGCCGGTGTCGTAGACGTGGCGCACGATCGCCACCGGCCGCAGCCGGCGCCAGGAGGTGAGCGCGCGCGTGAACGACAGCGTCGTGTGGCCGACGAAGGCGAGCGCGCTCTGCACGCTGTGCCAGGCACCGACCGCGCGCCGGCCGAGCCGGCCGACGGCGGCCGCGGCCAGCGGCGTCTCGGGCGGCGGCGGGACCGCGTGCGGCTCGTCGCTCAGCGTGCGATCCACCAGGGCGAGGGCGTCGGGCGCCGCGCCCTGGAAGCGCGTCTCGAGCCCGGCGGCGCGCGCGCGCGCGATCAGGTCGCGCAGCAGCCAGGTGCCGGAGAGGTCGAAGCGCGCCGCGGCGGCGTCCAGTTCCAGCCGGCGCGCGCCCGCGAGCGACAGCCCGGCGAGCGCGGCCTGGATCGAGGCGACCTCGCCGACGCACCACTCGCCCGCGAGCCGGAGCCCGAGGACCTCACCGTCGCGTCGCGACTCGAAGTAGCTGTTCATCTCCCCTCAGGCGGTGCGCCCCGCCCCTGGGGGCGAGCGCCCGCCGGCGTGGCGCCGGCGCGCGCGGGGCGGCTACGGCAGCGTCTTGTGCGTGCCGTCGCAGAGCGGCCCGTTCTTCGTGTGCTTGCAGGTGCAGAACCACAGCTTCGCCGACTTGTCGGCCGTGTAGGCCTTGGGCGTGAATTCGCCGCCCTTGTGAGAGCCGTCGCACAGCGGCTGCTTCGCGGACTTGCCGCAGGTGCACCAGTAGTAGGTCTTGCCGGCTTCGACGTCCACGGGAAGCGGTGCGCGCGCGGCGATGACGGGCTCAGCCATGAATCACTCCTCGGGCCTTGTAGGGAAGCGGCGGGGCGCCGTCCCGGCACCCCGCATAGCGGGCAATGCTAGCAAGGGCGCCCGCCCGCCTCCAGCGAGGCGGACGGGCCGCCGCCACGCCCGGCCGGCCGTCGCGTGCGGGCCCCGGGGCCGCGTGTTCAGCCCGCCGCCTGCTGGTGCGCCTCGACGAGCCAGAGCTGCTGGTCGATGTCGCGCGACACGCCCGTGAAGAGGTCCGCGGTGCCGGCGTCGCCCAGCTTGTCCGCCGCATCGATGGCGGCGCGCACCCGCGCGCCGAATCCGGCCAGGCGATCGGCCAGCGCGGCCACGTGCTCGCCGCCGGCGGTGATGTCCTCGGGATAGGCCGCGAGCGTGCTGGCGCGTGCCACCGCCTGCACCGTGCCGCGCGCCGTGCCGCCGAGGGCGGTGATGCGTTCGGCCAGCGTGTCGACGTGGCCACCGACGGCGGCGTGCACCTTGTCGAACAGCTCGTGCAGCGCGATGAAGTTCGGGCCCTTGACGTTCCAGTGGGCCTGCTTGGCCTGCGCCGCGAGGTCGAGGGCGTCGGCCAGGCGCTCGTTGAGCAGCTTCTCGATGCGGGCGCGGGTCTTCTGCGGCAGGTCGTTGCGGGTGTGGTGCATGGCTTGGGTCTCCGTTCAGCGCGTATCCGATGGGTGCCAGACTGGACCCGCCCGCCCATCGGCGCCAATCGTTTGATTTTTGAATTGCGATAGATGAAATCTATCAACGGCGCCCGCCTACGGGGTCTCCCCGGCTCGACGGCGCGGGGTTTTCCCCTAGAATCTGCGCACTTCGCGCCCCGACCCACTCCTGGAGCCCCCATGAAGAAGCCCCTCAACGTCGCCATCACCGGTGCGGCCGGCCAGATCGGCTATGCGCTCGCCTTCCGCGTCGCCTCCGGCCAGATGCTCGGCGCCGACCAGCCGGTCAACCTGCACCTGCTGGAGATCACGCCCGCCCTGCCCGGCCTCAACGGCGTCGTCATGGAGCTCAACGACTGCGCCTTCCCGACGCTCAACAAGGTGGTGGCCACCGACGACGCCAAGGTCGCGTTCCGCGACTGCCACGCGGCGCTGCTGGTCGGCGCGCGGCCGCGCGGCCCTGGCATGGAGCGCAAGGACCTGCTGCTCGCCAACGCGCAGATCTTCTCGGCGCAGGGCAAGGCGCTGGACGCCGCCGCGTCGCGCGACGTGCGCGTGCTGGTGGTCGGCAACCCGGCGAACACCAACGCGCTGATCGCGCAGCGCAACGCGCCGGGCCTGAAGGCGCGCAACTTCACCGCGATGACGCGCCTCGACCACAACCGCGCGCTCTCGCAGCTCGCCGAGAAGACCGGCACGCACATCAACGACATCCGCAAGATGATCATCTGGGGCAACCACTCGGCGACCCAGTACCCGGACATCTCGCACGCCACCGTGCAGGGCAAGGCGGCCAAGGGCCTGGTGGAGCAGAAGTGGATCGAGGAGACCTTCATCCCGACCGTGCAGCAGCGCGGCGCGGCGGTGATCAAGGCGCGCGGCTCCTCCTCGGCGGCCTCGGCCGCCTCGGCGGCCCTCGACCACATGCGCACCTGGTTCGGCGGCAGCGCCGAGGGCGACTGGGTCAGCATGGGCGTGCCTGCCGACGGCAGCTACGGCATCCCCGAGGGCGTCATCTACTCCTACCCGGTGACCTGCCGCGGCGGCGACTACCAGATCGTCCAGGGCCTCGCGGTCGACGAGTTCAGCCGCCAGCGCATGACGCTCACCGACAAGGAGCTGCGCGAGGAGCGCGACGGCGTCAAGGAGCTGCTCGGCTAGCGGGCGCCGCCTAACGCAGGCGGCGCGAACGGGGCTATAGTCGCCGGCGGGCGCCGCCGGGCCATCCAGGCCCGGCGACGCGCCCGCGAAGCCAGGGGACCCGCATGGTCGGCGCGATCATCACCGTGTTCTTCGTCCTGGCGGCGCTGTACCTCGCCTACCGCCGCCTGCCGCTCATCTACTACACCGCGGCGTTCACGCTGCTGCTGGTGCTGTACCACGGCTTCGGCCATCCGGCCGGCGCGTGGGCCGGGATCCTGTGGCTGCTGCTGGCGCTGCTGTGGCTGCTGAACCTGCGCCCGCTGCGCAAGGCGCTCATCAGCCGGCCGTTCCTCAAGGCCTACATGCGCCTGCTGCCGACCATGTCGCCGACCGAGCGCGACGCGCTCGAGGCGGGCACGGTGTGGTGGGACGGCGAGCTGTTCACCGGCAATCCCGACTGGCCCAAGCTCCTGGGCGCGCCGCCTGCGAAGCTCTCGGCCGAGGAGCAGGCGTTCCTCGACGGCCCCTGCGAAGAGCTGTGCCGGATGCTCGACGACTTCGACATCACGCACCGCCGCGGCGACCTGCCGCCCGAGGCCTGGGCCTTCATCAAGAAGCACGGCTTCTTCGCGATGATCATCCCGAAGAAGTACGGCGGCCTGCAGTTCTCCGCCTACGCGCATTCCTGCGTGCTCAGCAAGCTCGCCGGCCGCAGCGTCACCGCCGCCTCGACCGTCGCCGTGCCGAACTCGCTCGGCCCGGCCGAGCTCCTCAACCACTACGGCACCGAGGAGCAGAAGAACCACTACCTGCCGCGCCTGGCGCGCGGCGAGGAAATCCCCTGCTTCGCGCTCACCGGCCCGCGCGTCGGCTCCGACGCCGCCTCGCTCCCCGACACCGGCATCGTCTGCCGCGGGATGTGGCGCGGCGAGGAAGTGCTGGGCCTGAAGCTCACCTTCTCCAAGCGCTACATCACGCTCGCGCCCATCGCCACCGTGGTCGGCCTCGCCTTCCGCATGTTCGATCCTCAGAAGCTCCTCGGCGGCGCGAGCGACCTCGGCATCACCTGCGCGCTGATCCCGGCCGACACGCCCGGCGTCGAGCTCGGCCGGCGCCACCTGCCGCTCAACCAGCCGTTCCAGAACGGCCCGGTGCACGGCCAGGACGTGTTCGTGCCGCTCGACTGCATCATCGGCGGCGTGAAGATGGCCGGCCAGGGCTGGCGCATGCTGATCGAGCAGCTCTCGGTCGGCCGCTGCATCTCGCTGCCGTCGATCGCCACCGGCGGCGCGCAGGCCGCGGTGTACGCCACCGGCGCCTACGCGCGCATCCGCCGCCAGTTCAACCAGCCGGTCGGCCGCTTCGAGGGCGTCGAGCAGGTCATCGCCCGCATGGTGGGCCAGGGCTACATCATGGACGCGGCGCGCAGCGTCACCATCGCCGCGATCGACAACGGCGCGCGGCCGGCGGTGCCGGCCGGCATCCTCAAGTACCACGCCACCGAGCTCGGCCGGCGCGTCGCCAACGACGCGATGGACGTGCAGGGCGGCAAGGCGATCTGCCTCGGCCCGCGCAACTACCTCGGCCGCAGCTACCAGTCGATCCCGATCGGCATCACGGTCGAGGGCGCGAACATCCTGACACGGAGCCTCATCATCTTCGGCCAGGGCGCGATCCGCTGCCATCCGTTCGTGCTCAAGGAGATGAACGCGGCGCGCAACCCGGACCGCGCCCAGGGGGTCGATGAGTTCGACCGCGCGCTGTTCGGCCACATGGGCTTCGCGATCTCCAACGCGGTGCGCTCGTTCGTGATGGCGCTGAGCTTCGCGCGCTTCGCCCGCGTCCCGGACACCGGGCCGACGCGCCGCTACTTCCAGCACATCGAGCGCTTCAGCGCCTCGTTCGCCTTCTGCACCGACATCGCGATGCTGGCGCTCGGCGGCTACCTGAAGAAGAAGGAGAGCCTGTCGGCGCGGCTCGGCGACGTGCTGTCGATGCTGTACCTCGCCTCGATGGTGCTCAAGCACCACGAGGACCGCGGCCGGCCGGTGGAGGAGCTGCCGGTGGTCGAGTGGGCCTGCCGCGAGCTGCTGTACCAGGCGCAGGAGCAGCTGCACGGCGTGCTGCGCAACTTCCCGGTGCGCTGGCTCGCGGCGCTGATGCGCGCCTTCGTGTTCCCGCGCGGCCGCACCTACTTCGCGCCCTCCGACCGCCTGCACCGCGCCATGGCCGAGCTGGTGATGAACCCCGGCCCGGCGCGCGAGCGGCTGTGCCACTGCGTCTACCGCACGCTCGAGCCGGGCAACATGATCGGCAAGCTGCAGCAGGCGCTGGAGCTGGCGCAGCAGGCCGAGCCGCTCGAGAAGAAGCTGCGCGTCGACGGCGTCAAGACCGGGCTGGTGTGCGCACTCGACCTGCCCTGCCAGGTGGTCGAAGGCCGCGAGGCCGGGATCCTCAGCGCCGAAGAGGCCGCGCTGCTCGAGCGCTACGACCGCCTGGTCATGGACATCATCAACGTCGACGATTTCGCGCCGGGTGAACTCGGGACCGCGGGCGTACACTAGACCCGGCATGTATCTTTCGTTCTTCGGCCTCGCGGAGAAGCCCTTCGCGATCACGCCCGATCCGCGCTACCTGTACCTGAGCGGGCGGCACGCGGACGCGCTCGCGCACCTGATCTACGGCATCACCGAGGCCGGCGGCTTCATCCAGCTGACCGGCGAGGTCGGCACCGGCAAGACCACCACGATCCGTTCGCTCCTGGCGCGCGTGCCGCAGGACGCCGAGATCGCGCTGATCATCAACCCGAAGATGTCGCCGCTGGAGTTCCTGCAGACCATCTGCGAGGAGCTCGGCATCGGCGTGCCCGACACGGCCGAGGGCAACGCGCGCGAGCTGGTCGGCATCCTCAACCGCTACCTGCTGCGCGCCCACGCCGAGGGCCGGCGCGTCGTGCTGGTGGTCGACGAGGCGCAGAACCTCGCGCCCACGGTGCTCGAGCAGGTGCGGCTGCTCACCAACCTGGAGACCGAGACGCAGAAGCTGCTGCAGATCATCCTGATCGGGCAGCCGGAACTGCGCGAGCTGCTGGCGCGCAACGACCTGCGGCAGCTGGCGCAGCGCATCACCGCGCGCTTCCACCTCGACCCGCTGTCGCGCGAGGAGACGCGCGCCTACGTGCAGCACCGGCTGCGCATCGCCGGCGCGACCAGCGACATCTTCACGCGCCGCGCGCTCGCCGAGGTGTACCGCGTCAGCGGCGGCGTGCCGCGCGTCATCAACATCCTGTGCGACCGCGCGCTGCTCGGCGCCTACACCAGCGACGAGCACCAGGTGACGCCGTCGCTGGTGCGGCGCGCCGGCCGCGAGATCATCGGCGACGCCATCGCGCCGCGCTGGGCGCGCTGGGCGATCGTCGCGCTGTCGGCGGCGGTGGTGGCCGGCGGCGCGCTGCTCGCCTGGCGGCTCGGGCCCTGGCACGCGACGGCGACGCCGGCAGCGTCGGCGCGGCCGGCCGGCGCGCAAGCCGGCGCGGGCGGCGGCGCGATGCCGGCCACGGGCGCGGCCGCGGCCCCGGCACCGATCGTGCGCGCCCCGCCGCTCTCGAACCTCGGCGAGCTGCTGGTGCGCAACCAGGCGCTGACCGGCGCCGACACGGCGTTCACCGGGCTCTTCGGCCTGTGGCACGCCGGCTACCGCGCCGGCGGGACCGACGGCTGCACGCAGGCCGAGCACGCCGGACTCGCCTGTCTCGCGATGCGCGGCTCGGCGGCGGAGCTGCGGCTGATGAAGCGCCCCGCGATCCTGATGCTGACCGACGCCGCCGGCACGCCGCACCAGGTGGTGCTCACCGGCCTCGACGACGAGCGCGCCGAGCTGAGCATCGCCGGGCAGAGCGCGCTGGTCGGCATCGCCGACCTGGCGCGCTACTGGTTCGGCGACTTCGTGCTGCTGTGGCGGCCGCCGGCGCCGGTGGTCAAGGAACTCGCCGCCGGTGCGCGCGGCCCGGCGGTGCGCGCGCTGCGCGCGCAACTCGCGCAGTGGGGCGGAGTGGCGGAGAATGCGGCCTCGAGCCCGTCGTTCGACGCCGCGCTGAGGCGGCAGCTGGAGGAATTCCAGCGCCGCCACCACCTGCCGGTGGACGGGATCGCGGGCCTGGAGACGCAGGTCGTGCTGGATGCGGAAGTGGCCGCGCCGGGCTCGCCGCTCCTGCGCACGCGGCTCGACGCACCCGCGGCGGCGGAGGCGGCCGAGGCCGCCGGCGCGCCGGGCACCACTGGGTAAGGAGGCGAAGCGTGTCCTTCATACTCGATGCGCTGAAGAAGTCCGAGGCCGAGCGCGCGCGGCAGGCGGGCCCGGCCCTGCTCGAGATGCGGATCGTGCGCCCGCGGCGGCGCGTCGCGCCGTGGATCATCGCCATCGCGGTGCTGCTGGTGGTGAATGTCGCCGTGCTGTCGTGGTTCCTGCTGCGGCGCGAGCCGGCGGCGGCTCCGCTCGCCGCGGCCACGCCCGCGGCCGCCCCGCCCATGGTGGCGGCTCCCGTCGCGCCGGCTGCGGCTACCGCGCCTGCGCCCGCCGACGGCGCGCCGCGGCGATGGGCGGCGCCGGCAGCGAGGCCGGCCACGCGGGCGCCGCCGGCCGCGGCGCGCTGCCGCCCTCCGGCGCCTTCGTCGCCGACCCGGGCGCGCGCGTCGCCGGCGACACCGAGCCCACGGAGGCCGCGAGCGACAACCCGGCCGACTACGAGCCGGCAGCCAGCCCGCCGGCCGGCAGCGTGCGCCGCGCGCCGGGCGGACGCCCGAACTACAGCGAGCTGGCGGGCGAGGTACCCGAGCTGCGGCTCGACCTGCACGTCTACGCGAGCCGCGCCGAGGATCGCTACGCGCTCATCAACATGCACAAGGTGCGCGAGGGCGAGGCGCTCCCCGAGGGCCCGCGCGTCGTCGAGATCACGCGCGACGGCGTGGTGCTCGACTGGCAGGGGCGCGAATTCATGCTGGGGCGGGAATGAGCGGCGACGGCACCACGAGCATCCACCCGACGGCGATCGTCGAGGACGGCGCGCGCCTCGGAACCGGGTGCGTGGTGCACGCGCACGCGATCGTGCGGCGCCACGTCGAACTCGGCGAGGGCGTCATCGTGCACCCCGGCGCCGTGATCGGCGGCGATCCGCAGGACCTGAAGTTCGATCCGGCGACCGAGTCCGGCGTGCGCGTCGGCGCGCGCACCGTGCTGCGCGAGCACGTGACCATCAACCGCGCGACGCGCCCCGGCACCTGCACCGAGGTCGGCGCCGACTGCTTCCTGATGACCGGCAGCCACGTCGCGCACGACGGCCGGCTCGGCGACGGCGTGGTGCTGGCCAATGCCGTGCTGCTCGCCGGGCACGTGCAGGTCGGCGAGCGCGCCTTCCTCGGCGGCGGCGCGGTGTTCCACCAGTTCGTGCGCATCGGGCCGCTCGCGATGATCGGCGGCGGCGCGCGCATCGCGCAGGACATCGCCCCGTACGTGATGGCGACCGAGCGCAACGAGGTCATCGGCCTCAATGTCGTCGGCCTCAAGCGCCGCGGCGCCACGCGCGACACCGTCGCCGAGCTCAAGCGCGCCTTCCGCGCCGTGTACTTCGCCGCCGGCAACATCCGCGCGGTCGCCGCCGCGGCGCTCGCCGGCGGCGACTACGCCAGCGCCGAGGCGCGCGCGTTCCTGGAGTTCTTCACCACCGGCAAGCGCGGCTTCGCGCGCGCCCGGCGCGGAGCCGACACCGAATCCGCCGAGGAGTGAGCCCGATGGGCACGCCCCGCCTCGTCGACCTCAGCCATACCGTCGAGCACGGCATGGTGACCTACAAGGGCCTGCCGGCGCCGCTCATCTGCGACTACCTCTCGCGCGCCGACTCGCGCGCGCGCTACGCGCCCGGCACCGAGTTCCAGATCGGCCGCATCGACATGGTGGCCAACACCGGTACCTACGTCGACAGCCCGTTCCATCGCTACGCCGGCGGCAAGGACCTCGCCGACCTGCCGCTCGCCTCGCTCGCGGCGCTCCCCTGCCTGGTGGCGCGCATCGATCCACACGGGCCGGCCGCCATCGAGCGCCTGCCGTTCGACGCGCGCGAGGTGCGCGGCAAGGCGGTACTGGTGCGCACCGGCTGGGACCGCCACTGGCGGACCGACGCGTACTTCGAGGGCCATCCGTTCCTCGGCGGCGCGCTGGCGCAGTGGCTGGCCGACGCCGGCGCCGTGCTGGTCGGCATCGACTCGCACAACATCGACGACACGCGCGGCAACACGCGGCCGGTGCACTCCACGCTCCTCGGCCGCGAGATCCCGATCGTCGAGCACCTGCGGGGCCTGGACGCCGTGCCGGAGCGCGGCGCGCGCTTCCACGCGGTGCCGGTCAAGGTGCGTGGCATGGGCACCTTCCCGGTACGCGCCTACGCCGAACTGGGATGACACGCGACGACACGCGACAGGAGGAAGCAAGATGAAACGCTCCGCATCCGCCGTCTGGCACGGCGACCTCAAGTCCGGGCATGGCGCGCTGGCCGCGCCCAGCGGCGTGCTGATGAACACGCCCTACTCGTTCGCGACGCGTTTCGAGGACGCGCACGGCACCAACCCGGAGGAGCTGATCGCCGCGGCGCATGCCGGCTGCTTCACGATGGCGCTGACCGCGGCGCTCGGCCGCGCCGGCCTCACGCCACGGCGCATCGCCACGCAGGCCAACGTCACGCTCGAGCAGGTGGCCGGCAACTGGACGATCAGCCGCGTGCACCTGGTGAACGAGGCGTGGGTGCCGGGCGCCAGCCCCGAGCAGTTCGCGGCGATCGCCCAGGACGCCAAGGCCAACTGCCCGGTGTCGCGGCTGCTGAAGGCCGAGATCACGCTCGAGGCGAAGCTCGAGCACTGCACCTGAGGACGGCGGGTCAGTCGAGCGCGAGGTCCAGCCGCATCGGGCTGCGGAAGGTCGTCGACGGCATCCACGGCAGCTCGCGCTGCGTGCGGCGGAAGTCGGGGAACGCCTGCAGGAATTCCTCGAAGATGATCCGCACCGCCATGCGCGCCACCATCGCGCCGAGGCAGGCATGCACGCCGCCGCCGAGGCCGAGGTGGCCCTTGGGCTTGCGGCGGATGTCGTAGACGTCCGGGTTCGGGTACTGGCGCTCGTCGCGGTTGCCCGAGCCGTAGGCGAGGCAGACGAAGTCGCCGGTCTTCATCGTCTGGCCGTGCAGCGTGACGTCCTTCGCCAGGCGGCGGCGGAAGCGCTGGCCGGAGGTGTTGAAGCGCAGTGATTCCTCGATCGCGTCCGGGATCAGCGCCGGGTTGGCGACGAGCTCGCGGCGCGCGTCCGGGTAGTCGGCCATGTTCAGGCCGAACATCACGGTGAAGCCGCCGAGCGATTCGACGCCGGCCATGATCAGCGTGGTGGTCGTCAGCAGCACCTCGCGCTCGGCGAGCCGCTCGCCGTCGATCTCGGCGACGAAGAACTGGCTCAGCAAGTCGTCGCCGGGATTGCGGCGCCGCTCGGCGATGACGCGCGCGGCGTAGTCGGTCATCCAGTTGTAGGCGGCGATGTGCTCCGGGCCCTTCTGGCGCGTGGCGGCGTCGCACTGCACCATCATCACGGCGCGCTCGCGCACTTCCTGGTCGTCGCCCTCGGGGAGCCCGAGCATGCGGAACAGGATCTTCGCGGTCACCTTGCTGGAGAAGTCGCCGACGAAGTCGAACTCGCGGCGGCCGCGGAGCTCGTCGAGGACGCCGCGCACCGTCGCGCGGATCGGCTCGGCGAGCGATTCGAGGTTGCGCTTGGTGAAGGCGTGCGAGATCAGCGCGCGCAGCCGGTCGTGGCGCGGCGGATCGGTGGTGCCGAGCGTCGCGCCGGCGCGGTTCGGCAGCTCGTCCATCAGGTTGCCGCTGGCGGAGGAGTAGGTCTGCCAGTTGTTGAGCGCGGCGAGGATGTCGGCGTAGCGCGAGAGCACCCACATGTTCGCTTCCTTGCTCCAGAAGCACGGGTACTCATCGCGCAGGGTCTTGTAGAACGGGAACGGATCGGCGTCGACGGCCGGCGAGTATGGATCGAAGCTGAACACGGGACCCCCTTGCGGCGCCTGCGGGCCGCGTGCTGGCGGGCATTGTGCGGCCGGCCCGGCCCGCCACGGCTGGCCGATCCTCCGAAAACCTTGTACTTTTCCGTCATTCTGGTCACTGGGGGCCGGCGCCGCGCCGGCGTGCTGCGCCATGGCAAACAGGCCGAAAAGGGCCGTACCGAGCTTCGCACTCTATGGCGAGCAGGCGCGCGGCGAGCCCGCCCGGCGCTTGCACATTGAGGACATCCGCTCGCGCAGCCAGCGCTACGCGTGGGAGATCGCCGCGCACACGCACCGCGGCCTGCACCAGTGCCTGGTGCTGCTCAGCGGCGGCGCGCGCGTGCGCGTCGACGAGCACGACACCGAGCTCGCCGCGCCGGCGCTGGTGCTGCTGCCGCCCGGCACGGTGCACGCCTTCCGCTTCCGCGAGCACACGCACGGCTACGTGCTGACCTTCGCGGCCGATACGCTGCTGGACGGCGAGACCGGCCGGACAGCTCGCAACGCTCCTCGCACTCTTCGAGCAGCCGCGACTGCTGGCGCTGGAACCGGACGACGCCTGCGTCGCGCGCATCGGCGGCCTGCTCGAGCGGCTGCACGCCGAGTTCCGCCAGCCCGAGGGCGCGCAGGCGCCGGTGTGCGGCTGGCTCGCCTGCAGCGTGCTGTGGATCCTCGGCCGCGAGCTGGCGCGACGCCGCGCGGTCGCGCCCGAACGCGCCGCCAGCATCGCTGGTTCACCGAGTTCCGCGCGCTGCTCGAGGCGCACTACCTGGAGCACTGGCCGGTGGCGCGCTACGCGCGCGCGCTCGGGCTCACCGAGGGCCGGCTCAACCGCCTGTGCGAGAAGCAGTCCGGGCGCAGCGCCTTCGCTCTCGCGCAGGAACGCCTCGCGCTCGAGGCGCGGCGACGACTCATCTATATCGCGCTGCCGGTCGCCGAGCTGGCACGCGAGCTCGGCTTCCGCGACCCGGCCTACTTCTCGCGCTTCTTCCGCCGCCACGCCGGCGTGCCACCCGACCGCTTCCGCCGCCAGCACGGCGCCGGGTGACGCGCGTCACACTCCCGGAGCGATACCCGGCCGCATTTCACAGAATCACCGTGCAGGCGTCCCCGCGGCGTTGCCTCCGGCCGCGCGGAATCGTGATATTCCCGGTACGACCGATTCCCCAAACCATTCGCCGCCACCAGGTCCATGACGGAACCAATGCCCGTATCGTTTCCGGCGCCGGAGGCGCTGCCGGATCCGCTGCCGCCGATCACGGCGACGCGCGCGCCAGCGGGCACGGGCTCGAGCACCTTCGTCGCCCTGAGCGAGGACGCCACGCTGCGCGAAGTGATCGCCGGCGCCGTCGCGACGCGCGGCGTGGTGGTCGAAGCCCGCACGCCGCAGGTACTGGCCGATGAGCTGGTGGCGCGGCCCGATCGATCGCCATCCTCGACCTGGCGCTCGTCACCGGCAACGCCGCGCTCTTCATCGAGCGGCTGCGCGCGCAGTTCCGCGCTGGTGCTGGTCGCGGTCGGTGGCCCGCGCGACCAGGCCGTGCTCGCGCCGCTGGTCGCCGAGGGCAGCGTCTGCCGCTTCGCGCACAAGCCGGTCTCCGCGCAGCGGCTCGGAGTTGTTCCTCGACGCGGCGCTGCGCCGGCGCGAGGCGCTGGCGCACGAGAACCGCGCCGTGCTGCTCGCGCCGCTCCGCCCCTCCAATTCAAGCGCCGCGCGCGTCGCGGTGTTCATCCTGCTGCTGATCGCCGCGGCCGGCACCGGCCTGTGGCTGCTGCGCCGCCCGGCGGTGCCGGCCTCGCCCGGCGCGGCGCCGACAGCCGTTCCGGCGGCGCCACCCGCCACGGCGACGACCGAACCGACGCCGCCCGCCAGCGCGGCGATCGGCGCCGCCGGCAAGGGCGATGCGAACAAAGCCGACGCCGGCACGGGCGACGCGGCTGCCGGCGACGACCCGGCCGCGCAGGCGCGCCACGAGGCGCAGCTCGCACGGCGCCTGATGGACGTCGGCCTGCTCATCGATCCGCCGAACAACAGCGCGCTCTCGCACATCAACGCCGCGACGCGCCTCGCGCCACAGGACCCGGAAGTACGCCGCGCGGCACGCGCGCTCAGCGGCCGCCTGGTCAATGCCATGCGCAATGCGCTGCTCGCCCAGGACCTGCCCGCCGCGCAGCGCTGGTTCGACGCCGCGCGTGACTACGGCGTCAACGCCGCGACGCTCGGCGAACTCGATGAACAGCTGCAGATGCTCAAGGGAATGCTGGGCAATGAGCACGGCGCCGCGCATCCTGGTGGTCGAGCACGAACCGCAGTTCGGCGCCTGGCTGCGCAACCACCTCGAGATCCTCTACCCCGAGGCGACGCCGATGGCGCTCGATCCCGCGGAGCTCGAGTCCAGGCGCGATTGGCTCGCGACGCAGTCCTTCGACCTGATCCTCCATGGCGCGCACCTGGCCGAGAATGCCGGAGCGCGCGAGATCGACGCCGCCTACGCCACGCTGCCCGCGCTGTGCAGCCGGCGCGAACAGCCCGTGGTCATCGTGCTCGCCGAGGGCGGCAATGAGGCCGCCGCCGTGCAGGCCCTGCGGCGCGGTGCTTACGATTACCTGCCACGCCGCGCCCTGGGTGCCGCAGCGCTCGCCGCCGCGCTGCAGGCCGGCCTCCTCGAAGGCGAGCGCCGCACCGCGCTGGCCGCGGAGGCGCATGCGCATGCGGACGACGACGACGCCGGCGACGGCGAGTCGCCCGACGCCGCCGCGGCCTTCGCCGGCATGGGCGGCGACGAAGCCTTCGACCCCGATGCCCGGCCGGAACTGCCCCACTACCGCCTGCTGCAGCGCGTGGGCGAATCCGCGCACGCCAGCGTGTACCTCGCCTGGAGCGAAGCGCTCGACGGCGAGGTCGCGATCAAGATCAGCAAG
>JAXMGO010000035.1:0-37673 GCA_046347255.1 Steroidobacteraceae bacterium
GGATTGCCGCGGAAGCCCGCGCCGTGGAACACGCCGGCGGCGCGCGACTGGCGCAGCAGGTACTCGAGCTCGCGCTCCCGGCTCGCCGGATTGACCGTGACCAGCACCAGGCCGGCGAGCGCCGCGCCGAACTCGAGCAGCTGCCATTCGGGGCAGTTGCCCGCGTAGACGGCGACGTGCTCGCCCGGCCGGAAGCGCGCCAGCAGCGCCTGCGCCGTGCGTTCGGCCTCCCGCAGCAGCGCCGCGAAGCTCCAGCTTTGCCGCCCGGCGGGCGCGGCACCCCAGGCGATGAGCGCGGTGCGCTCCGGTGCCGCCGCCGCGGCGGCGCGCAGCGCGCCGCCCACGGTCGTCTCCAGCACCGGCTCGCCGCGCTCCGCGGGCCAGCAGGCGCGATCGAGCCCTCTGCCGGAGTACGCGATCAACCTTCCTGCTTCGATTTGCGGCGGATGTCCGCCGAGTGCGCGCGCTGGTAGGTCTGGATGTCCTTGAACTTGCCCGAGGCGTCGCGGACCGCGTAGAGCTTGGTGCCCTTGGAACTGCGGTGCGTGGTGCGCTTGGCCTTGCCCTTTGCCTTTGCCTTTGCCTTGGCCATCGTCGGCTCCCCTCTGGTTGTCTTCGCTGTGGCCCGGATCAGCGACCGGGCGCAATGGAAACTACGACCGCGATCGAAGCGTCGTCAAGGGCCGCGCGGCCGCTCGAACACCGTCGCGCCCACTTCCTGCTCCGCCTGGTTGGCAATCGAGAGGTCGATGCCGCGCCGCTCGCGCAGCAGCAGCACGGCGATGAGCGCGATGACGCTCATCGTCACCAGGTACCAGCCCACCGCGGTGGTGCCGCCGGTGGACTGCACCAGCGCGGTGGCGATCATCGGCGAGAAGGCGCCGCCGAGGATGGCGCCCAGCGCGTAGGCGATCGACACGCCCGAGAAACGCACCGGCGCGGGGAACAGTTCGGCGTACCAGGCCGCCTGCGGCCCGTAGGTGACGCCCAGCCCGACGGTGAAGATCGCGAGCCCCAGGAACAACAGCTCGATGCGCCCGGTGTTGACCAGCGCCAGCATCGGGAACACAGCCAATATCTGGCAGGCGTAGCCGAAGATGTAGACGCGGCGCCGGCCGTAGCGATCCGAGAGCATGCCGCCCGCCAGCGTGAACACCAGCCACAGCGCCGCCGAACCGGCGATGGCCAGCAGCACCGGCGTGCGCGCGAGGCCAATGGGCCCGGACGGGTCGGTGGCGTACTTGGTGATGAAGCCGCCGGTGGTCATGTAGCCGGCCGAGTTGTTGCCGGCGAACACCAGCGCGGCGAGGAGCACCAGCCCCCAGTGGCGGCGGAACAGCTCCGCGATCGGCACGCGCGACTGCTGGTGGCGCGCGGCGATCTGCAGGAATACCGGCGACTCGTCGACCGCGCGCCGCACGTAGTAGCCGATCACGATCATCACCACGCTCAGCAGGAACGGCACGCGCCAGCCCCAGGCGAGGAACTCGGCGCCCGGGGAGATCCAGCCGGTCATCAGCGCGTTGACGCCGGCCGCGAGCAGCATGCCGAGCGGCACGCCGATCTGCGGGAACGAGCCGGCGAGACCGCGGCGCGCCGGCGGCGCGTGCTCGACGGCCATCAGGATCGCGCCGCCCCACTCGCCGCCGGCGGAGATGCCCTGCAGGATGCGCAGCAAGAGCAGCAGCGCCGGCGCGAGCACGCCGGCCTGCGCGTAGGTCGGCAGCACGCCGATCAGCGTGGTGGCCGCACCCATCAGCAGCAGCGTCAGCACCAGCACCGCGCGCCGCCCGAAGCGGTCGCCGAAATGGCCGGCGAGGAACGCGCCGAACGGCCGGAACAGGAAGCTGATGCCGACCGAGGCGAACGAGACGATCGCGGCCATGCGGCTGCCGGCGGGCTTGAAGAACAGGTCGGCGAACACCAGGCCCGCCGCCGTGGCGTAGATGAAGAAGTCGTACCACTCCACCGTCGTGCCGACGATGGTGGCCAGCGCCACGCGCCGCCGGATCGCCTCCGGCGCATGGCTCAAGGTTGCCGTGCTCAAGTCCGCCCCCCGCGCGCCGCCATCCCCCGGCGGCAAGGCGGTGGATTGTGCGCTGCCGGGTGCGCCCAAGTCCATGCGCCGCGACGACGTGCTAAGTTGCGCGCAGGGGGAAGTGATCATGAGCGAAGCCTCGACCGAAGGCCTGCCGTTCGTGGCGCCGTGCCGCACGCTCGCGCCGACGGCGCCGCTGCGCTGGCTGCGCCTCGGCTGGCGCGACCTGCGCGCCGCCACCGGCGTGAGCCTGGCCTACGGCTCCGGCATCGTCGTGCTGAGTGCCGCGATCAGCGCCATCGGCTGGCGCTTCGGCAACGGCTGGATGGTGCTGGTGCTGCTCTCGGCCTTCATCTTCGTCGCGCCGCTCCTGGCGATCGGGCTGTACGCGATCAGCGTGCAGCTCTCGCGCGGCGAGCGGCCGACGCTGGCCCGCTGCCGCCACGAGGCGCGCCGGCGCATCAGCGACGAGCTGGTGTATTCGCTGGTCCTGATGGTGATCTGCCTGGTCTGGGTGCGCGCCGGCAGCGGCGTGGAGATCTTCTACCCGGAGTCGGGGCAGCCGACGCGCGCCGAGCTGCTCACCTTCTTCGCCATCGGCAGCGCCGTCGGGAGCCTGTTCGCGCTGGTGGCCTTCGCGGCCAGCGCCTTCTCGCTGCCGATGCTGCTCGACCGGCGCACCGACGGCGTCACCGCCGTGGTCACCAGCGTCAACGCCGTCCTGCGCAACAAACGCGCGATGGCCGTGTGGGTGCTCTGCATCGTCGCCGCCATCGCCATCGGCTTTGCCACCGCGCTCATCGGCCTCGCGGTGACGATGCCGCTGATCGGCTACGCCACCTGGCACGGCTACCGCGAGACGATCGACGCTTCGGCCTGGCCGGCCTACGACTGAGCATCGGCCGCGGCCTGCGGGCAGCGCGCCCGCAACGCGGCCGCCTGCGCGTCGGCGCCGGCGCCCAGCAGGACGTGCAGGGGTCCCGCGGCGGTGAATACCACGCCGCGCGCGCCGAGCCGCTCGAGGGCTCCGACGTCCGCCTGGCGCGGATCGACGAGCGCGACCCGCAGCCGCCCGCCACCCACGCCCAGCCCGCGCACGTTCGCCGCGCCGCCGAGCGCGGCGAGCAGCGCGTCGGTCGACAGGGTCGGGGCGGCGCCGCCGGTACGCAGGTGCCGGCGCATCGCCCCGGCGAGCTGGTCGGCGATCGGGCCGACCACCACCTGCAGCAAGTTGGGACCGGGCCGCACGACGCCACGCGCCCCGAGGCGCGCCAGCGCCGCGGTGTCGACCCGCGCATCGTCGGCGACCGAGAGCCGCAGGCGCGTCGTGCAGGCGTCGATGCGCGCGAGGTTCGCCGGCCCGCCGAGCGCGGCGACGAAGGCGCCCGCCTGCCCGTCGGCGCCGGCCTCGATGGCGCCCATCGCGCCGCTGCCCGCCGCGCCGCCGCCAGCCACTGCGCCGCCGGCCTCCACGTCGCCGGTACGCGCGGCGGCTTCGCGCCCCGGCGTGGCGAGGTTGAGGCGCCGGATGCCATAGCTGAACAGGCCGTAGTACACGCCGAAGTACGCCACGCCGATCGGCAGCAGCACAGCGGCCGCGTCGCGCGCGGGAAATTGAGCACGTAGTCGAACAGCCCGGCCGAGAAGCTGAAGCCGAGCTTCACGCCGAGCGCGTTCATGATGACCATCGAGAGGCCGGTCAGCACCGCGTGCACGCCGTACAGCACCGGCGCGAGGAACATGAAGGTGAACTCGATCGGCTCGGTGACGCCGGTGAGGAACGAGGTGAGGCCGATCGAGAGCAGCAGGCCGCCGGTCGCGCGGCGCTGCCCGGGGCGCGCGCAGCGGTACATGGCGAGGCAGGCGCCCGGCAGGCCGAACATCATCACGGGGAAGAAGCCGGCCATGAACGCGCCGGCGGACGGGTCGCCGGCGAAGAAGCGCTTGAGGTCGCCCGTGACGCCGTGGAAATCACCGAGCAGGAACCAGGCGATGTTGTTGAGGATGTGGTGCAAGCCCGTGACGATGAGCACGCGGTTGAGCGTGCCGTAGGCGAACAGGCCCCAGGGCCCGGCATTCAGCACCGCGCGGCTCAGCCCGTCCATGCCGCGGGTGAGCAGCGGCCAGCCGTAGCCGAAGGCCACCGCAACCAGGACGCCGAGGCAGCCGGTGACGATCGGCACGAAGCGCCGCCCGCCGAAGAAGGCGAGGTAGCTCGGCAGCTTCACTTCGCTGTAGCGGTTGTAGGCGAACCCGGCGATGAGGCCGGAGAGCACGCCCACCGGCATGCTGAGCTTGGCGAGCTGCTGCGTGCGCCAGGCGGCCGCGGCCGCATCCGCCGCGCCGCCACCCAGCGCCGCGGTCACGTCCGGCGGCACGCTGAGCAACACCTCGGCGCCGCGCGTCGCGATGAGGTACCCGACGAGGCTCGCCAGTCCCGCCGCGCCGTGGTTCTCGCGCGCGAAGCCCACCGCCACGCCGACCGCGAACACCAGGCCGAGGTTGGAGAAGATCGCATCGCCCGCTGCGGCCAGCACGGCGATGCCGAGCAGGTCCGCTGGCCGAGCCGCAGCAGCAGGCCCGCCACCGGCAGCACCGCGATCGGCAGCATCAGCGCGCGGCCGAGCCGCTGCAGTCCATCCATCGTGCGGGCCATCCGCTACTCCACCGCGGGCCCGCCGGCCCGCTCCTGCAGCCAGGTGCGCACGAGTGCACGCACCGCGGCGGCGTCCGCGGCGGCGAGTGCGCCGCCCGCGCGAGCGCCACGCATTCGGCGAGCGCCACGCGCCGCACGCAACCCTTGATCCGCGCCACCATCGCGGGCGCCGCCGACAGCTCGCGCACGCCGAGGCCGACCAGCACCGGCACGGCCTCCGGATCGGAGGCCAGCGCGCCGCACACGCCGACCTCGAGGCCACGCCCGGCGCCCGCCTCGGCCGCGAGCGCGATGAGCCGCAGCACCGCCGGGTGCAGCGCGTCCAGCCGCGGCGCCAGCGTCGGATGCAGCCGGTCCATCGCCAGCGTGTACTGCGCGAGGTCGTTGCTGCCGATCGAGAAGAAATCCACTTCGGCGGCGAGCTGCGCGGCGAGCAGCGCCGCGGCCGGTGTCTCGATCATCACGCCGAGGGGCGGCGCCGCGCGCCCGAGCCGCCCCGCCACCGCCTGCAGCCGCCCGCGCACGGCGCGCACGTCACCGAGGTCGGTGACCATCGGCAGCAGCACGCGGCACTGGCCGGCTGGCTCGACGCGGGCAATGGCCTCGAGCTGCGCCTCGAGCAGCTGCGGGTGCGCGAGGCTGGTGCGCAGGCCGCGCAGGCCGAGCGCGGGGTTGTCCTCGCGCGGCAGCGGCGCATACGCAATGGGCTTGTCGCCGCCGGCATCGAGCGTGCGGATCGCGAGCGGCCGGCCCGCGAGCCGGGTCGCCACCGCCTGGTAGACCGCGAGCTGCTCGTCGGCATCCGGGGCGAGCGAGCGCTCGAGGAACAGGAATTCGGTGCGCAGCAGGCCGCAGCCTTCGGCGCCGCCGTCCACGGCGGGCCCGGCCTCGGCGACGCCGCCGAGGTTGGCGAGCACGTGGAGGCGCGTGCCGTCGCTGGTCGTCGCAGGTTGCGCCGCGGCCGCGGCATCGGCCGCGCGCGTGCGGGCGCGCAGCTCGCGCTGCGCGCCGATGCGCCGACGGTCGGCCGCCTCCGGCTCGACCCACAGCTCGCCGGCCTCGGCGTCGAGCGCCAGCGCCGTGCCGGCGCGGATCGCGAGCACCGCGGACCCGGCGCCGACCAGCATCGGCACGCCGGCCGCAGCGGCCAGGATCGCCACGTGCGAGGTCGCGCCACCCGCGGCCATGCACACGCCACCGAGCCGCGCCGCGTCGAGCGCCGGGAACTGCGAGGGCAGCAGCTCCTCGGCGAGCAGGATCGCGCCCGCCGGGAGGTCCAGGCGCGCGCCCGGTGCACGGCCCGCGAGCACGCCCAGCACCTGCTGCTCGATGTCGCGCAGGTCCGCGCGCCGCTCGGCCATGCGCGCATCGGCGAGCCCGGCGAGCGCCTCGCCGGCCTCGTGCAGCGCGGCGCGCCACGCCGCCGCCGCGCTGGCCCCGCCGTCGATCAGCGCCCGCGCGCGCCGCTGCAACCCCGGATCCCCGAGCAGCGCGCCATGCGCCTCGAGCAACCCGCGCCGCTCGCCGCTCTCGCGCGCCGCGAGCCCTTCGAGCGAGGCACGCACCGCCGCCACGGCCGCCTCCAGCCGCCTGCGTTCGGCCGCAGGATCGCCGGCCGTCGCGGCGACCACGGCCTCGTCCAGCTGCAGTGGCATGGCCGGACCCAGCGCCAGGCCCGCACCGCGACCGTCGCGGCAGCCGCGTGCCGGCCGCAGGCGCTGCGTCGGGTGCCGCGGCGGGCGCGACGGTGCCCGTCGGCTCCCTACCCGCCACCGCGCCGCGGATCGCGCCGGGCTCCGGCCCTCCGCCGGTTCGGCCAGGGCTTCCAGCAACCCGGCCAGCACGTCCAGCGCCTGCGCCGCACCGGCACCCGTGGCGCGCGCCTCGACGATCTCGTCGCGGTTCGTGCCGAGCGCCATCAGCGCGACCGTGCTGCGCGCGTCGGCCTGGCGGCCGCGTACGTGCAGCGCCACCGCGGCATCGAGTCCCTCGAGCGCCGCGGCCACGCGTGCCGCCGGCCGCGCGTGCAGGCCGTGGTCGAAGGGCACCCGGAACCAGCGCGAGCGCGATGTGGCCTCCGCCGCGGCGCCCGGCGACGCAGCGGCGGCGCCCGCCGCCACGCGCTCCACGACCATCAGCCATTCGCCGGCCTGCACGCGCTCGCCGGCGCGCCGCCGCAGGATCCGCCTCGCCGCCGGCGGCACCAGCACGATGGGCGTCGCCGCGCTCAGGCCGCCACGCACGATCGCGTCCAGGTCGAAGGCCAGCAGCGGCTGCCCGGCCCGCACCGCCTCGCCGTCGCGCACGCGCAGCTCGAAGCCCGCGCCGGCCATGCGTACCGTGTCGATGCCGACGTGCATCAGCACGTCGCCGGCGGCGGAGCGCAGCGTGAGCGCGTGGCGGGCCGCGCCCATCAGCACCACGCGCCCGTCGCAGGGCGCGCACAGCAGCTCGCCGGTCGGATCGATCGCGAGGCCCTCGCCGGCCATCCCGCCTGCGAATACCGGGTCCGGGACCTCGGCGAGCGGCAGCACCCAGCCGGCGAGCGGTGCGAGCAGCTCGATGCCCTGCGCGTTGCCTTCGGTGCCCGTCACGCCAAGTCCCCCGCCCCTACAGCCGGATGTAGATGCGGCGCCGGTCGAGCGCCCAGGCGACCAGCCAGCACGCCAGCATGTAGACGAGCGCGTAGGCCAGCGCGCCGTTGGCGGCGCCGGCCCACGGCCGGAAGGCACGCAGGTAAAGCCACATGAACAGACTCTGCCCGTCCACGCGCGTCAGCACCAGCACCGCGTTGCCGATCTCGCTCAGCAGGTAGATGAACAGCGTGTTGCGCCCCAGGACCTCGAAGAACCGCTGCCAGCGGCCGGGCCCGGCGCGGTCGCACAGCGCGCCCACCGCTGCCAGCGTCACGAGGCCGATGCCGATCGTGCACAGCGCGTAGGAGCTGGTCCAGAGCTTCTTGTTGATCGGCAGCACGCCGTCCCAGGCCACCGCGACGGCGATCGCGATGAGGCCGGCCAGCGCGAGCCGCAGCCGCGCCTCGGACGGGCGCGCCGCCGCGTCGAGGTAGCGTACGGCGAGGTAGCCGGCGAGGACGTTGGCGAGCGCGGGCAGCGTGCCGAGGATGCCTTCCGGGTCGAAGGCGATGCCCTCGCCGTGGTAGAGATGCGCCTCGCCGAGCAGCGCGCGATCGAGCAGCAGCGGCGCGTTGCCGGTGAGCGTGTAGTCACCGCAAGTGGCGAGCAGCGCCCAGTAGCCGAGCAGCGCACCGATCGCCACGACCCAGGCGCCCACGCGGCCCGAGTAATGCACCACCAGCGCGCCGAGCCCGTAGCACAGGGCGATGCGCTGCAGGACGCCGAAGATGCGCGTCGTGGCGAGCGGCCGCAGCGCGAGGTGCCCGGCCGCATCGAACTGCAGGAACGGGAACCAGTAAAGCAGGTAGCCGCACAGGAAGATCAGCAGCGTGCGGCGCGCCACCTTGCCGAGCAGCGCGGCTTCGCCGCGCCGCTCGTAGCGGCCGAGCGTGAGCGCGAGCGAGGCCCCGACCACGAACAGGAAGGTCGGGAACACCACGTCGGTGAGCGTGAGCCCGTGCCACGCCGAGTGCTGCAGCTGGCGGTAGGAGTCGTCCACCGACATGTTGACGACGATCATCAGCGCGAGGGTGAGCCCGCGCAGCACGTCGATGGCCGGATTGCGCTGTGCCATGTGCTTGCGGCGATCCCCCGGCGACGTGGCCGTGTCAGAAGAGCGGCCCCCGCCGGCGGGCGCCGGCAGGGGCCGTCATCGTGTCGCGCCAGCTCAGAACTTGTAGCTGGCTCCCAGGAGGTACTGGCGGCCGAAGGAATGGCGCTCCTTCAGTGCCTCGATACCCTCGACGGTCTGCGTCGTGACGTAGGGCGCATCCGTCAGGTTGTCGACCTGGAACAGGATGTTCAGGTCATCGAGCGGCCCGGACCGGAACGTGTAGCCGAGCTGCGCATCGACGATGTACTCGGCCCTGATCGTATCCACCACGTTCTTGAAGGAATTGTGGCGCTTGGCGACGAAGGCCGACCGGTACCGGTTGCCGACGCGGAACTGCCACGAATCGTTCTCGTAGTAGAAGGTCAGGTCGAAGACCCGGCGCGACAGCCCGGGAAGCGGGGTCGAGGTCTTGTTGCCGTAGATGTCGGTACCCGGCAGGTCCGACTGGGTGCTGGAGAAGGATCCGGTGAGCCCGAATCCCTTGAGCATCGAGGCGACCTTGCCCAGCTCCACCGCGCCGGAAACCTCATAGCCCGCGACGTGGCCGCCGCTGGTATTGGCGGGCGCGGTCAATATGCCGATGTTCGAGGCCGGAATCACCGGCGTCGGGTTGGTGAACCCGGTGAAATCGTAGGGAATCGATTTCACGAAGATGCCCGAGGTGATGTCCTTGCGGAAGTACGCCACCGCGACGTAGGTCCCCGGCGAGTAGTACTTCTCGAGTGAAATGTCGTACTCGTTGGCGCGCCAGGGCTTGAGCGTCGGATTGCCGCCCGATCCGTACCACAGCCGGTCGGTCGCATTGACCGCGGCGGTGAAGTTGGAGCGCATGTAGATCATCTCCGGACGGGCCATGACCTTGGCCACGCCGAGCTTGAGAAGCATGCCATCGCCGAGATCGCCGGTCAGGTTCAGGCTCGGCAGGTAATCCGTGTAGGTGGTGCCGCCATGCGCCGGGTGCGAACCGCCCGAAGCATCGACTTCGGTGCCGGTCGCCGACTGGTCGGTCATCACGACCTGCAGGCCCAGGTTGCCCTTGAACGGGATGCCCAGGTGGAATTTCAGGCCGGTCTTGACGTAGAAGGTCGTGATGTCCTCCTTGACCGCCCAGTTCCAGTTGGCGCTGGCCGAAATGACCGAGTCCTTGACGAAGGCCGGGCCTGCCAGGGCGTCATCGACGTTGAAGCTGATCAGGCGGCGAATGCCGGCGAAGCCCATGTCGACCGGGCTCTGCAGGATGTTCGACGGGATCGGCGCGCAGCCCGAACCCGGATCCCAGTCATAGAAATGGATGCAGGTCTGGTCGGGAGCCGCCAGCAGCATGTTCCAGCCCAGGTATTGCACCGACTTCTCGCGACGCGAATAGGCCACGCCGCCTTCGAGATCGGCGAGGATCCCCCACTCGAATGCGCGCTTGATGGTCAGGCGGGCATTGCGCATCCGGTCCTCGATGTCGGCATCCTGCACGTAGCCGCCGCCGCCACCCCACCAGTAGGTGGCGTAGTTGAAGTTCGCGGGGTCGGCGAGATCGTAGTCGGTGGTGACCTTGCCCCAGTCGTTGAATCCGCTGTTGATCCTCGCATCCATCGTGATCGGATCCTTGGTCGCCGCGTAGACCTCGGAGGTCTTCTGGGTGCGGGTGCCCTTCGACAGGCCCAGGTCCAGCACGAACGACCACGGACCGGTTTCGAGCGTATTGCTCCAGGTCCCCTGGTCGATCTTGTCCTTGCGATGGTCGCCGCGCATCGTGACCACCGGCACCACGTTCTGGACCGTGAGGCCGTTGGCCCCGTTGTTCACCGTCACGCTGGTGCCCACGTTGCCCAGGCCCCAGTCGCCGATGACGCCGACGAATTCGCGGCCATTCATGTCCTGGTCGAACTGCGTATGGAAGACGTTGAGCTTCGAGGTGAACGCGTCGTTGGGCTTGAACTCGAACACGCCCATGGCGCTGTCGCGCACGCCCTTCCAGTTCATGACGCCAGTCTCGAAGCCGTCATAGACCAGCTGGTCCTCCGGGACGCCGCTCACCGGCCACCAGCCGGCGGGACCGAAATCCCAGGGATTGAAGTACTTCTTGTTGGTGGGCGTATCAAGATGGACGAAGCCCAGGGCCACGCCGAACTTGTCGTCGGCGAAGCGATCGATGTACGAGGCGCTCAGGCGGTTGCCCGTGGAACTCGTGCCCGGGATCAGCTTGCCGTAGGAATTCGCCTCCCCGCGCGCGCCGACGTTGAACCGCTTGCCGGTCGAACTCAGCGGGCTGATCGTCGAGAGATTGACCGTGCCCGCGAGGCCGTTGGTGGCGAGCGACGCGTCCGGGGTCTTGTAGACGGTCGCGGCGGTGACGAGCTCCGCCGGGAACTGGTCGTATTCGAACGAGCGGTCATCGCCCGACGACACCATCTCCTGCCCGTTCAGCAGCGTCACCGAGAATTCCGGCGCCATGCCGCGGATCGAAATCACCTGCGCACGACCGTCGACGCGCTGCGCGGCGATGCCGGGCAGGCGTGCCAGGGTCTCGGTGATGGATACGCCGGGAAGCTTGCCGATGTCCTCGGCCGTCGCGACTTCCACGATCGATTCGTTGGTGCGCTTCAGCTCGATCGACTTTTCCAGGCTCCTGCGGATGCCGACGACGACCACTTCTTCCAGTGCTTCGCGCCTGGCTTCCGGGCTGGCGCCTTCATCGGCGCCTTGCGCGGCGTCACTGGCGGGTGCCTGGGCACCCTGTGCCATGGCGGCATGCGGTGCCAGGGCAAGGCCCGCGACACACACCGCCAGAACGGCCGCCCCCGAGATCAAACCGCGGCAAACGATGTCGCCGGGATCATGCGTTTCGTGCTTCATAAGACTTCTTCCACCCTCACTTCCTGGACCATTGCCGCAATCGCTGGATCTGCGATTGCCCTACCCATCAATGAACTCGATCGATGTGCGACGCGCGGCCCGCCCGCCCGTCGCGGTTGAAGGCCGCTACGCGGATGTCGCCCGCGGCCGTGATCGGGCCGGCGACCACCGCGCTGCGCGCGTCCGGTTCGCTCCCGTCGCGCGTGTAGCGCAACGCGAAGCCGGGCAACTGCTGGTTCACGTGCACGCCGTCGGCGGCACGATGCAGGCCGGGCGGCGCGATGCGATAGGCGATGCCGCTGCGTTCGGCATCGAGCCGCGGCAGCACGCGCTGGCCGAGCTGGTTGGCGAACATCGACCAGGCCGCGGCATGCTGCGCGGCGACGGTGGCCGCGTCGCCGGCCTGCGACCACTGCGGCTGCGGCGCCCAGCCGCGCTCGGCCAGCGCCAGCAGGCGCGGCACCAGCAGGTAATCGATGCGCGCCGCGTCGCGCACCGTTTCGCTGAAAAGCGTCCCCTCGATGCCGCGCACGTGCGCGCGGCCGGCGGCATCCAGCGGCACGCGGCCCGGCAATGGCGCCGGATCGGTGGCCGCGCGCCGGATCGCATCGAAGGGTTCGTAGTCGTACACGTCCTCGAGGTCGGTGAACGCGGCCCAGTTGGTGCCCGGCTCCGCGGCGCTCGCGACCTGCGCCATGTCGAAATAGAGGCGCGTCGCCGGGGCGAACACGGTATCGAACCCCGCGTTGGCGAGGCGGTTCGCCAGGTCCTCGGCGCCGTCGATGTTGTTCCAGACGTAGAGCGTGGCGCCGCGCCCGAGGACGCGCGGATCCGGCTCGAGGCGTCCGTCCGCGCCGCGCTGCGCGCCCAGCTCCTCCCAGCCCGCGAGCGCCACGTCGTGCCTTGCGAGGATCGCGGCGATGCGCCCGTAGAAATACTCCCAGACCGCGTCACGTGAACCGAGCCGCTCGCGCTGCATCAGCGCGCGCACCGCTGGCGAATCCCGCCAGGCGCCGCCGGGCAGTTCATCGGCCCCCATGTGCAGCGTGCGCAACGGCACGCCGGCCTCGCGGTGCAGCGCGACGACCTCGGCGACGACCTGCCCGATGAAGGCGTAGGTCGACTCGAGCCCGGGATTCATCACGTTGTCGGTGTACTGCTGCGCCGAACGGTACTGCGAGGCGTCCTCGGGGTCGGCGAGCCGGTAGCGCGCATCGCCGGCGCGCGAGCGCGCCTCCATCGCCATGACCGCCGCCCGCGCGTGGCCCGGCATCTCGATCTCCGGAATCACCTCGACGTGGCGCGCGGCCGCATGGCGCAGGATCGCGATGTAGTCCTCACGGCTGAAATGCCCGCTGCCGTGCGGATCGTCGAGCGCCGGGCCGGAGCCATACGCCGGCGGCAGGAACCGGGCGGAGTCGAGCGTGTGGCCGCGGCGCGCGCCCACCGTCGTGAGCTCGGGCAGGCCACGGACCGGCAGGCGCCAGCCCTCGTCGTCGGTGAGGTGCAGGTGCAGGGTGTTGAGCTTGGCGCGCGCCATCGCGTCGATGACGCGCAGGACCACGGCGCGCGGCTGGAAGTTGCGCGCCACGTCGAGCAGCAGGCCGCGATAGGCGAAGCGCGGGGCATCGGCGATGCGGACCGCGGGCACGTCCACGCCCGCTTCGGGCGCGACGCGCGGCGGCATCAGCTCGCGCAGCGAGGCGAGGCCGCGTGCCACGCCGGCGGGCGACTGGCCGGTGATGTCCACGCCGCTGGCCGGATCCACGTTCAGCTCGTAGGCCTCCGGCGAGGCCTGACCGGCCAGCGTGGCCACGCGCAGGCGGAGCTGCGCGGCCGCGTCCGGCGCGGTGCCCGCTGCCCGGCTCGCGGACAGCCGGCTCGCAGGCAGGTAGGGCCGCAGGTACTCGCGCGCCAGCGCCGCCTCGCCGGCCAGTTCGGCCGCGGCCTCGATGCGCGGCAGCGCGCTCCAGTGCAGGCTCCCCGGGAGCCGCTCGATGCGCCGCGGCGTCGGGAAGACGAGCGGCACGTCGGCGGCCGGCAGCGTAGCGGTGGCGAGATAGCGGCGATAGAGCGTCTCGGCCTCGGCCGCATCGGCCGCGGCGGCCGACGCCGCATCGATGGGCGGCATCACGTGGTACTCGCGCAGCGGCCGGCCTACGCCCGGGGCGCGATCGAGCACCACGTACGGCCCGGTCGGCGCCTTGCTGGCGTTGAAGGGGCGCTCGCCGTGTTCGATGCGCAGCGTCACGCTCGCGCCCGGGGCCAGGCCCACGAAGCCGCTCGTGGGCCGCAGGCGATACCAGGTGCCCACCAGCCGCTGGACTTCGACGGAACCGTCGAGCGATCCACCGCGCACGCCGGACAGGCAATTGAAGTAAAGGGCCCATCCGTGGGCCGGCCACGCGTCCCTGCCATGATTCGTCAGCGTCAGGAGCGCCCGTGCATCGGCGCCGCGCGTGGCTTCATCGGTGCCGGCCGTCGCTTCGGCGGGAGCGAGTTCCCATCGCAGGCTCAGCGGGGCCGGTTCGAGCCGGGCCCGTGGTGCCGCCGTCGCCGGCGCCGGGTCGGGTGCCGCGAGCGCGCAGCAGGCGGCCACGCCGCACCAGCGCGCGGCGCGCAGCGACGAGCCGACAAGGCTGCGTGGCGGCGACTCGGCCAACGGATCTCCCCTGCCCCTAGGACCAGTTAGGTGCCACAATAATACCAATTGATCGGCCACACAACGCCGGCGAATATTCCGGGCCGGCTCGATTTGAGTTATTTCACCGCAGGATCAACAAAAGAGAACCAATCTCAGGTCGCCCGTAGCTGCCTGATTGGTATTGTTGTGGTACTGTCCGCTGCTGGAGGACCGCAAGGCGCATGACATCCCTCGCCCAGACCGTCGGGCCGCTCGACCAGCGCAGCACCCAGCCGCTGTACCTGCAGCTGCAGCGCGCGCTGCGCGCGGCCATCGACAACCGCATCCTCGCCTCGGACGAGGCGCTGCCGGCCGAGCGTGACCTGGCAGCGGACTTCAACGTCTCGCGGATCACGGTCCGCAAGGCGCTCGCGGGCCTGGTGGCCGAGGGGCTGCTGCTGCGCCGGCAGGGCGCCGGCAACTTCGTCTCGGCACGCGTCGAGAAGAACTTCTCGCTCCTCACCTCCTTCTCCGAGGACATGCGCGCGCGCGGCCGCAAGCCGCGCAGCGCCTGGCTCAAGCGCTCGGCCGGCACCGTGACGCCGGAGGAAGCGCTGGCGCTGCGGCTCAGTCCCGGCACGCCGGTGTACCGCTTCCACCGCCTGCGCTTCGCCGACGACACGCCGATGGCGCTCGAATTCGCGACCCTCGTCGCCACCGCGCTGCCGGCGCTCGATGCCGTCGGCGATTCGCTCTACGTCGCGCTCGAGCGCAGCGGCCAGCGGCCGACGCACGCGCTGCAGCGGCTGCGCGCGGTGCTGCTCACGCCCGAGCAGGCCGAACTGCTCAAGGCGCGCGCCGGCGACGCCGGCCTGCTGGTCGAGCGCCTCGGCTCGCTCCGCGACGGCCGCGCCGTCGAGTTCTCGCAGTCCTACTACCGCGGCGACATGTACGACTTCGTGGCCGAACTGAGCAGCCCGGCTTGAGCGCCTCCACCGCACCGGCGGCCGGCGCCGCGTCGGACGTCGACGCCCGTGCCATGGCGACGCGCATGCATCGCGAGGCCGGCGAGGCCGCGGCGGTGGTCGCGGCGCAGTGGGAGGCCAACGCGGCGACGCTGGCGGCGCTCGGCGCCCGGCTGCGCGCGCATCCGCCACGCGCGGTCGTGACGCTGGCGCGCGGCAGCTCGGATCACGCCGCCACCTACGCCAAGTACCTCATCGAGACCCGCACGCGCGTGCTGACCGCCTCGGCCGCGCCGTCCATCAGCTCGCTCTACGGCGTCGATCCGGAGCTGCGCGATTGCCTGGCAATCGCGATTTCCCAGTCCGGCCGCAGCCCCGACCTGCTCGCCGCCGTGGCGGCCGCGAAGCGCGGCGGCGCCTTCGTCGTCGCCCTCTGCAATGTCGCCGATGCGCCGCTCGCGAACCTGGCGGACTGCACCGTGCCGCTGAGCGCCGGCCCGGAACTCAGCGTCGCGGCGACCAAGTCCTTCATCGCCTCGCTCGCCGCGCTCGCGCACCTGGTGGCCGCCTGGACCGCCGATCGCACGCTGCTCGAGCAAGTGCGCGCACTGCCCTACGCGCTCACGGCCGCCTGGCAGCTCGACTGGAGCGCCGCGCTGCCGGTGCTCGCGCCGGCGCAGCACCTGTACGCGATCGGCCGCGGCCTCGGGCTCGCGATCGCGCAGGAAGCGGCGCTCAAGTGCAAGGAAACCTGCGGCCTGCACGCCGAGGCGCACAGCGGCGCCGAAGTGCGCCACGGGCCCTTCGCCCTGCCAGGCCGCGACTTCCCGGCGCTGGTGCTGGCGCAGGACGATGCCGCGCTTCCCGGCCTGGTGGCGCTCGCCGCCGAGCTCGCCGGCCGCGGCGTGCCGACGCTGGTCGCCGGCGCGCGCGCGGCGGGCGCGACCGAGCTGCCGACGGTGCGCGTCCCGGGCGTGCTCGCTCCGATCGTGCTCGCGCCCAGCCTCTATCGCCTGCTGGCGCGGCTCGCCATCGCGCGCGGCCACGACCCCGACAGCCCGCCGCACCTGCGCAAGGTCACCGAGACGCTCTGATGCGGCGCGCCTTCGTCAATGGGCGCATCCATGCTGCCGACACCTTCCTCGCCCGGCGCGCGCTGCTCGTCGAAGGCGAGCGCATCGCGGCCATCGTGCCCGAGGACGATGCGCGCCTCGCCGGCGCCGAGCGCCATGACCTCGGCGGCCGGCTGCTGCTGCCGGGCTTCATCGACACGCAGGTGAACGGCGGCGGCGGCGTGCTGTTCAACGACGCGCCGACGGTCGAGGGGATCCGTGCCATCGCCGCCGCGCACGCGCGCTTCGGCACGACCGGCTTCCTGCCGACGCTGATCAGCGACGAGCTCGAAGTCGTGGAGCGCGGCATCGCGGCCGTCGACGCCGCCATCGCCGCCGGCGTCCCCGGCGTGCTCGGCATCCACCTCGAGGGCCCCTATCTCGGCGGCGCGCGTCCGGGCGTGCACGATGCCAGCCACTTCCGCGCGCTGGACGCCGCCGCCGTGCCGCGGCTCGCCGCGCTGCGCCATGGGCGCACGCTCGTCACGCTCGCGCCTGAGGCGACCACGCCGGAGCTGCTCGCGCGCCTCGCCGCCGCGGGCGTCATCCTCGCCGCCGGCCACACCGACGCCACGGCGGCGCAGGTCGAAGCCGCGCTGGCGCACGGCCTGCGCGGCTTCACGCACCTCTTCAATGCCATGTCACCACTCACCAGCCGCGAACCGGGCGTGGTCGGGGCGGCGCTGGCCGACGACACCGCCTGGTGCGGCATCATCGTCGACGGCCGCCACGTCGACCCGCGGGTGTTGCGCCTCGCGCTCAAGGCGCGGCGCCACGACCGCTTCATGCTGGTGACCGACGCCATGCCCGCCGTGGGCACGGGATTGCGCAGCTTCCGCCTGCAGGGGCGTACCATCCGCGTCGAGGAGGACTGCTGCGTCGATGAGAACGGCACGCTCGCGGGCACGGTGCTCGACATGAGTCGCGCGTTGCGCAATGCGGTAGCGCTCCTGGGCCTCGCGCCCGCGGCGGCCGTGCGCATGGCGAGCGAATACCCGGCCGCGTTCCTCGGTCTCGGTGGCACGCACGGGCGTCTCGCGCCCGGGATGCGCGCCGACCTGCTCATCGCCGACGATGCCCTGCACGTCCACGAGACCTGGATCGGCGGCCAGCGCATCGCCACGGCAACCGGCGCATGAACCCGGTCGCGCGCGCCGCGCTCGACGCCTGCATCGCCGCCGTCCTCGCGCTGGGCGCCGGTGGCGTGCTCGCCGCGCCCGATCCGTCCGCCGCGCCCATTTCGCACGCCGCAAGCACGCCGTTCATCGGTGTCTCGGCCGATCCCTGCCTGGGCGTGCCGCTCGAGCCGACGCCGGCGCACAAGGCGGCGGCCGATCCGTACGACGCGTGGATGCACGAGTGGCTGGCGCTCGACTGGAGCCAGCAGTGCCGCTACCGGCACGAGAACGCCGCGCTGCCGCCGCCCTCCGCGGCGCGCGTCGTGTTCATCGGCGATTCGATCACCGAGGGCTGGAAGCCGCTCGATCCGGCGTTCTTCACGGGCGAAGTGCTCGACCGCGGCATCAGCGGCCAGACCAGCGCGCAGATGCTGGCGCGCTTCCGCGCCGACGTGCTCGACCTGCACCCGGCCGTGGTCCACATCATGGCCGGCACCAACGACGTCGCCGGCAACACCGGCCCGACTTCGCTCGCGCAGGTGCAGGGCAACGTGATGTCGATGGTGGAGCTGGCGCGCGCGCACGGCATCGGCGTGGTGCTCGCCGCGGTGCCGCCGGCCGCGCGCTTCTGGTGGCATCGCTCGCTCGAGCCCGCCGACACGATCATCGCGCTCAATCGCTGGCTGCGCGGCTACGCCGCGCGCGAACGCCTGGTGTTCGTCGACTACCACGCGGCGCTCGACGACGGCCACGGCGGCCTCGCCACCGCCTGGTCCGACGACGGCGTGCACCCGAACGCCGCCGGCTACGCGGCCATGCGTCCGCTGGCGCAGGCCGCCATCGCGCAGGCGCTCGCCGCGCGGAGCCAGGGCGCAGCGGCGCGGTCCGCGCCGGCCACGGTCGCACCCGCCGCACCCGCCACGCGCGACGCCACGCTCGCACCCGGCCGGCCGCGCACGCCGATCGAGCACCTGATCGTCGTCGTCGGCGAGAATCGCAGCTTCGACTCCGTGTTCGCGACCTTCCGGCCACGCGGCGGGGCCACGGTACGCAACCTGCTCTCGCTCGGCATCGTCAATACCGACGGCTCGCCCGGACCGCACTTCGCGCTGGCGGCGCAGCGGCCCGCCGTGCCGCAGCCTCGCTACTCGATCGATCCGCCGCGTGGCGCGGCCTACGCGCACCTGCCGCAGCCGCGGCTCGTGGGCGTCGAGGACGCGGCGCTCAATGGCCTCGCCAACGGGGCCGACACGCGCTTCCCGGCGGACCTGCCCAACGGCCCGTTCCCTGCGACGCGCTTCGTGCCCTACTGGCGAGGATCGCTGCCGACCGGCGATCCGGTGCACCGCTTCTTCCAGATGTGGCAGCAGACCGGCGGCGACAATGCCCGCCTCGACCTGTACGCCTGGGTCGGCATGACCACTGGCATCGGCCCGGACAACGACGGCGTCACGCCCGCCGATCCGGGCCAGGGCGGCGAGCCCCTCGGCTTCCTCAACATGGCTACCGGCGACGCGCCCTACCTGCGCGAGCTCGCCGAGCGCTACGCGCTCAGCGACAACTACCACCAGCCGGTGATGGGCGGCACCGGCATGAACTTCTTCGCGCTGGCCACCGGCGACCTGCCGGTGTTCAACCTCGACGGCCGGCTCACCGCGCCGCCCGCCAACCAGGTCGAGGATCCGGACCCGGTGCCCGGCACCGCCAACTTCTATCGCCGCGACGGCTATCGCGGTGGCTCCTACGTGAACTGCGCCGACGCGACGCAGCCCGGCGTGGCGCCGATCCTCGGCTTCCTCGAGCGCCACCGCATCGCCAGCCGCTGCGCGGACGGGGCCTGGTACCTGGTCAACAACTACGCCACCCTCCACGACCGGCTCGGCGCGCCGCGGCCGCTGGGGCCCGGGCATTTCGTCTACCCGCCGCAGGACGTGCCGACCATCGCGGAGGCGCTCGCCGCCGCTGGCGTGAGCTGGAAGTGGTACGCCGGGGGGCGCGATGACGCCGACCTGCAGGCCGACATGCGCCGCTGGAGCCTGCCGCTGGAGGAAGCCCGCGGCCGGCAGTACAACGACAACGGCGATCCGCTGCTCGCCTCGCGCGCCGTGATGCGCGATCCGCGCCTGCGCGCGCAGCTGCAGGGACTCGACTCCTTCCAGCGCGACCTGCGCACGGGCCGCCTGCCGGCCGTGTCCTTCATCGTGCCGAAGAACCACGACAGCGGGCATCCCGGCTACTCCGAGCCGGCGCACTACGAGGAATTCCTGCGCACCGTGGTGCAGGCGGTGCAGGCGCGGCCGGCGCTGTGGGCGCACACCGCGATCCTGGCGACCACCGACGAGGGCGGCGGCTACTTCGACAGCGGCTACATCCAGCCGCTGGACTTCTTCGGCGACGGCCCGCGCATCCCGCTGCTGGCGATCTCGCCGTTCGCCAGGCGCGGCCACGTGGACCACGTCTACGCCGACCACGCCTCGATCCTGAAGTTCATCGAGCGCAACTGGGGCCTGGCGCCGCTCTCGGCCCGCAGCCGCGATTCGCTGCCGGATCCGCTCGGCGATCCGACGGATCCCTACCGGCCGGTCAATGGCCCGGCCATCGGCGACCTGATGTCGCTGTTCGAGTTCTGAAGGGGCCGTCCGGCCCTAGTAGTGCGGCGGCTTCTCGAAGTCGGTGGCGCTGGCGCCGCCGAGCTGCGTGTCGAGCGATTCCAGCTGCACCGCCGCCTGCTTCAGGGCCGCGCGCAGCTGCTCGATCTCGCGCTGCTGGCGGACCACGACCTCGTTGATCTCGTTGAACGCGCGCTCGAGGTGCGCGAGCTTGAACTCGACGGCCTCGAGGCGGGCGGGATCGCTCATGGGAAGTACACCGCGCTCCGGCCCGGAGCGGGAGCTGGTCGCTCCCGCTCCGGGTGGAGCAGAGGATGAGGACGCGACGTCCTCAGAAGGTCTTGACGAGGTTCAGCGACGCGCGCGCGCCGAAGTAGTCGTAGCCGCTGTACAGCACCGAGTTGCCGACACGGTCGTAGTACCCGGCCGTGATGGTCTTCGGCTTCTCGTTCGTCAGGTTGCGCACGCCCAGCGTCACCGACCACTTGTTGGTGCTCTCGTAGCGCACCGAGGCGTCGTGGGTGACATACGAGCCGACCGCGAAGTTGTACGGGTCGACCGACGTATCGACGCCCAGGTAGGCGTTGCTGTCCATGGAGCCGATGTAGGTGATGCCGTAGCGGAAGGTCCAGTCCTTCCACTTGTACTTCACGTCGCCGTCGCCGACCCACTTGGGCGAGCCGATCGTGCCGTTGAAGCGATCCAGCGGATCCGCTGGCAGCAGCCGCCAGTCCTGGCGCGAGTAGCGCGTGGCCTCGAGGTCCACCGTCAGCGCGCCCAGGCCGATGTCGCGCGTGTAGCGGAGGTTGAAGTCCAGGCCGGCGACGAACTGGGTGGCGACGTTGAGGTAGTTGTCCTGGACGACCAGGTTGCCATTGACGTCGCGCTGGCTGAAGGCGCAATAGCCGCCACCGGCGCGGAACTGCGGGTCGTCGTAGCACAGCGACAGCAGGTTGGTGGCACCGAGCTGCGTGACTTCGTCGGTCACCTTGATGCGCCACCACTCGACGGCGAACGCCAGCCCGCCCACTCGCGCGCTGAGCGGCGGCTGGAACACGACGCCGACCGTATCCGTGCGCGAATGCTCGCTCTTCAGGCCCGTGGCCGCGCCGCCGGCGGCGTCGACCTCGACGCCACTCGAGGCGAGCCAGTTCAGCGGCAGGCCCTCGGCGGCGCAGTTCTGGTAGGCCACCGAGTCCGGCGGCAGCGTGTTGCCGTAGTCATAGCAGGGATCGACCGAGCCCGAGAGGAAGCCCGAGGTCGGGGCCAGGTACTGCTCGAAGATCGCCGGCGCACGGAACGAGGTCCCGGTCGTCGCACGAACCTTCATCCAGGTGAAGGGCTCGTAGTTCAGGCCGAGCTTGAAGGTCTCGTCCGAGCCGTAGGAGTTGTAGTCCGTGTAGCGGCCCGAGAGGTTGAGCGTCAGGTCCTGCGCCATGGGCAGGCCGCGCAGCAGCGGCGCCTCGACCTCGGCGTACACCTCGCGCACCGCATCCTTGCCGCGGGTGATGCCGGCGGAGGTGAAGTTGTAGAGGTTGTCGTTGATCGAGTCCAGAGCCGGCGTGTCCTTGAAGCGGTCGGTGCGGTACTCGATGCCCAGCGCGCCGCTCACCGAGCCGTAGGGCAGCTTGAAGAGCGTGCCATTGACCAGGCCGGAGAAGGTGTACTCGTCGAACACGGTATGGCCGGTGACCGGCTTGTACACGTAGTCGCGGTAGGCCGGGTCGACGCTGCCGCCGAGGAACGCGGCATCGAGCAACGGTGCCGGCACGCAGCCCGTGCCCGGCGTCGCCACGTTGACCTGGCAGGTGTAGGTGCGGCCGTTGACGCTGCGCGTCGGGTCCGTCGTGCTCGCCGGGTCGACTTCGGTCACGTACAGCGAGTTGTAGATGCGATCATTGAGGAAGGTCTCGAAGGTGTAGGAGGCATCGGCACGCCCCACCATCGCGTACGCGTCGTACTGCCAGTCGCCGAGGAACGGCAGGTCGCCGCGCAGGCCACCGACGAAGCGGCCGTAATTGGCCGTCTGGCGCGAGGTGTCGTTGCCCCAGTACATGAGCGCGCGGGCGATGATCAGGTCCCCGTACGGGTTGTAACCCACGCCGCCGCCGCCGTTGTAGATGTTGTCCGGGACGAACGGATGGTTGTTGAAGTCAGCGTCGAGCTGGTAGTCGAGGCTCAGCTGGCGCGAGCCGATCTGCCTGGAATCGCGCCGCGTCATCAGGGCCTCGAAGTAGGCCTCGGCATTGCCGAGCGCGCCCACGTCATAGGAACCGTTGAGGAAGGCCGTGATGTTGCGCGTCGGCGAAATGAGCGACTCGTTCTGCATGCGCGGGTCGAATGCCGGGCGCCGCGAGGCCGGGTCGACGTTGCGCCAGCCGGCCAGCGGACCCGCCGAATTGGCATCCGGCGTCCAGCGATTGCCGACGAATACCCAGTCGCCGATTTCCGTATCGAACACGTACTGCGGCGAGACGATGTAGTTGTGCGCCAGGCCGTTCGTGCCGGTCAGCGCCGAGATCGGATAGCACTTCGGCTTGCCGGTGTCCGGGTCGAGCACCGTGCCCGGCGCGTAGTTGCCGGTGGCCGGGTCGATCAGTTCGGCGGTCGGGCACCGTGCCCAGTCGCGCTCGCCGACCGCCAGGTTGGTGCGGTCGTACAGCTCGACGCTGCCGCTCAATTCGAAGCGGTCCCAGGTGTGGCCGCCGACGAAGGAGATGCGCGTCTGGTCGCCGCCGCCGCCGAAGGTCTGCACGCGCTGGCCCTCGGCCGTGAAGTCGTTGACGCCCTTGCGCGTGATGATGTTGACGACGCCGGCAACGGCATCCGAGCCGTACACGGACGAGGCGCCATCCTTCAGGATCTCGATGCGATCGACGATCGCGTTCGGCAGCACGTTGAGGTCGGCCGAACCGACCGAGCCGCGCGTGCCGGCCGGGGCCAGGCGGCGCCCGTTCAGCAGGACCAGCGTACGCACCGCGCCGAGGCCGCGCAGGCCCACCGTGTTGGCGCCCGGGCCGCCGTCGGTCACGTAGCCACCGAAGTAGTTGTTGATCTGGTTGCTGCCGCCCGAGACGGTCGAGCCCTGCAGGATCTCGGTGGAAGTCACCAGTCCGGCGAGCACCGACTCATCGCGCTTGATGATCTGGATCGGCGAAGCGGAGGTGTACTCGTCCTTGCGGATGTGCGAACCCGTGACGATCACCGTCTCGAGTTCTTCGCTCTTGCTCTCCTCGGCGGTCGCCACCGCGGCCGTCGCGGGCTTCGCCGCCGGCGGTGCGTCGGCCGCGAAGCCGAGGCCGGTGGTTCCGGCGGCCAGCAATGCGATCAGGAAATGACGTGGGATCGCGCCTTGCGGCGCGCTGAAATTAGGCATGCCTGTCTCCCTAGAACTTCTCTTTAGTTGGCGCCGGCCCGTCCATCCGTGGCGTCGGGCGCGGCTGACACGGCGCGTAATTTATCACGCGGGTTTTCATGCCTCCAAGCCGCCAAGGGGTCGCATTGCACAATTGTCGGGCAATCAAATGATTCGCAGCACCATCGAGGCGCGCGGCACGGCGTTCGCCGGATTGCCATCGGCTTCGGCCACGCTCGATAATGCGAGCCCGTTTCATTGGGACAGGAATTCCCGATGCGCCCATCGATCGCCTGGCTCGTTCTCGCGGGCCCCCTGCTTGCCGCATCCGCCGCCGATACGGCGCGACCCACGCCGCCGAGCATCGAGACGCTCGCCGCCTACCCGGCGATGTCCTCGTTCACGGTCTCGCCCGACGGCCGCCACATCGCAGCGCTCGAGGCACGCGGCGAGGACCGCGTCGTGCTGGTCTGGGACGCGGGCCTGTTGAGCATCGCGCCGACGGTGATCGGCACGAAGCAGATGAAGTTCGTCCGCGTGCAGTTCATCAAGAACGACACGCTCGCGGTCTTCGTCTGGCAGCCGATCGATCTGCACTTCGACAAGGTCACCAAGACCTTCGCCTACAAGCTCTATCTGACTGACCTGCAGGGTCGCAACTGGCGCGAGCCGCTGCCGCGCGCGGCGGCCAAGAGCGAGCTCGAGGAGACCGAGCAGGCCCTGTCCGAACCCACGATACTCGACACGCTGCCGAACGACCCCGACCACGTCCTGGTCGTCAACGACATCGGCGCCAACCAGGGCGACGTCTACAAGGTCGACGTCAAGAGCGGCCGCGCGCAGCGCGTGCAGCGTGCCGACGACCAGACCGCGGGCTACGTGACCGACCTCGAAGGCACGCTGCGGGCGCGCACGCGCCTCGACGTCGACACGGACAAGGGCTCCTACATCGCTACCGAGCTGCGTAACCCGGACAGCGGCGCGTGGGAGGAGCATTTCCGTACTTACGCCAAGACCCGCGACGAAATCGCGGTGGCCGGATTCTCCAGGGATCCAAACATCGCCTACGTGCTCGGCAACGTCGGGCGCGACAAGACGGCGCTGTTCGAGTATGACGTCCGGGCGCGCAAGCTCGGCGAAGTCGTCTTCGAGCACAAGTTCTTCGACGTCACAGGCATCCGCGTCGAGCGCGTCAAGGGCGAGCGCTTCGGCGAGATCATCGCCTTCACCTACGCGGGCCCGACCGGCGATGACTGGTATTACGTTTCGGACTGGTGGCGCAACCTGGACAAGCAGCTCGCCGCGGGCTTCGGCATCAGCGAGGAGCCCGTGCAGTTCGTCGATCCCGCCACCGGCAACCTCGCCAGGACCGCCCAGCGCGTCGGTCGCGACTGGCATGTCGTCAACAGCTCGCTCGACCACCAGCTGATGGTGCTCGCGGTCGAGTCCCCGACCGAGCCGCTCGCCTACTACCTGTTGCGGGACCAGAAGGCGCTGACGCTGCTGAGCAACACGTACCCGAAGATCGACCCGGCGGCGATCGGCAGCGCCCGGCTGGTCTACTACAAGGCGCGCGATGGCCTGGACATTCCCGCCTTCCTGCACACGCCCAATCCGGCGCTGTGCGGCAACGGACCGTGGCCGACCGTGATCCACCCGCACGGCGGCCCCTGGGCCCGCGACGACCTCGCCTTCGACTACTCGATGTGGGTCCCGCTGCTGGTCAGTCGCTGTCGCGCGGTGCTGCAGCCGCAGTACCGCGGCTCGGCCGGCTGGGGCGCGCACCTGTGGTTCGCCGGTGACGAGGAGTGGGGCCAGAAGATGCAGGATGACAAGGACGATGGCGCGAAGTGGCTCATCGAGCAGAAGATCGCCATCCCCGGCCGCATCGCCATGTTCGGCTTCTCCTACGGCGGCTACGCCGCGATGGCCGCGGCCGTGCGCCCCAACGGCCTCTACAAGTGCGCGATTGCCGGCGCGGGCGTTTCCGACATCCACCGCATCTGGTCCAAGTTCTACACCAACGCCTACTTCCGCGATCACCAGGCATCGACGGTCGAGGGCCTGAGCCCGCTCTCCAAGGCCGACCAGATCCAGATCCCGATCTACGTCTACCACGGCGACCGGGACCAGATCGTGCCGATCGAACAGTCCGAGTGGTTCGTCGCCAAGGCGCGCGGCGCAAAGAAGGACGTCACCTACCGCGAGTTCAAGGACTACGCGCACGGCCCTGCCTGGCTGCGCTCGACTTTCGCCGAACAGCTGCGCGGCATCGATGACTACCTCACCAAGGGCTGCGGCGGCGGGCTGTAGGCTCGCCGGCCGGTGGCCAGGATCGCCTTGCCCATTTGACATCACGGGGCTGCGGCACGGCCGTCCCGTTTCCATAACGACAGCGTCGCACATGCCCGATGCGTGATACCCAATTCACAACGGCGCAGCGCAGCGACAGGTAGCCTTGCTCTTCCGGGGAGCCCGCTGGCTCCTGGAGAGCGCCCTCTGTTCATCCAGCTGCTGCAACGCAATGCCGACTATCGCCCGCACGACTGCGCCGTCGTCCACGGCGACCTGCGGGTGACCAACGCCGAGTTGCTGGCGCGCGCCGAACGCTGTGCCCGCGCGCTCCTTGCGCTCGGACTGCAGCCGGGCGATCGCGTCGGCCTGCTGCTGGAGAACAGCCCGGAGTTCCTCGTAGCCTTCTTCGGCATCGCCGCCTGCCGCGGCGTCGCGGTACCGCTGAGTCTCGACCTGAAGGAAGACGAGATCAGCTTCTACCTCGGCGACGCCTCCACCCGCTTCCTGGTCGTGGATCACGCGCGCGGCGACCCGGCGCGGCGCCTCGCGGCTGCCTTGCCGCACTCGTGCACCGTCATCGTCAACGGCCCGCCCGGAATGGGTGCGCATTCGCTGCCGGACCTGCTGGCACGCGCACCCGCGACTCCGCTGCCGGCCAGCCGGCTCGACGACGAGCTCATCTACATCTACTCCTCCGGCTCGACTGGTCGACCGAAGTGCGCTCCGCGCACGGTGGTCCAGTACTGGTGGGAGATGAACAGCGTCATCGAATGCCTGCAGCTCGGCCGCAGCGACGCCGTCTTCTGCATGATCCCGCTGTACCACAACTTCGGCGCCGTGCACTGCATGCTGGCTACCGCCGGCAGCGGTGCACGGCTCGTGATCCTCGACAATGCCAACCCGTTCGCGCTGCATCGCCAGCGCGCGCTGGCCCTCGCCGCACGCGAGCGGGTCACGATCCTGCCGGCGGTGCCGTTCATGCTCGGGCACCTGGCCAGCACGCATGGCGACTTCGATCTCGGCAGCGTGCGCGTCTGCTATTCGGCCTCTGCCGCGCTGACCACCGATATCGCCGAGGCCTTCGCCGCGCGCTTCGGCATCCGCATCAGCAATCACTATGGCTGCACCGAGGTCGGCGTGATGACGATCGACCTGGACCCGGCCAGCGGCGCACACGGCTCGACTGTCGGCCGGGCGTTTCCCGGCGTACGCATCCGGATACTGGACGAGGCCGGCGCCGGGTTGCCGGCCGGTGAGATCGGCGAGGTCGTGGCGAGCAGCCGCGCGATGACCAGCGGCTATCGCGGCGCGGTGACCGAGGGCCAGGCGCTGTTCCGCGACGGCGGTTATCACACCGGTGACCTCGGCGCACTCGATGCCGATGGACGGCTGACACTGCACGGGCGCAGGAAGCTGATCATCGATGTCGTGGGCCAGAAGGTGAGCCCGGTCGAGATCGAGGACGTGCTGGGCGCTCATCCGGCCGTGCGCGACTCGGTGGTGATCGGAGTGCCCGCGGCAGACGGCCGGGGCGAGCAGATCCGGGCCTACGTAGTCGCCGCCGGGGCCTGCACGGCCGAGGAACTGCAGTCCCACTGCGCCGGTCGGCTCGCGAGCTTCAAGGTCCCGCGGTCCGTGGCTTTCATCAGCGACCTGCCGAAGAACGGGCTGGGCAAGGTGCTGCGCCGGCTCGAGCTCCTCGACGCCCGGCGCATCAGGCCGACTGCACCGCACGGAGGACGGCAGTCGTGACACCGGTCGAAGCGGACATTTCCCGCTACATCGCCGCGGGCATCCTGCGCGTCAAGCCCACGCAGGCGCCGGCCCTCGACCGGCAGCTGCTCGCGGAGCGGATCCTCGACTCCCTCGGACTGCAGCAGCTGATCACCTTCATCGAGGCACAGTACGACCTGAAGATCGACGAGGAACACCTCGTGCCCGAGAACTTCGAGTCGATCCGCGCAATCGCGGCGCTGGTCGAGCAGCTGCGGGCCTGAGCGGCGATGAGCCAGACTGCCGACAGCGTCGCCTTGCTGCCCGCCGGCGACCGCGCCAGTCCCGGCGGCGAGCGCGCCGGCTACTTCGCCAATGGCGACGGCCAACGCCTCTATGGCGTGCTGAATCCCGCCGGCGCACTCCCGGGCAGGCGTCCGGGCGTCGTCTTCTGCGCGCCACTCTCCGAGGAGCGCCACTACTGCCAGCGCGTCATCGTCGACTACGCCCGCTTCCTCGCCCAGGCCGGTTACCCGACGCTGCGGTTCGATGTGGCGGGCTGCGGCGACAGCGACGGCGACATGGTGGCGGTGACGATTCCCGGGCTGCTGCGTGACGTGCGAGCGGCCATCGATCACCTGATCGCGAGCAGCGGCGCGCCGCGCGTCGTACTGGTCGGCGTCCGGTTCGGCGCCATGCTGGCGCAGATCACGGCCGGGATCGATGCGCGCGTCAGCGGCGCCGCGCTGATCGCGCCGCTGGTGTCCGGCATCGATTACTGGAACACATTGCTGCGCTCGCAGCAGATGTCCTGCATGACGCGCGGCCTGAAGGCGCCCAAGCTCGAGGAGCTGCGCCACTCGCTGGCCAGTACCGGCCAGATCGAAATCAAGGGCGAACTGTATGGGCAGGAGTTCGGCGAGACGCTCGCCACGGTCGACCTGCGCGCCGCGTCCGAACGCCGGCGTGTGCCGCTGCTGATTGCCGCCGGCGCCGACGAGCCGCCGGATGGCGGGGCCGCATCGCAGCTGCTGGCCACGGCGCAGGCCGCCGGCGCCGACGCGACGGCGATGCCCGATCCGGTTGGGGTCTTCTGGAGCAGCAAGGCACTCTACCGGGGCTTCCGCCCTGACGCGCTGTTCCACGCGACGCGTTCCTGGCTGGAGCGCCTCGCCCCATGAGTTGCGAGGAGCTGGTAAGCGTCGACGGTCCCTACGGCGCGTTGCCGGGGATCGTCCATCGTCCGGATGCGCCGACGCAGCCCCGCAGCTGCGTGATCATGCTGAGCGCCGGTCAGCTCGGCCGCGCCGGCCCGCAACGCCTGTACGTCAACGCGGCCCGCCAGTGGGCTGCCGCGGGCATTACCTGCCTGCGCGTCGACCTCGCCGGCGTCGGTGACAGCCCGCTGCAGAACGAGGACCGGCACTTCGACGGCCACCGGCCGGAGGAAGCCGCCGCGGCCGTGACCTTCGCCCGCGAATCCCTCGGCGCGGAGGCGGTCTTCCTCCAGGGACTGTGCGCCGGCGCCCGAGTCGCCATCAAGTGCGCGGCGCAGGACCCGCGGGTGGCCGGCGTGCTCGCCTGGAGCTGCCCGACCCTGAGTTCCTCCGACGGCTGGCCGGTCTCGCCGTACGAGAACCGCGACGCACCCAGCAACTGGGGTGCGCGCGACACCCTGCGCTCGGTGGCGCGCGCCGTCTTTCGCCTGCGGTTCCTGCGACCTCGCTGGTGGCGCGAGCGCCTGCGGCACGGATCCGACGATGCCCGCCAGGTCTTGCGTGCCGTGCGGCGGTTCGCGCACGGTGCACGCAGTCCCGGCAATCCCTTCCTCGCCGCCGTCGCCCAGCTGCTGCGTGACGGTCGCAACGTCCTGTTCATCTATGGCCAGCGCGACACGACCGAGCTCGGCGAGTTCCGCGAGTGCTTTCCAGGCATAGCCGAAGGCGCCACGCAGGCACAGGGCTTCCACGTCGTGCCGCACGGCACGCACACCTTCAACGCACTGGAGAACCAGCGCGAAGTCGTCGAGCTGTCCGCGCAGTGGCTGCTGCAGCGCCTGGCCACCACACCGTAGGCACGTTGTCACCATGGTATTCAGCGATCTCGCCTTCCTGCCCTTCTTCCTCGTGGTGTTCGGCGCGATCGTGCTCAATCGCTACACCTGGAAATCGCTGCGCGCGCAGAACCTGCTGTACGTCGCGGCCAGCTACTATTTCTATGCCCAGTGGGACTGGCGTTTTCTCTCGCTGCTGATCATCAGCACGCTCCTCGACTACATCGTCGGCTGGCAGATCGAGCACGACGCGCGCCACCGCCGACGCTGGCTGGCCCTCTCGGTCACCGGCAACCTCGGCATCCTCGGCTTCTTCAAGTACTACAACTTCTTCGTTTCCGAGGCGGTGGCCGGCCTGCAGTCACTGGGCATTCACGCCAGTGCACCGGCGCTCAACATCATCCTCCCGGTCGGCATCTCCTTCTACACGTTCCAGACGATGACCTACGCGCTGGACATCTACCGCGGACAGATGAAGGCCACGCGCGACCTGGTGGCCTTTGCCACCTACGTGGCGTTCTTCCCACAGCTGGTGGCCGGTCCGATCGAGCGCGCCGCCAATCTGCTGGAGCAGTTCGAGCGGCTGTGGCGCTTCGACGAGAAGAAGTTCACCGAGGGCCTGCGGCTGGTGCTGTTCGGGCTGGCACTGAAGATCGGCGTCGCCGACAAGCTGGCCCCGGTGGTCGAGAGGATCTTCGACAACCCCGGCTCCCATGACGGCGGCACGCTGGCGCTCGGCAGCGTGTACTTCGCCTTCCAGATCTACGGTGACTTCTGCGGCTACTCGACCATCGCCATCGGCATCGCCAAGATCCTCGGCGTCGAGCTGATGACCAACTTCTCGACCCCCTACTTCGCGACCTCGCCCCAGGATTTCTGGCGCCGCTGGCATATCTCGCTCAGTACCTTCTTCCGTGACTACCTGTACATCCCGCTGGGCGGCTCACGCACCACGCCGCTGAAGGCCGACCGCAACGCGCTGGTCACTTTCACCGTCAGCGGACTGTGGCACGGCGCCAACTGGACCTTCATCGTCTGGGGCTTCTACCACGGCCTGCTGCTGGTCCTGCAGCGTCGCCTGGCGGCGCTGCGGCTGCCGCGCCTCGCGGCGGCGCCCGCCACCGCGCTGTCGATGGGACTTACCTTCGTGCTGGTGTGCATCGGCTGGGTGCTGTTCCGCTCGCCGTCGCTGGCGCACGCCTTCGGCTACCTCGCGGGCATCGTCAGCCGCGCCAGCCTGCCGCAGGAACACCGCTCGGCGCTGCTCTACGTCCTGCTGGCGGTCGCGATCGACTACATCTGGCGCAACGACACCCGGCTCGAGACCGTGACTGCTCCCGGGCCGCGCCCCGGCCCGAGGCTGCTGCTGCGCTGGACCTCCTACGTCCTGCTGTTCTGGATCATCGTCACCGGCATCGCCAGCCGCGAGGGCGTACAGCAGTTCATCTACTTCCAGTTCTGAGCACCGCTAGCCGTGAAGCACAAGCTGCTGGTCTTCGTCCTGATCAACCTCGCCATCGCCGCGCTGGCGGCCATGGCGCCCAAGCCGCTCATCGGTGGCGGCGAATACGAGCGCCAGCGCGTGGTGTTCGATTTCGTGGAGCGGGTGCAGCCTGGCCAGCACCTGGACGTGATCCTGGGCGATTCGCGCTCCGAATGCTGTCTCAGCGCGGCCGAAATGGGGTTCGTGAACCTCTCGCTGGCCGGCGGCTCGCCGGTCGAGGGCTACTACCTGCTGCGGCGGCTGATCGAGCGCGGTGCCCACATCGACCGCCTGATCATCTCCTTTGGTGCCTTCCACGTCTTCTCCCAGGACACCTACTACTCGCGATCGCGCTACTACGGCCTGATCCCTGACGAGTTCATCGGCGAAGTGCACCGCAGGATCATCGAGCTCGACGATGCCGAGTACCGCAAGTATGGCTGGAAGGCCCTGGAGACCATCGACGCGAGCATGCCGTTCCTCCCGGAGCGGGCCAAGTTCGCCATCGTCAACACCCTGTCGATCGACTCAACGCTCGAGGCGACGATCCGTGGACTGCGGCGCGGGCTGCGTGACGCCGGGCGGCGCGAGATCGCCGACCCGCGCTTCAAGCTGCACGAGGTCGCGACGGCCGGATTCGTCAACGCGGCCCCGGCCTCGCCCGAAAGCGAAAAACCCGACGCACGCTCGCCGGTCAACGAGTACTACCTCGCGCGGCTCGCCGAACTTGCCCGCAGCCACCGCATCGCGCTGCACTACCTTGCCATGCCGATGAACGCCGGCGTCCGGCAGCCGCCGGAGGCCTATTTCCAGCGTTTCGCGGGCATCGTGGAGCGTAGCGGCTTCGCCGGCTGCTTCTCCGGCGTGCGCTTCTGGCCGAACGCGCTGTACTGGGACGCGGCGCACCTGAACGAGACCGGCGCCGCCCGGCTGAACCAGGAACTCGCAACCGGCGTGCGTTACTGCCAGCCGGCAGGCTGAGCGGCCGCCCCGTCCTGGCGGACGCGCCCCGGCAGTAGCGAAGGCCCTCACGACCAGCGAACAACTGGTTCATACTCCCGACGGGTGTGGACCAATGCAGGGAGAGGCGGCGATCCAAGTCTGCCGCCAATGACATGGATAACAGGAACCGCCTGCTGCTCGCGAGCGTCGTCTCGATCGCCACCACGTCCTTCGGGTTCGTGGTCCGCTCCTTCCTCATCACCGAATGGGGCAACCTCTACAACCTGACCGAGACGCAGAAGGGCGCGCTCAGCGGCGCGGGCCTGTTCCCCTTCGCGCTCAGCATCATCCTGGTCTCGCTGCTGGTGGATCGCGTCGGCTACGGGCGCGCGATGGCGGCCGCCTGGATCGGCCACGTCACCTCCGCCGTCATCACGATGACGGCGCACAGCTACGAGCAGATCTACCTCGGCACGATCCTGTTCGCGCTCTCCAACGGCGTGGTCGAGGCCGTCACCAACCCGACCGTCGCGACGCTCTATCCCGACGACAAGGTGCGGCGCCTCAACATCCTGCACGCCGGCTGGCCCGGCGGCCTGGTGCTCGGCGGGCTGCTGTTCATCGCGATGGGCAGCACCTCGTGGCAGCTGAAGATCGGCCTGTTCCTGCTGCCCGCGCTGGCGTACGGCGTGCTGATGCTCGGCTGCCGCTTCCCGGTGCAGGAGCGCGTCAGCGCCGGCGTCTCCTACCAGGAGATGCTGAAGGAGTTCGGCTGGGCCGGCTGCCTCATCGTCTGCTACTTCATGGCCGGCGCGTTCGACGCGGTGCTGGCCGGCGTGTTCCACTCCGGCCTCCCCTCCTGGATCTACTGGGCCATCACGCTGCTGCCGACGCTCGCCTTCGCGGCGCGGGTGCGCAGCGCCGGGCGGCCGGTGTTCATCTTCATGCTGCTCATCATGTTGCTGCTCGCCACCACCGAGCTGGGCACCGACAGCTGGGTCACGGACCTCCTGCGGCCGGCGCTCGCCGGGAGCGGTGAGTGGGTGCTGGTGTACACCTCGCTCGTCATGTTCGCGCTGCGCCTGTTCGCCTCCGGCCCGCTGGTGCGCGCGCTGACGCCGGTCGGGCTGCTGCTCGCCGGTTCCTGCCTCGCGGCCCTGGGCCTGTGGATGATCGCGCACGCCGGCGCCGCGGTCGGCCTGGTGTTCATCGCCGCGACGCTCTACGCCGCCGGCAAGTGCTTCTTCTGGCCGACGACGCTCGGCATCGTCTCCGAGCAGTTCCCGAAGGGCGGCGCGCTCACGCTCAACGCGATGGGTGGCATGGGCATGATCGCGGTCGGCGTGCTGGGCGCGCCCTTCCTCGGCGCGATCGTCGATCAGAACCTCGATCGCACGTTGCGCGCCGCGGACCCGGCGATCCATGCGCAGCTCGCCGAGCCGCCGCAGTCCTTCGCGCTCATCCGCGACGTCGATCGCGGCCCGACGACGCTCGGGCCCTACCAGCCGCTCGACAAGTCCAGGCTCGCCGCGCTCCCCGAGGCCCAACGCACGGCCACCGAGGCGGTGCTCGCCGGCGCGCGGCAGAAGTCGCTGGCGCGCTTCGCGGTCCTGCCCGCGATCATGATCGTCGCCTACCTGCTGCTGTACGGCTGGTTCCGCAGCCGCGGCGGTTACCGCGCCGTGGCGCTCGGCGGCGGCCACTGACGGCGCGCCGGCGCGCGGCGCCGGCCGCTGCCGAAGTGCCCGGCGGCGGCGAACGCCGCGCCGTTTCAGAACATCGGGTGCGCGTTGGCGGCCTTCGCCGGCACGTCCTGCAGCACGTCCCAGTGCTCGACGATCTTGCCGTTCGCCAGCCGGAAGAAGTCCGCCACCGCCGCGCCGCGCGCCTGCGCGTCCGGGCGGGCGAACAGGTGCACGACCGCCATGTCGCCGTCGACCAGCACGTGGTGGACCTTGAACTGCACCTTCGGGTCGCTGAACAGCGGCGTCAGCGCCACGATCGCGGCCTCGCGCCCGTCGGCGATATTGGGGTTGTGCTGCACGTAGTCGGGCACCACGTAGGCCTCGAAGGCGCGCCGCACGTCGCGCTCCTCGTAGAAGATGCGCGCGAACTCGCCGACGATGCGGCGGTTCTCCGCCGCCGGATCGGCCGCAATCGCGGGCGCTGCCGGACCCGCAGCGGTCGCCGGAGCCGCATCGGGCTGCGCCGCCGCCGGTGCCCCGCCCTGCCGCGCGCACGCCGCCAGGGTGATCGCCGCGACAGCCACCACCGCGATGAAACGGGCGCCGCGCCCCCATCCGAATCGTTCGTTCGACATTGCCCTGCTCCCGACTACAGCGACTTCAGCAGTTCCTCGAGCGCCACCGTGTCCTTGCAGAAGGCCGCGATGCCCTCGCCGAGCTTGGCACTCGCCATCGGATCGGCGGCCAGGGCCGTTCCGAATCCAGCCTGATTCGGGCCACCGCCGCCCGCCATGCGCGCGTAGGTCTCCGCCAGCGGCAGCACGCGCGGCGCGGCATCGCGGCTCTCCTCGAGCTGGCGCAGCAGGTCGGGGCTGATCGTCAGCAGGTCGCAGCCCGCGAGCGCCAGCACCTGGCCGACGTTGCGGAAGCTCGCGCCCATGATCTCGGTGCGCACGCCGCGTTCCTTGAAGCTGCGGTAGATGCCGCTCACCAGCTTGACGCCCGGATCGTTGACGCCGGCGTTCGCCGCCTCGTTCCAGGCGGCGCCGGCCTGCGCCTTGTACCAGTCGTACACGCGGCCGACGAAGGGCGAAATCAGGCGCACGCCGGCCGCGGCCGCCGCGTCGGCCTGTACCGGCGCGAACAGCAGCGTCAGGTTGCACTGGATGCCCTCGGCCTGCAGCACGCGCGCCGCCGCGATGCCCTCCCAGGTCGAGGCGATCTTGATCAGCACGCGCTCGCGCGGGATGCCCGCCGCCTGGTACTGCGCCACGATCCGCCGCGCCCGCTCGATGGTTGCCGGCGTGTCGTGGCTCAGCCGCGCGTCGACCTCGGTCGACACCCGGCCCGGCACGATCTTCAGGATCTCGAGGCCGAACTGCACCAGCACGCGATCGACCACCGCGCCGAGATCGGTACGTGCGCCCGCATCGAGCGCGCGTCGCAGGACCGGTGCGTACTCGGGCAGGCGCGCGGCCTTCAGGATCAGCGAGGGGTTGGTGGTGGAATCCGTCGGCGCGAACTGCTTCAGTTCCAGGAAGTTCCCGGTATCGGCGACGACGGTGGTGTAGCGGCGCAGTTGTTCGAGTTGGTTCATGGTATCCGTGGCCAGTTGCAACTGAAGCGGATTCTAGCCCGGCACGCACTCGGCGCGCGGCAGGTACGTGATCTCCACCGGCCCGGTGGAGCCATCAGGCCCGGCCAGCCGGCGGCGCGGACCTCGGCGGCAGGGGCTGCGCCTCCACCCGCTCCAGCGCCGGGTCGAGGCACGCCCAGCCAGGAGCACTCGAAGCCCAGATGTTCATGCCCGGACGCACCGACGAAGGCTCATCGAGGTTGCCCGCGCGCACCACGCGAAACTGGGGCCGGGCCGAGGATTTCGCGAAGAGGTGCGTACCGCAGGCTGGGCAGAACTGGCGCGTGACATCGCTGCCACTGTCCGCCCGCTTCGTGTGTTCCGACAGTGCCCCCGAGACGTGGAGCGACTCCGCCGGAACCAGCACGTTCACCGTGCCGTTCGCGGCCAGGTGCTGGCAGTCACGGCACCAGCAGACCCGCGTCGCCAGCGGCTCGGCGGTCAGCTTGAAAGTGACGGCACCGCACAGGCAGCGCCCGGTTCTATCGCTCACTGGAAATTCCTCCCGCGCCCGACGCCCGGCGCGCGCCTCCCGTCGGGTGACGCCCGATGCAGAAGTGGCGCCCCCGGCCGGAGTTGAACCGACGACCTACCGCTTAGGAGGCGGTCGCTCTATCCACTGAGCTACGGGGGCGATGCCGGCATCAGTTTACCGCACCCGACGCCGCCCCCACTGGCCTCAATGCTTGCCTACCTCAATGCTTGGCCAGCCCCTGCACCGCCGCCAGCGCCTGCTCGACGTTCTTGTCCGGCGCCATGCCGCCGATGGTCGCGGCGACCTTGCCGTCGGGCGTGACGATGAAGGTCGTGCGCTCGGTGAAGGCGTGGCCGATCTCGACGCCGCGCGAGTCCTTCATGCCCGGCGGCCCCTGCTGCACGGACAACGCATACGACTTGGCGATGGCGCCATCGGCATCGGAAGCCGTCGGGAACTTGCCGGCGCAGTAGTCGGGATCGGCGGAGAAGTCGTTGAGGCGCTGGATGCTGTCCAGCGACACGCCGATGACGCTCGCGCCGGCGGCCTTGAACTTCTCGATGTTGACGGCGAAGGCGTGCGCCTGGATGTTGCAGCCGCCGGTATAGGCCGAAGGATAGAAGTAGACGACCACGGGTCCCCTGGCGAGCGCATCGTGCAGCGAATAGCTGAACGCCTTGCCGGCCAGCGAGGCCTGTGTCGTGAACGCCGGCGCCGGATCACCGGCCTTCAGCGCCGCCAGGGCCGGCGCGGCGATGGCGGACGCAAGCAGCACCATCCAGATTCGGTTACGCATGGCTCACCTCGCGCAATGGAGTTCGCGCATCATGCCACGGCACCGCCCGGCGCGGCGCGTTGCGCGGCGCGCGGCGCGGCGCCTCCGCGTTGCCGGCGCGCGGTGCGCTCCTCTATAGTCGCCCACCAGAGGGGGAAGCGCGCAGCGCGCGTCGTGGTGACGCGCCATCGGAACCCGCGCCGCAACAAAACCATGGCCACGAGCACCGACCGCATCCTGACCACGCACGTCGGGAGCCTGCCGCGCCCCGCCGACCTGATCGCGCTCTATCGCGAGATGGCGCCGCCGGCGAAGCTCGAGCCGCGCCTCAAGGGCGCCGTCGCGGAGGTGGTGCAGCAGCAGGTCGCCGCGGGCATCGACGTGGTCGACGACGGCGAGTTCGGCAAGCCGATGACCGACGAGGTCGACTACGGCGCCTGGGCGCGCTACGTGTTCGGCCGGCTCGGCGGCTTCGAGCTGCGCGACGTGAAGGGCGATCTCGACCTGCTGGGCGTGATCCTCGGCAAGAGCAAGGACTTCAACGATTTCGTCGACTTCTACCGCTCGGGCGAGGCCGACGTGGGCTCGGGCGCGCGCCCGACGAAGATGCCGGTCAACGTCGGCCCCATCACCTACACCGGGCACGCGGCCCTGCAGCGCGACATCGCGAACCTCAAGGCGGCGCTCGCCGGCCGCAAGGTCGCCGACGCCTTCATCCCGGCGGTCGTGACCGGCGTCAGCGTGACGCCCGGCGAGTACTACAAGAGCACCGAGGAGCAGGCGGTGGCGGTCGCCGAAGCGATCCGCGAGGAGTACCGCGCCATCGTCGCGGCGGGCTTCATGGTGCAGCTCGACGATCCGATCCTGGTCAACCAGTACGAGATGTACCACTCGATGAACGGCGATCTGGCGGGCTTCCGCAAGTGGGCCGAGGGGCACATCGAACTCGTCAACCACGGCCTCGCTGGCATCCCCGAGGACCGCGTGCGCTACCACGTGTGCTGGGGCAGCTGGAAAGGCCCGCACAGCTCCGACCTGCCGCTGAAGAGCGTGCTCGACCTGGTGCTCAAGGTGAAGGCGAGCCAGTACAGCGTCGAGGCGGCGAACCCGCAGCACGAACACGAGTGGCAGGACTGGAAGGGCGTGAAGCTCGCCACCGGCAAGATCGTGGTGCCGGGGGTCGTGACCCACAAGACCAACATCCTCGAGCACCCGGAGGTGGTCGCCGACCGGATCCTGCGCTATGCGGAGGCGGTCGGGCGCGAGAACGTCATCGCCAGCACCGACTGCGGCATGGGCGGGCGCATCCACCCGTCCCTGGCGTGGGCGAAGCTCAAGGCGCTCAGCGAGGGCGCTGCCCTGGCCAGCGAGCGGCTCTGGGGCCGGCGGAGCGCGGCCGCGCGTTGATGCAGCACGCGCAATCCCGCGTTTAACGTAATGATTCTATTGAGAACGTAAACGGGGAAATGGTGGACCGGAAGGGGATCGAACCCTCGACCTTCGCATTGCGAACGCGACGCTCTCCCAGCTGAGCTACCGG
>JAXMGO010000036.1:0-30272 GCA_046347255.1 Steroidobacteraceae bacterium
GACGTAGTGCTTTTCGTAGGGGCCGTAGTGGCCGGTGGTCCGCAGCAGCTCGAGCTGGCGGGCCTCGTCCGCGGCGTACTCCTTCGGCGTGAGCGTCCAGTAATCGAGCGAGAGGAGTTCATGCGCCGGGTAGCCGCAGATGGCCGCGAACGCATCGTTGAACTCGAGGTAGCGGCCATCCATGTCGGTGAGGGCGATGCCCAGCTGCGAGGTCTCGAACAGGCCGCGGAGCTTCAGCTCGCTTCGGGTCAGCGCAAGGTCCCGCATGCGTATGTCGGTCAGGTCCAGCACCAGGTGGGTGAGCTCGTTGATGGTGCCGTCGGCGGCGCGCCGGGCAACGCCGGTGGCGCGCACGTACTTGATGCCGTCGCCGACGCACAGCCGGTGTTCGATCGAGTACGAATGGCCCTCCTGGCGCAGGTCACCCAGGGCCCGCTCGACCGGGGGCCGGTCGTCCGGGTGGACACGCAGCAGGTAGGCCGTCAGCGGATCCGCGCGGGCGTCCGGGAGCGCGAGGATGAGCCGCATCTCCTCGGACATCCGTCCCTGACCGGTCCGCGCGTCCATCTGCCACGTGCCGATGTTGGCGGAACGGCGCACGCGGGAGAGCTCTTCCTCGGTGGCCGCACGCGCACTTTCGGCGACGATCCGCCGGCGCTGGTTCCGCCAGTGCGCGAGGCCGACCAAGGTCGCCAGGCAGGCGGCGATGCTGGTCCCCAGCGCGGTGGCGAAGTCGGCGCGCCGCACCAGCCGGTAATAATCGCCGGCGCGGACCGTGATCCCCACGAAGCCGGCCATGCTGCCATCGCTGGCGAAGATCGGGGCCTGTGCCCGGATTCCGGGACCCCAGGCGGTCGCGCTCGGGTTCCGCTCCACGGTGGCGCGCCGCGTCCGCGTCACTTCGAGCTCGCCCGGCGTCGCCGTGTCCTCGTCCATCGGGCGCGCGTGCAGGAGGACCCCGGACGGATCCCGGGCGCCGGGCGGCGTGCCGTCGACGATGAACTGCATCCTGGTGCCGGTGACCCGCCCGGCGATCGCGAAGCGGATGTCGGGGCTGGTCTGCAGCAGCGCCTCGAGCGGCCGGCTGAGGCGCCGGTATTCTTCGCTCTGGTCCTGTTCAGGCCGCGAGATCCGTCGCAGGGCGTCGCCATCGATGAGCCGCGCGGTGACCGAGGCCGTTCGCACCAGGTAGCTGCGCAGGTCCTCGAGCATCGTCCGGCGTGCCAAGACGTCGATCGCGGCGATGCTGGCGAAGGCCACCAGCCACACCAGCAGCGCGACCCCGATCGACGCGGCGCCCGGCCGGCGCAGCCAGGCCGCCACCGAAGCCGATGCTCGACGGGCGAGGATCATGAACCCCCATTGGCCGGTAGCGCGGCTCCGCGCGTGATGCTGGTGGGATTCTATACAAGCGGCGCGGTCCCGGTGCAGTGGCGGTGGGCGAGCGGGCACTGCGGCAATGCCCTCGGCGGCCAGCCATGATCCCTCGCTCGCCACTGGCCTGTTACCATCGGCCGCCACTGATGCGTGGAAAAGTGGGGAGGCGTGGTCGTGCTGGACGTATCGTCGCGGTCAGGCGCAAGCCGTGCCGCCATCCTGGTTCGCATCGCGGCAGTGGGCGCCATCAGTGGCCTTGGCGCGCTGCCGCACCCGGCCAATGCTCAGGCGCTCCCCGAAGCCATCCAGGCCTGCCGCAAGGAGGCCGACGATGCACGCCGGCTGCAGTGCTTCGATCGCGAGACGGCGCGGTATCCACTCACGAGCGAGCAGAGCTTCGGCCTGACGCCGTCGCAGGTGGATGCCCTGCAGAAGAAGGCCGCGCCAGGTGCGGCGCCGCCGCGCGAGCCGGAGGAGGACGGTCCGCCCGCGAGCACCGGGCAGCTCACGGCCACCGTCAGCAGCCTCGGCCTGCGGCCGCACGCCGGGTTCGTCGTCACGCTCGACAACGGGCAGGTGTGGAGGCAGAACGAGGCGGAGGTCAACTTCGACATCCGCGTGGGCGACCAGATCACGATCAAGCCCGCCAAGATGGGCGGCTACTGGCTCGTGGGGCGCACCGGGCGGTCGACCCGCGTGAGGCGCATGAAGTGACCGGAGTGGCGCGCGGGTACGTGGCGCGGGTCGTCGCCTGCCTCGCCATGGCAACGCTGTTCGCGCCGGCGGCGCTGGCAGCGGTGACGGCGCTCGAGGTCCAGGCCCGCACGCCGCTCGTGCCGAACGCCATGGGCTGGCCGCAGTACGAACTCGTCACCGGGCGCTACCAGGGCGAACTCGATCCCGACGATCCGGCCAACCGCATCATCACCGACCTGGCGTTCGCCCCGCGCAACGCGCGGGGCCGGGTCGAATACTCGGCGACCTTCGCGCTCACGCGGCCGCGCGAGGCGCGCGGCGAGAGCGGCGTGCTGTTCTACGACGTGCCGAACCGCGGCAATGCCGCGATGAGCTTCGATCCGCGCGGGCACATGCACGTGTCGAGCGGCTGGCAGGGCGACCTGCCCGCCGAGGCCGGCGTGCAATACGCGAGCGTGCCGGTCGCGAGCCAGGCCGATGGTGCGCCGCTCACCGGGCCGGTGCTGGCGCGTTTCCAGGACATGCCGCCGGGCAGCCGCTCGCTGCCGATCGTGGCCGGCATCGGCACGGCCGTGTTGCCGCGCCCCTTGCCGCTCGCGCTCGACACGACGCAGGCGCGGCTGCTGCGCCGCGCGTCGCGCGCGGACCCCGGGCAGCCGGTGCCGGCGAGCGACTGGGCGTTCGCGGACTGCACGCAGGCGCCGTTCCCCGGCCGGCCCGATGGCCACTTCCTCTGCCTGAAGGACGGCTTCGATCCGGCCTACGCCTACGAACTCACGTACACGGTGCGCGATCCACGGGTGCTCGGGATCGGGTTCGCGGCGGTGCGCGACCTGGTCGCCTTCCTGCGCTACGCGCCGGGCACGCCGCAGGCACCCAACCCGCTGGCCGGCCGCGTGCACCACGCGATCGCCACCGGCATCTCGCAGTCGGGCAACTTCCTGCGCAGCTTCATCCACCTCGGGTTCAACGCCGCCGAAGACGGCCGCATCGTCTTCGATGGCGTGAACGCGCACATCGCCGCCCGCCTGCTGGCGCTCAACCTGCGCTTCGCCGTGCCGGGTGGCGCCGCGGGTCCCTACGAGCCGGGCAGCGAGGGCGTGCTGTGGTGGGGCACGCACGTCGATCGCGCGCGCGGGCGCGGCGCGGCGAGCCTGCTCGATCGCTGCACGGCCAGCGCGACTTGCCCGAAGATCATGGAAACCTTCGGCTCGGCCGAACTCTGGGGGCTGCGCATGTCGCCGGACCTCGTCGGCATCGATGCGCGCGCCGACATCGCGCTGCCGCCGAACGTGCGCCGCTACTACTTCCCCGGCACGACACACGGCGGCGGGCTCGGCGGATTCGCGACCGCGCGGCGGCGCTGCCAGCCACGTTCGGCTGCGCGTTGCCCGGCAATCCGAACCCGCAGGGACCTGCGATGCGCGCGCTCACGGCGGCACTGGTGGAGTGGGTGGTGTCGGGGAAGGAGCCGCCAGCGAGCCGCTACCTGCTGCTCGCCGCCGGCGAGCTCATCGAACCGGCGGCGTATGCCGCGCGGTTTCCGAAGCTTGCCGGAGTTTCGCCGGTCGACAAGCTCAACACCCTGCCGCTCTACGACTACGGCAGCGGCCTGCATGCGCCCGACCTGACGGGCGTGCTCGAGGTGCTGCCGCCGCGCGAGCGCGGCCAGGCGCGCCTGCTCGTGCCGCGCATCGACGCCGACGGCAACGAAGACGTGAGTGGCGTGCCGTCGGTGCAGCAGCGCGTGCCGCTCGGCACTTACCTCGGCTGGAACGAGCAGGCGGGCGGCTTCGATCGCGGCCGCGGCTGCGGCTTCCAGGGCGGATTCGTGCCTCGCGGCCACGCGCGCCGAGCGCCGGGCGAGCGGCGATCCGCGGCCCTCGCTCGAGGAGCGCTACGCTACGCACGCGGGCTTCGTGGAGCGCGTGGAACGCGCGGCCGACGCGATGGTCGCCGAGGATTCCTGTTGCCGGAGGATGCGCGCGCGATCGTCGAGGAGGCGCGCGCGAGCGCGGTGCTGGCGGGGCGCTAGGTCAGCTGGAAGGCGCCGGCGCGCCTGCGGCCGCGTTGTCCACCAGCTCGGCGATCTCGACGAAGCGCAGCTCGGGGCGCACGCCGTAGATGTGGCTCACCTGCTCGATGCGCTGCGGCGTGAAGAAGGCGCGCGCCGCGTCGGCGGAGTCCCAGACGTAGAAATTCAGCGCCAGGTGCCGCTCGGCGTCGATGCTGAAGGCCTTGGAGCGCAGGCCCGGGAGGCCGGCGAACTTGTCGCGGGCGCCGGCGGCGATCTCGCGCAGGCGCTCGGCATTCATGTCCGCACCGAACTGGAACTGCACCACCACGCCGATCACGATGGCATCCTCCCCTCGGGCGCGTGCCGGCCGCTGCGCCGCATCTGCGCTAGGATACGCCGGCGGCGGATCGGGAGTAGCGCGATGCGGATCGTGGCGGGCCTGGGCGCGGTGGTGCTCGCGTGCGGCCAGGCGTTGGTCGCGGAGTCGGCCGGGCAGGGCCCGGATCCGGCACCCGCAACGGTGCCTGCACCGGTGCCGACCCTCGTCGCCCCCGGGGTCTGGCTGCTGGTCGGCGGCGTACCGGCCGATCGCGAGCCCGACGGCAACACCGTGGTGATTGAAGCGCCGGAAGGCCTGGTCGTCGTCGACACCGGCCGGCACGCGTGGCACCGGCAAGCGATCCTCGAGCTGGCCCGCCGCCGCGGGAGGCCGATCGCCGCCATCATCAACAGCCACTGGCACCTCGACCACGTCAGCGGCAACCCGGCGCTGCGCGCGCAGTACCCCGGCCTGCGCGTGTACGCGAGCGACGCCATCGACGGCGCGCTGGCGGGGTTCCTCGCGAAGAGCGCGCGCGACGCGCAGGCCTACCTCGACGATCCGCAGATCCCCGAATCGCTGCGCGCGGACATCCGCGCCGACCGCGAGACCATCGGCAACGGCGCGGCGCTCCGCCCCGACGTCGTGGTCGACCGCTCGGGCCGCCGCCGCATCGCGGGACGCAGCATCGACGTCCACCTGGCGCGCGATGCCGCGACCGATGGCGACGTGTGGATCCTCGATCGCGCCAGCGGCGTCGTCGCGCTGGGCGATCTGGTCACGCTGCCGGCGCCGTTCCTCGATACCGCCTGCCCGTCAGGCTGGAGCGCCGCGCTTGCACAGGTTGCGAGGATCCGCTTCCGCCTGGCGATTCCCGGGCACGGTGCGCCCATGGATCGCGCGCAGTTCGCGCGCTACCGGCGTGCGTTCGAGGCGTTCATCGACTGCAGTGGCTCGGACCGCCCGCGCGCGGCCTGTGCGGCCGGCTGGGCCAGTGACGTGCAGCCGCTGCTCGGGACGGGGCAGGATGAACTGCAGCGCGCCCGATCCATGGCGGGGTACTATGTCGACGCGCTGCGGACGGGCGGCGGTCGCAGCCCGTACTGCAATGAACCGCGCGAGCCCGTCGCGCCACGATCCTGAGCCGGAGGTCGGCATGATGTCGCATTGGATCCGGGTACTGCCCGCGGCGATCATCGCCGCGCTGGGCGCCAGTGGCGCGGCACGGGGTGCCGAGGCCGCGCCGGCCGCGAGCTGCGAGTCGCTGCGCGGGGTGGACATCGCGCACACGCGGATCGACGTGGCCACCACGGTGGCGGCCGGCAGCTTCCAGGCGCCGCCCACCGGGTTCCCGTTCCCCGCGGACTACTCGAAGCTGCCGGCGTTCTGCCGCGTGGCGGGTTCGATCCAGCCGAGCGCCGACTCGGACATCCGCTTCGAGTTGTGGTTGCCGGTGGACGGCTGGAACGGCCGCTTCATGCAGACGGGCAACGGCGGTGCGGCCGGTAGCGTGGTCTACAGTTCGCTGATCGAACCGCTGGCGCGTGGCTACGCGGTGGCCAACACCGACACCGGCCACCAGGGCGGCATGGGCGATTTCGCCTGGGCCGCCGGGCACCCGGAGAAGCTCACCGACTACGCCTACCGCGCCGTGCACGAACTCACCGTCGCCGGCAAGGCGATCACCACGGCCTACTACGGCCGCGCGCCGGCGAAGGCGTATTGGTACGGCTGTTCGACCGGCGGCCGCCAGGGGCTGAAGGAGGCGCAGCGCTTCCCCGGGGACTACGACGCGATCATCGCCGGCGCGCCGGCCAACAACTGGTCGCCGTTGATGGCGCTCAGCATCCTGACGCAGGACAACCTGAGCGGGCCGGATGCGCTGGGCGTCGACAAGCTCGCGCTGCTGAAGGAGGCGGCGATCGCCGCCTGCGATGCGCGCGACGGCGTCAAGGATCGCGTCATCGCCGAGCCAAACCGGTGCCGCTTCGATCCGGCGAGCCTCGCGTGCCGCGCTGGCGAATCGCAGCAGTGCCTGGCGCCGGCCGAGGTAACTGCCGCGCAGCGCATCTACCGCGGCGTGGTCGACGGCCAGGGTCGCACGCGCATCCCCGGCACCGGCCCGGCGAGCGAGCCGGCGTGGGCCGCCTATGCCACGCCGCAGTTCGCGATCGGCGCCGACTATTTCCGCAATGTCATCGCCGGCGATCCGGGCTGGGATCCGGAGAGCTTCGACGTCGACCGCGATCTCGCGCGCGCGGAGCAGGCCGACGCCGGTGCCGCCGTGGCGATGGACCCCGACCTCGGGCCGTTCATCGCGCACGGCGGACGCTTGATCCTCTATCACGGCACGACCGACGGTCTGATTCCCTACGGCAATTCGGTGGACTATTACGCCAGCGTCGTGCAGCGGGTCGGCGCGCGGCGCGCGCGCGCGGGCCTGCGCTTCTACGTCGTACCGGGCATGGATCATTGCTTCGGCGGCGAAGGCGCCTACCAGGTCGACTGGCTTGGCGCGATGGAGGCCTGGGTCGAGCAGGGTCGGGCGCCCGGTACGCTGGGCGCACGCCACCCGGCCGCCGCCGCACCCGGGCCGCCCGGCATGCCGGTGCCGGCAGGCAAGAACTTCGCCCGGCCGCTGTGCGCCTACCCGCAGCTGGCGCGCTACCGCGGCACGGGTGACGACGCCGACCCGGCGAACTTCCGCTGCGAATCGCCCTGACGGCGCCGACGACTCAGGCCGCCAGCAGTTCGCGTACCCGCGTCGCCAGCGTCAGCGGATCGAAGGGCTTGGTGATCACGCCCTTGGCGCCCAGGCGCCGCAGGCGCTGCAGTTCGTCGAGCGTGGCCTTGGCGGTGACGAAGATCACGCGGACGTCGGCCCCATGCGGCAGGCGGCGCAGGCCGGCCAGCGTACCGGGGCCGTCCATGTCCGGCATCATGACGTCCAGCAACACCACGTCGAAGTGCTGCACGCCGCACAGCGACAAGGCCTCGGCGCCGCTGCCGCAGACGCGCACCTCGACACCGTCGCTGGATTCGAGCGCAAGCTGGAAGATCTCGCGGATGTCCGCATCGTCCTCGACGCACAGTATTCGCAGCCCTGGAGTCTCCATGTGACGCCTCCGGCGCTCAGCGCCTTGCCGCTGCCGTGACCGCGACCGCCAGCTGCTGATGCAGCGGCAGCCGCACGCGAAACGTCGTTCCCTGGCCCACGGTCGAATCGCACTCGATCTGCCCGCGCATGCGTTCGACCAGGTTGCGGGCGATATACAGGCCCAGGCCGGTACCGCCGCGGGCACGGGAGTCGGAGGCATCGGCCTGCGAGAACTTGGCGAACAGGTGGGGACGAAAGCTCTCGGGAATGCCGGGGCCGCGGTCGATGACTTCGATGAGCGCGAACCGGCCGTCGCGCACCAGCCGGACGCGCACCGTCTCGCCGCGCGGCGAGAACTTGATGGCATTGCTGATCAGGTTGCCCAGCACCTGCTGCATGCGCCCGGAGTCGATGCACACCGTGACGTCCTCGGGCACCGGCGGCTGCGGCAGTCGCACGTCGAATCGCGCGGCGTAGGCCTGATGGGTGTCGACGGACTGGCGGATCACTTCGGCCAGCGACTGGGGCTCGAGCGAGACCTCCAGGGTCTCGACGCCCGACTTGACCGCGTCGAGGATGTCATCGATCAGCTGCTGCAGTCGCCGGCCATTGCGCGTGGCGATGTCGAGCAGGCGCTGGACGCGGGCGTCCTGGTCGACCACCGGACCCGCCTGCAGCAGCGCCAGTGCGCCGGTGATCGACGTCAGCGGCGTGCGCAGCTCGTGGCTCACGGTCGCGACGAATTCGTGTTGCATGCGCTCCACCCGACGCCGCTCGGTGATGTCGCGCAGCGTGCCGATGAAGCGGCGCTGCCCGCCGACGTGCATCTCGTTCACCCCGACTTCGATGGGAAACAGCTGGCCATTCTTGCGGCGCGCCTCGATCTCGCGGCGCTGGCGCATGATGTGCGTCACGCCGGTGCGGCGGTATTCGGCCAGGTAGCCATCGTGCTGGTCACGGTACGGCTCGCCCATCAGGATGCTCACGTTGCGGCCGACGACCTCCTCGGCGCTGTAGCCGAACATCTGCTCGGCGCCGGCGCTGAAGGAGTCGATCGTCCCCCGCTCATCGATCGTGATGATGGCGTCGAGCACGTTGTCGAGCGTGGCGGCGAGGCGCGTGGCCATGTCGCGGTAGGCAATCTGCGACTGCTTGACCTCCCCGACGTCCGCATAGGTCACCAGCATGCGACCATCGGCCGCGCGCGTCGCCCGCGCCTGCAGGCAGGCGCCATTCGCGAGGTGGAGCTCGCGCTCGGCGTGCTCGCCACGGGCCAGCGAAGTATGCCAGGCGAGCCCCGCGGATATCGGCTGGCCAAGCGCATCGCAATACGGTTCGCTGGCCGCCAGGAGTTCGGCGAACGGCATCCCGACGCGCAGCCGCCCGGCGGGAATGCCGCGCAGTCGCGCCAGGGCCGCGTTCCAGTGCAGCACGCGGTCATTGGCGCCGAGGAGCAGGGCACCCTGGTCCATGGCGTCGAGCGTGCGGCGCATGCGCCCCAGTACGTTGCGCTGCCGCAGTCCCCCGGCAAGCGCGGCAGCGGCCGCCAATAATGCCGCGACGACGAGCAGTTCGGCGCTGTCAGTAAGACCCGCCACTGGCCACGCCGGTGGACGCCAGGGCGTCGCGGGCAAAATCGATCGATGCCGCCGTCGCCGGGGCACCTGCGGGCAGCTGGGCCTCGGCCTCCTGCATCAGGCCCAGGGCCTGGGCGCCGGCGTCGAGTACCGGTCCGTTCAGCACGGCAACCGCGCAATGGACGTCGGCGCGCGGGACTCCGTCGCGCGGAATGCGTCCGGCGAGTGTCGCGCGCAGGTGCCGACCCGCGGCTTCAGCCGCCGGCCGTGACGTGGTATCGAGCAGCAGCCCGAAGGTCGACTCCGAGAGGCGCGCGATGACGTCGGCATCGGTGGCGACGACCCCGAACAGGCTGGCGACGATGGGGCGCAGGATCGCATCGGCCGCCCGCGCCGGCTCCACGCGCAGCAGCAGCAGGCCGAGCCCCTGCGACGCGTCCCGCAACTGCTCGACGTGATGCAGCAGTTCGTTGAGGAAGTAGAGTCCCGCATAGCGACCGGATACCTGCTCGACCAGCGCCGACTCATGGGTGCCCCGGCTGTCGATGCGCCAGACGCGCTCCAGTGTCACGATGCGGCGCGCGGCGCGCAGGGCACGCAGCAGTTCACCGGCTCCGGCGTGCGGTGGCACGATCTGGTCGAAGGAGCGGCCGCTCGAGCCGGTCATCGGCGCGCGCAGGATCGCGTAAACGTAGGCGGAGTGGGCGGCGGCGCGGATGGCGTCGACGAGTTGCGCCCCGGTACCATCCGGCAGCCGCTCGGCGCTGATCACGATCGAGCACGGTTCACGATGCTGGCACGCCAGCGCCTCGCGGATGGTCGTGGCCTCCATCCAGACGAAGCCCTGGTCCTGCAATTCACGCCTGAGTTCGGGCGACAGCATGCCGTCGCCGGCCAGCAGGATGGCGCACGGCATCCGCGCCGCCTGCCGGATCGCGACCGCATCGGCCGGCCTGCGCTGCCAGGACGTCAGCACGCGGCGGCGTCCTGCCACGCCAGCTCGCAGGCCGCGATGCCGGTGCGCAGCAAGGCGGCGTCCGCTTCCGCCTCGGCATGCCTTCGAGTTCCTGCAGCCGCTTCGCACAGGCGCGTCATCCGCAGCATGCCCGCGCGGCCCCGGAGCCGATGGGCCGCATCCGCCAGTTCGCGCCGTGCATGCTTCGATGGCGCGGCGCGGGCGGCGTCGACGGTGCGCTGCAGTTCATTCAGGCGCCGGAGCTGCAGCGGAATTTCCGATCGCATCCGCGCCTCGATCTGCTGCAGTCGTTCGGCGCCCTGGGTGCTCAGCTGCCCAAACGATCCACGGCCCGTGGCGTTCATGGGGAGCAGCTCGCCTCAGGGTCCGCGTGGAGCAGGCGGTCGCACTGGCCGCATGCCGGACTTGTACAGCGCGTTGGCCGTGACCGCGCCTCGGCCGGACGCGCGCGCACGCCGCGTGCAATCCTCCGCGGCATCCAGGAGCGTGCCCGCGGTGAGTCCCGCGTTCGAGGCGCCCGGGGCAATGCCGCAGACGCCAATGCTCAGGCTCAGCGGGACCAGGCCGGCGGAACACGTCAGTGGATGCGCCGCCAGGTCGGCGGCCAGCGCTGCCGCGCTCGCGCAGGCCTGTTCCACCGTCGATTCGGGCATGACCACCACGAATTCATCCGCACCGTAATAGGCGGTCCAGGCAGCGCGTTCGGCCGACAGGGCCTGCTTGATGCGCAAGGCGAGTTCCTGCAGCAGTTCGTTGCCGATGCCGTAGCCCCGCTCGGTGTTGACCTGGCGGAAGCCATCGACGTCGCAATGGAGGACCGAGATCCAGTGACCGTGCTGGTGGCAACGACCGATCTCGCGCTCGAGGGTGGACAGCAGGTAATGATGGTTGAAGCAACCGGTGAGCGTATCGACGTGGATGAGCTTGCGGTTCTCGGCGATCGCCAGGCGGAGCGCCTGCTCCAGGCCCACCAGCCGTCGCCCGGTGTGCAGCCGCGCCAGCCACTCACCGCGCGTGGCCCGCTTGCTGATGAAATCGTCGGCGCCCGCCTCCAGCGCCTCGATGACGTCCTCCGCGCCGTCGCGGCCGCTGAGGGCAATCGTGTAGACGTAGCTCGGCAGGCGCGTGCTGCGGATCGTCTCGCACAATGCCCTGCCGGACATCACCGGCATGACGATGTCGGTGACGAGCAGCGCGCAGAACTGCTCCTGCAGCAGCTCCAGGGCTTCCTCGCCGTTGCGTGCCGTCCGCACGAAGTAGCCGGCCTGCTCGGCAAACAGCCGGAGACGTTCCAGCGTGCTTGCGTCGTCGTCGACGATCAGTACCTCGGCGGGGGCCAGGTTGACTTCGACTTCGGAGTCGGCGTCCGGACTGGCAGCGTCGGGCGCCCCGACGGGTTGTGGCAATGCCCTGGAACTTGAGTCACGCACTGGGGCTTCCTCCGTGAGCGACGCACCTGCCCGCCTGGGGCGCGGGCGAGGTGGCCGCCCGCAGCGCGGGTCTGCGCTAATGATCGGCCCGGGAGCGCGGGATTTGAGCGCCACACTTCACATATCCTGCATTACATTACGCCGGGAAGCGGGAGCGCGCCCGGCGCGCAGCGGTTTCGGCGTTGCTGTGGGGCGCAATCCGGCACGGTCGATGCTGCTCCGCGGCACGCCGAAGATGGAGGCCGCATGTCTTACGCATACAAGGAGAACGTCCCATGAGCCAGGCTGTCCGGCGCGTCGTCACCGGCCATGACCCTCTCGGCAAGTCCGTCGTCGTTTCCGACGGAGCGCCTCCCCAGCACCACGGCTTTCGCGGTCCCGGCGTCGGAGCTGACTTCCACGAGATGTGGAGCGTCGCGCGCGCCGTGCCGGAGCTCACCTCCACCGAGGCGCGCGAGCCGAACGAGCGCGCCTTCACGATCATGCCGGTGGCCGGGCACCTGCTGCGCGTCATCGACCTCTACCCGGCGAGCCAGGGCGGCAAGCGCACCGTCATGCACCGGACCAAAACGCTCGACTACGTCGTTGTCATCGAGGGCGAGGCGATCCTGGTGCTCGACGACAGCGAGGTGGTGCTGAAGCCGGGCGACGTGGTCGTGCAGCGCGGCACCAACCACGCCTGGGAGAACCGCGGCAGCGTGCCGGCGCGCATGGCGTTCTTCCACATCGACGCGGAGTTCAGCGGCGAGCTGCTGGCGAAGCTGCCGCAGCCGCTCGAGCTGCTGCGCTGAGGCGCGCGCTCCGCGCCGCCGGCCGCTGGCACGCTCAGCGGCCGCGCTGTTCGCGCCAGGCGCGCGGCCACACGCCCTGCTTGCCCGGGGCGAGGATGCCATTCGGGTCGAGCGCATCCTTGACGCGCTCGTTCAGGCGCCGCAGCGCGTGGTCGCCGTAGTCGAAGGTGCCGGCCACCACGTCCATGAAGTCCAGGTGCGTGCGGTACTCGGGATAGCCGCGGCGGCGGCTGTCCTCGACCAGCGTGCCGAACAGCCGCGTGACGCGCTCGCATTGGGCGGCGTTGTCGCGGTCGTAGAGCAGCATGTTGATGTTGACCAGGAAGCGCTCGGCGATGCCGAAGGTGGTGTTGTAGTCGAGCCCGGCCTCGGCGTAGCGCGCCTTGTTGGCGAGGAACTGCTCGAGCGCACGCCGCCCGTCGAGTGGCAGGAGCGGGGAGAAGCCGATGTGGCCGCCGCGCCCGCCGTACCAGTTGATCGCCTGCAGCGAGAGCACCGAGGGGATGTTGGCTGCGGACTGCTCGATCGGCTCGCCGCGCCGCCACCTCTGGAATTCGACCGGCTGCGCGAGGTGCGGGGCGAGTGCCTTCCGGATGACGCGCGCGTTGGCGTCGACGGTCTCCTCGTAGCCGTACAGGCGGATCGGGATGGACCAGTAGCCGATGCCGAGCTTCGCGATCACCTGCGCGATGACGTCGTCGGGCATCGGGCCGGCACCCTGGTACCAGTCGGCGCGCTGGCTGACGAGGAAGGCCTGCTCGAGGTAGTTGAAGACGACGACCACGTGCTCGATGACGCGCTGCAGGCGCAGGGCGCCGAGCACGTCGACCGCCCAGGCGAGGTCCTCGACGTTCTCCAGGTGCAGCATCGCCTGCGCCGTGGCCTCGGGCTCGGGCATCAGCCACATGCCCGCCTTGCAGACGATGCCGAGGCTCGACTGCATGAACATCGGGTCCCAGGAGGGGCCGAAGCCATGGTGCGCGAGGTGCCAGAGCGCGCCGTTCGCCATCGCACCGTTGCCGGTGCGCAGCAGTTCGCCGTCGGGCAGCACCACCTCCATGCCGCAGAGCCGTTCGCAGTGATCGCCGTAGGGCGACATGCCCATGCCGCGCTCGAGCGCGTTGCCGATGACGCTGCCCCAGGCATTGCCGGGGATCGACATCCACAGCGGCAGCTTCTCCTTCTGCAGGAAGGCGTACAGGTCGTAGAAACCGACGCCCGGCTCGAGCACGCAGCAGGCGCGCGCCACGTCCACGTCGAGGATGCGGTTCATGCGCCCGAGGTCGACGACCACGGCGCCGTTCACGCGCGGGGCGGCCGCGCCGTAGCCGAAGTTCTTGCCGCGCGAGACCGGCCAGAGCGGCACGCGGTGTTCGTTGGCCAGGCGCACCAGCGCCTGGACTTCGGCGGTGCTCGCCGGCGCGACGACGGCGCTCGCGAGGTGCTGCGGCTGGCCGGACGCCTGGTAGACGTCGCGCCAGGGCTCGAGCGTCGCGGCGTCTGCGAAGGTCCATTCCTGGCCGACCACGCCGGCGAAGGCGCCGAGCGCACGCTCCAGGCGTGCGGGGCTGACGTGTGGTGGCGAGGCCATGGGCTCGGGATGCCGTCCTGTGACGCTGCCGCCCGGTGGCGGCGCGCCAGCAGTGTATCGTGCCCCGCACAAACGCTACCAGCGGCGGTACAGCCCCAGTTCCAGGTCGGCCGCGGGTCGGCTGCCGGATTGCTCCAGGTATTGGGCCAGGCGATGGTCGTCCTCGCCGACGTGCTTCATGATCCAGAAGCGCAGCATCGTCAGGAGCGCATCAGGTGTATCGCGGCGCGCGTAGACGCGCTGGGCCCACAGGTCCAATTCGAAGATCAGCCGTGCGTGCGTGCTCGCATGGGCCTCCCTGGCCGGGTAGTCAATGCCGCGCATCAGGTTTTCCTCGCACAGGAAGTGGAAGTCGGCGTACTTCTTGAGCTCGAGGCAAATGCCGACCACCACGTCGTGGTGCAGATTCTCGCGGTAGGCGACGGCGAGCTTGTGGCACAGCAGGTGCAACGCGTGATGCTGGCTGTCCAGCGATCGGGACACCCGTGTCGAGCTCGTGCGGCCACTCCAGCTGAGGCACGTGCACCTCCGCGAGGTGCGCCCTGCGTTGACGGCAGCGTCCGCAAGTCTTGCACAGGGATCGCGATCGAGGAATGCGGCCACGTCGCAGGCCGCGCATTAGTGCGACGCACCCGCCACGCTGCGCCGCACGCGCTGCAGCGCACGCGCGCGGGCGTGGCGTCGCCGGCGCGGCGCCGCCCGTCGATCAGGCGAGCGCGCGGTCGAACAGCGCCAGCATGCGGCTCCAGGCCTTCTCGGCCGCGGCCTCGTCGTAGACCGGGCTGTCGGGCGGGCACCAGCCGTGCATCGCGCCGGGATAGACCTCGATCTCGGCCTTGAGGTGCGCCTGCTCGAAAGCCGCGCGCAGCACGGTCTTCGCCTCGGGTTGCCGCTCGTCGTCGTTGGCCGCGATCGCGACCAGGTACTGCGCGTGCATCTTCGGCACCAGCAGGTGCGGGCTGTCGAGCTTGTCGGTGACCAGTGCCGCGCCGTGGAACGAGGCACCGGCGCCGACGCGGTCGGGGAGTTCGCGGCGGTGCGCATCGTCAGCGGGCCGCCCATGCAGTAGCCGCAGGTACCCATCCGGCGATGGCGGTCCACCGATTTCTGCGCGTCGAGGAAGGCGATGAAGGCGCGTGCGTCGGCGAGCGTCGTATCGGCATTGAGCGAGCCCATGAGGCCGAACAGCCGGTTGCGCGTCGCCTCGTCCTGCATGCCCTTGCCGTCGGTGATGATCGGCGCACGCTGCGCGCGGTAGAAGGGTTCGGCACCAGCACGGCGTAGCCCGACTGCGCCAGGCGCTTGCCCATGGCGCGGAACGCGGGGCGCAGGCCCATGATGTCCGGCCACATCAGCACCGCCGCGTGGTGGCCTTTCGCCGGATGGACGAAGTAGGCGTCGCAGGTGCCATCGGCGGTCTTGATCTCGACTTCGGACTCACTGACCTCGAGCGCATCAGCCACCGCAGGCAGCAGCGCGGCGAGGGCCCGTGCCGAGCGTGAGCTTGCCGAAGTGCCGGCGGGTGATGTCGCCGCGGCGCTCGAATTCCTTCAGGTCGTCGGCGTAGTGGTCGTCGCACATGGTCGGCATCCCCCGTGTTGCGGCGCTGCATGGGCGCGGCGGTCGAGGAATCATACACGCGGTCGCGCAGGCGGTTAACGCACCCGCGGTACGCGGTATATGATGGATCGGAGCCGCCGGAAGAGCGGAAGGGGGGAACATGGCAAACGGGGCAACGATCGGCCTGCGGGCGTCGCCGCGCATGACGGCCCAGGTGATCCTGGGCGCGCTGGCGCTGCTGGCACTGTGGTTCATCGGGCGCAATGCACTGCGCTACGTCCATTACGACACACTGGCCTACGGCGAATTCTGGCCGCGGCGCTTCGGGGCTGGTTCCGCATGTCGGCGCTGGCGTGGTCGCGCTGCTGCTCGGCCTCGTGCAGCTGTGGCTCGGGCTGAGCGGCCGCACCGGGCCGCTGCACCGGCTGCTCGGACGCATCTACCTCGGGGCCATCGCGGTCGGCGCGGTGGCCGGCATGTACCTGGCGACGACGACGGTCTACCCGCCGACCTTCGCGTACCGCTCGGGCCTGTTCCTGCTGGGCGTCGCCTGGCTGATCGCCAGCGGCATGGCGTGGCTCGCGGTGCGCCGCGGCGCCTACGAGCTGCACCGCGAGTGGATGATCCGCAGCTTCATCGTCACCTTCGCGTTCGTCACCTTCCGCTTCGTCTCGCGCATCGTGCACGGCCTCGGCATGGAGTTCACCGACGATATCGCCGGTGCCCTCGCCTGGGGCTGCTGGGTTGTTCCGCTGATGATCGCCGAGCCGCTGCTGCAGTGGCACCGGCTCGGTTCGCGATCGCAGCCCGTCAGTCGCTGACCAGCTCGCGCAGGCGCGCGGCGATGGCCGCGACGCCCGGCACCGCGGCCTCGAGCAATTCCGGGCTGTGCGGGCTCGGGATGTCGGGCATCGCGAGCCGCGCGACCGGCGATTCGAGCGAGAAGAAAGCCGCCTCGCTGACCACGGCCGCGATCTCCGCGCCGAAGCCCGCGCTCAGCGTGTCCTCGTGCACCACCGGGCAGCGACCGGTGGCGCGCACCGATTCGAGGACGGTGGCGCGATCCCACGGCACCAGCGTGCGCAGGTCGATCAGCGTCGCGTCGACGCCGGCTTCCGCAATCGCCGCCTCGCAGCGCTCCACCATCGCGCCCCAGGTGACCACGGTTGCCTGGCCGCCGCTGCGTAGCGTGCGCGCGCAACCGAACGGCAGCAGGCAGTCATCGCCCGGATACGGCCGGCGCGCCCACGGCGCATCCAGCAGCGCGCGATGCTCGAAGAACATGACCGGATCGTTGCCGCGCAGCGCGGCGCGCAGCAGCCCGACCGCATCCTCGGCGTTGGAAGGGTAGGCCACGCGCCAGCCGACGGCGTGCGCGAAGAACACCTCGTTCGTCTGGCTGTGCCAGGGGTCGCCGCATGCCGCGAAACCGCCGGGCATGCGCACCACCATCGGCGCGGCGAAGCGGTTGGCCGTGCGCCAGCGCATCGTGCCGCAGTCGACCAGCTGCTCGGTGGCAGGCTCGGCGTACTTGCGGAACTGGATCTCCGGCACCGGCACCAGCCCCGCGATCGCCATGCCGACGGCGCGGCCGATGATGCCTTCCTCCGAGAGGCTGGTGTCGAACACCCGCGCCTCGCCGAACTGCTGCTGCAGGCCCGTGGTGACCCCGTGCACGCCGCCCTTCGCGCCGACGTCCTCGCCGAATACCAGCAGGCGCGGGTTGCCGCGCAACTCCGACTCGAGCGTCTGGCGGATCGCGCTCGCCATGTTGATGCGCGGTCCCTGCGGTTGCGGCGGCACGGCGAGGGTCGGCGCCGCAAGGCCCAGCGGCGCGAGGCCGCCCTGCGCCTGCACGAGCGGCGCGCCGTCCTCGCCCGCTTCGGCGAAGCGGAAACGCTGCACGCTGCCGGCATCCGGCCCCGGACGCCCGCGCGCCGCCGCGTAGGCGGCTTCGACGGCCTGTGCGGCGCGGGCTTCGGCCGACTGCCACCCGGCGTCGTCGATCCACCGCGGGACCAGCAGGCGCCGCAAGGCCACGAGCGGATCGCGCGCGCGTTCCAGCGCGACGACCGAGGCGCTCTTGTAGGCCTGGTTGTCCTGGTAGGAGTGGCCGTTGAGGCGCGGCACGAGCACGCGCAGCAGCACCGGGCCTTCGCCGTCGCGGACCGCTGCCACCGCGGTGGCGATGCGCACCGCCGCCTCCTGCGGCTCGGTGGCGTCGGCCTCGATGATGCGCAGGCCCTGGAACCCCGAGAGGTTGCGCGCGATGTCGCCGCCGGGTGTCTGCAATCCGGCGGGCACCGAGATGCCGTAGCCGTTGTCCTCGATGAAGAACAGCAGCGGCAGGCGCCGCGTGGTCGCGACGTTGAGCGCCGACCAGAAGCCGTTGGTGGCCGTCGAGGCATCGCCGCCGTGCGCGACCGCAATCGCGCGCTCGACGCCCGGCTCGCGCAGCACGGTCGCGCGATAGCGGAGCGATTGCGCCCAGCCGATCGCGGGCGTGTACTGCGCCCCGACGCCGCCGCAGGAGGGCAGGACCGTCGCCCGTCGCCCGTCGCCGGGGCGGTTGAACACGACGCCGATGTCGCGTCCCTCGCTCATCGAGCCGGCGCGCATCAGCGTCGCCGCAAGCGCTTCCTCGGGAGCGAGGCCGAGGCCGAGCATGAGCGGCCGCGAGCGGTAGTACACCGTGACGCCGTCGGCCGGATGATCGAGCTGCGCGGCCAGCAGGCACTGCGAGAGTTCGTGGCCGCGCGCGGAGAACTGGTAGAGCACCTCACGCCGCGGCACGAGTGTTTCCTCGAAGGTGTCGAGCTGGCGCGAGGTCAGCACCTGCCGCAGCACCTCGAGCCACGCCTCGCGCCCGGGTCCGCGGCCTGGCAGCGTCGCCACCTCGCCCTGTACTGATACCGGCATGCCCGTTCTCCCCGTAGCCATGGATCAGCCTATACCGGCGGCCGGCTATGAATATTGATATCTTTACGGGAGAATGGGGTCTGGACGCAGCAATATTTCACAATCCATGGATAACACGAAACTGGATTCCGCCGACCGCAAGATCCTCGCGCTGCTGCAGTGCGACGGGACGCTATCGAACCAGGAACTGGCCGAACAGGCCGCGCTCAGCGCGCCGGCCTGCTGGCGGCGCGTACGCCGGATGGAGGCCGAGGGCATCATCCAGCGCTATGTCGCGCTGGTCGACGCGGCGCGCGTGGGGCTCGGGCTGCAGGTGTTCGCCTTCGTGGACCTCGAGAACCACCACCCGGACACCGTCGCGGCCTTCGACCGGCTAGTGACCGACCTGCCCGAGGTGCTCGAGTGCCACATGCTCAGCGGCAACCACGACTACCTGCTGCGCATCGTCGCCGCCGACATGCAGGCGTACGAGCAGTTCCTGCGCGCCCGATTGCTGCCCAACCCGTCGGTGCGCTCGGTGAACACCAGCTTCTCGATGAAGGCGGGCAAGGCGACGACGGCGCTGCCGATCGGGGCGCCGGCAGCCAGGACGGCACGCACGGGGCGAAGCCGGTAGATCACCGGTGTCGTTGGCCACCGCGCGACGGCCGCCACCTGGCGTGCACCTTCCCTGCGCTTTCTCTGCCCGCGGCCGGGTGCTACTTTCAGCACGTTCCAGATGAGCATTACGGCGCCCATACCGGCATGAAGCGACCAGTCAGGCAGGAACCGACCTGGACCGACATCGACCTGTCCAAGGGCTTGTTCCGCGCCAACCTCGCGGGGCAGGGCCGCACGCTGGGCGACGCCTTCGCCAACCTCGAGCGCGCGCATGGTGTCGAACGGCTGACGCGGCACGTAGGACGGAACCTCTTCGGCTGCCGCGTCCGGCTGAACAGCGACGAAGGCCAGGGGCACTGGGACTTCCTGCGCATCCGCGGGGAGATCTACGTCGTCGCGGGTGATTTCGCCTACAAGGATCCGCGCGTGGAACTGCTCTCCGGCGACGGGCTGGTGCAGTTCTACTTCAAGCTCTCGGGCGACCCGGCCATGGCGATCACGCGCCGAGGCGCTGCGCCTCAACAAGCCCAGCCTGCTGATCTACCACCAGCCACTGGGCACCGAGGTAGCCGGTGGACCGCGCCGAGCTCGCACGGGCGTTTCGTGTGCATCAACGTCCTGCCGCAGGCGCTCATCGACATCTTCGCGAGCAGGTCGGCGCGTTGCCGCCGCAGCTCGAGGCGCTGATCCAGCGCGGTAGCGGCGCAGGAGATCCGCTGTTTCCAGGTCACGCTGAGCGCGGAGATGTTCGACCTCGCGCGCAAGGTCGTCGATAGCCCGCACGCCGGCGCGCTCCGGACTGGTGTACACCGAGGCGCTGGTCATGCAGTTGCTGTGTGCGGCGGTGAAATCGGTCGGTGTCGGCGCTTGACGAGCAGTACCGCACGCATTGCCGGATGCGCTACCTGCAGGCGGCGCGTGCCATGCTGATGAGCCAGCTGGCGCGCCCACCGCCGACGATCCGCCAGGTGGCGCGCGCCGCAGGCATCAGCGAGACGACGTTGAAGCACGGCTTCAAGGCGATCTTCGGCGCGAGACGATGGCGAGTTCTCGGTACGCTGCCGGATACGGCGGCCGCATGCTGCGCCTGCGGGTCCGCGGCAGCGGGAACGTCCGCGCAATCGCGATCCCCACGCGCGGGCCGCGCGTCGAGGAGTATTACTGGACGCTGCGGAGCGCGCCGCACCCCGGTTCCTGCGCCCGCTGAGCGCTGCCCGGCGTCGACCGGTCGCAGTTGCGCCGGATTTCCTAGCAAATTCCGCCTGCCCGGCAAGCTTTGCCGGCGGCGGCCGATCCGGGGCTCTCTATGATCGGCCGTCGAGGTGCCTTCGGGGCAGGGATCGAGCATGAAGACACACGCGCGCGTGGTGGTGATTGGTGGCGGGGTCGTCGGCTGCAGCGTCCTCTATCACCTGGCGAAGCTGGGCTGGACCGATGTCATCCTGCTCGAACGCAAGGAACTGACGGCCGGCTCGAGCTGGCACGCGGCCGGCGGCTTCCACGCGATCAACGGCGACCCGAACATCGCCCGGCTGCAGGCCTACACGATCTCCCTATATAAGGAGATCCAGCAGGCCTCGGGCCAGGATGTCGGCCTGCACTTCACCGGCGGCCTGAACATGGCGGCGACGCGCGACCGTTGGGAGTTGCTGCGCGCCGAACATGCGCGGCATCGGGTCCTCGGGCTGAAATCCGAACTCGTAGGCCCTGAGCAGATCCGCGCGATGTGCCCGCTGGTGGACGTGGGCGAGATCCTCGGCGCGCTCTTCGACCCGAACGAGGGACACCTCGATCCCTACGGCGCAACGCATGCCTACGCCAAGGCGGCGCGCTCGCTCGGTGCCGAAGTGCAGCGTCACACCCGCGTGACCGAACTGCGGCCGCGGCGCACGGGCGGGTGGGACGTCGTCACCGACCAGGGCACGATCGTCGCCGAGCACGTGGTCAACGCGGCGGGATTGTGGGCGCGTGACGTCGGGCTCATGGCCGGTGTCGAGCTGCCCGTGGTCTCGATGGAACACCACTACCTGCTGACCGAGGACCTGCCGGAACTCAAGGCCATGTCCGGCGAGATCCCGCTGGTGCTCGATCTCGACGGCGAGATCTACCTGCGCCAGGAGCGCAAGGGCGTGTTGCTGGGCGTCTACGAGAAGGCGGCGACGCCCTGGGCGCTGGACGGCGCGCCCTGGGACTACGGCCAGGACCAGCTGCTGCCGCCGAACCTCGAGCGCCTGACGGATTCGCTCGACAAGGGTTTCCGCCGTTTCCCGACGCTGCAGAACGCCGGCATCCGCCGCATCGTCAACGGTCCGTTCACGTTCAGCCCGGACGGCAACCCGCTGGTGGGTCCGGTGCCGGGACTGCGCAACTACTGGGCGGCCTGCGCCGTCATGGCGGGCTTCGCGCAGGGCGGGGGCGTCGGCCTGGCGCTCGCGCAGTGGATGATCCAGGGCGAGCCCGAAGGCGACATCTTCGCGATGGACGTCGCGCGCTACGGCCCCTACGCGACGCGCCCCTATGCCGTCGCCCGGGTGCGCGAGTTCTACGCGCGGCGCTTCCAGATCGCCTATCCGAACGAATACTGGCCGGCCGGTCGCCCCTGCCGGACCACCACCGTGCACGAGGCGCTGCGCGAGGCGGGCGGCGTGTTCGGCGTCAGCTACGGCCTGGAGATGCCGCTGTACTTCGCCGCCGCCGGCGAGGCCGCGATCGAGAAGCCGAGCCTGCTGCGCTCCAACGCCTTCCCGCGGGTGCGCGAGGAGTGCCTCGCGGCTCGCGCGGCCGTGGGCATCCTCGACTGCTCCTCGTTCGCGAAGTATCGCATCACCGGGCCGCGGGCCGCTGCGGCGCTCGATCGACTGCTTGCCGCGCGGCTGCCCGAAATCGGCCGCGTGCGCCTCACGCCGATGCTCGGGCATGCCGGGCGGCTCATGGGCGACCTGACGATGCTGCGGCTCGCCGCCGACGAATTCCTGATAGGTGGCTCCGGCTACCTGCAGGCCTGGCACCTGCGCTGGTTCGCCGAGCACCTCGCGGGCGAGGGCGTGACGGTGGCGAACGCCACCGACGAGCTCGGCGGCATCGCGATCTTCGGTCCGCGCGCGCGCACATTGCTCGCGCGCGTGGCGGATGCCGACGTCGGCGACGCGGCGTTGCCCTTCATGGGCGTGCGACGCATGGCCGTGGGGCTCGCGCCGGCGATCGTGGCGCGCCTGTCGGTGACCGGCGAGCTCGGCTACGAGATCTACGTGCCGGCGCTGCAGCTGCCGGCGCTCCTGGCCGCGATCCGCGTCGCGGCGCGCGACCTCGACGGCCGCCTGGTCGGCATGTACGCGGTCAATGCGTTGCGCCTTGAAAAGAGCTACGGCATCTGGTCGCGCGAGTACTCGCGCGACTACACGCCGCGCATGGCGCGCCTCGAGCGCTTCCTCGCCTGGGACAAGCCGGACTTCATCGGGCGCCAGGCCGCGCTGCTCGATCGCGCTGCCGCGCTGCGACATCGCCTGGTCACGTTCGCGGTGCAGTCGGACGATGCCGACGCACTCGGCTACGAGCCGATCTTCCGTGGCGACGAGTACGTCGGCTACGTCACCTCCGGCGGCTACGCGCACTGCGCCGGCACCAGCGTGGCCATGGGTTACCTGGATGCCCAGGTGCCGGACGCCCAGGATGGCCTCACGATCACCGTGATGGGTCGGCCGCGGCCGGCGCGGGTGCTGGCCGAGCCGTTGATCGATCCGTCGGGTTCGCGCATGCGCGAGGCCTGAACGAAGCATCGCGCCGGCGGCCGCGGCGGTACTATGCGGGCTGGGGCCGCGGCCCAGTGGAAGCGGGGGGGATCGTGCATGCGCCTGTCACGCCGTGAACTGATGCTGGCTGCCGGCGGGCTGTCGCTCTGCCGCGCGGCGGCCGGCGCGGCGCCGGACAGCGTCGCGACCGGTGCCACGCTGCTCCCGGACAAGTCTTCGTTCCTCGACAGCGGCCTGGCCTACCTCGATTCGGGCTCGCAGCATCCGCTCAGCATCGGCGGGCGTGCGGCGGTCGAGGCGTACCTCGCCAAGCGCATGCTCGACCCGGCGGCGATGGGCTACGCGCTGCCCGACGCGGCGGTGCGCGAGAAGTTCGCGCGCCTCGTAAATGCCGACGCCGACGAGATCGCCTACGTCCAGAGCACGATGTCGGCCGAGCAGATGATCCTGCGCGGGCTGGGGCTGCCCGCCTCGCGCGGCCACATCGTGACGGACACGCTGCACTTCTTCGGATCGCTCCCGCTGTACGAGGAGATGGCCCGGCAGGGCGCCCGCGTCAGCTGGGTGCGCGAGCGCGACGGGCGCATACCACTCGAGGAACTGCGCCGGGCGGTGCAGCCGGGCACGCGCCTGGTGGCGCTGTCGCTCGTGTCGACGGTGAACGGCTTCCAGCACGACCTGAAGGCGGTGTGCGACATCGCGCACGCCCATGGCGCGCTGGTGTACGCCGACATCATCCACGCCGCAGGCTGCGTGCCGGTGGACGTTCGGGCGAGCGGCGTCGACTTCGCCGCCTGTGCCACCTACAAGTGGCTGATGGGCGAGTTCGGCCTGGGCTTCGTCTATGCGCGCAAGGACGTGCAACCGCTGCTGCGCCGGACCGAATGCGGCTACTATGGCCTGAAGGATTTCACGACGCACGTCTATCCGCTCGATCCGCCGGGCCGGACGATCGCCGACTACAGTTTCGAGCCGACGGCCGAGGGCCGGTTTGCCCACAGCACGCACGCGCACACGGTGATCGCGCAGCTCGATCATTCGCTCGACTACATACAGCGGCTCGGCGTGGCGCGGATCCAGGCACACGCCCAATCGCTCATCGAGCGGCTGAAGCGCGAGCTGCCGCAACGCGGCTATCCGCTGATGACACCCCTGGAGTCCACGACGCCGATCGTGAGCTGCGTACTCGCCAATGCGCGCGAGCGGCTCGAGGCGAAGCTGGCGGCGGCGCGCGTGCGCATCACCCTGCGGCGCAACCACTTCGCATCGCCGTCGGTCTTCAACGATCATCAGGACCTGGATCGGCTGCTGGAGGTGCTGGGGCATGCCTGATTACAGGTGGCGAGGCAGGCGATGGGCGCTGCTGGCCACGGCAGTCCTTGGCGCGGGCGCCGCGCGCGCGGCCGACGCGCCAACGGCCCGCTATTTCGGTGACGGGAAATCCAGCCTGCCGTTCTCGGCAGCGGTGCGCGCGGGCGACACGGTCTACGCGTCGGGCCAGATCGGGCGCCTGCCCGATGGCTCGGTGCCCGCGGATTTCGGCCGGCAGGCGCGCATCGCGATGGAGCAGATCGCCGCGGCGCTGGCGCGCGCGGGCAGCAGTATGGACGAGGTCGTCAAGTGCACGGTGATGCTCACCGACATGTCCCGCTGGGCCGAGTTCAACCAGATCTACGTCACCTACTTCAAGCCCGGACGCATGCCGGCACGCAGCGCCTTGGGCGCCACGGCCCTGGCCTTCGGCGCGAGCGTCGAGGTGGAGTGCATCGCCTGGTCGCCGGGTGGAGCCGCGGCATCGCCGGCGCTGGCAGCCCCGGTGGCGGCCGGCCCACCTGCGGCGGCGCTGCCCCCGCCGAGCACGGCCGCGCCGATACCGGCAGCCGCGGCCCGGCGCACGCTCCGCCTCGGTCGCGAGCCGCTCAACTACGTGGCCAGCTGGTCGGAGCTGCGACTGGAGGATGCCGCCGGCGTGCCGCAGGCGACGATCTCGGCGACCAGCTACGTCCGCGAAGGCGTGAAGGATCGCGCGCGGCGTCCGGTGGTATTCGCCTTCAATGGCGGACCGGGTGCGTCCTCATCGCCGCTGCACTTCGGATTGCTCGGTCCGAGGCTGCTCGACGAGCCCGATGCGCAGGGCGTGCGCGCGCTGCGCGACAACGCCGATACGCTGCTCGACGCCGCGGACCTGGTGATGATCGATCCGGTCGGCACGGGCTTCAGCCGCGAATTGCGGCCCGGCGGGGGCCGGCCTTACTGGAGCCCCGAGGGCGACGTCGGGGCCACCGAGGCGCTGGTCCGCACCTGGCTGCGCGACAACGGCCGCAATGGTTCGCCAATCTACCTCGTCGGCGAAAGCTATGGCGGCTTCCGGCTGGCCGCGCTCGCGCCGCATATCGCCGACCTGAACGTCGCCGGGCTGGTCCTGGTTTCGCCGGGTACCGATCTCTCGGTCGCACCGGGTTCCGACCCGGCCTACGTATTCGATCTGCCCTCCATGGCGGTCACGGCCCTGGCGCAGGGGCGCATCGAGGCCGGCGGCCGCGGCGTCGAGCAGGTCTACGAGGAGGCGCGGACGTTCGCACAGACGGAGTATGCGGCGGCGCTGCAGCAGGGGATCGGGCTGGCGGCGCCGGAGCGCGAGCGGCTCGCCGGACGGATCTCGAGGCTGATCGGCCTGCCCGCCACCACGATCGCCGCGGCCAACCTGCGCGTGCCGTCGCAGGATTTCCTCGAACAGCTCGTGGCGGGGCGGGTCGTCGGCCGGATCGATACGCGCGTATCCGCGCCGAAGCCGGATTCGGCCCTGGTCCCCGGGCGTGCCCGCGAAGCCGACGATCCGGCCCTGGCGATGGGCGCTTCCAACGTGAAGAAGTCGCGCTGGGTGGGCGAGTACCTGCGCAACGAAGTGGGCGTCAGGACGGAGCGCGACTACATCTCGCTCACGCTCGACGTCAACTTCGCCTGGAACTGGAACTCCGGCTCGCCGAAGTACGAGGACAACCTGGGTCGCGATGCGACGCCGGGCCTCGTGCAGCTGATGACGGCGCGCCCGCAGTGCCGCCTGTTGCTGATCTCGGGCTACTACGACCTCGCGACGCCGGTGCTGGCGCAGCGTTACGCGCTGACGCACGCCGGCGTTCCGGCCGAGCGCACGCTGATGCGCGCCTTCGCCGCCGGGCATGCACCGTATGGCGACAATGCCTCGCGCGCGGCGGTGGCGGCGGAGCTGCATCGCTTCGTGGTCGCTGCGTCGGCGGCCAGCGCCGATGCCGGTGCCAGTGGCGTCGCCGGGTCCTCATCCGCGGCTCCGCGGCGCCTGGACCTCACGCTGGCACCACACGCATCCGGCGGCGCCGTGGACTACGTCGACGTCACCCTCGAGCTGGGTGAGCCGCGCGTCGCTGCCGGCGGCACCTTGTTGCGCCTGCCGCTCGTGGCGGCGTCGACACCCTCGGTCCGCCTGGACGGTGATGCACTCCAGGCACGTGATGCCGCGGGCCCGCTTCCCCTGGAGCGTGTCGATGAGCCGCCGGCGGGCGCGGTGACGTACCGGCACTGGTCGGCGGGCCGCGCAACCGTTGGCGACGTGGTCGCCCGTTACCGGGCGGCGCCGCGCAACGTGGATGCCAATACGCGCGGTGGGCCACACTTCGACCTGCGCGCAGAGGGTGGCGGTCTCACCGCATCGGGACTCGGACTGCTGGCCTTGCCGGATTCGCGCGATACATTCGCCCTCCGCGTACATTGGGACCTGCACGACCTGCCACCGGGTTCGCGCGGCGTGTGGAGTCGCGGCGAAGGCGACGTTGGCCTCATCGGGCCGGTCGACAAACTGGCCAACAGCTTCCTGATGGCTGGGCCGCTGCACAGCATCCCCGCGGACGGCAAGGGGAGTTTCGGCGTCTACTGGCTGAGCGCGCCGAATTTCGACATTGCCGGCGTCAGCAGGCGGATCGAACGCTTCTACGGCTACGCGTCGCGCTATTTCGAGGAGCCGGGCTCGGACTACCGGGTGTTCGCCCGCAGGAATCCGAACCACGCGACGTCGGGCACGGCCCTCGACCACACGTTCATGTTCGGCTGGAACGAATGGCACAAGGATACGCCGGAATCCATGTTCGGGCTGCTGGCGCACGAGATCTCGCATACCTGGCCGCAATTCGCCGAAGGCGAATATGGTGACAGCACCTGGCACGACGAGGGCAGCGCCGAGTACTACTCGATCGTGCTGGCGCTGCGTTCCGGCGTCTACGACCTGCAGCGCTTCCAGGCGGAGATCAACCGGCGGGCGTCGGCGTACTACCGCAACCTCAATCGCGGCTGGACCAATGAAGCCGTGAAGGCGCGCGCCTGGCAGGACAGCACCGTCGTGACGGTGCCTTACGGGCGCGGCTTCCTGTACCTTGCTGGCGTGGATGCCCTGATCCGCGAGCGCTCGCATGGGCAGCGCAGCATCCGCGACGTCGAATTGCCGCTGATCCGGATGCAGCGCGATGGCGGCAACGGAGCGACCAATGCCGACTGGGTGCGGTTGCTTGGCGCCGAACTCGGGCCCGAGGCGCAGACGGGCTTCGCCGACATGATGGCCGGCAAGCTCGTGGTGCCGACCGGCGCGTTCGCGCCCTGCTTCCGGCTGGAGCGCATCGACGAGCCAGCTTTCGACCTGGGCTTCGACCCCGCGATCCTCAATGCGAAGGACAAGACCATCGGCGACGTGCGCGCGGGTTCGGTGGCCGCGGCCGCCGGGCTGCGGGCCGGCGACGTGGTCGTCGAGGCGACACCGGTTTCCGACCTGCAGGCCGATGCGCAGCTCGAGATGACAATGCGCGTCAGCCGCGCGGGCGAGACAGTGACCGTGCACTACCTGCCCAGGGGAGCGCTGGTGGAGAGCTATCGTTGGGTGCGCGACCCAAAAGTCACGGCGCGCGCCTGCCGGATCTGAAATGGGGAGATTGAGGCAATGAAGCTGTCGTCACTTCCAGGGCATCGAGGGTTGTGGTCTTTGCTGCTGCTGCTGCTGCTGCCTGCCGTGGTAGCGGCGGCACAGGCCGCGGAGGCGGTTGCCGCGGTGCCGCCGCCCGTCCGGTTCATCACCCACCACCAGGTGATGATCAACGGCGCGAAGGTGGCTTTCACCGCGACCGCGGGCGAGACCTACCTGTACGACGACAACGGCGCGCCGACGGCCAGCATCTTCACCTATGCGTACCTGCGCGACGTCGCAGCCGGTACGCGCCGGCCGGTGCTGTTCATCACGGGCGGCGGGCCCGGCGGCGCCTCATACATGGCGAACATCGGGCTGTTCGGGCCCTGGTACATCCGTCCCGGTCGGCTGGCACTCGATGCCGCGCATCCGCCATCGCCGGTGCCGCCCTGGGATGTGGTGGAAAATCCCGACAGCCTGCTCGATGTCGCCGACCTGGTGTTCATCGATCCGGTGGGCACGGGCTACAGCCGTGCGATCGGCGCTGCCCGCAACCAGGATTTCTGGGGCCTCGACGAGGACCTGGAGTCCCTGGCGCAGTTCATCCAGCTGTGGCTGACGCAGAACGGACGCTGGGATTCGCCCAAGTTCTTCATGGGCGAGAGCTACGGCGGCACGCGGGCGGCGCTGCTGCCCAACATCCTGATGGGCGGGCCCACCTACCCGGGCAACCTGCGTGCCATCACGCTCAACGGCACGATCATCCTCGTGAACGGCCTCGGCATGGGACTCGGTGCCGATGGCCTGAGCCCGGCCTGGAATGCCGCCACGGCCTTCCCCAACCAGGCGCTGGCCGCCTGGTATCACCAGAGCATCGATCGCAAGGGGCGCACGCTCGAGCAGTTCTACGACGAGGCCACGCGCTTCGCCCTGGGCGACTACGTCGCGGCCTTGCGCAAGGAGGCCGACAAATCGCTGCCCGCCGACGAGCGTACGGCGATCGTCGCGCGCATCGGCGAATACACCGGCCTGCCGGCGGCAGCGCTGGAGAAGTCGCTGTCGCTGGACGAGTGGACCTTCTCGAAGGTCGCGCTGGCGAGCCGCGGCCTCACCGTCGGTGTCTATGACAGCCGCTTCACCTTCACGCAGGCCGGCGGCGGCGGCGATCCGGTCGCCGACGATCCGGCGCTCGGGCGCTTCTTCCCGGTGCTCACCGGCGCGTTCCTCGACAACGAGCACGCGAAGCTCGGCGTGCGCATGGATCGGCCCTTCTTCGCCATCCACTGGCGCGACCTGCTGACCCACTGGAACTACCAGCATCGCGGCAACTGGCTCGGTACCGGCGGCACCGACGCCGACTACCGGCCGAAGAAGTACGCCACAAATGCGGAGGAGCTGGCGGCGGCGATGAACCGCAATGACCACCTCTACGCACTGGTGGCGACCGGCTACTACGACATGCTCATGTCGCCGGCGCAGGCCCGCTACACCACCGAGCAGGCCGGCATCCCGAAGGACCGGCTGGTCCTGGTGAACTACGAGGCGGGGCACGAGCCGTACGTCGATCCCGCGGCTGGCGTGAAGGTGGCCAACGCGATCCGCGAGCTGATCCGCAAGGCCTCGCGGTGAGACGCGCCTGGTGGCTGGTCGCCGTCCTGACGCTGACGGCGCTGGTGTCCTACACCGACCGGCTCATCCTCAGCGTGCTGGTCGACGACCTGCGTGGCGGGCTGGGCCTGACGGACTCGGCCGTGGGACTGCTGCAGGGCCCGGCGTTCACGCTGATCTACGTGTTCGCGAGCCTCGCCTGCGGACGCATCGCGGACCGCGGCCGGCGCAAGGCGCTGCTGCTGGCGGGCGTCGTGCTGTGGTGCGCCGCCACCGTGCTCTCCGGTCTCGCACCGAACGGTGCGACCTTCCTCGCCGGCCGCGTCCTGCTTGGTATCGGCGAGGCGACGCTGATTCCGTCCGCCGTGTCGATGATCATGGACGGCTTCCCGGCGGCGCGCCGCGGGCTGCCGCTGGGCGTGTTCGTGTTCGCGACGGTGGTGGGCGGGCCGCTCGGGATCACCGTCGGCGGCGTGCTGCTCGCCACCGCCAAGGCCGGCACCTTCGCTTCGCTCCCGCTGATCGGGGATCTGGCGCCGTGGCGTTTCGTGCTGGTCGGCGTTGGGCTCGCCGGTCTCGCCGCGCCGCTGCTGCTGCTGACAACTGTCGAACCGACGCCCGGCAGGGTCGAGGCCGTCGGCATCCGCGCGGCGATCGATCACTTCGTCACCGACTGGCGCCGGCTGCTGCCGCTGTACGGCGGCATGGCTATGCTCTCGATCGGCGACTATGGCCTGGTCTCGTGGGTGCCGACCGCGCTGTCGCGACGCTACGCGTGGAGCTCGGACACCGTCGGTGTCGCCTTCGGCGTCATCACGGCGGCCGCGGGCATCGCGGGCTCGCTCGCCGGCGGCTGGCTGGCCGACCTGGCGCATCGCTGGCGCGGACTGCCGGCACGGATGACGCTGTCCGTGGCGGCGGCGGCCGTGGCCACCGCCGCTACGCTGGCGGTTTCCGCCGGCGGCGCCTCGCTGGTGCTGGTCGGGCTCGGTGCCTGGGTGCTGGCCTCGACGGTGAGCGCCATGGGCGGCATCACCGCGA